>NZ_CP052766.1:3697876-4314189 GCF_002499975.2 Alteromonas pelagimontana
AAAAAACCGAAGCCGGATTCAAGAGTTATCTCACACAACTCAAGCAAGAAGCCACGGCGAAGGGCTACGAGAATGCTTTTCTTGAAAACGTGATGGCTAACATTCAGTTTCGCCCCACGGTGGTGAAATCGGATCGTAACCAGCCCGAAAAAAAGATCACCCTGGATACCTATCTGGCTACGCGGGTTCCCGATTGGAAGGTGAAACAGGCCGTTGAGCTGTATCAAAAGAACCAGGCGCTACTGGAGGAAATAGGCAAAAAGTACGGTGTTCAGCCTCGTTTTATTGTGGCGTTGTGGGGAAATGAATCTAACTTTGGCAAAATCCAGGGCAAGTTCGATGTGCTTTCTGCGTTGACGTCCTTGGCGTACGAAGGGCGTCGGGAAACCTTATTCAAGAAACAGTTTTTTGCTGCCTTAGAAATTTTGCAGGAAGGGCATACGACAGTAGAAAGCTTCAAAGGCTCCTGGGCTGGCGCTATGGGGCAAAGCCAGTTTATGCCAACCTCTTTTCTTGCCTATGCAGTAGATTACGATGGTGACGGTAAGAAAGATATCTGGAACAATCAAGCGGATGTTTTTGCGTCAATAGCTCACTTCTTATCTTCTGAAGGTTGGGATGATCAAAGTACATGGGGGCGGCAGGTTGTTTTTCGCGAAGGCTATGCTGGTACGCATGCGGGGTTGGACAAAAAAGAGTATGTGCCGTTATCCACGTGGCAGGCAAGAGGGGTGCGTCGCTATAATGGCAATGACTTACCTGATGTCAATATTCCCGCTTCGTTAATTATGCCTGATGGTAAAGATGGGCGCCTTTACCTGGTCTACAATAACTTTCATACACTAATGAAATGGAACCGTTCAAGCTATTTCGGTATAGCTGTCGGGTATCTTTCCGACCGTATAAAGCGAGGCTACTGATATGTACCAGCATTTAGACAGTTTGGGTTTACCGGTGGATTTACCATTAGGAAAAGTCGTATGCGTTGGGCGCAATTATCTGGATCATGTACAAGAAATGCAGTCAGAGGTACCGGCTGAACCATTGTTATTTATGAAGCCCGTAAACGCGTTATGCCATTTATCGCAGCCGCTTTCGATACCTGCGGATAAAGGCGAATGTCACAATGAACTTGAAATAGCAGTATTACTAAAACAGCGTCTTTGTCATGCGACTCATGATGATGTAGAGGCTGCTATATGGGGAGTCGGCTTAGCGCTGGATCTGACGTTGCGAGATGTCCAGCGTACACTGAAAGCGCAAGGGCATCCTTGGGAAAGAGCAAAGGCTTTCGATTTTAGTTGTCCCGTATCGGGCTTTGTTCCAATATCTCAAGTTCCCGACCTACAGAACATCGAGTTTACGCTAACAGTTAACGGCGAGGCCCGTCAGGCTGGAAATTCGAACATGATGCTTCGTGGCATCGTGGACTTGATTAGTCATATGTCTAGTGTTTTTACACTGGATGCTGGTGATATTATTTTGACAGGTACGCCAAAAGGAGTGGGGCCTTTAACTTCTGAAGATTCAGTTTCAGCGACGTTAGCTGACAAGATCACTGTAGAAACAAGTGTGCAGGCATTATGAGCGAACCATTTTGGGAAACAACTTCACTGGAAGATATGAATGAGCAGCAGTGGGAAGCACTTTGTGATGGCTGCGGAAAGTGCTGCTTACATAAATTTATTGATGACGATGAAGCCGAAGAAGCGGCGCCAACGTCGCATATTAACGCCAATGAACACGTTCACTTTACCAATATTGCCTGTTCACTACTAAACACGAAGACCTGCAGTTGCAGCCAGTATTTTCAACGCACACAGCTTGTACCTGATTGCGTAAAATTGACCAAAGAAAACCTCAAAGACATCTTTTTCATGCCGCCTAGTTGCAGTTACCGACGTTTACACGAAGGCAGAGGCTTACCATCATGGCACCCACTTCTCAATCGCGGGAAGAAAACTGCAATGCACAAAAGTGGAATGTCGATAAGAGGTAAAACAGTATTTGAAACCGATGTGAATTTAGAAGAATTCGAAGAATATATTGCTATTTGGCCGCTAGAGGATATTGATTAAACCGTGGATCAGTACTATGTCGTAAGGCTGTAAAGCAAAGCGTCCCGACCAAATATGCGTTTACGGCATAATCCCTCTTTCTCGGCCCCAAGTTTTTCAGCTACACGTAAGCTGGCTTTGTTGTTGGGTTCGATATAAAGCTCCAGTCGACATAAATCCATTTGCAGAAAAGCCAGCTTTTGCAAGCTTTTACACAAGGCAACAGCTAAGCCTTGTCCGCATGCTTCAGGCCTAATCCAATAACCCAGATTTGCGCTACGGTGTACCGGATGAACATAATTTATCAGACCCATTCCTAAACAGGAGTCTTCCATTACTAACAAATAGGTTATGCCGTAGCTCCTCTCGCGTTTCTGCTCCAACTCATCAATACACTGCCGTGCAGCCACAGGTGTGACCGGACAACAACCGGAACCCAGCCATGGCCGAACGTGATGAACGGACTTCTGTGCTGCTTCGCACAACATATCCGTATGCTTAAAGCCGATACGTTGAATGGTAATCGGTCCTTTTGTAGTATGGATCGGAGGAAGCCTTGATGGCAGGATAGTGAGGTCGATCAAAAGAGTTTCTTGTCCAACAACCGCGATCCGAAGGCAAACAAAAAGAGCACGAAATAAATGCCAAAAATAATTATCATCCACTCTGCCATTCCCATATCCAGGAATTGCCAGCTATCTTCCGTACAGTCGCCTTTGGCAGCGAAAACAGCCGGCAACCATTCATGCAACGGCATAAACGAAGGGAAGTTAGGAATAATTTCACAGCTGGCAAAAAAGGGATTACTGGCGTTTAAAATTTCAACATGCTCACGAGCAATCATCCAGCCCCAGCCCGCAGAGACGGCCCAGCCAGCAAACCCGATCATGCGGGTGATACCGTTATTGAAAATGAGTACCAGTAGTGAAGAAAACACGATGCCGTACATCGCTGTGCGTTGATAAATGCACATGATGCAGGGCTCAAGCCCCAGCCCGTACTGAAAATAAAGCGCCGCTATTTCCAGCGCTAACGACGATAAAAAGAGTAGCAACCAGGCAGACTTATGCTCTGCCCAGCGACTCATTCCATATACCAACGACATCATCGTAGTTTTATTACCTGACTTTGATTAATGACCTTCCGCGCCAGCGGCAGCAGAAGCGCTATGATGTTCAATTAGGTGCATATCATACAATGCCTGGGTGGCATCAGCGAGCCCGAAATATGTTGCCGCTAACCCCACCAGAGTCAGTACTAGCGTATAGGGCAGTGCCATTATTACCATTCTGCCATAGGACAACCGTAAAAGTGGCGCAATGGCCGATGTCAGCATGAACAGAAAAGCAGCTTGACCATTTGGTGTTGCTACGCTCGGTAAGTTAGTTCCAGTGTTAATTGCCACGGCCAGCATATCGAACTGATCCCGGGTAATTTGCCCGTTGTTCAGCGCAGACATGACTTCAGTAATGTATACCGAACCCACAAATACGTTGTCACTGACCATAGACAACACGCCGTTTGCCAGATAGAACATTACCATCTGGGTTTCTCCTTCAAAAGAAAGTACCCATTGAATGACCGGCTGAAATAGTCCTTGGTCGATAATTACGGCAACGACTCCGAAGAAAACGCATAACAATGCTGTGAAAGGGAGAGCTTCCTCGAACGCTTTGCCTAAAGCGTGTTCTTCAATAACGCCTGACATTGAGGTGGCAAGTACGATCACTGACAAGCCAATCAGCCCCACCGACGCAAAGTGGCCGGCAAGGCCGACCACCAGCCACACACCAATAATCGCTTGTACAGCGAGCTTGGCATTATCGCGACTGGAACGCTCCTGATCCATATGGTTGTTGTAATTTGTCAAAATGGTACGAACTGGCTCAGGCAGCTTTGCGCCATAGCCAAACCATCTCATCTTTTCAAGAACCATGGTCGTAAGCAGACCAAATACAAATACAGGAATTGAAACAGGTGCCATGCGAATAAAAAACTCGCCGAAATCCCATCCGGCTTTATCAGCAATGATTAGGTTCTGTGGTTCACCTACCATTGTCATCACGCCGCCCAAGGCGGTACCAACAGCTGAGTGCATCATCAGGTTGCGCAGGAATGCGCGGAAGCTGTCGAGGTCGTCACGACCCAGCTCAATCACACCATCATCCATGGTGTGATCGTGATCATGATGAAATTCTTTTCCAGAAGCGACTTTGTGATAGATGGTATAAAAACCCAGCCCCACACTAATGATTACCGCCACCACCGTTAAAGCATCTAAAAAAGCCGATAGAAATGCCGATGCCATAATAAACGACAGTGACAACAATATTTTATTTTTTACCTTTAAGACCAGCTTGGTAAACAGATACATAAGAAGGTCTTTCATAAAGTAAATACCCGCTACCATGAACACGAGTAGCAGCAATACTTCCAGATTGACTTCAATTTCATGCATCATATGTTCGGGAGAGGTCATGCCTATGAACATCGCTTCAATAAGCAGTAATCCTCCTGGCTGTAGAGGGTAGCATTTCAATGCCATTGCCAGCGTAAATATAAATTCGATCACCAAAATCCAACCTGACAGGTACGGATCCACCATAAACAGTAAAGGGTTGGCAATAAGGAAACCAATGATCGTCGTTTTGTACCAGTCGGGCGCATGGCCGAGAAAGTTCCGATAAGTAGCCACGGTCATGGAGGTTTGCATCGTTTTGTATCCTTCTACAACTTGTCGACGATATTCGCAGTTTTCTTGTAATTATTGTTATCGCAAATTGCAAGCAATAACAGCCAGAGATTCGTTTTTCAGAGGGTTTAGGCTTCTGAATTCTCCAACAGAATTCAGCCTACCTTAAAATTGCGGGTTGAGGAAGGAGATAACCTGCCATCAATCGTATAATAGCAAGTTAATGAGTGATTAATTGATTGTGTTAACGAAAATGCATCTGGTACAATCAGTTTGAAAATAAAAAAGATGTTCAGGCGAAATAGTTATGATTTACAAGGCTCAGAGCCCGGCTGGATTTGCTGAAGAATATATCGTGGAATCGATTTGGAGCGGTCGCTTCCCGCCGGGCACTATTTTGCCGGCGGAACGTGAGCTGTCTGAGCTAATCGGTGTCACGCGAACAACCTTACGCGAAGTATTACAAAGGCTTGCGCGTGACGGGTGGCTGACAATTCAGCATGGAAAGCCCACTAAAGTGAATAATTTCTGGGAAACCTGTGGCCTCAATATTCTTGAGACGTTAGCCAGGTTAGATCAAGAAGGCATTCCTGAGTTGGTTGATAATCTTCTGGCGGCACGTACTAATTTAAGTGCTGTATTCATCCGTGGCGCAATACGTAACAATCCTCAGCAATCTGCTGAAATTATTGCTCGCTATAAAAATGTTGAAGAAAACGGCCTGGCGTTTGCGCAGTTCGATTATCAACTGAACCATGATTTAGCGTTAGCATCTAACAATAATGTCTTTGTTCTGATGATGAACGGTTTCCGTGGCTTGTATTCTCGGATTGGTGGGTACTACTTTTCTGATGAAGGAGCGCGCAAGGTGGCCAGACAGTTTTACCAAAAGCTGCTGGATGTGGCAGAAAACGGAGAATATGACACCGTCCCTGTGGTTGTTCGTAAATACGGTATAGAAAGCGGCAAGGTGTGGCAGCAAATTCGCGATCAAATGCCAAAGGATCTTGTCGACTAATTCCTTAAACTGTCTTGTTTTCACTATTCTCTGACGAATGAGAAGCGGCACAAGCGTAGAAAAATTGCGCTTTCTCCGTTCCCGTTTTGCTTGTCACCTACATTTAGTTTTAGCCCGTCATTAACCCCGACATTAACCCGGCTGGCTTTTACGTTGGTTAGTTGTTGAGGCTTTTTGTCTTTTCTTCTACATAACTTTTTAAGTATGAGTCATAGTCAGAACAGCATTCAGAAAACGCTGTAAATCTTCCTTGGGCGCGGCTTTTTCAACCTTTGAGCTGCGCCAGTTGCGTTCAATTTAGCCCCACCAACCTTCACGAAACTGGCTTGTTAAAAGTTGAAAATTTCTAGCGCTGAGTGAGCACACACCAATGCGGATTATCTTTTCTTTGGGCGATATCTCTTATTACTCTGCAGATGAAAAAATATCTGCTATACATATTCATCTGGTCACCATCAGGTTGTTATACCAATTTCTGTAAGTCCGAACAGGAGAATCAAAATGCTCAACAACCCAATTGCGTGGTTTGAAATATATGTAGAAGATATGGCAAGAGCAAAAGCATTTTATCAGGCTGTACTTAGGGTAACGCTGGAACAGCTGTCTGATCCTACCGATGAACAGTTGGAGATGTGGGCTTTTCCCTCACAGATGGATCAATACGGGGCGGGCGGTTCGCTGGTGAAAATGGAACACTATCCGCCGGGAGGAAACAGTACAATTATTTACTTTTCATGTGAGGATTGTGCGATAGAAGAATCCCGGGTAGCCGCGGCAGGTGGTAGTGTAACTCGAGCTAAAATGTCGATAGGCGAATACGGTTTTATTTCATTAATTACCGATACAGAAGGTAATACTATTGGCCTGCATTCTATGGCCTGAATAAAAAGCGGCAACTATAAGCCGTTCCTGTTGTGGGTGTGCTTTGGGGTACATCATGTAAGCTTTAATAACCGACGAATTCCTCGTTAAAAGGATAAATCAGCATGATTAAGAACGATTCAGTTAAAAGTAAAATCAGCGAAGCTGAAGATTTTGCACGTAAGATCTGGCTTGCTGGGCTGGGGGCGTACGGGAAAAGTGTAGAGGAAGCCCAGGAACGGTACGAAAAATTCAGCGCTGATACCAGCAAGGCGTTTGATGATCTGGTTAAAAAAGGAGAAAACCTTGAGGACGACGCCAAAGCCAGATTTAAAGAAACCACAAATGAAGTTGAAAATCGTGTTAGTGAAGTGCGCCAGAAAATGGGTTTAGACGTAGATCATACAGATAAGAAAATAGAAGAATTGACCGCGAAGGTGGATGCTTTAACCGAGGCCGTGGCAAAATTGATAGCACGAAGTTGAGCTTGCGCTAAGGCTATCAACAAGCGGGCTATTCGGCCATCATTATTTTTGGATGTGCGTAAGCGCCAATTGGAGTCACTATGAAGCGAAATCATAAACCCGTTCCCTCTCTGTTTGAATGGATTGAAGCTGGCGCCGGTTTAGTCGGTGAACAAATATTCTTTTTATCGAAAACCGTTCTGGAACGTCTTGAACAAACCCAGGAGACCTTCGATGATCTGCAGCATCGAGGAACGCCAATTGATGCGAGACTGCGAGAACGCTTTAGTCCCGAACATGTTTTTAGTTCGGTACAGACGCTAGTTGCAGCAAACCCATTGTTTTCGTTAATGCCCAAGTTCCGGCGTCCGGCCCCCAGGCGTGAAGAACAACTGGCGTTACTATCTGCCAAGTTAGACATGCTGGTAGAGCAAGTCGCGTTGCTAGCTGCTAAACAGGCTTCAGAAAAGCAGCAGGCAAACGAAACGTCAACAGCTTCTACCTCCAATGAAAAATCGGCGAACGTAAAGAAAGACGGTTCGGCAGACAAGGAAAAACCGTCAGCGCCGACACCATCGGGTAAAACAGTATCACCGCAAACGGCTGTGGTTAAATCCCGCACCAATAAGGCTGCACCTTCTCCAGGGCCAACGACATCGCCATCTGCTAACTCGGAAAGAAAAACACCCAAGAAAGAAAGCTGATACCGGTCCGTATTGCTAACTGAACACTCAGCGAGAATGAAAGGTTCTTAGTACAGATACTTGAATGAAGGCATTTTAGCGATAAAGTGGGAGGGCGGGCCAAAAGCATGAATGAATAAAATTTCAGCAGTCTTGAGATATTGACAAAAATTTCTTATCCGAAATACCGTAAAATTTTCCCTGATGGCGCTGCTGGCGCATCCCTGCTCCAGAATTTGGGCTATTTCACTTATTGCATAGAACCACTCTCGCTCTCTTCTTGAAAGAGGGGTTCTTTCGAATTCGGTTAACGAAGACTACAAGCCTTTGAAAAGCGTCCTAAGGAAGGCTCAGCGGATGGTGCGTTGCCATTATTCCTGGGAAACATCCTATAGCTGCGCTTTATTTATAAACTGCCGGAGGCGTTCTGGGTGATTCGTTACCCTCAGGCAAGGCTAGGCATAACTAAAGCGATCGATTCCAAAGATTTTGATTCCGTTTATTTGAGAAGAACTCATTTGGCTCCCAAAGCGGAGGAACCAGATTGTCTATATCTTCGGAATTAAAATTATTTGATAGCTGACTCATGATCTCTATCAGGCGATCCTTCCCAACGCGCATAAGTTTTTGGCGATTGGCAGGAAAGAACAAATTACGGCTTTTACTGATTATCTCAGCGGTACCGGATGAAATATAAGTTAAGTTTCGCGATACGATACGGCACATAGGCTCAGCAGGATCTTTGGGGTTCAGTTGAGTAACGATGGCATATTCGTATTGATTTTTCTCCTGCCCACGCTCGTTGACCGGGATGAACGTAATACCAAAACCTTGGGGAAAGTAACCCACTATTTTGATGAATGCCTCAGCCAGGCGAGGGTTGAGTGCCCCTTTTTTCGCTAGTTGTTCTATCAACATATAACCTTTAGGCAAGCTTTTGCGGTCGTAATCTGCTTTGGTCGATAACACAATGGATACGTAGATCTGTGGGATCTTAAGTAATTCACCAATGCCGCTTTTAGAAACAAACGCATCTTTTACTAGTTGTTGGCGAAACTGATTCGCAATTTGGTGAGTCTTAAAAAACTGATCTCTTTCTGCTTTGTCGTTGCCGATATACGCCGGTAGTCCCAACCCTTGCTGTAAATACGACATTGTGTGGTGATAATTCAGCTTTAATAAAAGTTTACGCTGCGTTTCCTCAAGTAATCTAAATTCGTCCTGATCATTCTCTTTCCCGTTCAATATTAAAAGCGCATCAGGGTGTTGTAGACCAATATCCTGTAGAATTGCGCCGGTAATAAGGGGAATCGCTAATTCAGTTTGCCATTTTTCTTGCCAGAAATAATTGCCGCGGAAGCGATTCAACGATTCTCTATAGTGGGAAAGGTAGGGGTGACTGATGGATTCCTCTTCCAGTAATCTGTCCACTAAACGCAGCGTTAATACCGCTTTATATAAAGGTTTTAATCGCTGATGTAGACGCGCAAAATTACGTTCTGTTCCTTGCGTAATCAGCATAATCGTACCCAGAAACTTCGAGCTCAGCAGTTGGGTTTCTTCAAATGTATCGCCTTCACACAATTCCAGCAAACGTAAAGATACATCACGTAGCTTCGCTACCCGTTGCAGTCGTTCATCTTCCAGTTTCTTTTTTGTCGCTTTTAACTGATCTTTTAGATGTAAAAATGCCTCTTCCTTTTTTGTATTTTCCTGTAGCGCCCCTAGTTGCATTTTTAGCTCATGAGCGTGCGCTTCTAAAGACGGAGTCAGTGCGAAATAGCGGCGGGCGTCTTCATAGACAGAAGCCTGCTCAGGATCCTGCGGATGCACCATTTCGATGAGTTGCTTGACTTGCTGCGTATAGATGTTGTCAGGATTTTCGTATTTCTTGTTCACTGTTACCCTTAAGCGCCGGTGACACTCACCGCGCTTTGATAAAAATTTTATTTATTGTCGGATGTTAGAGTGATGCGCAGTATTTTGCGCTACTGCAAATATGTTCACTACAGGCTGTAAATCTGCCGCATTGTTACAGCCGCAGATAATACCTTAATGTTTCGCTGAATACGGTATTTCTTTCTATAACATCACGTGGCAAAGAGGCGGCGCCTGGCTGCTTTTGACAGAGCGTAAACTCTTTATACCGATCCGTTGTGATAGTGGCTCATTAAGAATGCAACTAATAACTTAGGTGCTGTTATGCTTCGCGTCGCCGTCTACTCTAGAAAGGCGACACCATTGAGCATTAACTACTGGGCATTCGTGCTCAGACGTTCGTCTAAAAACTCAGCTATTGTTTGCAAGCTGATCGCGAGTTCTTCGTTACCAGCGGTATTATACTGATCCTCTATCTCTGAGCTGAGCAAACATCACTGACAATTCGTACCACTATAGGATTAGCAATTGTATTTGCAAGTGAAGGCGGCTACATTTCGCGAAAAGAAAAGGATCTGCACCTATCGCTGATCAGGGAATATATAAAGCGGCGCTATCGTGAACTCGCACTTTTAGCATTTGCTTAAAATATTCACGTTCTTTCCAGCAAGCGACGTCAAGATGCGCTGTAGTTACAGCCAAAAAAGGGAGGATGGCAAACATTGATTATTGGTGGCGCCGTCAGTAGCCTGTCAATCACCATACCTTATCATAGTAGCAATTGTTGTCTGTATGGAATGCCGGGAAAATCCGGTTGAAGTATTGCTGCTGATATTGGTTCAGGCGACTTCCATTACACTTAAAGAAAAGCAAGCACTGTCAGATGTGTGTCAAACCGAAGGACAATAATTTGCAGCTAAAGACTACCGAGCACCTGATGCCAGTTAAGCGGGAAGGGAGCGGCATCACGCCGTCATGTCAGTATAATCAGTCTTTTTTAAACTGGGCGAAGAAGCTCAGCACCTTTCTGAATAGCCGCTCCTGATGGTCGTTCTCTTACCACGCCTGACGCTAGCAGCAGAAACTATCCCACGAGCCCGTAGCGAAATGACGTGGCTCCCTACAGTAAATCTAAGCTATCGAAGTGGCAGAGAATGGCGTGATACCCACTGATGGGGATATCGCTGTCGTTACTCGACAAGTCATTTTGGCTAGCTGACTCGGCTTCTAATCCAAAACACGTGGCATGTCTGCAAAAACTTGAGATGCCTGCATTAGCAGAGGGATCTGAGTATGTAAAACAACTTGTTGACGACGTTCGCACGTTTGCCACTGGCACGCCACCGTTTAACTGCACCGTAAGGACGTTCCTGGGCTATCCGCTGGATTTGCAGCCGGTTAAGTCCCTGAACATGAATTATCATGTTCAGCTTCATAGAGTGGCCGATGTGGATGATGATGGCGCATTGAATGCCTTCGTTGCCACACTTCATGAAACCAGGCTAGACCACGCGAAGCCACTCTGGCAATACCACTTTATCTTTGATGATCAGTCGGCTCGCTTTGCTATTTATGCCAGGGTTCATCATATGTATGGTGATGGTGCCACATTAGTGAAGTGGTTTCAGTGTGGCTATTCCTCCAACCCGAAAAACTGCGGCTTTGTGCCGCTTTGGGCGTTAACGCATTTGTGGAATCCGGTTCACCGGCAAAAGCGCCAACCAGGTTTTTGTCAGCGGCTCTGGGGTAATATAAAAGTTGGGACACAATTGCTTATTATCCTTATCCGGCTACTGCTAAAAATTTTCCGTATTTTTCCAAACTATATGCCCGCACCTTTTAGCGGCTCGCAAACCTTACTTACCGGACAGGTGCAAAAGGGACGTACGGTTGCTACCGCAGATATAGATGTTAACCGAATATCAAGGCTGAGCAGGCTCACCGGTGCTTCGGCTAATGAAGTGCTGTTGTGTGTATTTGATATTGGCGTGCATCGCCTATTGCACCAATATGGTCAGGTGTTTGAGAAAGCCTTGATTTCCAACATGCCGATCAATTTGCGCGAAGCAGGAGAGCAAACAACGGGAAATCGGATTGCTATCGTTCCAGTACAATTGGCTCATGGCGAGCAAAATCCGTATTTGCGTTTGCAGCAAATCAAAGTTAATCACCGTATTGTAAAGCAGGCAGTTCAAGACGCCAGCGCCGAAGCTTTCAGCGCTTACACTATTCTCATTCAGGCCAGTGCTTTGGTCGGCGAATTACTCCGACTTTCCAACTGGATTAAGCCTATTGCCAATATGCTGGTGTCAAACATTCCCGGGCCGAGCGACACCCGTTATTTTAAAGACAGTAAATTATTATCCTGCTATCCCATTTCCACAATAACCCCAGGTGGCGGCGTCAATATTACGTTGATGACCTACGCAGGCAAAGCCAATATCGGAATGGTGTGCTGCAATAAATATGTGAAGTCATTACAACCTCTGGCCGATCATTTTACTGAAGCCTTTGCTGCGCTGGAAAAAGCAGTTGACAACGCAGAGGTGAATGTCAAAGATATCAGCAAAAATGTCCCGGATTTCACCCCCGCCGTTGTTAACAAAAAACGACCAGTATCAGGATGTTATATGGAAATAGCTATAGAACTACTGGAAAGCCAGGATGTCATTCAGCTTCTGGAAGAACACCTGGATGATATGCGAAAAACGTCGCCGCCAGAAAGTGTGCACGCTCTGGATATTGTTGGCTTGCAACATGCTTCGGTTACGTTTTGGACAGCACGCGCTGAAGGTAGGCTTCTGGGTTGCATTGCCTTAAAAGAGTTAACGCCTGCCCACGGTGAAATTAAATCTATGCGAACGGCAATAACCGCTAGAAAAAGAGGCGTAGCGTCGGCTTTGTTGCAACATGTCATCCACACAGCTAAAGCACGCGGTTACGCAACCATAAGTTTGGAAACCGGATCCATGGACTTTTTTGCTCCCGCCAGAGCTCTTTACACCCGCTACGGCTTTACCTACTGTTCACCGTTTGGCAATTATCGGGAAGATCCCAATAGTCGCTTTATGACTTTGTCATTACAGGATCAGCAAAAGGACTTTGCCTAAAACCAGAATTTTAGCTCGCTCTTTTCTACTGGTACGTGTTTACCTTTTAGCGAAACATGTATTCCCTCCAAAGCTCTTATTCAATGTGTAATGTGAGGGGAGTGTGGCGAGCTCATCTTTAAATGCCGCCGAACAAATACAGGCTAAAATAGCGAATGAGCGGGTCTGCTGCGCCGAGTGCCCTGCTTACAACCGCTAGCCTTGGAAAGCAGCTTGTTAATTAGAAAGCGGGTATCTTTTATTCGCCCATATTCATCGTTAATTAATTGCTAATCAATTCGATACTTGTAACCTTAATATTTGAAAGAAGCACCGGTGCGGTCTGTTCATTATAATCCGACAGCGCATCATTTCTGATAGAGAATGAGCGCAATAGACAAAGTTGTCAGCACGTTTGAATTCCACACTGGCCTACGCCCTACGCACCGCTTACTAGTGTATTCTAGCGTGGTATTTGCTTCCAGAGCGGCAATAACGTTCACTATAAGCCGGGTCTGTCGTGCGACTGTAAAAAACGGTGGGAAAACGTTGTGACTTATTTTCGCTGTTGCATAAACAGGTCGGCTGCGCAATTGCACATGTCTTCGATATGCTCGCTTTGGGCATAAATACCGTCAATAACCAGTCTTGCGATCCCATGTAACGTGCCCCAAGTCACCTGCGCCAGACGCAGTGCTTCCTGATTGGAGGGTAACAGGTTGTGCTTTTGCCATAAGCGCGTCATCTCAACCTGATATTGGAAACTAGGAAATGCTACGGATTTTAAATCCTCTGTTGCGTTTCCCTGTTGCCAGATCGTTCTGCCAAACATGAGTTCATACATTTGCGGGTGGGTAGCCGCATAATTAATGTATTGATAAATAAACTGTCGAAAACGCTGCTCTGGTGGCACGGCTGCTTCTTCAATAATGCGCTTTGCTGACGCTAACCAGTCTTGAAAGCCTTTGGCGGCAACGGCGCTCAGTAACGCGTTTTTGTTTTCAAAATGATGGTACGGCGCGGTGCGCGATACCCCAATATCGTCAGCGAGTTTACGAAGCGAGAGCCCTTCTATACCTTGATTTTCCAGACGCGCAGTCGCCGCACTGACTAACGTAGCGCGAAGATCACCGTGGTGGTAGGGCAGTGTCGCGGATTTCATGACAACCTCAGATATTATGTGATGAATATGATGATAAATCTTGACACCGTCAACATAGCTTCTTATCTTGACGGTGTCTAGTTCAATATTACAGTAACGATTCGTACTAATGGTGTCAGAAAAATATTCGTTTCAGATATAGCACCGAATTTCACTACCGCTGCGCATTGCCGATTGAACGCGCGGCTTGGTTTTAATAGCTTATAAGCATTAAACATGCTGCTGGGCGGTATATTTGCCTGCAGCCTTATCTGATGCAAAGTGCGACTCAGGCAATCACTACAATCAGGATTCATCATGACAGCCACCACAGACCACCCCACATACCCGCACTTGTTTCGCCCGCTGGATCTCGGTTTTACGCAGTTGAAGAACCGGGTAGTGATGGGATCGATGCACACCGGTTTGGAAGAAGTTCCTGACGGGCATAAGCATATGGCTGCATTTTACGCCGAGCGCGCGAAAGGGGGCGTGGGGCTAATTGTTACCGGCGGCATTGGACCAAACGAAGAAGGCTCGACGCATCCTATGACGCGCCGACTGGATTCTGATGAAGCCGTTATGCAGCATAAAGAAGTTACCGATGCGGTGCATGCCGCTGATGGAAAAATATGTATGCAGATCCTGCACACCGGGCGCTATGCGTACAACAAAAGTCTTGTGGCTCCGTCAGCCATTCAAGCGCCGATTAATCGCTTTGTTCCAAAAGCTCTGACAGGTGAGGAGATAGAAAAGCAAATTCAGGATTTCGTTTTTGCCGCTAAACAGGCGCAGCGCGCTGGCTACGACGGCGTGGAAATAATGGGCTCTGAAGGATATTTCCTTAATCAGTTCATTGCTAAAAGAACCAATCATCGTGACGACAGCTGGGGCGGTGACTATGACAATCGCATCCGCCTGCCAATTGAAGTTGTAAGCCGTGTACGCGACGCCGTGGGATCGCATTTTATTCTAATTTATCGTCTTTCAATGCTGGATCTGGTTGAAGGAGGCTCAAGCTATGATGAGGTAGTGAAACTTGGTAGAGCAATCGAACAGGCTGGTGCTACCATTATTAACACCGGAATTGGCTGGCACGAAGCCCGCATTCCTACCATTGCTACCAAGGTGCCACGGGCGGCGTTTACCTGGGTCACTGCAAAGTTTCGCAAGGCACTATCTATTCCGGTAATCACCTCTAACCGAATTAATATGCCCGATGTCGCCGAAGAAGTGTTAGCAAGAGGTGACGCCGATATGGTTTCTATGGCTCGTCCGTTTCTGGCTGATCCTGAGTTTATGCGCAAAGCCCAGGAAGGGCGTGCCGACGAAATAAACACCTGTATTGGCTGTAATCAAGCGTGTCTGGATCATATCTTTAATGGCAAGTTAACGAGCTGTCTGGTTAATCCGAGAGCTTGCCATGAGCTGGAATTAGTCGTTCATCCTGCCGCTACGCGTAAAAGAATTGCTGTTGTAGGCGCCGGGCCAGCTGGGTTGGCAGCGGCTGTTACCGCTGCGCAACGTGGGCACGCGGTAACCCTATTTGATAGTGACAAAGAAATTGGCGGCCAGTTTAATATCGCTAAACAAATACCTGGCAAGGAAGAGTTTTACGAAACATTGCGCTATTTCGCCAGACAGTTATCGTTACAGAAAGTAACAGTAAAGTTGAATACACCTGTGACTACGGCCATGCTGCAAGATGCCGATTTCGACCATGTTATTGTGGCCACCGGAATTGTGCCTAGAATGCCGCCAATAAAGGGCATCGAACACCCGAAAGTTATGTCTTACTTAGACGTGCTGAAATTTAAGAAGCCAGTGGGTCGTAAAGTAGCCATTATTGGCGCCGGTGGTATTGGATTTGATACTGCTGAGTATCTGTCACACGGTGAGCTCACGCCGAGTCTGGATATTCCCGTTTTTATGAAAGAGTGGGGTATTGATATGACATTTTCTGCTCGTGCTGGTGTGGAAGGTATGACTGCACAACCAGAACCCTCATCTCGCGAAATTTATCTGTTGCAACGCAAATCCACTAAAGTTGGCGCTGGTCTGGGGAAAACGACAGGTTGGGCACATCGAGCAGGTCTGCTAAAAAAAGGAGTGCAGATGCTTGCCTCAGTGGAATACCACCAAATTGATGACGATGGATTGCATGTTACAGTGGAAGGGGAAAACAGAATTCTGGCGGTAGATAATGTCATCATCTGCGCCGGTCAGGAGCCTATGCAGTCACTCACTGAGGGGCTGTCGGTTCCTTATAATGTGATTGGCGGTGCAGATGAGGCTGTGGAACTTGATGCAAAACGGGCAATTGACCAGGGCACACGTTTGGCCGCATCCCTTTAATATCAATTATTTTTTGTCAGGTAGAAAGGCGGAAATTCCTGCCTTTCTACCTGGATCAACCACTCAACGCTCATATCAGCGCTCGTTTAGAAAAGGATAATCGGTGTAACCTTTTTCTTCGCCTTGATAAAAGGTATCAGGGTCTGGTTCGTTGAGTTCGGCACCAAGTGCAAAACGTTCGACCAAATCTGGATTGGCGATGTAAGGGCGACCATACGCGACGGCGTCTGCGTAACCCGATTCTACTGCCCGTTGACCATTTAAATAATCGTACTCGCCGTTGGCAATATAAAAAC
This sequence comes from Alteromonas pelagimontana, assembly GCF_002499975.2. Classification (NCBI taxonomy): domain Bacteria; kingdom Pseudomonadati; phylum Pseudomonadota; class Gammaproteobacteria; order Alteromonadales; family Alteromonadaceae; genus Alteromonas; species Alteromonas pelagimontana. The sequence continues at coordinate 3,714,411 of NZ_CP052766.1, forward strand.
CTTGCCATACATTGCGCAAACTTTCCTGAATTTTTAGATCCCGGTTACTTATCCCCATGGTGGGGAATTTTTCCACCATATGCAAGTAAGCGAGATGGTAGTTGTTCAGCATATTAATAGCATAAGTAAAGGTATTGAGTGGGTCACTGTCGGCAATATCATTTTGATTCCCCACAGGTGACAGCCGCACGCCGACCTGAGATGGTTCCCACACAGTCAGTACTGCTTCGGTGACTTCACTCAGTAACCGACAGCGATTTTCCAGTGAGCCGCCGTATTCATCATCTCGATGATTGGTTTTGTCCCGGATAAACTGATCGATTAGATAGCCGTTAGCAGAGTGAATTTCTACGCCATCAAAATGTGCTTCCTTAGCGTATGCCGCGGCTTTACGAAAATCTTCTACCGTTGACTTTATTTCTTCGACTGTCATGGCTTTAGGCATAGAAGCAGGTTGCTTTTTGCCATCAAAAAAAACTTCAACATCCGGTTTTACTGCTGACGGCGCAAGCGGAGCATTGCCGTTGGGTTGAAAATGCGTATGGCTGATGCGTCCAACATGCCATAACTGTAAAAATATTTTGCCTCCTTTGGCATGTACCGCATCGGTGATTTCGCGCCACTTCTGTACATGTTCTGCGGCATAAATACCGGGAGTGCGAATGTAGCCTTTGCCAACCGGATTAATTTGGGTAGCTTCAGCAATAATAAGGCCTGAGGAGGCGCGCTGCGCATAGTATTCGATAGCCATGTCTGCGGGCACATCCGATTCATCATCGGCCCGGCTTCGAGTAAGCGGTGCCATGAAAATTCGGTTACGTGTTTCTACGTTGCCTACCATAGCTGGAGAAAATAAATCCGACATGATTGTCCTGTTTGCTGAAAAAGAAAAGGGGAAGGGAACCAGCGAAGTACCACTGGCCCCAAAACAGAAATACGATTAAGCAGTTTGGCGGTCGTGTTTACCTTCACGAAGCTCTTCAATAACTTTCGCATTAAACGCAGCTAAATCATCCGGTTTTCTACTGGTGGTTAGCCCTTGATCCACCACGACTTCTTCGTCAACCCAGTTGCCTCCAGCGTTAATAACATCGGTTTTGATGCTAGGGAACGATGTGACTTTACGGCCTTTAAGTACATCGGCTTCTACCAACATCCACGGCCCGTGGCAAATTGCTGAAACCGGCTTATGCTGATCAAAAAAGTCCCGCACAAATTTTACTGCCTGTTTATTGGTGCGTAATGTATCAGGGTTGGCGACGCCTCCTGGCAGAATAAGCCCATTGTAATCGCTTGCCGATACGCTATCGACAGTTTTGTCTACCGGAAATTTATCGCCTTTTTCATCATGGTTCATGCCTTGGATTTCGCCAGACTTCAATGAAACAATTTCCACTTCCGCGCCTTCGTCTTTCACTGCTTTCATTGGCTCGGTCAATTCAACTTGTTCAAAACCGTCAGTGACAAGAATAGCGACTTTTTTGCCTGTTAATTTACCCATAGATAGTTTCTCCTCGGTGATAAATGTGCTACTTGCTACGTGGCAGAAACTGAGAAAGTTTGTTTACAAACATTAAATTTAACGGCGACAGAAAAACAATCAGAGCGGGCGCAGCATGAGTATTTTGCCCTGTTGATCAATACGAAAATCAAACTGCTTTAAGATGTTCATTCCCAGTAAACCTTGCGCACCACTGATAGCATCAACAGGCAGTACCAGCACGCTGACGTCCTTCAGCCGATACGGGCCAATTTCTAAAGAAGAGAGTTGTACTAACGGGGCGCGAATTTTTCCCGCGGCGGTATTTACATCAAAAACACCCACGAAATCCACATGAGCGCGATTTTTTATATCAGCGAAAAGTTGGCTGGAAACCGCTGTCGTGCTGGCTCCAGTATCAATCAGCAGGGGAACCGGCAAGTCAGTCACTTTTACCTCAACGATAAAATGATCGCCTGCGCGGGTAAGAGGGATTTGCGTTACAGCATCAGGTTTAGCATTGGCGGGAGGAGCCGAATCAGTGTCTCCCGTGGCGGACGGAAGTTCAGTTTCGTCCTGAACCCTTTTCCGAATGGCGCTTGCCTGATAGTCATTAGGTGGAAGAGAAGCCAAAACATCTTCCATTAACGTCAGTTTATTTTGCCTGGCGTAGGCATCAGCCAGGGCAACGATGATGCTGCGATCCTGAGGCATAAGCTGAAAAAGAGGTTCAAGAAAACGCGCCAGAAGATCCCACGCCCTGTCTTTTTTTAGTTGCTCAATAGCGTTTTGCATTAACGTCGAAATCCTGTTTTCAATGTCGCCGCGAGTAGAAGGGGGAAGAGATAAATCGAGTAAGCTATAATAGTGAATAATTGCATCACTTAACGGTTGGGTTTTGGCAATAATATCAGCTTCAAGCAGCAACAATTCGATATCATCTGGTGTAAGACGAAGACGTTCATTAATTGCTGTAGCGGCTTGGGCAAATTCGCCGTTGCGGATCCAGCTTTTTATGCGGCTGAGTTCTTGCGCATCTTCGCTTTTGTCCTCTGCGGCAGTGTTTTCGGGACCTGGTGGTGAATCAGGAGCAACTGCGGAAATATTTATGTTTGCTGATCTTACAGGTGTGGCAGGTGCTGCTGTTGCCGAATCTGGCACAGCAGAAGCTGCTTTATGATTTGAAGACCAATACCAGACATTAAGTGACAACGATATTATCAACAGCAGACTCAATACTGCAACTGCCGTTTTCATTCGTTTTCCTGAACACAAGCTTTGCCATAGATTGAGCGGAATTCCGCAGGCATCCGCTTTGGCTTACCGCTAGCCAAACTGACACATATAAATTGTGTGCGGGCAGTAAATACGGTTTTATTGCGGCGTTGACAAATAAACTGAAATTGCCGCGTCAATGAGACCGCCCGATCACATTTCACAATCCAGGTGGCACAGCGCAACGAGTCTCCCAGATGACAAGGAAGAAGGTAGTCCAACTCATGCCGGCGTATTACCATCCCTCGATCCAGCGCAACATAGTGGTCGAAGTGTAAGCCGAGATGTTTGGAATGCGCCCACGCCAGTGATTCTACCTGGCTAACATACGCAACATTATTGACATGCTGATAATGATCAATATGCGTCTCGCCAATAGTCCAGTCTTGAACAAACGGTGCCGGATGAAACCAGAGTTGAGGGCTACACATGAGGAACCGGGTTTTCCTTCGTCAAATCGCGCTTTGGGTCGAATAGTTGTAGCATCAACTCATGCTCTCGTGCAATGACTGGTTGCATGAAACTTTCTATATTACCCATTGTTTTAAATACCATAAAGCCTCTTTCAAGGAATCCATGTAACGATTGAAGACCGGCAACGTGCGCTGGTCGTTTAGCTAGCTTTAATAATGTGTCGATACCGAAAATATTGGCTACGCTGCTCAGCTCCCGCCCCATACTTGCCACTAATAAAATCTGCCTTTCCCGGTCCGGCTGGCGACCCAGGGTAAGATAAGCTTCAGCATAGCTGTCTCTGGTTAATGGAGCAGAAGCCAAGTGTTGAACCATCTGCATATCCAGCTCAAAAGACAAAGCATTGAGCGCTAGCGCGTCGTCCAGTGCCTGCATGGCGTTGGCTGGAAGAATATTTGCGAATTTGGGAATGACTCTGGCGAGATCAGCATCCCGCTGGCTGAAATCCTGAGGGCCGTACAGTTCTTCTACAAAAAAATTCATCGCCCGCTGATATTTTTCCTGTTGTGCAAGTTCGCTATGCGTCGCTAATAAACGCTGGCACTGCCAATTCTGCAACGCATGGATTTGCTTAAGCAAGCCAGTTTTTTCAGCTGATTCCCGCAGCGCATTAACTGAGTGGATATGCCGCACCAATGACTGTTCTGACTGCCCCACATTAACCCTCCTGATCTAACGCTCCTGAAATCCAGTGCGAGATTTTTGTAGCTATCATAGCTGAGCAAGACGAATTTTGGTAAACTTTGCCACTTTCAGTGCCCATACTTTGCAATTCACAAAGAGTCGTATGTTGAATGTTAACTCAGTTGATAACCCAGTCGAACAGCCCTGTCTTGATGTTGATCCAGAAGTAGATACACTTATCGATTTGTTCAACCAGACATTTTACCCCCGGTTTAATACCAAACTGACAAGAGGAAAATCTGAGCCAATTTATCTTCCCGCTGATGATACTACGCCTCACTGTCGAATTGTTTTCGCGCATGGGTTTTTCTCCAGTGCGTTACACGAAATAGCCCATTGGTGTATTGCCGGCGCCAAGCGCCGAGAATTGGAAGATTATGGCTACTGGTATTGCCCGGATGGACGTAATAGCGAGCAGCAGCGCGCGTTTGAACAAGCAGAAGTTAAACCTCAGGCAATTGAATGGGCTTTTACCCTGGCTTTGGGCAGGAAATTTAGCGTAAGTACCGATAATCTAAACGGCGCTGAGCCGGATAGAAAAGGCTTTACCCTTGCAGTTGAAAAGCAATTACTAACCTATATTGGAACCAGCTTTCCACCGAGAGCGGCAATGTTTATTGAGGTACTGCAACAACATTTTCGGACCTCTCAATTATGTTCACGGACCATTTACAGAGAAGCGATATGACAGAGAAAAAGCCACTTCGCCTTGGCGTTCTGGTAAATCCTTTCGCCGGAATTGGTGGTGCGCTGGCACTAAAAGGCAGTGATGGTGCTAAAATTCGTGAAAAGGCATTAGCACAGGGTGCCCAAAAGCTGGCTAAGGATAAAATGACAAAAGCACTTACCGTGCTAGCTGAATCTGAAGCGGCTGTGCAGATAAAAACGGTCGCGGGCGAAATGGGCGCAGATAGCTGCGACCAATCAGGCTTGCCCTTTGAAGTCATTTTTACACCAGCAAACAAGCAAACTGAAGCACAGGATACTGAACAGGCTGCTCGGCTTCTTATCGACAGTGGGATTGATGTACTGCTCTTTGCTGGTGGCGACGGCACTGCCCGCAACATATGCAACGCTGTTCGCGATAAGGTGCCAGTGCTTGGAGTACCGGCTGGTTGTAAAATCCATTCCGGTGTGTACGCAGTAACGCCAAGTGCGGCAGGGCAGGTGGTAGCGCTGATGGCAAAAGGTGAGCTTGTAAGTGAAATGGAAGGTGAAGTGCGTGACATTGACGAAGACGCCTTTCGGGCGGGAAAAGTACTTGCTCGCCATTTTGGCGACATGCGAGTTCCCGCTGAACTTTCGTACATACAAGCAGTGAAAATGGGCGGCCGCGAACATGAAGAACTGGTTATTGCTGACATTGTTGCGCATGTTCTTGAAGTAATGGAAGATTTACCTGAAGCCATGTTTGTGATGGGATCCGGTACCACTGTCGCCGCTATCATGGAACATTTAGCATTACCCAATACGCTGTTAGGCGTCGACATTATAAAAAATGGCGAACTTGTTGCCAGTGATGTCACTGCGCAAACGCTGCTTTCACTTACTCAAACGGCACCTACCAAATTGGTGATTACAGTGATAGGCGGACAAGGGCACATCCTTGGACGAGGCAATCAACAACTAAGCCCTGCTTTTTTACATCGAATCGGCAAAGAAAATATGTTGGTGATAGCAACTAAACAAAAGCTTCAGCAACTGGAAGGTCGGCCACTGCGCCTGGACTCCGGTGACAGCGAATTGGATGCGCTGCTTGCTGGACATTTACAAGTGATCACAGGCTATCACGATAAAGTTTTATACCCAGTGGTGTAGGAGAAAATAATGCAACCAGAACCCGCTGCAGACTCGGAATTTATTGATGCAGTGACCCACATTGAATCGCGGTTAGACGGCGTAGTGGATCACGGTAACGATGATGAATTATTTTTGGCCAGTTATCTGCAAGGGCATTTTGCTGTCATTGCTCGAAAACAGGAAATGGATGCTCAGGCAACCGTTGCGACTTTACACACTGAAATGCAGCAAAGCCTTGACGCCGCTTTTGCCAGAGGTGAGCTTGAGATTGTCGATCAGCAACGGGTTGTTGCGCTTTGGCAAAAACTGGTTAGGGAGGCGCGCTAACGTTTGTTGCAAAAACTTCCGCCTAAGAACATTAACGAAAGCGGCAATTTTCTGGCACTTTTTTGCCGCCTGGCGCTGCTTTTTCTTGCCGGAATTTGCGGGGTCCGCCGTGTGAAGGCCTCTGTTGGGCAGGGCCTGGAGCACTTAACGGCAATTTAATCGCTACATCTTCCTCTTTGGTGCGATTATTGCTGCAGTGCTGATCTAAGACATTTACAACTGCGCCATTTACGGTATCACCATGAACTCTCTGAGCTATTATCTTCTGTCTGTAAAAAACCACTGGTCAGCTAGCGGTATGGCGTTTATTTGCCTGATAGCTTTATTCACTACCGGTTGCGCATCGGAGCCAGAACAAAACGGGCAATATCGTTCAAACGAGTCAGTGCCGCCATTGGGGAATGTGGAATATCATACTTTTATTCTGGCAAATGAACTGTTCGCAAATTTGCGCCCGATTCCGCAAGCTCGATATGCCGTAGTGGGCTTTGTGCCGGCTGATTCAATGGAATATAACGCAAAAGATCAAAACCCACTGATGTTGCTGGGTCATCAGTTAGAACAGGGAATGATTACAGAAGCGACAAAACGCGGCTTCACGACTCAAGAATTCAAGCTTACTAACGATATATTAATGGGAGACCGTGCAGATCGTGTGCTTTCCCGAAATCTTGAACAGTTAGCTGATATCGACCGCGTGGATTACTTTATTACCGGTACGCTGGTACATCAGCAGGCTGGTGCCATTGTAAATGCGCGGGTAATTAACGCCAAAAGTAAAGATGTGGTGGCGGCTGCCACACGCTTTTTCCCTGCCGAACTATTTTGGGAACGCGAACAGGTAACCAGTCGTCAGGGCCGTCTTTATAGAACGGAAGAAACCAGAGCAGAAGAAAAGGGTAACGATATATGAAGTCTCCGCTGAAGATGGTGCTAATTGCTTTGTCGGTTATAGTGTCGGCAACCTCTTGTTCCTCTGTAGATGAAGATGCCGTTGCCAAAACACCGAATAGTCGCCGCGCAATGAACGTAATCGACGTCATGGCGTCGGACCGTGAAGCGCCCATGGCCAAAGTTACAGAAGATAAAGACACACGACGTAGCGCGGGGCAGATATTTTTTCGTTCCGGCGATCAGGGCGTTTATAAAGGCCCTCTGTTAGATAAAGACATCAGCGATTATGTAAAAAATCTGGCCCAGGATCTAATCGCCAATATGGAACAAGTCTCTGAGCAGACGCCAGTGGCAATTACCACCTTCGCCTTGTTGGATTCGGATTTGCAGCAAACGAATTTGCTGGGTCAGCAAATGTCTGAGTCGTTTATGCACGAGCTACACAAATTCCGTATTCCCGTTGTAGATTTTAAAGCTACAACTTACATTCGCGTCACGGAGTCGGGCGATTTTTTATTATCGCGGGATTATCTGGAGCTAAACAACGAGCTACCGGTAGAATACGTACTCACTGGCACGCTGGCTAAACATCAGGGGGGCGTGATGGTGAACGCCAGAATTCTCGGCCTCGAGAACCGTCGCGTAATGGCCAGTGCGCAAACGTTTATTCCTTTTTATGTTGTCGATGCGTTAATTCCCAGTAACGGCAGCGTGGAAAGTGAAAATTCAGACAGCATAAAACTTAGCAGAGGGTAAATATTAAACCTTTGCAATTAACAGAACCTTGGACGGCTCGAGACTTCTTAATCTTCCTTACCGCCGATAGTGTCAGTTTCTGCTGCTCCACGCTGACAAGCTCGTATAACAAAGCGATTAGGGTTTAGCGCCTGAAGCAGCGAATTAGCCATCGGCAAGGGCTGGTGGCACAGCTGGCTGACCAGCATCTCAGCCATGAGCGGTGCCGTTGTTAAGCCTCTTGAACCCAAACCAGTAAACACACTTACTCTTCCCTTTGCTGGTAATGGCATGGCAGATAAAGGCTGGCCTTTAAATAAATCTGCATAATCCCGAGCCTGCTTTTCTGTATCTCCCAACAATCCTACTGCAGGCTGGTGATCTGGCATGCCAAGACGAACGGATGCTCTGGCGGTGCCATCGTATTTTAACTTGTCTATCCATTGTGAACTTGCCAGCGCCTTTCTATGAGTTTGTAGATTGATGTGGGTCTCACTTTCTCGCGGGGTACAATCCACATCATTTTTTTGATACGTTGAACCGAGAGCATGACGGCCTTGATAGGCGGGTGTTAAGTAGCCTTTATGGCAAATCACAGCTTTCAGATTGACTATTGGCGGCTGAGTAGGAATGGCTTCAACCTGGCCTCGCACCGGGCGAAGAGGGAGCTGATCAAAGATATCTAAAGTAATCGAATCAGCGCCCGTTGCGAGTATGACATGATCGAAATCATAGCGGGTGTTGTTAATTGTCAGGTTAACGACGTCGGTAGATTCCCTTATTTCTGTTATCTGATGGGACAATTTAACGTCTACATATTCAGCCGCGGCATTGATTAGCGAAGTCACCAGTTCCGGCGGGCAGATCCAGCCTCCCTGGGGAATGTAAATGCCGCTGTAGGGCAGGTGAACCCCGGCTATAGCAGTGACTTCCTGTTCATTCACCGGCGCAATCATTTCGCTGGGCCAGATATCGGCAGAAACCATTTTATGTTGCCGCTTAACCACTTCTTCAGAAAAACCCAATTGCAAGACGCCGCACCAGTCATGACTAAACGGACGATGTTGCGCAAGCTGCCGATAATGGCGATTGGCGTATAGAAAACTCAGCGCCTGAATCTGGCTGGGAAAACTGGCCTGCGCGTGTAACTGCGGATAAAAACCGCCTTGCGGATTGCCTGAGGCGCCTTGTGCAAGAGAGTCAGAGTGACAAAAAAGCGTAGCGGAAATACCCCGTTTGGCCAGAGCATAGGCGGTACACGCACCCGCCAAACCGCCTCCCACAATAGCGACGCGGTGATGAGCGGTGAGCGCAACGGAGCTAAAGCGATAGTAAGGCGCATCGATTTTTTTGCGGCGAAGCTCTGCATAACGTCCCACTAACATATCCCGTTTACGCCCAAAGCCCGGATGCTTTTTTACTTCGAATCCAGCGGCAGACAAACCCCGCTTCACCACGCCAGCAGCGGTAAAAGTACCAAAGGTAGCGCCGGGTTTTGACAACCTTCCGAGTTGAGAAAACAATGCATCGGTCCACATCTGCGGATTTTTGCTGGGAGCAAAGCCATCAAGAAACCAGGCATCAACAAGCCCGTCTACAGGAGTATGCCACTGCGGGAGTAACGCGTGGACATCGCCTTGCCACAAATCCAATGTGGTTGAAAAAGCGTTAAAATGGAGACGATGACATCCTTGTAGTGCCATAGGGTATTGGGCAACCAGTAGATCAGCCGCTTCCGCTAACGTGGGAAAAGCTAGTAACGCTTTTTTTATGTCATCTTGAAGTAAAGGATACTTTTCTGTTGTCAGAATAAACAAGTGGGTGAGGGGATGATCAGGATTCGCATGCCGAAATTGCCGAAACGCGTGCATAGCCACCAAGCAGTTTAGGCCAGTGCCGAAACCGGTTTCGCCGATAACGAAGTGAGATTTTTGATGTTCTAACCAGCGCCCTGGGAGATCATTTCCGCCCATAAAAACGTGCATGGTTTCATCAATTCCACTGTCATTGGAAAAGTAAACATCGTCAAAATTATCAGCAACGGGCGTGCCTTGGGTATTAAAATGAACTGTGGCTGAGGTCGATTTCAACGCTTAAACCTTGGATTAGAATGATTTCGCTGGGGCGATCATAACGTGCATGCTAAAGTGAAGGTAGTGTTTAATCGTTGCTTATACTGTAATACATTCAGTGCATACTTAAGGTGTAGGCATAACGTCGAGCGGTATAAACGAAAAGAGCAGACCACTTTGGTGCTGAAAATCGTTAACATATGCCCCATCTAAATAAAGGGTAAATTATGAGAAGAGCTGTTATCACCGGTATGGGCATTTTGTCCAGCATCGGTGTCAATAAAGAAGACGTTCTGGCGTCCCTGAAAGCAGGTAAGTCAGGAATTACGTTCTCCGAACAATTTGCAGAAATGGGCTTACGTAGCCAGGTTTGGGGAAATGTTGATCTGGATGTGAAAGATCACATTGACCGCAAAGCCATGCGTTTTATGGGTGACGCTGCGGCATACGCATACATCGCTATGCAGCAAGCTATTGCTGATTCGGGTCTGGAAGAGAGTGATATTTCCAACGAACGTACAGGAATTATCGCTGGTTCTGGCGGTGCTTCTTCCGAGAATCAGGTGCTATCTGCCGATATCCTGCGGGAAAAAGGTGTTAAACGCGTCGGTCCTTATATGGTGCCTCGTTGTATGGCATCTACCGTTTCTGCGTGTCTGGCCACGCCGTTTAAAATTAAAGGTGTGAATTATTCCATTGCTTCCGCCTGTGCCACCAGCGCGCATTGTATTGGCAATGCGTTGGAACTTATCCAGTTAGGCAAACAGGATGTGGTATTCGCGGGTGGAGGTGAAGAGCTTCATTGGTCGCTCTCCAGCCAGTTTGATGCAATGGGCGCATTGTCGTCTAAATATAACGACAATCCTGCAGTGGCTTCTCGTACCTATGATGCTGATCGTGACGGCTTTGTCAGCTCTGGTGGCGGCGGTATGGTTGTCGTTGAAGAACTAGAACATGCGCTGGCACGGGGCGCAAAAATTTATGGTGAAGTTGTCGGATACGGCGCAACGTCTGATGGCTTTGATATGGTTGCTCCCTCCGGCGAAGGCGCGATTCGGTGTATGAAGATGGCGATGCAGAATATCGATGGACCCATTGATTACCTGAATACTCATGGTACTTCTACCCCTGTAGGAGATGTTAAAGAATTGGCGGCCATTCAGGAAGTGTTTGGCAAATCAGGCGTGCCAATCAGTGCGACTAAATCATTGACTGGCCACGCGTTAGGCGCAGCCGGTGTGAATGAAGCTATTTACAGCCTGTTGATGATGGAAAACAATTTTATTGCACCATCTATTAATATCAACAAGTTGGATGAAGCGGCAGCTGGTCTGGATATCGTGACTGAAGCACGTGAAGCTACGTTAAATACGATTATGTCTAATAGCTTTGGCTTTGGTGGCACAAACGCTACTCTGGTAATGCAGCGTTATCAGCGATAAAGTTAAAGGGAATAAGAAAACAGCGCCTGTGGGCGCTGTTTTTGTCTGTATCACGAGAATTTCCTAAGCTTCCGATGGTTTTCTCTTTCGTTCAAGGATGTAGTGACGTTATGAAACTGTATTTCGAAGACACCATTCCTCGGGGCGCCGAGTATTTTTCAACGTTGGGTGAGGCTGTGGCTTTTAACTGGCAGGACGTCGGTGCCGACGATCTTGTCAACGCCGATTATTTAGCGGTGCGTTCTACCACCAAAGTTGATGAAGCACTTTTACACAAGGCCTCATCCCTCAGATATGTTGCCACAGCGACAGCTGGCACCAATCATCTGGATACCGCCTATTTGGCGCAACACAATATAAAATGGAACTCTGCAGGCGGGTCTAATGCTGCAGCAGTGGCGGAATACGTAATCAGCGCGTTATTAACCGCGCATGAGCAGGAAAAACTTGACCTCTCCCGTATTACGGTCGGTGTAGTGGGAGCTGGGTATGTAGGAACCGCACTGGCGCATTATTTACAAGCATTGAATATTGCTTATTTACTCTGCGATCCGCCTTTGGAAAACACTGATGATCCCCGTCACTTTGTAAATATGGACCGAATCTTAGAATGTGAGGTGATCACGCTGCACGTGCCCTTTATTCAAGATGGCGAGTTTGCTACCGTTAACCTGATGAGCGAGCAGCGTCTAGAGGCGCTTCAGGGCCACCAATTACTGATTAACGCCTGTCGTGGCGAGGTGATAGATGAACCCGCTTTAATCGCGCGCCTGCACAAGCCCAATCCACCATCGGTTGTCCTTGACGTCTACTATAACGAGCCGAATATCAGTAGCACTTTGTTGGAAAAGATTTGGTTAGCTACGCCTCACATAGCAGGCCACTCAGTTGAAGGTAAGCTTCGGGGAACGCAACTTGTGTATGAGCAGTTTTGCGATCAGATGGATAAGTTTCCTCAGCTTGCCATGGAAGACTTTTTGGATACACCTGAACCCGTTGATTTTACGCCGGAAGATCCCTCTGTCGAAGCATTGTCCTGGGCTGAACTACGCCAACTGCTAATTTCGATATATGATATCCAAGACGACGATAGGTTTTTTCGCCAAGCCATGGCAAAATCGAATCAATTTGCGGCGATAAGAAAATCATACCGGGTTCGTCGCGAATATGCAGCGTACACACTGCGTCTCTCCGGAATGGTTTCCAATGGTATAATCCGCCAGCTAACCGGTTTGGGATTTACCTTGGAAATGCTCTAGCAGTGTGTTGCAAAATAATCAGCCCAGCGTGATGTATTAACCTTTTCACGCGACGAAAGTAGGAGTTTCACCTAATATGTCACAAGCCTTTGATGTTGCCGTTCTTGGCGCCACAGGTCTGGTCGGCCAGACAATGATCGATATTCTTGAGCAGCGGAAATTTCCAGTTAAAACCTTATATCCGCTTGCCAGTAAACGTTCTGCTGGCGGTACCGTCACGTTTAAGGGCGAAGAAGTGGAAGTGTTGGATGCGGAATCCTTCGACTGGACCCAGGCGCAGTATGGTTTCTTTTCTGCCGGTGGCAGTGTTTCAGCGATTTATGCGCCGAAAGCGGCCGAAGCGGGATGTATAGTGATTGATAATACATCTCAGTTTCGCTATGAACCTGATATCCCTTTAGTAGTGCCTGAAGTCAATGCCCATGCCTTAGCTGATTTCCGCAACCGTAATATTATTGCGAATCCGAATTGTTCTACCATCCAGATGCTGGTAGCGCTTAAGCCTATACACGATGCGGTAGGCATTGAGCGAATTAACGTTTGTACTTATCAATCAGTATCAGGTGCTGGTAAATCAGCGATGGAAGAACTCGCTAAACAAACTGCCGATCTTCTTAACGCGCGACAAATCACACCAGAAGCTTTCAGCCGTCAGATCGCATTTAATGCCATTCCACAAATCGATGTTTTTTTGGATAACGACTACACCAAAGAAGAAATGAAAATGGCGTGGGAAACCCAGAAAATTATGGGTGACGCTTCCATTTTAGTAAATGCTACCGCCGTACGGGTGCCGGTTTTTTATGGCCATGGTGAAGCTATTCATTTGGAAACCCGCCAGCCTATTGATGCTGAACAAGTGAAGCAGTTGCTGGCTGATGCGCCAGGCGTGCAGGTGTATGAGGCCCGGGAACAGTTCCCCACGCAAGTCAGCAGTGCCAGCGGAAACGATCTGGTGCATGTGGGTCGTATCCGTAACGACATTACGCATCCAAACGGCCTGAACCTATGGGTCGTTTCAGACAACATTCGTAAAGGCGCAGCGACCAATAGTGTGCAAATTGCCGAAACGCTTATTCGCGATTATATGTAAATGACATCAACGCCAGGCAGGCCATTACCTGCCTGGCTACAACTATTTTAAACACTATTGGTTATCATGTGTCACACCAAACCTCCTCAATAAAATTCAGCAGAAACTAATTCGCTAATCATCCTTATCCATTTCCCTGCGGTTATTTGGGCTATTACCTAGATTGCTACTGGTAACTGGTTTATAGTTTTAAGCGGATAAAACTGATAGAGGTCGCTGTGGATTATTTTTTGCATGGCCCGTCAAAGGAAGCTGGCTCATTGACTTATGACGGTGTTTTGACAGTATGGCGGATCATGTTGAGCTGGCATGGCTTTATCATCGCAAAAAAACGCGTTTTACGTTGAACCGGCGCGCGAATAATAACAATGGGTAGAGGGATAACAGCAGATGATTATCCTTACATACCCAGCTACCTTAGAATGACCGCCAATGAATAATGGCTGCGGTTGAGACGCTTGAGGGTATATAGGAACGCTATGAAATTGCATTTGACGGGCATATTTGTTTTATCACTAATGTTAGCAGCGCCCCATCCAGACGTTGATGCTCAAGAAAGAACGATGCAAATCAAAGGCCCGAAAAACGCCACCAGTCAATATTCTGGCGTGGAGTTTGGCCCCGTCGATTCTTCTGATACTTTATGGCAGATCGCCGAAAGACATCGGCAAAATAAAAATCTCTCTATTTATCAGGTGATGGCGGCGATTTACCAGTTAAATCCCAACGCTTTTGAACAGAACAACTTAAACCTGATTGTAGACGGCGCTATATTGCGCATGCCCTCTGAACGCTACATTTCTCGCATCGATCCACAAAAAGCACAACAACGCGCCGAGCAGGATGAAAGAGAGTTTGCTCGTCTGCAAAAGCAATCGGGAACTCGCAAAGAAAACGTTAAGCCTGCTGTTCCGTTGGTTAATCAGGAAGATTTAAGCAATACCAAAACAGCTCTCGAAAAACAGCTTACTCAAATGGATGTTCAGCAGGCAAAGCAGTTCGATGAACTGCGGCAGCAATTTGCCGCGTCGCTGGAAAATGTACAGTCGTTACTTGACGAAAATCGTAAATTATATGAGCGGGTAGATCAGGTAAATACTGATTTAAGCAGTCTTCGTGATCAGGTTGAAGGAGATGTTCAGGCACAGATGGATGAACAGCTCGCGCTACAACGCCAGTTGCTCGACATGATTAGACAGGAGCAATCAGAACGGCAAGCTGAGAAAGGTGGCTCGCTGATGGATACGCTCGCTCATCCTGTCAGCTTAGTTGTGGGTTCCGGGATCCTGACCCTTTTAATTATGGGCGGGTTGGCCGCCTGGCTGTTAAAGCGTAGGGAGCCACCCACTGATTCGGCCCCTGATGCGCCTGTTTCCGCTGCCTCATCTATGTCATCAGCTCCGGAAAATACCACAGTTCATATGGCTACAGCGATGCCAGACAATCTGGCGGATGCAGCAGAATTGTCAGATGACGACTTATTTAATGATGACGATTTGCTTGATGACGTACTTTCCTCTGAGTTGGAAGAGGCACTAGACGATGAACTTGAAAACTTCGCCGAACTTGATGAAGACGATATGCTGGTGCCTGGAGGCGAAGACATATTTGAGGACGGCGAAGATTCTTTGGATCAGAACGAACTTGATAGCCTCTTCGGTGATGGTGACACGTTAAATACTGAGTTTGACATTGATGCAATTGATTTGTCGGAGAGCGATGACCTGCTGGATGAGCCAAACAAGGGTTCAGACGCGGATATCTCTGGAAGCGGAGCGGCGGAAGAAGTCGCAGCTGTAGCTGCTTCTTCTGCGAAAAATGATAATACTGGCAGTGATGAGTTTGTGGTTGAAGTGTCGGATGAAGCTGACGCAAATGGAAAAATTAGTGCGGGTACGACGGCGCTAGATGCAACTGAAGAAACAGACGACAAACCTGAAATCAGTATTGATGAGCTGCTGGAGGAAGACAAGCCAGCTACGCTTGAAGAAACTCTTGGGGTGGAAGACGCTACCATAAACGAAGATATGCTTGAGAAGCTGGACAAGGAAATTCATCAGCAGAATCAGGATCTTGATCGCATTACCGATGAGCTAATCGGCGAAATAGAGCAAATTGAAATGATGGGCGGGATGCCCGACGAACGTGATGAAGATGACGATTATGAAGATGAAATTGAGGTATCGAGTGCACCGTCGCCGCAAGGAATTCAAGACCTTGATGCCTTAACTGCAGATCTGGATGAAATAGATGTTGAGGATATGGAAAATGCTGACGACTTCAGCGACCCCCTGTCTGACGACTTGATAGCAAAACTACAGTCGCAAAGTAATGAAGACGTAATTAATACACCGCCTGCACATGTAATTGATACTACTGAAGAAGGCCTTTACGAGCATGACCTCAGTAACGACTTAAGCGTCGAACTGCTTGCAGAACTAGAAGCGGAAGAAGCCAAAGAAGATAAAGAATTAGACGAGCTTTCTGATGAATTATTGGCAGAATTGGAAGCAGAAGAAGCATTGTCATCATCTGAATCACAACCCGAGGAAAAATTACCGGCAAGCGATGCAGATAATGACGAATCGCTAACTGACGCGACAGCCGGGCAAGAGAGTGAAGATTCGGATGAAGAAGGCTCTGCACAGCAGCAAGCAGAGGCGCCGTCGTCATCATCTGAATCACAATTTGATGAGTCACCCGATGCTTCCGCAGCTGCGCCGGAAGCAGATGATAAAGCCGGTGATCACGAAGAGAATGCAGAAACTGATCCTTCAACAGACGCAATGGTGACACCGCCCCAAGCCGATCAGGCAAGCGCTGTCGATGCCGGTTTAGCTGATAAAGATTCTGGCGACATTAATAGTGATGACCCTGAGGAAGAGCAAGCTCCCGCATTTGAAGCTGCACCGAAGACAGAGTCAGAAGATAGTTTCGATAGCTCTGCAGGTGAAAGCGAGGACTTAGCGGCAGGGGCAGATGATTTTGTCGCGACCGATCCCCTTGATGAAGCTTTAGATGCTTTTGATAAGCAAATGATGGACGAGATCCCATCATTTTCCGAGATTGGTGCTGGTAAAACAGATACAGCCTTCAACGACAGCATTCTGGAAAATTCTTTTGATGAGACAGAAGAGTTCTCATTAGAGCAGGAAATTGATGGTGTGCTCCCCAACACCCAGTTTTCGGAAAAGGAAATTAATGAGCTAGAGGATGTTCCCGGGCTGGATGACTGGCTAACTGGAGATAGTGACAGCAGCGATGACGAAATTTTTGATGAGCTGGAAAATTCAGATTTTGATGAATTATTGGGTTCTATTGACGATGACACTGAAAGAAAGCCAGAGAGCCAGTCAAACATTAAGCTGGATAATCCAGACCTTGATCTTGAAGCCTTACTTACTGACACAGACGCAGAACCCTTAGCGCCAAGAGCAAAAGATGAAGCCTCTTTTCTTGATGTAGAGACGTTGCTGGATGAAAGCATGCAGGAAGATGAAGATAACTTCAATGAAGTTCCTTTGGATTTGGACGTAAGTCTATCTGATTTTACTGGTGTGTCAGAAGACGATGACATAATTGATATCGACAAAGATGCAGGTCAAAGTGCAAACCTTGATCTGGCCAGAGTCTATATTGAAATGGATGATATGGACGCGGCCAGAGAGCTATTAAAAGAAGTGGCAGAAAAAGGTAACAGTGATTTACAGGAAGAAGCGGAAAACTTGCTGGCGTCGCTCAAGGGTTGATTTGCGGCAAGAGAGGATATGCTGCTGATTAACGACGATAAGTGAAAAATTCGACGGGTTTTTTCCCATAGGATTGTCCCTCGCATTGCACTTGAATGCGGCTATGACTACACTTAGCCGATTTTTTTAAGAGGGTAGTGAGAAGTATGCCGCGAATTGCCTTGGGAATTGAATATGACGGTGCTGCGCATTACGGTTGGCAGCGACAAAATAATGTTCCTACCGTACAAGAGTATCTGGAAAAGGCATTAAGCAAAGTCGCCGATAAACGGATAGATATTTTCTGTGCCGGGCGGACCGACGCTGGTGTTCATGCTACGGCCCAGGTGGTGCACTTTGATACCGATGTGGTACGCCCAGAACGCGCCTGGACCATGGGAATAAATGCCAACGTTCCTGATTCTATTGCGGTGACGTGGTGTAAAGTGGTTGATGAAGACTTTCACGCACGTTTTTCTGCCACACATCGGCGCTACCGCTATATCATTTACAATGACCGCCTACGCCCTGCTATTTTACATAATGGCGTGACTCACGAGTATCGCGAATTGGATGAAAGCCGTATGCACCGGGCGGCGCAGGCGGTTATTGGCGAACATGATTTTAGCGCCTTTCGTGCAGCGCACTGTCAGTCTCGCTCTCCTTACCGGGAAGTGACGCGGGTAGAGGTTTCGCGGTTGGGTAAATACGTTATTCTTGATATTCATGCAAACGCGTTTCTCCACCATATGGTGAGAAATATTACCGGCTCGTTAATGGACATAGGCGCAGGAGAGCAGGGCGAGGACTGGATAGCCGAATTAATTGCTGCTAAAGATCGTACGCTCGCCGCTGCTACTGCAAAACCTAATGGCTTGTATCTGGTGCACGTGACCTATCCTGAGCGTTTCGAACTGCCGGTTCGGCCAATCGGGCCACTATTTTTGCCGGAAACCTGATACAGTGAACAAAAGCTTGTTTAACTTCTTAGACCAGTTTTGCTTTTAGCATTTTCGTGTATTGTGGTCTAATAGCGCGCTATATTAAAATTTTGACAGATGTGCACAAATAATAATCAAGTAAGCACTGAAAACGAATAAAAGGATTCTCCTTAATGAGCTGGATTCAAAAAATACTGCCACGGACGCAAACTTCTACTAAAGGAAATGTGCCTGAGGGTATCTGGACAAAGTGTGGGTCCTGCCAGGCAGTTCTGTATAAAACTGATTTAGAAAAGCAGTTAGAAGTATGTCCGAAGTGCGATCATCACATGCGTATCAGCGCTCGCAGCCGTCTCAATAGCTTTCTGGATGAAAAAGACAGAAAAGAACTGGGCGCAGAATTTGAACCTCGGGATATTTTGAAGTTTAAAGATTCTAAGCGCTATAAAGACCGTATTACAGCAGCGCAAAAGAGCACCAATGAAAAAGATGCGCTCATCGCTATGCAAGGTAAGTTAAAAGGAATGCCTGTTGCAGTGGTTAGCTTTGAGTTTGCTTTCATGGGCGGTTCCATGGCTTCTGTGGTGGGCGCGCGTTTTGTTGCTGCGGTAAATGCTTGTTTAGAAAATAATATGCCGTTGATCTGCTTTTCAGCGAGTGGCGGAGCCCGAATGCAGGAAGCGTTAATGTCGCTCATGCAGATGGCTAAAACGTCTGCTGCACTGGCGAAAATGAGCGAAAGAGGCTTGCCCTACATCTCCGTATTAACCGATCCTACTATGGGTGGTGTGTCAGCCAGTTTGGCCATGCTGGGAGATATCAATGTCGCTGAACCTAAAGCTCTAATTGGTTTTGCCGGCCCTCGTGTTATAGAACAGACAGTGCGTGAAACACTTCCTGAAGGATTTCAACGCAGTGAGTTTTTGGTGGAAAAGGGCGCAATTGATATGATTGTTGACCGTCGCCAGATGCGTGATAAATTACACCGCCTATTGGTAAAACTACATCGTCCCAATTAAGTGACCGAATCTTATCCTCATTCTATGGCGCCAGCGGCAAAGACGCTGGCGCAGTGGTTGTCTTACCTGGAATCTATTCATCCCACCACTATTGATATGGGGTTGGAGAGAGTCAAGCAGGTAGCGCAACGTCTTACCCTGGATTTCTCCAGTACCCTTGTGATTACCGTGGCGGGAACTAACGGCAAAGGCACCACCTGTCGTTTTCTTGAACAGGCCCTGCTTGCTCAGGGAAAATCCGTAGGTGTTTATAGCTCGCCTCATTTGCTGGATTATCGTGAAAGGATACGGATCAACAACGAACTCTGTTCCGAAGCTGATTACTGTCGGGTGTTTTCTGTAATTGAACAAGCACGCGAAGATATATCTTTAACCTATTTTGAATTTGGTACGCTGGCTGCTATGGTGATGATGCTTGAAGCGTCAGTGGATGTGGCGATACTTGAAGTCGGACTGGGCGGCAGACTGGACGCTACCAATATTCTTGATCCTGACATTGCAGTCATTACAACCATCGGGCTTGATCACCAGGATTGGCTCGGTGACACTCGTGAGCAAATTGCCGTAGAAAAAGCGGGAATAATGCGCCGGGGAAGCAAAGCCATTATCGGTGAGTTACATCCTCCCGCTACCCTTTACGAAGAAGTAAACCGATTAGAAGCTAAGGCATTATGGGCCCAGCGGGATTTTTCGGTGGTAGAAACCGATCATGGATGGCAATGGCAATGTGGCGCCGCTATCTTGACTGATTTACCCGCGCCGCAAATTCTCAAACAAAATATAAGTACGGCCTTAGCTACGTTACATGCCTTACAGTTAATGCCTGACGAACAACAACTTCGTTCTCTTATTGCAGAAACTTCACTACCCGGACGGAGACAGCGGCTATCAAGCGCTCCTGAAGTTATCGTGGATGTCGCGCATAATCCCCAGGCGACAGCAGCCATGGTAGAATGGCTAACTACACAGTCATATAACAATTTATTTTGTGTTGTAGGGATGCTCAAAGATAAAGCATTAGAGGAAACACTAGCAGTATTTACGGATGTTCCTGCTCAATGGTATTTAGCCACTACTGCGGGCCCTAGGGGTTGTGCGGCCAATGCACTAAAAAACGCACTGCCGCCCGCTCATCGAACACGCACATCGTGCTATGATTCTGTTATTAATGCGTACGTTTCCTGTCGCGATGTGGCCAAACCCGGTGACACCATATTAGTGTTTGGGTCTTTCCTGACTGTTGCAGATGTATTGGCGTTTCATGCGTGATGAATTAGGCAAAAGGAGTGTAAGGTGACTTCGGCTTTACAAAATCGGATAGTGGGTACGGTTATACTGGTTGCCTTGGCGGTAATTTTTCTGCCAGATTTTCTGGATGGGAAAAAGGAAAAAAACGAAGAAACGTTTGCAAGCGTGCCTGCAACGCCAACACGAAAACCTATCGTTGATCCAGAACCATTTCCTTCTGATAAGGTAGCGAAGGCTGCTCAGCGACCCATAGAAGTTGTCGACGACCCCGCGGTAGATGATGGCAATGCGACTGGACAAAATGCTAGTGTTGCTAAGGCAGAAGCGGTGGCAATAAAAGATAATCTTGCCACTCAAACTGTAGTCAATGATCCAGTTTCTGCAGATGAAGATGGCGGATGGGTTGTTCAACTTGGCAGTTTCCGCCACCAGAAAAACGTCAAGCAGTTGCTGGCAAACCTCGAAAATGCAGGCTATCGCGCATTTAGTCGACCTATAAAAACAAATTCCGGTTTGTTGACTAAAGTCTTCGTTGGCCCCGACCTGGATAAAGCCAGTCTACAATCTGCTATTCCGCATTTACAGGAAATTACTGGCCTAAAGGGAAAAGTTACTCGATTTAAAGTGGAATAGCGCAAATTGGGCCTGCAATCGGTTCACTTTCATACTTGTTATCGACTTAAGTATGGCAACTTTTGCTTACTTTTCCGGTCTCATCCCCAGGACGAAACAGGAAATCGCGTTGGTAATCTCCAAGGCTTCTGTTAAAATGCGCGCCATCTCGCCAAGGGTCTCGTTGGCTGCTGTTTTTCGTATTAACAGGCAAAATGTAATTTGATGAATTGGGTAGACTTTTCCATTCTGGGTATAATTGCGGTATCTACCCTGATTAGCCTGGTTCGAGGGTTTGTTAAAGAAGCCATTTCATTGGTGGTATGGTTTGGGGCGCTGTTTATTGCCAGCCAGTTTTACGCCGATTTGGCAATTTATTTTACGCGAATAGACGACGAACTCTTACGTAATGGCGCAGCCATTGCCGTTCTGTTTACCGCCACGTTGCTGTTGGGCGGTATGGTGAATTACATAGTGGGGCAGCTCGTTCAGGCTACAGGATTGTCTGGTACAGATAGAGTTCTTGGCGCAGTCTTCGGTGCGTTAAGAGGCGCACTTATTGTTAGTGCATTGTTGTTCTTTATGGACACCTTCACCCCCTCTGCCACATCGCAATGGTGGATGAATTCGGTGCTGATCCCGGAATTTGCAGTCATTATTGAGTGGTTTTTCTCTTTTGTGAAAGGCAGCTCCAGTTTTTTAACACCCGCTTGAAATAGGTAACGCAGATGTGTGGTATTGTCGGAATAGTTGGTAAAACGCCGGTTGCGCAGTCACTTTATGATGGATTGACCGTGTTACAACACCGTGGACAGGATGCCGCAGGTATTATAACCATTGATCACAACAGGTTTAATCTTCGCAAAGCTAATGGTTTGGTGCGCGACGTATTTCATACTCGTCACATGAAGCGCCTGACAGGAAATATGGGAATTGGCCATAATCGTTACCCCACAGCGGGAACATCCAGTTCAGCAGAAGCGCAACCATTTTATGTTAATTCTCCCTTTGGTATTGCCTTCGCCCATAATGGAAACCTGACGAACTCTCACGAACTACAGGAAGAAGTTTTTCGTATTGCCCGTCGGCATATTAATACTTCTTCAGATTCTGAGTTGTTGCTTAACATTTTTGCTCACGAACTACAAAGTTGTGCAGAATTAACTGTTACTGCAAAAGATATTTTTAAAGTCGTTACTAATGTTCATAAGAAAATCCGCGGTGCTTATGCCGTAGTCGCCGCTATTATCGGGCAAGGACTGGTAGCATTTCGCGATCCCAATGGTATTCGGCCGTTAGCGTTAGGTAAACGCGTTACGGAAATGGGCGAAGAATATATGGTAGCTTCCGAAAGCGTCGCGCTGGATGTTGTAGGGTATACCTTTATTCGTGACGTAGCTCCGGGTGAAGCCGTCTATATCACTGAACAAGGTGAACTATTCACACAGCAATGTGCTGAAGCACCGGCTTCTGCTCCATGTATTTTCGAATTTGTTTATTTTGCCCGTCCTGATTCTTTCATCGATGGCATTTCTGTTTATGCTTCCCGGGTAAACATGGGAAGAAAGCTGGGTGAAAAAATTGCCAGAGAGTGGGGCGATCTTGATATTGATGTAGTGATACCCATTCCGGAAACTTCTATGGATGTGGCTTTGCAAATCGCTACGACGCTGAATTTACCTTATCGTCAGGGATTCGTGAAAAATCGCTACATCGGTCGTACATTTATTATGCCCGGGCAGACGATGCGGAAACAGTCTGTCCGGCGTAAATTAAATGCTATATCCTCTGAATTCAGAGGCAAAAACGTATTGCTGGTAGACGATTCCATTGTGAGAGGAACCACCTCTGGGCAGATTATTGAGATGGCCAGAGAGTCAGGTGCCAAGAAAGTCTACTTCGCATCAGCAGCACCGGAAATTCGTTTTCCTAACGTATACGGTATTGATATGCCCTCTGCTAATGAATTAATTGCCTATGGCCGTGAAATAGATCAAATCGCTGACTTAATTCAGGCCGACGGCTTAATTTTCCAGGATATCAGCGACTTGGTTTCTGCTGTCCGGGAAGAAAACTCAGATATTCAACGGTTTGAAACGTCAGTGTTTGATGGCAATTACATTACTGCTGATATCAATCAGGAGTATCTTGAGCGTATCGATTTAGCTCGCAGCGAAAAAGCACGTCAGGCTCCAGTGGTGCAGGCTGAGTTAAGCAATCTCGATATGCACAATATGGACTCATGATTACTCGTTAGCCAAAAAAAGCCGCACTTGCGGCTTTTTTTCACTTTAATACTAATCCACCTTGATGTGTGATTAGTTTAAGGTCCTATTCAAAACGGAAATCCACAAAAGATTACAACTGTTACGCTTTTTGATATTTCGCTCTGCTGACGTATTTCTGCTTCAGAAGTTTTGCCAGAAAATCTTCACTTATCAATGAAATCGCCGTAAATCTGGTATGTCTCTTCAATGCAGTGTTAATGCATATAAACCGGCCCGAAGCCCATGCTCCACATTATGACAGATGTAGCCATCAGGATTGTGAGCAACACCAAACCGCATGTCACTACAGAACTGGCATAGATAAATCCTTTCTCTTCAGGAATATGCATGATGATTGGAACTCCTGAGTAAAGCAGGTAAATCGAGTAGGTTAATCCCACCAGTCCCATCGCCATAACGAACCACAACTCTGGGTAAAATCCCGCAAGTCCCACCATAAACAATGGAGTGGCGGTATATACTGCCAGTTCCAGTGATTGCGTGTAGGAGGGTTTGGCATCAAATGCATTGGCAAGTTCATGGATTAGGATTGCAAGCGCCATCACGCCTACAATCAACCCGAGGTACATACCAATTCCCAGTGAAATCGCACTTTCATTAGTGAGCTTAATTAAATTGCCTGCTCCTATGCTCCAGCCCAAATGTGCGGCAGAATAGTAAGTCACCAAAGCCGGAATAAGTGCAATGACTGCGACATGACTCATCGCATAAAAATAATTCTCGTGCCTGCTATCAATAGATTGCCATTCTTCTCGGGGATGGGTGTAAATTCCTACAAGGTGGTTCAGTATCATAAGCGTCACCGTTTATTATTAAACTGTTGGAGGGAATAGCTTTTTCTCTTTGTTAAAAAATATAACATTAAATTTACATTCCCAGGGTGGAAGATGTCAATCATTTTGTTCAAAAAATGTTCTTTTCCCCTGTTGCATTATCTTTTGAGGTCACGCGATGAAACAGGGCTCGCGGTAGTAGGAATACCGATTGTGCTGTATCAATATGGTGAGAAGAAAGGGTAAAATACAGTTATTTTTATAAGAACTATCGCTTATGTCTGTTGAAGAACTAACTGATCCCATTAAACGTTTTCTGCTTTGTGAAACCCCGCAGTCATGGATTCTCAAAGCCCGGAAACCAGAAAATTTACCCGGCCTGCTAATTGATCACTGTAACTGTGAATTAAAAGCCGCTCAAACCGCCATGTTGTTACTCAGGCGCTATGCTGTTGATAAAGAAAATGGGGATCAGTTACTGAACTGGCTGAAGCCCTATGAAGATTTTGTCTACCGTCAGCAGGGCGATGGCAACTTTGAAGGCATGCATAATGGCTTAAAAAAAATGATCAATGCGCAGGGAGATAGCGACTATGGTCATGATCTGGTAACCAAAATGGTGTTGTTAATTAAAGAAGAATTGCATCATTTTCAACAGGTACTCGATATTTTATCGGGCAGAGGTATTGAATACAAAAATGTAGCTGCGGGGCGCTACGCCCGCGGATTGATGAAGCACGTTAAAACCCATGAGCCTGATACGTTAATTGATAAATTAATTTGTGGTGCTTATATTGAAGCACGTAGTTGTGAACGATTTGCCAGGTTAGCACCGTATCTGGATAGTGAACTTAATCGGTTTTATGTGTCATTGCTTCGCAGCGAAGCCAGACATTATGAGGATTATCTAACGCTCGCCAAACAGGTGGCGGGAAAAGACATTACAGACCGTGTCAGGTTTTTTGGTGAACAGGAAGCTGCGCTTATCTCTTCGCCTGATGCTGATTTTAAATTTCATTCCGGCGTACCGCATCAAGCTGTGGTTGCAGAGTATGCTGGTTCCTAAAGTTGTTGATTGAGGTACAGGGACGTTATGCAGACACCCTCTGAAGCACCGGTGACCGCACCCCCTCGCAGAAGCTTTCTGGCTGCTCTGCTTTTTTTCTGTACAGCGGGTTTGTATGCTCCCATCTGGTTTGCTCTGGTTATTCGAGATTGCAGACGTATCACTGGCCAGGCGCTCAGCCCATTCTTGTGGATCTTTGTTCCAGGCTTCTTTTTTCTGCAGCCTTTTGCTCTGCCTCGTTTTTTTCATGCTTTACGTGATGCAGAAAAGGCGGTGGGTGTAAAAGGTTGGCGCAGCTTTACCGATCATATCTGGATGGCTGGTTTTTTCGCCTGTTCCCTTTACTTCTGGATAAGTTATCTTTTTGGTACAGAAGATTACATAGACATTCTAGTTTTTCTAGCCAATCTTATCTGGCTCATATTGCTTCACCACCGCATTAACCGTCTGCGTCGATGCTGTAATAACGCGCCTATCATGCCCAGATACGCTGGCTACAATCCTATCGAATGGGCTGCGGTTGTTGTCTTCGCCCCAATTCTGGCCGCTATTTTTGGTTATGTATTGTATCAACAAATTTCACTGGCAATGATTAAAGAATACGAACCCTTGTCGACGGTTGAGCTCGCAGAAAAAGGTATTTCTATTCCTTTGTCACAAAGTGGGTGGCGCCCCCTAAAAGTAAGAAAAGCAGACAAAGGCGAAGCCGTATTTAAGATGATGGGCCCGCTGAAAACTATGAATTACCTGGTCTACATTTATAGCGATGGGGATTCTTTTAATCTGCTGGCAGAAAACCGCTATCAGGCGTTTATTGATAATATGGATGCGCCCATTTGTTCTTCACATCGTGAGCTTAGAGGCAACTCGGCGCGTCTGCGTTCTTTTATCGTGTGCGAGGGAACAATGGACGGCTCTCATCAGTTGTATGTTTCTACCTTACTGGAAGGCAACAAACGTTTTGTGGAAATAGCAGGCTCGTTCTCGGGTTCACAGCGGGAGCTGAAAAAATACCGCGATGCTTTTATTGCAGATGCACAAGGATTAAAAATCAATGACTAAAATTCTTGTCACTTTTCTGCTGGTATTATCTGCAGCCCCCGCATTAGCAATAACCAAAGATCCCGCTTTGGCAGAAGAGGCCACAGCTGCATTATCTTCCATTGATAAAAGCGCTTTTACGACGTTGACGGCACTGTTAGAGGACGTAAAAGTACAGGCACATCAGGATGAGATTGTAACCAAAGTTACCCGAATCTGGTACTACCCCACCAAAACATCAGTGCAAGATTCAGGATATGAATCTGTCCCTTTCAGCAGTAACGATGAAACCCTTACCATTCTTGCCGCGGGTAGCATAAGTCCTGCAGGTGACGTGCGTTGGGTGGACGAAGCCGGCCTTAAAATTATTGATGATGACAGTTACAACACCTTCACCGACGGCAAGCGTATGGTAGTGTCATATCCTGCAGTGAGCGTGGGTGGTATGTCGGTGATTTCTTACGAGATTCGCCATCCAGTCACTGAAAAGACACCATTCTGGTCTTTTCACAGTTACCCTCAGAGAAAGGCTCAGGTGGTGAATTACCGTTTTCTTGCCAGCTGGACGGAGCAACAACCTTTACATGCCGCATCAGACAGCGACAATGTGCAGTGCGAGCAAAAGGAGTATATCTTCAGTTGTAAAGGTGAAAATATCGACCCTGTTAAAGCGGATAAAAGTATTTCCGTGGGAGATGATGTCGGTAAAATTTCGGTGAGTTCGCTGAGCAATTGGCAAGCAGTACAGAAAATTGTAAATAGCGGTTTCGACGTAGCAATATCAAATAGTGCCGGAATAGCAGAAAAAGTCACCGAGCTCACTAGCAATTTAACCAGCCAGCGCGCAAAAATTGGGGCTATTCACGAGTTTGTCTCACGGGATGTTCAGTTTGTCTCACGGGATGTTCGTTACGTTTCCATGTCTGAGCAAGGCCACGCTATTGTGCCGCACAAAGCAGACGAAACCTTGCGCAACCGCTACGGTGACTGTAAAGACAAAACAGCGTTGCTGTTAGCTATGCTTGCTGAAATAGATATTGATGCGGAACCCGTGCTGGTAGCAACAGAGCGCAGTCGTCCTGCCAGTGTGCTGCTTCCATCGGTTACGCTATTTGATCATGTTGTGGCGTGTTTTGACTGGGAGGATTCGCGATATTGTCTGGATCCCACCGATGCCTATACCAGCTGGCAAAATGTGCCAGACTGGATTCAGAACCGAGTGTCTCTGCCATTAGAAAGCGAGGCGCAACTGCAAAATCTGTTAGCTGACAGTTACCGTTGGCGACTACACTCTCAGACGACTATCCGATTTAACCCCAGCGGCGGGCAGACAGAGAAGCAGAGGGTATCTTTTGAAGGCGCGTACGAAAGCCAAGTCCGCGGTATTCTGGCGCGTCAAAATGAGAAGGAGCGTAATGAATGGGCCGTAGAGCTTTATCATGATACCGTCGCAGATTCCGCTGACCCTGCTATATCCTTTTCTGGTGTTGAGACTGTCAATCAGGAGCTGTTTATAGAAACGCTCACTGAATTCCCATCCTATTTTGATCCTGATGATGGTATTAATCTGGACGAAAATGATGCCTGGTTGGCGCACGAACTGTCCACGGCGAAAATCCAGAATAAGGTTTACGATGTATTTTATGCGGGCTCGCGAGTGGTATCGGAATACCAGTTTGTTTTTCCCGAAGACTGGGAAATAATCCGATTACCGGCTGAGTTGAATCTGCAGCATCCCCTCGGCAGTTTTACTCGAACCGTCTCCCGTCGCTTTAACGGCCAACATGAACTTGTACTGACGGTAAAAAGCAAATTACTGATTCATTCGCGGTGGTTGGAAAAGAATAATTTTGCCCAGTTTAACGCACTGGTTGATGTATTTCAGAGCCAGACTCATATTGTCTTTGCTGGGCAGAAAGGGTAGTGCTTTTGGAGAAGCAACTGAGTATTGTTATTGATCGACGGAGTTGCCGCCATCGAAACAGGGTAAGTTGATTCCGCATTCGGACAGCGATCAACAGGCATTAAAACTAAATCTAACGCAAGCTTAGGAAATAAAGCGTGCACGCTTTTCTGCTGATGGCGCTACGCACTGTTCACGCTTACCAAATAGTCGGTACCGGCGGCGGGCGACCCAACGGTAACAAGCGTCCCTTATCGGCGCTGGAAATATCATCGCCAATCTTAACCAGGGCCAAAAGCCAGTGAGGTCTCTGGTTATTTCCAATGCTGCGGTGGAATAGAAATAGCATTGTCTGTTTTTAATAAGCACAAAGGTATCTTCTCCCAGATTATTTATTCCCAACTCCGCTGCTAGCCTGACAGCCACATCTGATTGCATAGGCAGGAACGCGAACTTTGCCGCTGGATCACGCTTGATAATGAAATCTACCGAGCGATTGCAAAAGCGGCAGATACCGTCGAATATCACGATATAACGTTCTTCAGTTTCTTCAATTAAACGGTTCACGTTGTGAGCCATCTATTTCCCCCTTCTAAAGCTGGAACAGAGAAGCGTAATGTCGCTGCATGGTCAGAAGAAAAAAACTCCTGACGAAAACTATGTTAGCTGGGTTAGTATTACACTAGGTTAGGCGATGTTGTCATAAAAACAGGATATATGTGTCGTGGTCCAGAATACCCTTTCGCATGCTGAAGGCCCACAAAACACCCTCAAAAAGCTAATCCAACTGCTAGGGCCGGGTGTATTAATGGCCACCGCAGCCATTGGCGGTAGCCATTTAGTGGCATCAACACAGGCAGGTGCTCAGTTTGGCTGGCAATTAGTGTTACTTATTTTTCTGGTAAATGTGCTGAAGTACCCGTTTTTCCGCGCCAGTGTCAGTTATACCATCAGTTCGGGGGAAACGCTTCAACAGGGTTACAATCAGATGGGGAAGGGGTATTTACTCATCAGTTTTATACTCAACAATGTTGCTGCTGTGGTAAATTCAGCAGCGCTGCTAATGTTTTCCGCCAGCTTACTTGGCTACTTTTTGCCATTTTCATTGCCGATTTCCTGGCTTGCAGGAATGGTTCTACTTGCCAGTTTGCTGATTCTGATCGCCGGTCATTTTGCCGCGCTAAATCGAGTTGCCAAGGTAATTATGGTTTTGCTGGTAATCGCCACTGTGGCCGCTACGGCAGTGGCCTGGTATCAAGGTCCCGTTGCCCCACCGACTTTTGCGTCGCCTTCACCCTGGACATTAGCAACCATCGGCTTTCTTGTGGTCACCATGGGCTGGATGCCAGCTCCCATCGAAATTTCAGGTATTACGTCATTGTGGTTGAAACAGCAAAGCCAAACTCAAAAAGTGACCGCAAAATCTGCGTTGTTCGATTTTAACTTGGGATACATTACGACGTTACTGCTGGCGCTGGTTTTCCTTGCACTAGGTGCGCTGGTTTTGCATGGAAGTAGCGAACCTTTAGCCAGCGGTGGTATTGGTTTCTCACATCAACTGGTAAACCTGTATGCTGTTACAATTGGTGAATGGTCACGCTATCTCATTGCGCTCATCGCTTTTCTGTGCATATTCGGCTCAGCGCTTACCGTTTATGATGGTTATTCCCGAGCCCTGGCTGAGGGTTACCTTCTGCTAAAAGGAAAGTCTGACGTTCCCAATTTCCTGTTTGTTCGTTGGCTACTTATTGTTGCTGCGGCAAGCTTTGCAATTGTGCTGTTTTTTAAAGCCGCGTTACTAGCGATGTTGTCATTCGCAATGACACTAGCTTTTATTACCACCCCCATGTTTGCCTGGCTGAATCACAAGCTGGTCCACACCGCAGCTATTAAACCAGAACTGCAGGGCGGGTTATGGCTGCGATTACTAAGTTATACAGGGCTTGCGTATCTCTTCGGATTTTTGATGCTATTTATCGCCTGGAGGTGGTACTTGTAAGGCGAATACTCATCCACCTTGACGTGTGATCAGATCAAGGTGGATTGGTATAATAGCGACACGGCACGCTAAAACTCCCGGTGATTGCTGCTATCGTGTAGGAGCAGCATCCTGAGTGAGCCTAATGGCGATAGCAAATGCCACTTTACTGACAAGAAGGGACAATACAAATGCAATGGGCCAGGCTGACATAAAATGGATAGGCCAGGTAAGTAGCCATTCTTGGGTGAATCCGAGCTCAAGGCAGCTGAAAATGCCGGTCATTAATGCCGCCATCATAAAAGAAATGAGCGCTTGCGCAACAATGATTGTTTTGGGTGAATGCATAGTCAATTCCACTATTCTTGTGGTGCTTGACAGGTTTAAACCGAGCAGCACCACCTGGATTAAAAGATGATGCCGTGGGTTCGCCAGCAGGAGCGATGACATCTCGCGGACGCGAAGGCTGGAAGAACACTTTGCCAGCCTAAGCCATTAGCAAATGCACTGAAGCTGGCACAAGAAGAAATAGCGCACTATTTGGCTCTGCCCTAAAGTAGGATATCCCGGGTAATAAACCTCTGTTAAAGCGCCATGAAGGCAATTAATCTTCTTTTTGAAAGCCTCTGAATTTGTAGCCTAGGCACATATCAGAGCGCGAAACTGCGCAGTGATCAAAATGCTCAACTTCTGCGTTTTCCGTATGCGGTGCAGTTGCGCCACAAAGTTTACAATAGATTTGATTTGCGGATTCACGGATGCCAATCAATTCTGCGCCATCAATCAGCTCCATGATGATCATTTTCATATCTTCTCGTGAAACATTCATCTCCACACTTCTTTCCTCTTTATTTGGGGAATAACCCCGCGACCAAACGAAACTGGGCAAATTTTATAGGAAGGAAAATAGCCGGTCTGTATGCGCGTTAATACCGTTATGTAGATTCACAATATGTTGAATAAATGAAATGACCAGCCGATTCGTTAATTTTCTTACTAAGTTGCTCAAATAGTTAAACCAACTAGCTGATTAAAAAGAAGATATTGAGAAATTCATTAAATTGGTTGGCGACAGAAAGCGAAAGAGAAGAGAAGTGAGTTTGCTCCAGTTATTTGGTGATCTGGTCGAGCATGAAACAAAAAGAAGTTTTCGTGAACCCAATCTTGTGCTGAGGCTGCTCTACACGCCAAAGCCTTTTGCCAGTTGCGCAAGGGTAATGGTCTTAAATCTTTGCAGCAAAAGAGATTCCGCTTCGGTTAAAACGTCGCTAATTGCCTCATTAACCGCCATTTCTATCGGACAATTATTGTGTTCGTCGGTTAAACCTATAGCAAACACCGAAGACTCGCCCAACGCTTCATGAATATCAAAAAGGGTAATATTCGAAAGAGGTGTTGCCAGCGACCAGCCGCCATTATGACCTTTTAATGAGGTTACATAACCCTTGGCTTTCAACAACGCCATCGTGCGACGCACGACTACCGGATTGGTATTCAACATTTTCGCTAACACTTCTGATGTAGCGGGTTTACCGTAAGATTCCAAATGCACCAGCACATGCAATACACGCGACAAACGACTGTCTTTTCTCATCGTGATTCACCTCTTAATACCATCTTTTAATGCGGCAGTTAGTTTATCATGAAACTTCTAAGGTTACATATATTGCGGGTGCTAATATTTTATGTAACTATAGTTGTTACGTATGACGGGAGAACACTTATGAATTTTGATGTAATTATTGTTGGAGGAAGCTTTGCAGGTTTGTCGGCAGCAATGCAGTTGGTGCGTGGTCGCAGACATGTACTTGTCATTGACGCGGGAATGCCTCGGAATCGGTTTGCTGTTGCCTCGCACGGCGTATTTACTCTTGATGGTAAAACGCCGACCGAAATTAGGCGAACAGCGCTTGAGCAATTAAACAATTATCCAACATTTACTCTACGGAGCGGATATGTTGAAACTGCACAAAAGGACGCAGAAGGATTCGTAGTAATCACAAAAGCAGGTGATGTTTTTCGCTGCAAAAAGCTGATACTGGCCACAGGACTTCAGGACACCTTGCCACCCATCCCGGGTTTATCTGAGCGTTGGGGAAAAACCGTAGTACATTGTCCGTATTGTCATGGCTTTGAACTACGCGACCGACCTTTGGGTGTCGTTGCCACTAGCGCTATGTCTGTTCATCAGGCTGCAATGATCCCTGAGTGGGGAAAAACCACCTTTTTTACACAGGGTGTCTATACTCCTGACGACGAGCAGTACACTTTACTGAAAAAACGCGATGTGGCTATTGAAACGTCGCCCATTATTCAAGTAAACGGAGAAGGGGAAGCAATAACATCTGTTACCGTGCAAGATGGCAGAGAACTGGCACTGGAAGGCCTGTGTATAGGGCCAAAAATCAATGCACGAAATGCATTGGTTACTGCATTGGGATGTGAACTTGAACCCTCTCCGTTAGGAGATATCGTAAAAGTTGATGGCATGAAAGAAACCAGCGTAGCGGGAATATTTGCCGTAGGGGACATGTCAGCGCCCATGCAAAATGCGACCTTTGCAATCGCTTCTGGCGTAATGGGTGGGGTTGCCGCACACAGAAGCCTGATATTCGGATAAATATCGCAGCGTGAAAGAAGTAGTGTTCGTCCTTTAGTTTCTTACCTGTACGGGCTCGTATACGATCTAACACTAGCGGCACTTTGACCTTCGCTAAACATGGGGGGCTGCTTTGTACGTAAAGCGGACCCTCAAGTATTAACTCACCCGTGACATCCCTGTCACGGAAGGTCACAGCTGGACCTACACCGAGTTTTCTGTCTCTTCGATTAAACCTTATGAGAAGGTTTTGGCCTGATTTTTACTCTGATCCTATTAATTTATGCCGTTCCAATTTAGTTTCAAGATTTAGTTTATTAACCCATAACCATTAACTAGCTCTCGATCAACCAGTTTAAAGTTTGAAAGCTCTAGATTGACCCAATGAGCTTCAGGGATGTGTTCCATCAAAATGACTTGAATACCTCCCTTATCTTTCATTGCTTCTACATACATATCAATTTCTTTCAATGCTAGATCTAGACTGGCGATATCATCAGAGTTCTCCAACGTATAAGGCGTACTTACCTGATCAAAAACTAAGAAATGTGCAAGCCAAGGAACTGAATTCTCTCTCGCTACTTTATGCAGAGCCATGAAGTAAGACAAATGCAAGTACAAGTAATTGGATGCACTGCCAATATCAATCATCTTCTCGACCGCTTCCCCTTCATTAAGAACTAGATTAATAGCACGTTCTTTTTCTAAAAACACTGCTTGGCTGTTCTCATATCCTTTGAGTTTCAGTCGGCTTAAATGCAGGTTGATATACCTATTGAGCTTACCCATAACAAATTCACGTTTAGACTCGATATCTTGAACATAACCACTAAGATCTTCAATTTTCTTGTCAATTTCGGAAAGCTTCTCTTTGTAATCAATTGGAATCGAGCGTTCAGAGAAAAGCTCTACTTTCACAGATAGCTTCCCCTGATATCTATATATATCTTCAGGCGAAGATAGAACCTTGCTAGTAACCTTAAGCTTGCTTATCTTTACCTTTAGTTCGTCCAACTCTTTCTTCAATACCTTAGCTTTGGCATTTACATCAACATATAGAGGTGACTTCTTCCTTGTTTCCCAACTGTGTTTCACTCTAGTTAGCTGCTCTTCTAACGCAAGCAAAAGATCGCTTGTGTGAGTTCCCGGGAGTGTCTCACTATACCTATCAAGAATGTATTCAATCGGAAGGATAGAATCGCCACTCTCCTTTAAAAGAGATTGGTAATTGCTAAAATCCTCATTGAATCGCTTAAACTGCTGTAATTTCAAATTTAGCTCTAACTGTTTAGACTCAAGATCTTTGAGTTTGATACCTGCCTCGCTAAATTGTTCTATATTCGATTCGGCTATCGACTTTAAACTGCTTAAAGTATCTTTGATATCTTCGTTAGGTTTTTCGAGAAGCCCAAGAGAAATTGCTTCTTCTTCTAGTTGCTCTACATCTTCCTGAAAGTGAAGCTGCTTTTTCTGCATCACCTCCGAGCGTTGCTCTAAGCTTGAGCGATCCCGTTTGAGCTTCTCAAGACGTTCAGTGATAATTGCACCTTCACTATCCACAACGCCTAACGCCATACGAAATGTTCGCTCTATACGTTCGATAGTTTTTATATCTCCAGGTCTGTTATATAAATAGTCAGGTGCAACTAGAGCACTTTGATCTTGATAGCAATAGCTCAAAAAATTACGGAAAGATACTTTAGAACCAGCCTTTACGGTTCTACCCCCATAGGGAACTTTCAGCTCACCATCCAAGCCAAAAGACTTATCTAGCACCTTCTTTAGTGTATCAACTTTCATATTATTATATGGAAGTTCTGGTATTTGGCCTTGATCTGAAAAATAAGCTTCCTTTGTCTCACCTGCATGGTAGGCAGGCCTCGCAATAGTTATATCACCATCACCTGTTTGTAATTTCAGCCCATACCACGAGGACTTATCATCAATATTATGCTTGGATATACCGTCCGCCTTCGAAGAAAGCAAACAGTAGTCAATAATGTGGAGAATTGAAGACTTACCCTTACCTGACTCACCAGTAATTACGTTAACTGAATTAGTTGATAACTCAAGGTTTCGGAGATTACCATTTTTCTGCCAGATTAATATATTTTTTATTTGAATAGTCATATTTTCAATCTTAATAAAGAATACAATTCTTCAGGTTCTGAAGTTAGAAATTTCGACAAATTTTCCGATGCCAAAGTAATATCACCAAATTTCTTCCCTAAATAGTCGTCCGAACTAATCGTATAGTTTGTATATGTAAGGACACTATCTTCAATAGAGAATAAACCAAGTTCTATCCCCATCGAAATTGCATTGCTTGTAATTATAAGATAGTCAGTAAACTTTTCATTAAATCCAATAAAGTAATCACTTTTCGAAGTTACTAATTCTTGAGCAGATAGAACCGATGTTCCTTTTCGTTTTAGATAGCTTCTTATTTTCTTATCAAAAGCCAAAGGTATTATCAAGTAGGCATTGGCTACACTTAATGAACCAAGATAAGATAGCACTGACTGTATAGCTAACAACCCAATAGCTTCATTATTTAACACCCTATTCATTTAGTGCCACCGTAGACTTTTTTCCAATCCTTTCGCCAACCAATCCAACGCAAATCAGATAACTCCATACCTTTTCCAATAACCATCGGCTGCGCTAAGATGGAGTTAGATACAACCAAATTTGTATCTTCCAAGTTATATAAACAATTTCTAGCAAGAGTCATATGATTTTGCTCATTACTAACATCTTGTCCGTTATAATTCCGTTTATGTAGAGATCGCCAAGATGAATATAACTCTTCATTTACCGCCTCATCTTCTGTCGTACTAAATTCACCTTCAGAAATCATTTTCTGAATAAACATAGATGTAGCCGCATATTCCATTGCATATTCAACAATATCATCACTATCTATACTTATATCTTCTAACTGCTTAGCAAATACGCCATCTTTAGGATTGATATTATTTATGTTTTTAAAGCCATGATAACTCGAAAAATCAACTTTCCTGTCTTGGAATAGTTTAATAACGCGGTCAAACTGAAACTCTTTTCTAAACGTACCAAAGTCAATTCTCAGTTTATTGCCACCTTTAATTAATTCATATTTCTTTTTCCTATAGACACCAATCAACTGATAGACGACATCTAATGACTTATTATTGTCAATTGAGAAGTATTCAATCTTACTTCTCAGTCTGTCGAAAATATCTGTCACAGAAAATATGAAGACGATCTTGCTAAATAGTCTGTCTTTTTTTTCTGAGGTCAAACTATCAACATAATCAACATATTTTCTAACAGGGTTTTCTGCTGCGCCTTCTTCCTTAATAGATTCTTTTTCATCTATATCAGCCTTGATTGAAGAGATTATTTCTTCGATATCAGTTAATTTGATGGTAGTTTGATCTAACTGCTCAACGAGACCTTTTCTTATTGTTTTCTTCTTATTTGTGAAAAAGATAAGTTGAATATCATCATCTGAAATACATTCAAGAGCCTTGCTCCAGTTGTAAAGAGTTTTCCAAAGGTCTAAGTCTCTATTTGTTACAGCTTCAGTCTCATCAACAGAGTGCTTAACTTGAATTAACGCTTTTCCGCCGTGAATTCTCTCATGATGAACATCATCTAAAACTTCAAGACCAACACTTTCTCCTTGTTTCATATCAATGAGATATTCAAGGCACACAAGATCTTGGTAGTCGAAACCCAACTGGCTTTTATCAGCAGCTACCTGTTCAAAAAAATCATCTGACATCAAAGCCTCAACAAATGCATTTGTTTAACTAAATAAATGGAGTCAGAGTTAACTTTTGAGGGAGGTGGTTGGCTTTTCATTCCCTTAATGGCGTGGTCGATGCTCGAGTCGAGTTGGCCTAGCTCTGTCCTTGATTGGTGATACTTTAATCTATTTTGGAACATTAATTCAATATGCTTCATCATACTTAACAGAAATTTTTCTTTAAAAATAACAGCTTGTATCATGCTGTATCAAATGAAGCTAAATTGAAGAGACGAATAACCCGGTGCAGGTGCGTCTACGGACGTTGATGGCATGGCCGTTCCTTGACACCCATGTCATCACGGCATTTGTGAATCCCTTCACATCAGATGCCATTGTCGAGTCTACAGGGATGTACTTGCGGCGTGGAGCAGAAGTACCTGCACATAAGCTTGCTGCAAGCAATTAAGCCCCATTGAAGGTTTGACCTTCGAAGATACGTAACAAATAAGATGTAGCCGAGCGCGACTAAAGCTATTCCCAAACTAATACCAAAAATGCTAAACCTTCATTCCAAGGCCAACAAACTTTGGGGCATAAATGAGTTAATCCTTCACTGAACGTCCGCTTTTTGTCTATTTATGCCCGTCAAGGCTCGCTGTAGGGCAGCTCCGTCCGTAAAGCAGCTGTTGGTTCATTGCAATTTTAATGGCAGCTTTGAGCGATACAACGTACATCATTAGCTCAATGCGTGAGGCTGGCTGCTGCCCAAAGCGGACAACGTGGAGCGAGGCCCCTCAACCCAAAGTATTGGTTTTAAGAAACAAAAAAAGGTTATTCAGCATTACGCGGAATAACCCTGTTCAAAAAGCTTGTTAGAGAACTTATTTAAAGAAAGCCTGGCCGGTTAAGAAATCCACTTCCTAGGGCATTTTGATATTGCTGTCAACCCCTCGAAACTCCGTTGGATATTGCATTCTCAAATTCATCTTCTGACGGCGTTTGATTAACTTCTCTTTGACATCCATGCCGCGTTGCTGTGCCGCCTCGCACATAAGCTTTCCGAATGCTCGTTTTGACTAAAGCCGCCATTGTTTACAACCATTGCGACGTCAGCGCAAAACCTGATAGAAAACATCAATATCAAGCGACTTTGCAATTTCGAGAGTATCATCTACCTCAGTGTTTAAGTATTTTACGGGGCTTTCAGTTTTTTGTGACCTAAGAGAAGTTGAACAACCCGCAAGTTCTTTGTTTTCTTGTAGATCAGATCGGCTTTAGTTCGGCACAGGGTATGCGTCTATAGAACGTTACCTCAAGCCCCAGCTTTTCAATCCATCCATGAAAATACGCTTGTATTGCCTGGTACAAATATGATCTTCTAACGACCTGATGGAAGGAAACAAATAATTACGGCTGGTTAGTCCGCTTTGTCGCACTCACTCGAGAATCCATTTCGTAGTGTCTCCGGTAACTTCAAATAGCACAGGGCTAATCGGGTTTTGTTGGATGACGTGAGCGCGATACAAAGCTGCGCCGCCGCACGTTACATATGTGACGCGCAGTCCTACCAAATAACAACCTCGTAACTTACCCGCAGGAGCCAGGTTAAAAAGTGTCAGGTAACGCTTGTTATCTTCCAACCCCAGTATGATACAAATACCTGTGAGAAATCTTAAGTGGGCGCTTCTGTCCTATAATGCGGTGTTGGTTCCGCGGGGGCTTGCAGATGCCATGGCTATCCTGCGAAGGTCTAAGAGAAAAGTATGGCAGAAAACACTGAAAATGCTAAATTACCGAAATGGTTCTAACGATAAACCGTATGCTGGACGCTATTTGCGGCCCTTCAAGCTAATGTTCTTCCTCCCAAATCAGGTATATACTGTAAGTCTATTTTTCCGAGGTTTTTATGAATACTAAAATTGAAGTGTACGGCGTTAAAGCTGTTCAACGCCCCAAAATTGCAGCCAGTAAGAAACTTGATTTGTCTGGTGAATATGGTCAGCAAATTGTTAAATCTGAAACCAAACTGGTTTTAAGAACCCATAAGCGAACCTTCGAAAAACTCGCTGATATGTAATGGATCTGATTTTTTTTCCCTTTGAACGCGTTATCGAAATTAATGTGTTCATACTCGAAAACGAACCTGGGATGAAGGGCGCCGCTGATATCAATAAACTTCAGGGAGCTTTAGGCAGAATAGACAATGCTATTGCTTATCTTGGCTTAGACGACGTTTTCGAAATTGCAGCAAAATATGCAGCGTCAATCGCGCTTTCCCATTCATTGCCGGATGGCAACAAACGAACTGGTTTAGCCGTGGCGCTGGAATACCTTTCCCTTAATGATTTTGAACTGACCGCCGACAATGACCTGTTTGCAGATGCAATAAGAGATTTAGTTGTAGGTAAAATAGACGAGTCAGATTTTGCAGATTTGCTTTACGCCCAGTATGTGTCAGAACAAGATGCTACTTCATAAAAGAGGCAATGGTCTTTGCTAAAGAGCAGGTGTATCGATGTCCGCTTGGTGCTAAAAACTGTTTAACACGACGTTTGCGCTAAATTCCGCTTTTCGCTCAGACGAGACCACCGCCTTCGGTGGCGACGGCAAAAGTTCGCTTGATTCTGTTCGTGCCATTTCCGGTGCGTTGATCTGTCAATTGACCAAAAAAACGTTTCCACTGAGCTGATTGAATAGTCAGTCTGAATCGTTTCTATCACTTTTTCTGTCAAGATGCAGGACTACCATAACAATAGAAGTGAAAAGTTCGTCCTCAGTTTTGTCACCATGCACTTGAATGCTATGGGTATCCCGCAATGTCAGAATCTTTCCCTTGGCGGACGCGATACAATTATTTCCCCGTGTGACCCTGAATTTAAGATCCCAAAAGTTTCCCCGTATTTCTGTACCGTCATACTGACCTCCAATGACGCTATAAGCGCGAGTCCAAGAGAACAGATGCCTCTTGATCATAAAGTTCCCAAGGAATGATTCCATATTATATGTAGGCATCCAAGCCCATATTTTCCTCTTCACTGTTGCGATTTGCTTCCCGCTTTTATTCAGTGTCCAAGTGCGACAGAATAGCGAAAATTGCCCATTCGCATCATATAAGGCTTCACCATTTTCATCACCAATGGACATTCGTCCTCTAAAACTCATTAACTTATTGCTGATGGATAATACCGTAGACATCTACTACTCCTTTGTACTTCTAAAGGCTATGGGATGAAGGGAGGCTATTTATACAATTTCTTATCCAAATGCCCCTCCTCCACGCATCCCGGCAAAATGCATGATGTAGCGTGTTCCGAAAATGCGCAACAACACATTCGAAGCGGCCACTCTCCCCCTTGCTTAACCTTAAGAAGAAAAATCAGGCGTCACTTTGCGTGGATAGTAATTTTCGCACGCTTGTTTTTATTGCTGAACTGAGGTGGGTGTCCTTCAAACGATCCCGCTTCAAAATTCCCCCACAACGCCATGACTATCCCATGAACAGAGTTGTGAACTACGATTGTGAAAGCTTGCGAGCGGTGAAATTGGGCGAGCAGAAGGGTAAGCAGATCAGCATGTTCTGCTTACCATCACAACAGGATTATTTCAATAGCGCCGGAAAGTTCGGGTCTGAAAATATCGTTGTGTTCAGCTTCTGCACTGCAGGCACAAAAGAACGCTGCATCTCAGAGCAGGCTGAAGTGGCTAGATAGCTTGACTCATAATCGTAGCGAGTTTTAACGTCAAGCGTGTTGCCATTTGAGGATGACAGGGAAATATCGAATTCCCAGTAAGCATTACCGATTACGGTACTGCCGTATATGTCATTCAGGTTGGCAGTGATGACCGTCTGAGATTCATCGTCATAAAGGTCAGCGACAACCATTTCAGACACAATTGAATCTCTGATGTAGGTGGCAAACGTTTTACCTTCTGGTGTGCCTACTGGAGAGGATAAACGACACATAATCTTTGATTCATTCTTCCCGGAATCTGTGAATTCACCAATGTTGGCTTCGACACTTTGTTTTGCGAGACCGCGAAGTGCGATGGTGTTTTCTGTTGAGGTAGCGTAAGTGTGTACCTTATTAGCACATCCAGTTGCAAAAAGGGTGACACACAAAACCGCTGAGGCTTTTAACTTGTTCATTTGATTTTATCCATGCCCAGGCTAACGACAAATCACAATCGGGCATTATCAGGTGTGATTGCCATAACTACGTTATACATTTCTCAGAATGCGCAGAAATAATACATTATTATTAGTCGGTTGGAAGTGTTAACCCGAAATTTAGTATTCCGATTAACATTGCTAGTCTCCCGAATAGTAAGCATTAAGTGGGCTAGCACAGACATTTTTTGTCTGTCATGGATGCCATATTTGCTAAATCGTCGATTCCTGAACTACGAGGCTTGGGGATGGTTTATTAAGCTGAGCATCTTCTGTTTATCTAAAGCAGAAAAACGACATTGATAGTCTCGAAGACTGCTTCTCGCACATAACCGCCTGTCAGGTTTACCTAAACCCTGTTCTTGACAGCTGTCGGTTTAACTTCGAAATTATTCATCTTATTAGCAGTAACATCCCGCTTTATAATCAGTGTGAAATGAAGCCATTGCCCTCAGTGCTCGAAGGCCCTTTGGGCTATGGCTTACTTTTATTATAGTTTTGTCGGTGGGGTTATTTCTTCTGGTGCTTCAACAGCCTGACCATTGCATTCGTCCGCACCGTTAAACTTACTTGCTGCATTTGTCGCGGAGGCAATAATCGGATTATTGCCACTCAGTAAGTCGTGCAAGGAGCCGGATTGCTTGTCTACCATGCCCAAATCTCTAAGCATGGCGTCAATCATAGGGGCGTTCGCACGATAGTTAAGGGCCGCAGTGGTGACTTGATCAGCAATGCTGCCGGTATGAGTTACAGAAGATGAAGCGCCAGACGCACTGTGTCCATACCCTTGAAGGA
The DNA here is from genome assembly GCF_002499975.2 of Alteromonas pelagimontana. Lineage (NCBI taxonomy): Bacteria > Pseudomonadati > Pseudomonadota > Gammaproteobacteria > Alteromonadales > Alteromonadaceae > Alteromonas > Alteromonas pelagimontana. The sequence goes on from NZ_CP052766.1 coordinate 3,755,841, forward strand.
TCTTGATCCCTTCAATATTTTCCAGCGGCTTAACAGCACTGGCGATAATTTCAGGAAGAACCTTTAAAATTGCCAAGGATTTCTGTAAGTCGATTTGTTCATCTTTGAGTGTATTCTCTGCTTCGTACAGCGCCTGTTTACCGGCGGCTTCAACCGCAAGAACTTTTTCATCCGCTTCGGCTTGTAATATTTTTGCATCTGCAGAAGCTTTGGCTTCCGTAAGAATGGCTTCTGCGGTACTGCATGCTGCTTCTTTTTTCGCTTGAGCTTCCACTGTTATTCCAACAGCTTCGCGTTCAGCTTCTTTGCGCGCATCAATAACTTCAATTTCTTTGCGCCGATGGGCTTCGGCAACCTGACGCGCGGTAATAACAGCTTCTTCCTTTTCAACTTTGCTTTTTTCTGCTTCCGCCGCTTTCGCGCGGGCTGCTGATTCTTCTTCTGATTTTCCGGCAACCGTTATTTGCTTTATTTGTTCAGCAACTTCGACTTCCTGCTGTTGGCGAATACGGGCTTGTTCCAGAGCCTGGCGTTTTGCTATTTCCTGCGTTTCTATTTCACGGGATTTCTCAATTTCCGCCGCTTCGATGGCACGTTCTCTTACAATACCGGCTTCTCTTTCTTCCCGCTCTTTTTGTTCTCGCTGTTTGGCTATCTCAGCTTTTTGTTCCTGACGCTTGAAGGCCAATACCTGTTGCTGTAATAACCGAGCTTCTTCTTCATCGCGTTTTATTTCCAGTGACTGTTTTTCCGCTTCAAGATTCCGCTGCTCAATTTTAATACGATTTTCCTGCTGAATATCATTGGTTTCTTTGCGCTTTTCTTCAATAATTTTCGCCAGTCGCGCACGCCCTTCGGCGTCGAACGCGTTATTTTCATTAAAAAACTGCAGGTCTGTCTGATCGAAGCCGGTCAAGCTCACCGACTCCAGTTCTAAGCCATTTTTCTCAAGGTCGTTGGCGACGCTTTGCTGAACCTTCTGGACGAAATCAGCACGTTGTTCATGCATTTCTGTCATGGTCATTTCGGCAGCAACAGCTCGCAGCACATCAACAAACTTTGATTCCATCAGCTTTTTAACTTCTTCCGCTCGAGTGGTGCGTGTTCCGAGGGTCTGTGCTGCCATAGAAATACCGCTTGCATTGGGAGCGACACGAAGATAGAAATCCGCTTTTACATCAACCCGCATCCTGTCTTTGGTAATAAGCGCATCTTTTTGCGTTTTTTCCACCTCAATTCGTAGTGTATTCATGTTGACAGGAATAATCTCGTGAACCACCGGGAGCACAATGGCGCCGCCGTCTTTTATCACTTTTTCACCGCCGAGGCCGGTGCGCACAAACGCTGTTTCCTTAGTCGCCCGGGTATAAAGTTTGGCGAAAATTAAACCAATTGCTAGCAGCGAAATAACGATAATCCCCGTGACTACCAGCATAAAAGATAAATTACTACTTGAGAGCTGTTCCATGTTCGATCCTTGTTTAACTATTTGTAACGCGTGGCAAGCCAGCCGCGCAGTCCTTTTTTTACTAAAATAATTTTTTCACCCTGGCTAAAAACTTCCTGAGCTTCAAACGGTTCAACCAGTACATAATGTGCCTGAGCATACTTGTCTACAAATTTTGCTTCTGCAGGGCTGCCAGGGCGGGCGGTTCCAATGGTAATTTTGGCAATTGCACCGAAATACTCGTCATCTGAAATGGCAGAGGTTTCGTTTTTAGGTAAAAGCGGAGCTATCCTTTTGCCTATACCACCAGTAAGAATGAGCGCCGAAACAGAAGCCACAGGTAAAGATAAAAGGGCGGGAATCAGGCTTTGAAAAAATTGTTCGTAGAGATAATTAAGAAGATAGCCGGTAAGGCCAAACAGCGTAAGAAAGATGATAACCCAAATCATCAGAGGGAGTTTGTCGAGGCTCAGCCAATTTGCAAAGGCTGTGGGGTGACCAACATCAATGTCAGTATCCGAAGTAAGCTCATACCCGGGTATATCGTCGAAAACACCTAACAAGCTGGCGCCGAATAACAAGCCAATGCATTCGACAACAAACAGTACAACCACAACGCCTATTGCCACGCTGAACCAGAAGTTGGCATCGCTGAGCAGAAAAGAAAACATAATCACCATCCTTGATGAAAACAATATGTTGAAAAGGTTATATCATAAATTAAACGTAAAACCAGCAGATGCTTTAGAAATTCGTATCAATTCTGCGTTAAATGAGCACACACCGAAGCAAATACAGCTTAGGACAAAATTTTCCGCAGATTTTTTCCGATCAAATTCGACATCGAAGAATGGCAGGCTCTATTGCTTAAAACAAAAACTTCTTTTTTCCAGCTCAACATCTGAGGCGCTGACGCGCAATACAGAGCCTTGTTCATACCAGTCTCCAAGCACGATTCGCGTCGCTGATTTTCCATTTACCACTAATGAATGGATATTAGGGCGGTGGGTGTGACCGTGTATTAACTGCCGCACCTGATAGTGTTCCATTACTTTTACGATTTCATCTGGCGTAACATCCATAATTTCAGCTTTCAAATGTTTTTGGTTTTCGACGCTTTCTTTTCGACCGTTTTCCGCCACTCGCTGGCGCACCCATAGTGGCAAGGCAAGCATTAGCCTGGGCCACCACCATCCCCGGGATTTACGGCGAAATTTTTGATAAGCAAGATCCCGGGTACATAATTCATCACCATGGGTAATCAAGGTGGGTTGCCCATAAAGATCGATGACTTTTTGCTCTGGCAAAATAATAATTCCTGCCTTATCAGCCCAGGTTTGCCTGATAGCAAAATCTCTATTGCCGTGAATAAAGTAAATCGGGATCTTCTGACTTAGTAGTTTAAACGCTTTAGCAATGCTGTTATTAAAGGGAGTGACATTATCGTCGCCAATCCACACTTCAAAGAGGTCGCCCAATACGTATAGTGCTTCAGCCTTGGGAGCGTCATGCTCTAAAAACTGCATTAGACACGCGGTGATATCGGGCCGATCAGCGCTTAAATGAAGATCAGCAATAAAGTAGGTAAATGGCATGAATAAACTGACTGGCTAGGTAAGGGACGGGCACAGCAAGCCGTACCCATATATGACGACCAATTACGCTTCGGTAATCACAGCTTTTTCAATGATAACAGGCTCCACCGGAACATCCTGATGAAAGCCGCTGGTGCCGGTTTTTACGTTCTTGATTTTTTCTACTACGTCCATACCCTCGGTCACTTTACCGAACGCACAATATCCCCAGCCGTTTACAGACTCGCTGGTGAAATTTAGAAAGTCGTTGTCTTTAATATTTATAAAGAACTGCGCAGTAGCAGAGTGCGGATCGTTGGTACGCGCCATGGCGATAGTACCTGCTTCATTCGCTACACCGTTATTTGCTTCGTTGGCAATAGGTGCATCGTTAGTTTTTTGTTCCATATCAGCGGTAAAACCGCCGCCTTGAATCATAAAGCCATCAATGACCCGGTGGAAAATAGTGTTGTCATAGAACCCTTTTTTTACGTAGTTCAAAAAGTTTTCGACAGTGTTCGGCGCTTTGTCAGCAAAAAGAGTTAACGTGATGTCACCATAATTGGTTTTGAGGGTTACCATGATATTTTCCTTATTAATGGGATAAGTTACCTAACGGCTAATGGTAGCTCATTTCAATATTGAGTTAAATTAGCCCAAGGCATAAATCGCTATAAAGACCTGTGACTGGCGCTTTTACAGTGCTAAAATCCGTCCCCACTTTTATCTTAAGGAATAACGCCAATGCTACACCTTTACAATACCCGAACCCGAGAAAAAGCGAAATTTGTACCGCTGGAAGAAGGGAAGGTGGGCTTGTATGTGTGTGGAATTACCGTTTATGACTTAAGTCACATGGGTCATGCGAGAACCTACCTCAGTTTTGATGTACTGGTTCGTTACCTTAAACATCTGGGGTACGATGTGAATTACGTTCGCAATATTACCGATGTGGATGACAAAATCATCGCCCGTGCAAAAGAGAATAACGAGACCATGGCGCAACTTACCACACGCACCATTGGAATGATGCACGAAGACTTTGCTGCAATTGGGCTGTTGGAACCTGATATTGAGCCCAGAGTTACTACTCACATAGATGAAATCATTGATGTGATATCCAAGCTAATCGACAAAAAATTCGCGTATCAGGCCAGCAGCGGTGATGTGTTGTTTGATGTGAGTACTTATGAAGACTATGGCAAATTGAGCAAACAGGATTTGTCGCAACTTAATGCAGGTGCTCGCGTAGACGTTGCCGGTGGCAAAGAAGATCCTTTGGATTTTGTGCTGTGGAAAACCGCTAAACCCGGTGAACCTGCTTGGACATCTCCATGGGGAGAAGGGCGTCCGGGATGGCACATTGAATGTTCTGCCATGAATCATAAACATCTTGGTGCGCATTTTGATATCCATGGCGGCGGTTCCGATTTAATATTTCCGCACCACGAAAACGAAATTGCGCAGTCGTGCTGCGCCTACGACACGCCATATGTAAACGTGTGGATGCATACCGGCATGGTGCAGGTTAACGACGAAAAAATGTCTAAATCTCTGGGTAACTTTTTTACCTTGCGGGATGTATTAAAAGAACACGATCCTGAAGTATTGCGATTTTTTTTGATGTCTGCCCATTATCGCAGCCAGTTAAGTTATTCTTTAGATAATATTACGCAAGCGAAGTCGGCGTTGGAGCGTTTATATACTGCGCTTCGCGGCGTTACTGCCGACGATGAAGTAGACACTGCCTACGGTGGCTATTTAGCTCGTTTCGAATCGGCCATGAACGATGATTTAAATGTGCCTGAAGCGTATTCGGTACTATTTGACCTGGCGCGCGATTTAAACAAGCAGAAGACTGATACTGCCCAAGCGGGACGCCTGGCGGCTTTATTAAAGAAACTGGGAAACATTCTTGGTTTACTGCAACAAGATCCGGATATATTTTTGCAAGCCGGAGCTCACGACGAGGCTGCTGAAATCGAAGCACTTATCAAGCAACGAAATGATGCCCGGGCTGCGCGAGATTGGGCGACTGCTGACAGTGCACGTGATGCTTTAACAGCAAAAGGCGTAGTACTTGAAGATGGGCCAATGGGAACGACATGGCGGCGGCAGTAGCCAGGCTGTATCGGCCCAGCCAGCGCCAAGTGCGCTGGTAACACTTTGTAGCGCTGTGCAACTAAATGCTCCTCGGTGGCTGGATTCTACAATTGTGACTGGTGCATAAAAAGCGCAGAACCAGAACTAGGGCGGTGGCCTCATGTAATATGGGTAGTCTGGTGTAAGGTTAAGAACAATACCGGAGACATCAGGTTGCGGCAGGCTTCATGTATTGTACTTGTTACCATATATACTCACTTCGGGTCGCCCGGTTTGTGATACATCGGCTTATGAACATCAGAAACCGGTAACGTACTTTCTCTTTCCATTAGTTCCGATTTCCAGCGCTGCTGAGAAACGTGGGATTTCATCAATTCAAGACATTCGTTAATAATCTGCAGAACTTCTCTGTCCAGCTCATTAGCCGTAGGTTTATAATCCTTGAAGCCTGAGATAACGAAATGATCAATGCTTTTGGCATCTAAATCTGAAAGTAAGTTGATAAGTGAGGTGGTCACAATGTCTGTCACCGCAATTTCCAGAGTGCTTTCGATTGTGCGGCCGATAATCGGCAAATAATGGAGGGTAGAAACCTGAGCATTGTTCTTGACCGCTTTTCCTATGCTTTGACGAACATGCTGACGAATAACTTCGCCGTGATCGATGTCAGCAATGGATTCCCCAAAATGATTGAGGGCACCTGCAAGCCATTGGGTAAGCTCTGCCCGCCTTGGTGCTAATACTTGTCGATTGATATCTTCAACCAGTGGCGAACCAGCGGCTATATCTTTTTGCGCATCACACAACACTCTCACTACAATACGGTCGCTAAGCTCTTCCACAAAAACATCGTAATAAAAGGTGAAAAAGCGAAAAATGGCTGTGCGATTTAAATCGATGATCTTAAATTTGTGCAGGCGATGCAGAATAGAGAAAATACGTAGGAAACGAAAAATTCGCGTGGCGCCCAGCGGAATTAGCCCCACCAGATCATACCAATGTAAGAATGGAAAAAAGTACCAGCGCAAATGTTCTTTTTTGATCACCGAGACGCTCCAGCGAAAGCAAAATTCGGCAAAAAATATTGTGATAAAAACCAGGTCCACCAAAATAAAATTTTTATGAACAGGCTGATAAAGTGTGATGAGGGCAGGCCAGAACCTGTCCAGTTGTGAATGGATTACATCCGTAGCGTAAAGAGCGTCGAAAATAAGCCATGCCAGATTGACTATCAGCAGTACCAGCATGACCAAATCCAGGATCAACCAGGGAGTCTCGTGACTTGCGCGTAAATTCTCCCGGTTAATTCTTAGCATTGACGTTATCCTACGTTTTTAAGCCGCGTCACATCCACATAAAGGGTCAACTTCTGACCGGGCTGCAAATAGCGCTTATGGTTTAGGTCATTCCACTTGGCAATATCGCTGATTTTAAGGTTAAATTTATTGGCAATGCGAGAAAGCGAGTCGCCGGATTTTACTGTATAAGTGAGAGTACGCAGTATTGCATTTTGCTTTTGCGCTTCAGTCACCTGGTTTACCCAGATAACCAGCTTTTTACCGGGCAGTAATGGATCGGTAGGAGCCATGGCATTCCATTTTGCCAAATCTCGCATGTTCACTTTGTATTCGCGGCTGAGATCCCAAAAAGTATCGCCAGCAGCCACTTCGTGGATTAGCTGGTGAGCGGCACGCTCAGTATTTTGAATTGACGCAAGACGCTGATCCTGAGACAACGGGTAAGCATCCAGCGCTTTAAGCGCTACCGGCACCATGACGTAATCGCCAATTCGAATCACATTGGAATCGAGGTTGTTTACGCGTTTTATAATATCTGCAGTGGTATGATATTGCGCAGCAAGTTTCAGCAGTGAGTCGCCACTTTTGATCTTATGCCGTACCCAATTTAACCGTTCTTTACGATCTATTTTGGCAAGTGCCTGACGAAAAGCATCGGCTTTATCTGTGGGTAAAACCAACCGGTGAGGGCCATCGGGATCAGTTGCCCAGCGGTTAAATCCAGGATTAAGCGCGCTAAAGGCTTCTAATTTCATATCTGCCAAATCCGCCGCAAAAGCAAGGTCTACCTGAGAGCCAATATCTACTGCAACAATTACGGGAACATTTTCTACTTCTGGCCAGGTAAACTTATAATGCTTCTTTCTTTTCAGAATATCAGCCAATGCAAGTAGTTTGGGTACATAGGCGCGCGTTTCCCTTGGCAAATCCAGAGACCAGAAATCGGTGGGTTTTCCTATCGCTTTATTATGTTTGATAGCTCGCTGAACCCGACCTTCGCCACTATTGTACGCGGCAAGAGCATGTAACCAGTTGCCATCAAACATCTTATTTAAATATGTCAGGTAATCCAGCGCACCTTCAGTGGAGGCAATGACATCGCGCCGGCCGTCATACCACCAGGACTGTCGAATACCAAAACGTTTAGCGGTACTGGAAATAAACTGCCACATTCCGGCAGCCCGCCCAAACGAATAAGCGAACGGATCATAGGCACTTTCTACAATAGGAAGCAGCGCCAGTTCCAGGGGCATTTTGCGCTCTTCAAGAGTTTCAGTAATATAATAAAGAAAAGGCTTAGCACGATTGACCACCCTGGCCATATATTCAGGATGTTTTAAATACCAATTACGCTGTACGTGTACCCGCCGATCGTCGGGCATACTAAACTGAAGCTGATTACCGATGCGTACCCAGACATCATCAATCACTACCGGGGCTTCTTCAATGGCTTCGGGCTCCAATTCTACGTCGACATCTTCTTGAGGGTGTACCACCTCAATAACGCCATCTTTGGCTATTTCGCAGTCTTGTTTGTCTTCAATGGGGGTGCGACCAATTTCACACTTATCAGGCGAAGCGCCACTGTTGTTCTCATTTATGGTGTCTGATTGCTGGCTCTGCTGGGCAGCATCCACCGTGTCCTGCTGAGAATCATCCAGCGTCTGGCACCCGCTAAGTGTGAGCGACAACACAAGTGAAGATAAAATGGTCAACCGGCATTTCATTGCGCTAAAGCCCCGTTTTTAACTACGACAAACTTGGCATTGTACGTTTTCTAGCTGTGAAATCCATTAAAACTCATCTTTCCACTTGCGTAATGATGCAAAAATACTGACCTCATCATTAAGCGCTTGATTACTAAAAGAGTTAGCTGCTGCAACAACGTTAGGCTCATTTACGCGCAAAAAAGGATTCACTGCCTTTTGGGTTTTTATATCCGAAGGGATGGTTGGTTTATCGTCTTTTCGCTGATTTTCTACCCCAAGCGCATAATCTTGTAGTTCCTGGTTTTCTGGTTCTACAGCCTTGGCAAAACGAATATTAGACTGGGTATACTCGTGAGCGCAATAAACCAGTGTATCATCGGGTAAGCGCTGGAGCTTGTTTAATGAATGAAGCATTTGTGCGGCAGAGCCTTCAAATAACCGCCCACATCCTGCGGCAAACAACGTATCACCGCAAAAAACCAGCCCCTGGCCAGCGAAAGCTAGGTGATCCAAAGTGTGCCCTGGAACCTCAATAACCGAAAATTCACATTTTAAATCCGCTAAAGAAACCGTGTCACCTTGAACGACTGATTGGGTAACACCGCGAATATGTCCGCCACGAGGCCCAATGACCGGAATATCCGGGCGCGTGGAAATGAGCTTTTCGATGCCCCCGGTATGATCATGGTGGTGATGCGTGATGAGAATCGCAGATAAGGTCAGGCTGTTTTCTCTGCAAAACGTGAGCACAGGCTGCGCCTCGCCGGGGTCGACCACAACAACATGGGTATTATTGTGTAAACACCAGATGTAGTTGTCGGAAAAAGCGCGGACAGGCGAGACGGTCACACCGTCAGGTAGTTTTCCTTGAGCAACGGTCATAGCGTACCTGCTTGTGAAAAGTAATGAATAGGATACTATAGGAACTTGATAGCGTCTGCGCAACCAAATGGATCAGCCTGAAAATCAATGAGATCGGCCTTTCACCATACAGAGCCTCGTTACCCTACCGACTGGACTGAGCTTCCCGCCGGGGAGGTTATCCAGCAAGCTGTGCAGGAGGTGTGTAATAGTTATAGCCAGCGTATTTTTGGTTATCATTTCGTAAAACTGGGAAATCTTAGCGCACAAATTCAGCTGGCAAGATGTCCTGTTTCGCATCAGATTAATCAAACCCGGGTTCTGGGCGATCAAACGGGCCTGCAGGGAAAGTCTCACGAACTGCCTTACATCGAGAACAGTATCGATGGTTTTTTGCTCGCCAACGAACTGGATTTTGCGCAGGATCCGCATCAGATATTACGTGAAGTAGACCGTTGCATTACTCACAGCGGCTACGTGATGATAAGCGGCTTCAATCCTTTTAGTCTTACCGGAATCGGGAAGTTTTTACCGATAAATCGCGGTAACATTCTGCATGACGCCAGATTTTTTACCAGCTCGCGCATACGGGATTGGCTACAACTCCTGGGCTTTGAGATTGTTGAGCAGCGTCAGGTACTTTTTTCCATGCTATTTTTCAAATACCGTAAAAAAGAGTTATCGGCCTTTCAGCAGTGGCTTTGTAAATACTGCCCCTGGTGCAGCTCGGTGTATGTTATTTTGGCCCGCAAACGCGTGTGGCCGATGACGACAGTTCGTCCTAAATGGAAACTTCAGCCGCAGTTTAGCCCTCTAGGTGCGAGTATGCGCCTAAAAGCAGGTGAGGCAATACACAAAAAAGAGCAGTAACCTCAGGTAGCGTATTGCGCACCACTATGCGCAATACACGGCCAAAAACTATTTCACTCGCATACCCGGTTTGGCACCCTCATGAGGTTCCAAAATGTATAAATCTTTTCCGCCGGGACCAGCCGCAAGCACCATTCCTTCAGACAATCCAAAACGCATCTTGCGCGGCGCCAGATTAGCCACCATTACAGTGTGTTTGCCAATGAGCGTTTCAGGCGCATAAGCAGATTTAATGCCGGCGAAAACCTGACGAGTTTCGCCGCCCAGATCCAGCTCAAGGCGTAGTAGTTTATCTGCACCTTCCACATGTTCCGCATTAGCAATACGGGCAATTCGCAGGTCTACTTTAGCGAAGTCATCAAAGCTGATAGTGTCGCTGACAGGGTCTTTCGCCAGCGGACTTTCCGCGGAGATTTTCGGTGTGCTGGTAGCAGCAAGATTCTCTTTGGATGCATCAACCATTGCGTCTATTTTCTCCATTTCCACTCTTTGCATCATTGGCTTAAATTTATTAATTGCGTGACCGGTAAGCGTAGCTTGCGCGCCTTCCCAACTTAGCGTGTCATTTAAAAAGGCTTCGGTTTTCTCTGCTAACACCGGCAGTACCGGTTGCAAATATGTCACCAGAATTCGAAACATATTAATACCCAGTGAACAAACATCATGAGTAAATTGCTGTTTCGATTCGTCCTTAATGGTTACCCAAGGCGCATTGGTATCAATAAACTGATTGGCCTTATCGGCCAGCGACATAATTTCGCGCACAGCTTGATGATACTTGCGGCTTTCGTAGAAGTTAGCGATGGTTTCTGACGCGCCGTGGAACTGAGCAAGCAGTTCAGGCTCAAGTACATTATCTGACAACTTACCGTCAAAGCGTTTGGTGATGAAGCTGGCACAGCGACTGGCAATGTTTACCACTTTGCCAACCAAATCAGAATTTACTTTCTGAGCGAAGTCAGCAAAATTAAGATCAATGTCTGTGACATTATCGCCTAGTTTGGAAGCAAAATAGTAGCGCAGATATTCCGGGTCAAGATGATCCAGAAACGTACGGCCTTTAATGAAAGTGCCGCGAGACTTCGACATTTTGGCCCCGTTTACGGTCACAAAACCGTGGATATTCACACCTGTAGGTTTACGATAACCAGCACCTTCCAACATTGCTGGCCAAAACAAACAGTGGAAGTAGGTAATATCTTTACCGATGAAATGATAAAGCTCTGTATCAGTATCTTTTTCCCAGAAGCTATCGTAATCGACATCATTCTTATCACAAAAGTTCTTGAAGCTAGCCATGTACCCAACCGGTGCATCTACCCACACATAGAAGAACTTGTTGGGCGCGCCCGGAATTTCGAAACCAAAATAAGGCGCATCGCGGCTGATATCCCATTGCTGCAGGCCGTCTTCAAACCATTCCTGCAGTTTGTTCGCCATTTCATCCTGCAAGGCACCAGAACGAATCCAGGTTTTTAACATGCCTTCAAACTGCGGCAAATCGAAGAAAAAGTGCTCAGACTCTTTTAAGACAGGTGTCGCACCCGATACTACGCTGCGAGGATTCTTTAGCTCAGTAGGGCTATAAGTTGCGCCGCAAACATCACAGCTATCGCCGTTTTGATCTTCAGCGCTACAGCTAGGGCATGTGCCTTTTACAAATCGGTCTGGCAAAAACATTTGCTTTTGCGGATCGTAAAGCTGATTGATGGTGCGCTTGCTAATGTAGCCCGCTTCATCAAGACGATGATAAATCGTTTCGCACAGCGCCTTGTTTTCTGGCGAGTGAGTCACATAATAGTTGTCATAGTTCACATAAAAGTCTTGCAGATCCTGATGATGTTCGGCGCGGGTTTGCTCGACCATTTCTTCTGGTGTAATGCCGAGCTCCTGGGCTTTGAGCATAACGGGTGTGCCGTGGGCATCATCGGCACAGACGCTGTAGCATTCGTGGCCTCTTAGACGTTGAAAGCGAGCCCAGATATCGGTCTGGATATGCTCCAGCAAATGGCCAAGGTGAATAGAACCGTTTGCATAGGGCAGGGCACTGGTAACCAGTATACGGCGCTTAGTGGTCGATGCCGGTGCGGCAGAAGACGAGAGGTGTTCTGACATAATGACTTTTATGATCTCAAGCGTTTCAAAATGGCTGCAAATACTATCGGAATTGCGCCATTTTTGCATTACGTAATTCACGTAATCCGGTAAATTAAAGGTAACCTATGTTTTTCTCTCGCAAACCAGATAAGACAGTCGAGCATTTAGCCGGCTTAGTGGCTAAGTATTATTCATTGCCCATAGAAGAAACCCGCCCTTGGTGCCGACAGGATAACGATAAGCTGGTCGTCACCTTACCCTTTTGTGCTGCCACTCAACACCAAAGATTGCGTCAGCATATCGAAGACAGTCTGCAGGCAAAGGAAATACATGCTGCAGTTGAGGTTACCCAACAAATTCCCAGCGCGCAGACAAAACTTCCTGGAGTGACTAACATTCGCAATATTGTTGCTATTGCTTCGGGCAAAGGCGGGGTGGGTAAATCTACTACCAGTATCAATCTCGCCTTTGCGCTGCAGCAGGAGGGCGCAAGAGTCGGGGTTTTAGATGCCGATATTTACGGCCCTTCTATTCCGATTATGTTGGGTAACACCAGTGCTCGCCCAGCCAGTGTTGATGGTAAGCACATGCAACCCATAGAAGTTGGAGGCTTGGTCGCAAATTCTATTGGCTATCTTGTGCCCGAAGAAGATGCTGCCGTGTGGCGTGGGCCGATGGCCAGCCGCGCGTTAAAACAATTAATTGATGAAACTCACTGGCCGGTATTGGATTATCTGATAGTCGATATGCCACCCGGAACCGGCGATATTCAACTGACGATGGCGCAACAGGTGCCTTTGTCTGGAGCGGTTATTGTTACCACTCCTCAGGATCTGGCGTTGGCGGACGCGCAAAAAGGCATCGCCATGTTGAACAAAGTGAATGTACCTGTACTGGGGCTTATAGAAAATATGAGCTACTACCAGTGTCGCAGCTGTGGCGCCAAAGAATACGTGTTTTCCCACGGCGGTGGAACAAAATTGGCAGAGCGTTATGATTTACCGTTGCTAGGGGCTATGCCTCTTGATATGCAGATTCGGGAGCACGCCGATAGCGGGGCACCTCTGGTTTCCGCTGAGCCTGACAGCCCATTAGCTGAGGCTTATCGAGAAGCTGCAAGGGCACTATCAATGACAATGTCGCTTACTCTGAGCGCACGAACTGATGAAACTAACATAAAAGGCGATCCTATCGGGGTAAGGTTTCAGTAACAGGCAACTAGCTTGTTGATTAGCACTGGCTACGTACGCATAATGAGCGCCCAAAAAGAAGTAGGAAAATCCTATGCGATTGTGTGACCGAGATATTTTTCAATATCTACAGGAAGGCAAAATTAAAATCGATCCCACGCCCGATTACAGTGAAATCAGCGGCGTGACCGTGGATATTCGGCTGGGAAATAAATTTCGCGTATTTGAAGATCATCAGGCGCCGTTTATCGATTTAAGTGGACCGAAAGCGCAGGTTCAGGAAGCGTTAAACTCAGTCATGAGTGATGAAATTGAGCTGGCCGACGGCAAGGCATTCTTCCTTCATCCAGGGGAACTGGCGCTGGCTGTGACTTATGAGTCAGTAACGTTACCCGATAACATTGTCGGCTGGCTGGACGGGCGTTCCTCATTGGCGCGACTGGGATTAATGGTGCATGTGACAGCCCACCGCATCGATCCAGGCTGGTCAGGAAATATTGTGCTGGAGTTCTTTAATAGTGGCAAGTTGCCGCTGGCGCTGCGCCCAATGATGAAGATCGGGGCGTTAAGTTTTGAAGTGTTGTCGCAATCTGCTGAAAAACCCTACAGCGCCAGGTTAGACGCAAAATATAAAGGGCAACATGGCGCCGACGCCAGCAGAATTAGCTCTGACGGTAAAGACGAGAAGTAGGGCGTGTTAATCTTTGCTGTCCGAAGTTTGTTCAAAACAAACCTGTTTTGATTGCGACGCGAGCTATGAAGCCCGTACTCGGTAAAAAAGGCAACTTAAGTAAGTAACGAGCAACAAAGAGCAAGACAGGTTTATGAAGAACCCTGAAAAAAATGAACAGAAAAAGTCAACACGCCCTTAATAGCCAAAGCTTGAATATGCTGTTCCTTGCCGGACAGAAGCGAAAAATCTTCGCCGCGAGTAACTGCGAGCTGTTATAGCTAACGATGTTTAACGAAGACGTGCGCCGTACGTAAGTGCCATCTATTACTACTTTCACACGGGTGGGGAAGCAAGTGTAGCTGGATACCTACGATAATTTTTATATTTGTTAGCAGGCTGTTGAAGTTATTGTGCATTTTACCGGCAAACGGCAGTTAAAATGGATTTTTTGCGTTGCAATAGTCAAAAAAATGAGTACACTTGTCCGCTCTTTCGGTCGGTGTGTGGCGCAGCTTGGTAGCGCACTGTCATGGGGTGTCAGGGGTCGGAGGTTCAAATCCTCTCACACCGACCAACTTTTCGAGTAAAAACAAGGCGTTGAGCGTTTGCTTGAGGCCTTTTTTTATGTCTGGATGTTGAGTTCGTTTAGAGAGGGGCTGATTAGGGGCTACTCTGCAAATATAATGTCTGTTTTCTGCGCTTCCCTTAATGTGTAAGAAAATACCCTTTTTTTATTAGCACTGAAAATTCAACAAACCTTATTCCAGCTTCTTAGGTAGTCCCATCATATCTTCTTTAACACCGCTTAAGCCTGCATAGCCTAGCCGTTGTAAAAATCTCAGTAGCCGCTTGGGTGTCCACTCATTACACCATGTTGTTTTAATTTGCTGATCGTTCAGTATGGCGACTACATTTTTGTACCTCGGTGCCAAGGGGCGTCTATAGCTCGGTAGTCCATGCAGATTATGACTCTGTATAATCGTTTTCACTGCTTCTAGTGTGTTGTTTCGTTGGTCAGTTAATTTGGTAGGTTTCATGATTGGCGCTCCTGAATGGATGTTAGCCTCGCTTTATATTTTGGTTCTACCCCAGTATTTGAAAAGTACAGAATATTTAATATTTTTGAGAAATTAGAATAATTAGGAAAATTAGAGTAATTAAGCGCTGGTGGGGGCTGCAGCCTAATTCAAAAACCAAGCGTGGCTAATTAATAGCCACTTCTTGTCCCCATGCTTTACCCCTTAATTCTAATTTCTTAAATTTTCTAATTTTCCAGAGTCTGCGAAGCTGGCTTAAATATCACTGACAAACTTGTTAAATTAGTCGCCGTTACTGAGCTTGTCATAAAGACCAAATGTTTGATCTGTGCAGTGAAGCGCCCTGAAAAAGAAGCTGTGTTTCTCGCCTTTGCGTCTCGTCCAGCGATGGCCTTTGCTCCAGTCTTTGCCTGTGTGAGCGTTTAGTGTTTTACTTACTCGCTCTTTAGAAATTCCGGATAGCTTGTTCGCTTCTTCTATTAGGTCGGTTTTCTTCATCTCGCCACCGGCTAAGGCTTCCTGTATGGCTTCAATGATTAGAGCGTTCTTCTCAAGCTGATCCATAATCCCGCGCTGCTGTTTTGCTTCCTCTGCGTCTGCAGTGCTTACCTTGTGAACGGAATTGAGTAAAGCGAGGTAACCGCCAGTTGCCCCTGTAATATCGTTAGCGTAGCTATAGGCCACCTCTTGCTCAACGTCGCCTCGGCTTTTGATATTCTCAAACAGAACGGTTTTACTTAGCTCGTTACTCTCTGTCACATCTATCGTATAGGCACAATCTACATCGTCCACAATGTCGCTCGTTCCCGAAAACACTACTTTACCCTCTAAATCTCTGTTCTTGTTGGTGTGTGCCAGCAATATCATAGTGCCGCCTTTACTCACAAACCCGCGCATATACTTTCCAAAATCGCTGGCCATTTTCTTGTCCATGATATTTGTGAACTTCTTTAAGGTGTCGAGAATAATCACCTTGCCTTTGCAGTCGTCCGCTTTAATCATTGCCGCGATATATGACGCAAAGTCGTTTATGCGGAAATCCTTGAAGCTTGGCCCAATCAAATAAAAACCGTGTTGTTCAGCTATCTCCAACTTGGTCACTAGGCCTTTGAGATCATCATCGGCATTAATATAAAAAACGTCTGAACCGTCAACCTCGCCGCGCTTTATACCGTCACAAATTAGGTGCAAGGTCAGTAAGGTTTTACCACTGTTTGGCTTGGCGTAAAAGACGGTGGCTTGCCCTAGTATTGCCAGTCCATCAAGTACATATCTATCATCGAGCATCTGCGCTTTCATAGTGGCTGAACTCCCATTGAGTGCAAATTTGGTAAAGTCGAATGTAGGCTTTGGCGGCTGTTTTAACTGGCTAGGTGGAGCTTCATTGTCGAATATCACTGTTACCGCCTCTAGTGCTTCTGGGGTCGCGCTCTGGGCTTCCATGTAGTCGCGCTGGTTACGCTTGGAGATACTTACACCGTTTTCGTCCGTGAACATAACGCCAGCGGCTTTAAGGGCTGCTGTTTCATCGTTACCATGCTCAAAGAATTTAAATAAATCCCATGCGTCTATGAGGCGTTTACCTTGTGGGGTACGTTTGCCTAGTCCAGCTTCATCATCGCTCCCGTGATGGCTTAGTAAAGCGCCGTCTGGCTTGATGACGATCTGGGCGTTACCACTCTCAGATAACGGGGAAACTGCTCGTTCGCCTCTGACCTTGCCGCCGTATAGTTCCAGTAAATCAAGGGGGCTATAGGCCGCTTTGTAAGCATCTATAGGACTTTTGCCGCTGCTTGACATACGTTCGTATGCCTTACGCTTACTTTGCTCTAGCCGCTCTTTACGGGTGTACTCTGCAGCTTCCAGCGTTTGCATCTCAGCGTGAAACTCATCGCCCCAGCTATCCACCGATAACAGGCCGGTAAAGAAGTTATCCATGAAGTCGTAAAACTCGCCTTTGTTCGGTAAGTAGCAGATCTGGTTTGCGGTTTCGGTTTTGCGGTCTGGTATAACACCAGCGGCTTCTAGTTTGTCATTGAGTATCTTTTGCATGATCTCAAAGTCGCGACCGTTTACCGAATGGGCTAATGGAACAATTAAACGGCTTTTCTGTTTGGCTTCAGTAGCGCTTCGACTGGTGTACGCTATTAGGTCAACGCTTAATGCACCATAAGCGAGGCTAAACATATCCGTAAAGGTCTTGTCGCCTGTATCATCAATGTCAGCCCACAGAGCGTAAAACGCACCGGTGTTGCGCTGTTCAATAACATCCCGACTCGCTAAGTCTGAGAATATAGCCCACTGGCCATGCTCTTTAGCCCTGCTTGGTGGTCGTGCGAGCATATCGACTATTTGTTGAAGTGTGATCGCTTTATAAGCCTTTGGCTCTAGCTTATTCTTGGTGCTATGAAACTGGCCAAAACCTGAGCAAAGCGGTATATTAAACGTGCTTGTGTTTATATTGTTTTGCATAGCCTCAGTAACCGCTGGGGCTTTCTTTTGTTCGATCATAAATTACCCCCCGCAGTTTTCGTTTTTCATTAAGTGATAGCGGGCTACTCGTGGATGTAAGCGTCCGTGATTATCAGCAACGGTTACTCTTTCGGTTAGTATTTCGTGCCCGTAGTTGTGTCTAAGCTCATAAATTCTTGGGGCTGGCGCGATAATGTTTAGCTCATTACGACAATCTACCGTAGTAAGGGAACGCTCTCTAAGCGCTTCTAATAGCCGCTGGCGCTGCGCTACTAAGCTGGTGCTGTGTATATTGTTTTGCTTTTTCATGATCACACCTCCCGATCTTTTAGCCATGCTTCAAGGTCAGTTTTGCGGAAATAGCAAAGCCGCTCTCCAGCTTTAATTTTTCGTGGGAAGTTTGGGTCACGCTCGGACAAGCGGTGAAGTGTAACGCGGTGCATGTTCAGATACGCTGCCGCTTGGCTAGGTCTGAGTAGGTCTGTCTGCTGGTTCATAATGAAGCCCCTGTTTGCAGTTAGTTGCTAGAGGCTTCTATTAAATTGTGGAGGTGGAATTAGCCGCGGCTACCTGTATAGTTTTTTTAACTTATTTTCTCAAGCCTTTTAGATAAGCTTCATATCTAATTTTAACCGGTCCGCTTTTCCCATAAAACTCAACGCGCCAAGTTCTCACGTTTGCGCTATTCGGATAAAATGACTTAACATCATCAAACGGTTTTGCCCCATTTTCATCTGTAGCATTGTGCAAATCTTCAATAAAAATCGGCCATAGGTCTTTTGGTGTTTCTCCTGCTTTTTTCCGCTTGGCTAGCTTTCTATAGATTTTTCCTAATTCTGGCTTTCGTTCTTTTTCTGCCTTGCTTTTGTTTTTGTTCTGATAACTTTGTCCATTGTGCCAAGAGTGTTCCATCTTAATTACGTTCAATACAACGGCGATCGGCATTGCCCGACCTATATGGATCGCGGCCATTTCGAAGTTCTCGTTTTTCACATTTGATTCTGCACAAGAAATTTCAAATAGTCCGTCTGCTGCAAGGCAAACTCCTCGCTGCTCTTGTTCATTTAGTTTCTTTTCGATAGCTAGTTCTAAAAGCCGCGTTTTGAACGGAACGCGTTGTTTTTGATCTGAGCCTAACAAGTGAGGTGTAAACTCACTAGGCAAGTTTCGTTCAGCGAGATAATCGCTAAACAGCATTGCTGCAAGGTCCGGCAACATCAACTCAAGATCCCAGTCTCTCGTTTTCTCCGCATTGACTGGCTTTATTCCACGTTCCCCCTTTCGCTTTATAGCATCACGCGCCCACGACATGGTTTTCTCTGCCTCTTCGCGGTTAGGCGGTATTGCCTTAGGATCGCCGATTGTATCAACGTCCTTAAGATGTGTTACTAAGCCGTCATACTTTTTTCGACTCCCCATTTTATATTTTATTTTTTTCATCATTCACCCCCTACAGCTTTAGCCCAGCTTTGTGCGGCCACACTTGCTAGCTCGTTCATATCTTCGTTATCAGTGTGAAAGTAGTGCTTTATTATCATGGTTTCGTCAGCATGCCCCACCAGCTTGGCTATTCTCAGCGGCCTGTAGTTCTGTTTAACGAGTGTTGAAATGAAGTTGTGACGGAAAGCGTAGAAGTCTAAGTCTTTCGGTAGTTTTCCCAAATCTTTAACGTGCTTCCAATGCTTTAAATAGGCTTTGCGCTCTATCTGATTACCTGTGCGTTCAGACTTAAATATAAAACCGCTGGTGGGGTTTCCGTGATGCTCTTGCCACTGACTGAGTATCTCTTTTAGTTCGCCTGACACTGGAAACTTTACTTCTATAGGTTCTATGCCCTTGTCTTCGGTTTTAGGCGGGGTAAAGGTCAGTACAGTTTCACCGTTAAAGCGGTTATAGGATAGCTGCTCCCAGCGAAGCGATCTAATATCACTAGGGCGCATACCTGTTAAGCGGGCAATATGAGCAAACGGTAAAAACCAATGCGGGAAAGGAACAAGGTCTAAATCAGGTAGAAACGGTTTACCATGTTTGCGGCTGCTACGGCGTTGCGCTCTAATCTTTTCAGCATAGGCCGTTAAACCTTGCATGATACCGGTTCTAATTTCAGGCGTGAATATGTCGCGTTTCGCCTGCAGTTGCTCTTTCTGGCGCTTTAATTGTTCTCGCTCTTGAACATTTGGGCGTGGTAAAGAATAGTCCCTAAGAGGGTTAAACTGAATTACGGGGCTGTTGTTCTGATCGCCTTTCTTTGTGCCAGCTGCAAAGTTGAGCATTGCCTTAAATGCTCCTAGATAACCGATAATGCTTTGACGTTTTAGCCCAGCTGTAGAAGCACGACTATACCAAGCGTTTATATCGTGTGAGTTGATCTTGTCCATGTCACGCTCAAAGAGGAAAGAAAAGTTTTTTATCTTACTGGCGACTTCTTTGCCGCTTCGGTAATTGCTGATCAGATGTGGCTCGTAAACGTCAGTAAAGAAACGTCCTGTTACCTTGTACTGGTTTTGCTGTTGTTGCTGCTCTTGTACACGTTTCTGAGCGGCTAACGCCTCGCGCTTTGCCATTGGGTCTGCTTCGCCCTTGGTGATACCACTGCGCCATTCTATAGCGGTTTGAGCGGCCTCCTGAGGATGTAAGGCAGGATAGCCTCCAATAGTTACACGGCGTCTTTTCTTAGTTGCGTCTAAGTATTTCAAACGCCAGCTAACACCCTTTGCGTTTTTCCTAAGATGAAAGCCTGTGATGTTTGAGCAATAAAGCTCTTTATTTGGCGCTGCGGTATCAGCAAACTTTTTAGCTTGTGCGGTAGTGATTGACGTCTTCACTTTTAGCCCCTCTTGGAAGCCCCTTTTCAATAGGAGGGGCTAATTAGGGGCTATTGTACCGCAATAAAGGATTATTTCTAGTTACTTTCAGCTACAACAAAATGAAGAGAAATTATAGTGTAGGCCTTATTTGGATGGGGTTTGCTCCTTTATATTGCGGGCTGCAGCTTATCCCTCTGGAGTTCATGGGGTGTCAGGGGTCGGAGGTTCAAATCCTCTCACACCGACCAACTTTCCTATTTTCAATGACTTACCCCGCTCATTGATTGCTCGTAAAATGAGCGTCCCATAATTGTCACAATATTCAGTGCATTTACAATTGGATGTTGTTTCAAATTGCTTTCTGTAAAGGATTTCGGTACTATAATTAGCTTAATGGATCGCCTGCACAGTTAGTATAAAGTTTTAACTCTTTGATATTCTAGGCTTTTTGGGCTTTAGAGTGACGTGTTGGCCGTTTCAATTGATCTGTATTGACATTGTCAGTTTATAAAGACTATATTTGAAAATACACAGTGCTAAGTAGGGAGTGTCCTATGTATAGAGAAGAAGACTGGGGATTTGGCGCGGCGGCGTAATCAAAAATATTAATCGAGATTTTAAAAAGAGCCTGATGGCTCTTTTTTTGTGAGTGAGTTTTGAAAAAAAGAACTAAGCTAAATTACATTCTTGCGGCAACTATAATATTAGTCTCTTTGGGAGGTATATTTGTCATTCATCAGGTTGATGAAAAGCTCATATCTGCCATTGCCATTCTACTTTCAGCATCACTAGCTCTAACAGCGGCGCTTTTAAATCTAGCATACTCACGCCAGACCGCTAGAGAGGCAAACTCTTTGGATTTCCAAAAAAGGCTGCAAGATAATAAAGCATACTTAAAACACATTAGAAAGGTTGGGGAAGCCATAGCAAGAAGAAGTGAGCTTGACTTCGCCGAACTGGCGCAACCAGAACATCGAAGCAACGAATATGCAAAATCAATAAGGTATGTGCTGAATACGTGGGAACAGGCATCGAATGCAATACGACATGATTTATATGATGAGCTGTATTTGTATGAAGCTTATAAATCAATGGTGATAGATTTTGGCTTTTATTTTAGAGAGTTCATAATTTCATCACAAAAAAGGCAAGTGACATTCTATGAAAACTTTAGCTGGTTAGTTTTAAAGTGGGTAATTAGAAGAGATTCAATAAAAGAGAAGGAAAGAAAAGCTGAGTTGAGCAGGATTTTTAAAAAACTAAATAAACTAGCACAAAAAAATATCCACTGAACATTAAGCTCAATGGCTAAATTTCAGCCGACAATAAAAGCGAGCTTGGAACGCACGCCAAGCCCGCACCTTCCGTCCTATTACTGAGAAATCAGTTCAAACATTTGATTTTCTCTGCCTGCGGTACACGTCCATTGGATGAGGTTCGCGCCCTCAGTTGCCGATGCTCCTTCAATATCAAGACATAGCTCGCTATTGCGGTTAACCAGTCGCCATTTTCCGTTACCCGCACTTTGGAACCTAAACTGTTGGTTGTACCCGCCCCAGTATTCCCAAAGCATTACGTTGGCTCCGCTCGTCGTGCTGGATGAATCTACCTCTAGAGCCAGGTTAGGGGCATTAACGGGTGATACTCTGTGCCAAATATCATCAACAGGTGTAATAATGAATTGCTGGCACTCATTGTTGAGCCAACTCCACTGGCGAACATTTACGCCGTTTACTGATGCACAATTAGTCACATCCAACGTTTGGCCGCTGTGAACGGGGGCGATTCGGTACGTGCCGCTGACAATACTGTTGTGCTGGCTACTACTGTTACCATTAGAATTACCTGAACCTGTAGAAGATGCATACACTTCGAATTCAGCAATTTGTGGCGTACCTGTTGCCGCAGAAATGACAAAACTGAGTTTATTAAGTGTAACGGCATTGAAGGTAACTACGTCCGGCACGCTGTTGCCGGAAGCTAAAACTACGCCGGTATCGTAGTTAACAAGTGACCAGGCGGTAATTCTGCCTTCTGCGCCAGCCGATTCCACTATACGTGCAGCACTGACTTCCGAGCCCAGGTTCTTTACATTAATGGTACCTGTAGATCCTGACGGCGACCAAAATGTATCTACGTTGCCGTCGATTACGTTCCCATAGCTGGTTCCGCTTGCTTTTGAACTTCCATCTGCGCCGGCACCGATTGCCAGATTAGTACCTGAGTCGCCACCGCCGCCATTGTCACCACCTCCGTTATCGCCATCGCCGCCGTTGTCGCCATTTCCATTATCGCCACCGCCAGTCACCGAGCAACTACCGTCCGATTCAGCCATTTGCGTATCGGCGCCTGCAGTAGCAAGAATGAGTGCAGGAACGCAACTCGCATCATCAAGCTGATAGCTGTATGGAATACTAATTGATGTTGTTGAGCTGGGATTGGGACCCGCAGGGTGATTACCGCTGTCTTCCTCAGTCCAGACTACATTGGCTCCCCAAATATTTCCGTTAACTTCCCAGTACCCCATGTCGTCAGTGTAGAAGGTGCCAAGCGGGTTGTTCGCATTTTCAAAATAGTTGTGTTCAGCCTTAATCTGGCCGCCGATTCGAGGATTCATCCCTGAAGACTGGATGCCATTAAAATAGTTGTTGTAAGAATGGGCAGTGGCATGACGTAAAAGAGGCGTTCTGGAATTAATGTTTTGGTAATAATTATGATGGTAGGTAACCGGGCCGTTATTGTCATCGCTATCGCTTGAGCCAACTAAGCCGCCTCTGCCGGAGTTACGCAATATACTGTAGGAAAGGGTAACGTATTTCGACGTTCCTTTAAGATCGAAAAGTGCGTCATATCCTTCACTTTCGCCGCCACTGGCTTCCAGTGTGACGTGGTCTACCCAAACGTTGCTGACATTTGATTCCATGCCTATTGCATCTCCGCCGTTAGAGGTCGGCGAGCCGGATTTCTTGACGTTTCTTACGTGCACGTTTCGAATAATGATGTTACTCGCACTTCGAATGTGGATGCCTAGTTCATCGAAAAGAGCGCCGTTGCCCACGCCAATTAGCGTGACATTACTGATTTCTTTAAGCTCAATTTTATCAGCAGCCGTATTGCAGCTATCTCCTGAAACTTTGGTGGTATTTCCATGATTGATCGTACCTTCCACTTCAATAATGAGAGGAGTGTCACTTGATGCTCTGCTACAGAGCGCCTCATGAATCTGGGTTCCGGTTGTCGCATAGACAACATTACCGCCCGCACCTCCGGTCGTTCCCCCGTTTTGTGTATGGTAGCCATCGGCAAAGGCGTTAGCTGTAAAGCCAAGACTGGCAAAAATCATCGTAATTTTGGTAAGTTTCGCAGGTAAGTTGAATTTCATTTTATTGTCCTGAATGAGAATTTCCGACACTACGTTAACTGCAATTTCACAACGTCGGTTTGGTTGCTATATATACCGTTTTTAGTTTTGGCGGTAACACGCTAAAACGTGCTACCGGTGGCAACGGTGAGGAAAAGTATAGACAGTTGTAAAATAAATGTGCAAACAATTGGTTAAAAATTAACATCGTCGGCGAGGACGTTCCTACTGGTGAGGAAATACCGGTAGCATACGCGCCCAAATCTCGCTCATCGCACCAACTGGAAATACGCCTGTTTACCTGCTGTGCCGCAACGTTATCTATGCTTACAGCCCAGCGATTGGTGGAGGCTTTTCGGATGAAATTTAAACTGTGACTTCACTGTGTGGAGGGGGTAGCGTTTTTCTGACTGCGGGTTTTACCACTTGCTGAATATGCATCAGCCGCACTTGCTTTGCCGCCAATCAAAGTAGCGTACGGCTTCTTTTTATCAGCAATAGCGATGTCTCACGCAGGGGGAGTTTTTATCTATGCGCAACAGACTTATTTTTATATCCAGATAAAGCAAACCAGGCTACTACTACGAAGCAAGCTGCCGGAACCGCAAATGCCGCAGATATGCCGGATAAATCTGACACCATTCCCATGACTGCAGTGAGAATGGCTCCGCCGATGATGGTCATAATAAGAAGAGATGAAGCCATCTTGCTGTGTTCCGCAGCCCCGGCAATACCCATGGCAAAAATGGTAGGGAACATAATCGACATTCCAAAACTGACGAGGACAAGCGCATAGGCTCCTGCTTTTCCTCCCACGAACATGGCAAAGCCACACAGTACAGTGTTCCCCAGAGCAAAGATGGCCATAAGCTTACGCCCTTCCATTTTCGACATTAACGCCGTGCCGACAAACCGGCCAATAATGAACAACACCAGCGAGATAGACAGCATATTAGCCGCAGCTTTTTCCGTCATTTCCGGCTGGTTTACCAGGGTATAGCGGATAAGAAAACTCCATACGCCCACTTGCGCGCCCACATAACAAAACTGCGCCAGTAAGGTAGCGCGGAAGTGAGGCTTTTGCATTAACGCTGCCATACCAGAGCGAAATCCGCCGAGACTAAAAGACGCTGGTGCTTCATTTACCTGCTTGGGGATTTTTAAAAATAAAAATAGTGCCGCCCACAACAGTATTGTGCAGCCAATAATCAAATAGGGGACCTGCAGCGTTAACGCCTCTTCGCGTAAGTAAGCTGCTTTTTCATCAAGGCTAAAAGCGGCGAGCTGCTGTTGGCTGTATTCAACACCGGTAAAAATAAAAGATTGCCCGACCAGCACGCCGGTAATAGAACCTAAAGGATTAAAAGACTGGGCAAAATTTAATCGTTGCTGGGCGGTTTCTGGTGGTCCTAGCTTTACAATAAATGGGTTGGCGCTTGCTTCAAGAAAAGCAAGTCCGCTGGCGATAACGAAAAGAGCAATAAGAAAAAAGGTGTATTCCTGATGCTCTGCTGCGGGCAAAAACAGCAGCGCTCCGCAGGCGTAAAGCAGAAGTCCGCCTACAATAGCTTGCTTATAGCCGAACTTCTGCATAATGATCGCAGCAGGAATGGCAAAGAAAAAGTAGCCAAGGTAGAACGCTGACTGCACCAAAGAGGATTCAAAATCAGATAAAACGAAAGCTTTTTTAAATTGCTGGATAAGAATGTCATTAAGGTTGTTAGCAAACCCCCACATGAAGAAAAGGCTGATTACCAGTACCAGACATGGACTCACTGTTGCAAAAGAAGCCTGTTTTCTTGTATTTTCGCCAATCATAGCGTTTCCTGATAATCCTTTACAACCTGGCGTTGCTGCCCTAATCCAGTGATTTGTAGCTCCACATTATCACCCGGTTGTAACCACACTGGCGGCTTCATACCTAGTCCTACCCCGGGCGGGGTGCCGGTGCTGATAACATCGCCAGGCTGTAAGCTCATAAACTGGCTTATGTAGCTTACTACATAAGCGGGTGGGAATATCATTGTGCGGGTGGAGCCATTCTGATACTGCTTGCCGTTTACCTGCAACGTCATATCCAGGTTGAGGACATCCTTAATTTCTTCTTTGGTTACCAGCCATGGACCCAGAGGGCCAAAGCTGTCGCAGCCTTTGCCTTTATCCCATTGGCCGCCGCGCTCCAACTGAAATTCTCTTTCGGAAATATCATTGCAAATGCAGTAACCAGCAATGGCCTTTTCTGCTTGTGCTTCATCGGCATAAGAAATGGATTCTCCGATCACAATCGCTAATTCCACTTCCCAATCAAGTTTGGTGCTATTTTTGGGGCGGATAATAGGATCATTCGGACCGCTGATGGCGCTGGTGGCTTTCATGAAAATAATGGGTTCCTGAGGAATATCTGCGCTGGTTTCTCTAGCATGATCTTCGTAATTTAACCCGATACAAATAAATTTCCCTACATTGCCAACACAAGGCCCCAAGCGTACATCAGCAGGAATTTCCGGTAGTGAATCTATATCAAGCTGTTGCAGCGCAGAAAGTGAATCCGCGCCCAGTGTGGCGCCCGCGACATCATTAATATGTTTGCTAAGATCCCGGTAAGCGCCTTTCGTATCTACAATCCCGGGCTTTTCTTTGCCCGCTTCTCCGTAGCGAATCAGTTTCATACATAGTCCTGTTAGTTAAATTGTCCAGCCGCCATCTACGACATGCACCTGCCCGGTAGTAAACGATGATTCGTCGCTTGCTAAATAAAGGGCTAGCTGAGCCACTTCAATCGGTTGACCCAATCTCCCCATCGGCTGGCGCTGAACGAAGGCTTTGCGACTGGCTTCATAATCGCCATTTGCCGCCATTCGCTGTTCAAGGGAGGGCGATTCAATGGTACCGGGGCATATAGCGTTAACCCGGATATTGTTTGCTACAAATTCGGCGGCCATTGCCTTGGTCATACCGATAACCGCAGCTTTACTTGCGCCATAAGAAAAACGGTTGCCAACGCCAGTAATACTGCTTGCAACGGAAGCCATATTAATAATGGAACCCGTCTTTTGAGCCAACATGCCGGGAATAAACGCCTGGCACAATCGATAAACAGAAGTGACGTTTAGTGCCAAGCAAGCCGCCCAGTCATCTTCTGAGCAATCCATTATCCCGCCGTTCTGAACGACGCCTGCGCAATTAAACAGTATATCCACATTTCCGATTTGCGCCTGTAGCTGGTGAATATTGTCCAGATCAGTGACGTCTAAATAATGATGCTCAGCGACTTGCGTCGTTTTAAGTAGCGGCATATTGACATCAGTAGCAATGACCTGAGCACCTTGTTGATGAAACAACTCAGCGCTCGCCCTGCCAATTCCCTGGGCCGCCGCGGTAATTAATACCTTTTTGTTTTTAAGTCTTAGCATAAGTTATCCGAAAGGTAGACACTGCGGGCCAATAGGCTCGAAGGTTTTGTAAGTAAGAATGAATTCCTGATGGCCGAGTGCTTCAGATTTCGTCGGTTCACCGTTAGCGACAGCCAGTACGGCGCGATAAATTTCATCGCCGATTTCATCAATGTTGGTATCTTCCTCCAGAATTCTGCCGGCGTTGATATCCATGTCTTCAGAAAGGCTGCGATAGGTCTCTGGGTTGGCGCAAACTTTTATCACCGGGGAAATGGCTGAGCCCACAACGGAGCCTCTGCCGGTGGTAAATAGAATGAGGTGTGCGCCGCAGGCAATCATTTCGACAATTTCGGCATTATCGGAAATATTGGGAAAGCCAAAGCGTGGCTCACCATCGGGTACCACATCCAGCAGGTAAAGCCCACCGCGGGGAGGGACATCGCCTGGCTTTATTATGCCGCTTATCTGGCTGCTGCCTGATTTACTGTATGCGCCCATACTTTTTTCTTCCTGAGTGGTTAGACCACCTTCTGCGTTGCCGGGCGCAAATGAGCCATAGCCCAGCACTTTGTAATAGTTACTGGCTTTGTCCACGGCAGCAGTAATAATGTTACCCAGTTCAGGAGTGGCAGCACGTTCAGCCATGATCTGCTCACAACCAATTAACTCTCCCGTTTCTTCAAAAATGCAGGTGGCTTGTTGCGCGACCAGTTTATCGAAAGATTTTCCCACTGCAGGGTTTGCTGTTATGCCACTGGTGCCGTCGGAACCGCCGCAAATCGTACCGATCACCAGCTCAGATACTGCCATAGGTTCGCGTTGCACAACGATGTGTTGTTGCAGGGCTTGTACTCTCATAATGCCGCTTTCAATCGCTGATCGAGTACCACCTTGTTGCTGAATCACCAATGTATCCACCGGACGGCCGGACCTGTGAGCCGCATCGTACAACGCTTCTCTGTTAAAGCCCTCGCACCCTAGCGACACCAGTAAAATAGCGCCAACATTGGGATGGCTGACAATACTTTGTAGCTGCTTTAAGGCGTAGTCATTCGGAAAGCAGCCAGGAAAGCCAATAAGATGGACGTCAGACTGGTCGGCTTTATCCACAATTTTGCGGGCCACATGGTGCGCACATTCCACCAGGTAACAAACTAACGTTATGTTTCTAATGCCTTTACGCCCGTCTGGACGTAAAAAGCCGCTAATCGCGGGAAGAGGTGTCATGGTTAACACTGCTCCTTGTATGGCTGGGAATGTAGTCGCTGCGCAAGTTGTTCAGATGCACATGCGCGCCTTGGGAAATATTCACTTTAGCGACGCCGATTGCCGCTCCATACTTGATAACTTTTTCCTCTTTCGCAATGGTGTGGCGGGCGAGTTTGTGGCCTACGGCGATATCGGTTTCAATGGCTATTTCAACACCGTCGATGGTCATCACATCTCCCTTAGCAAGATTTCTACGGGCGATTAGCACGTTGTCGCGTTCATGCAGAAGAATCAGTGGGTGAGGTGCACTGTCAGGAGCAGGGCGGGCGAGGTTGTAAATTCTATGGCAATTAAGTGCAAACACAGCTTCACATTGCTTCGACGTTAATCGTTGTTGACAAAACTCAATACAAAACGTCAGCCATTGGCAATAGTTGCTTCGCTGGGTAACTACGGGCCAATCACTTCCCCATAGGATCCGATCAGCACCGAAATACTGTAACAGTAGATCCAGAAATTGTGCAGCTCCCGCTTTATTAAACGGCTCAGCCGATTCAGAGGGCAGGCCGGACATTTTAACTACCACGTTGGGATATTCTGCCAATGTTGCCATTGCTTCCCTCCAATTTTCCTGCGGCGCATTGTCTACACTGGGTTTGGCACAGTGGTCAATAATGATGGTCATTAGCGGGTAGCGTTGCGCCAGCTTAATAACAGCAGGCAGGTGAGATGAGGTCACTAGTGCATCAAACGGAATTGCTTTGTCGCTGATAAACTGCAATACGGGGGCTAACGCCGGGTTAAGGATCCAGTTGACATCGCTAATGTCCTGCAACATGGGGCGCAGTCCCACCAGCTTTTTATTTTCTGCCAGCCGGGCGATACGTGCGATGGCATCCACAGCCGTAAAATCCGCCCATCCGACTACACCTAAAAATTGTTCAGGAAAATGTGAGGCTACGCCAAGCAGGTATTCAGTCTCAGCTTCAGTAGCAGCAGCTTGCACCAAAACACTGGCTGCGACTTGAGCTCGCTGCATTTCACTTAGTGCCTCAGAGGGGGTGAAGTCCCGATACAGTGCGCTTAAGCTCGGGGTTAGCCAATGATAGTCGCCCGGTGCAACTCCCAGATATGCAAATGGCTATCAATTATTTGCACAAAAAGCCTCCTGTAAGGAAAGATAATCTGCAGCTAAAAGATTCAGCTCCCGCAATGTTTCCCATACTTCAGTATCAATGTGCGTGTCGAAGTAGGCGAGATTTTGGCTGGCTTCTGTCAGAGAAGACATGCCGGGGACCACCGCGGTTATCACGGGGTGAGAAAGCACAAATTGCATTGCCAATGCGGCAAGAGGCACATTATATTCATCACAGACGGCAGCAAGGGCATTAACTTTTTGCACCACTTCAACAGGTGCAACCTGGTAATTGTAAAAAGGCGTTCTGCCGCTGCTTCCACTGGCTAATATGCCAGAATTGTAGATGCCACCAGCGTATACTTGAATCCCTCGCTGTTGGCACTGTGTGAGTAACGGCAATGAAGCAGTGTGCTCTAACAGGGAAAACCGGCCCGCCAGCAAAATACAATCCAGTGGAAATAATCCTAATAAGGTTTGACAAGCCTCAGTTTCGTTTGCACCCACGCCGATGGCACTAATATCACCTGTGGCTTTTAGTTCTTCCAGTGCAAGAAATCCACTTTGTTCCAACTGCTTCATGTATTGCTGATTGTCACTACCGTGGGTGTACTCGCCAATATCGTGGATCAGCAGAATATCGGGGTTGCGACCTAAACGCGCTATACTCCCCTCAAAGGAACGCATAATTCCCTCGTAGGAATAATCAAACTGGGCTGACATTGGGTCGCAGTTGATAAAGCCGTCACTGCTTTTTGATGTAAACC
The DNA here is from genome assembly GCF_002499975.2 of Alteromonas pelagimontana. NCBI lineage: Bacteria > Pseudomonadati > Pseudomonadota > Gammaproteobacteria > Alteromonadales > Alteromonadaceae > Alteromonas > Alteromonas pelagimontana. The sequence continues at coordinate 3,785,846 of NZ_CP052766.1, forward strand.
CTGAGGAGTCAGCCTCAAGCACTCTTCCGACTTTCGTCGAGATAACCGTTCGTTCGGGAAATTGGGAACAAGAGCGAAAGACACCGCCCAACCGTCTTTCTGATAAGCCAAAACCATAGAAAGGTGCCGTGTCGATAACATTACATCCGTTTTCTAACATCGTGTGAACAATGGAAAAGCATTCCTCGTCGGTCATCGCCTTGTATAGATTACCGAAAGGCGCGCCACCCACCCCTAAACGCAAGCGTTGTGGACGTCTTAAATACAGCGCCTCTTTATTCAAGGCGGTACTCATTGTCATAGTGGCATAGCCCCGCTTCATCCATTCTTTTATGTTTTGTATACAAATGTGTTTTTTAAATATAAAATTTATTCTCTGATATGTAAACGCATTGTTAGATCTAATTTCAGAAGTTAACATGGCTGAGCGGATAACCGCGTGCTGTGACGCTTCATGATACTAACAAAAATACTATTGAGTGCGTCCCGCACAAAGTTACGCCTTAGCATTTGATGATATGCAGAAAGGTTTGGAGATTGGTAAATGCCCAAAATAGAAAATCAGCCGCAGCAAGGTTTTAGCGATAAAGACCGGCGGGAGAGCGCCTCTTCCGAAAAAGCTTATACAGCGCCAGCGTTGGAAAAGGGCTTGGATATTATCGAATTACTTGCAGGCTCTGCGGAAGGCTTTAAATTAAAAGAAATGGCTAACCAGTTAGAAAAATCGGTTTCTGAAATATTCAGAATGGTGTGCGTGCTGGAACGAAGAGGATATATTCAGCTTGATGAAGAAACCGATAAGTACCGGTTATCACTCAAATTATTTGATGTAGCCCATGCTCACTCACCCATTAAGACTCTAACCGAAGTGGCTGTGGCTGAACTGGATTCGTTGACGAAAATTGTTGGGCAGTCATGCCATCTCTCGGTGCGTAATGGTATGCGCGCCGTTGTTGTCGCACAAAAAGACAGCCCCATGGATAAACTTATCACTATTCGGTTAGGGGCCTCGGCGTCTTTATTAAACTCCTGTTCGGGACATATCTTCATCGCCTTTACCAGTCGGAGCGATCATCCGGAAATATTTAAAGAAATTGAAAAGGAAATGTCACCGCAGGCGTTAAAAAGCTTGATTGACGTTGTAAAAAACCAAGGTTATGAACGTATGCTTAGCCGCCAGATTCAAGGCGTTGAAGATATCGGCTTTCCGATATTCGGGCGCGATAGAAAGTTGATTGCTTGTCTGGTGGTTCCTTACATTCATTATCTCGGTGGCTTAAATACGCTTGATATCAATACCACCATAGAAGAAGTTCGCAATTGTGCTCACCGTATCGCAATTAAACTTGGCGCTACGAACCAATAAGTCTTCTGAGGACGCCTCCGGTCCTCTTTTCACCTCTTTCTCCTTCACCGTTTCACCTCTACAGACTCATTGTTCCTTTCTGGTCACTTAATCTAGTTAAATATGAAAAATAGTTTGATATACAAAACATGCATGGCTATGATTTGTACAATCGATTTACATATATTTTACAAGGTGCTGTCTAACGATGTTTGGTTCCGCTTCTCTTTCACCCGTTGGTTACCGTGTGCGGCAGTTAAGCACCGCGGTGTTGTTGCTGTTACTCACAGTAACAGCAACAACCAGTGCAGCAGAAAGCTTATGGTATACAGCACCGGGAGCTGATTGGGAAAGCGAATCACTTCCTATTGGAAACGGCTTTTTAGGCGCGAGCGTGCTGGGCGGGGTGCAGCAGGAACGCATTGTTATCGCAGAAAAAACCCTGTGGACAGGGGGGCCGGGAAGCAAAGAAGGATATGTGACAGGTTTACCTAAAAATCCAGAACAATATGCCAAAGCGTTAGCCCAAATACAGAAGACATTGCTACGCACTGGTAAGATGGCGCCTGAGGCAGTTGCAGAAAAACTAGGTCATGAACCTGGCGGATACGGAAGCTATCAAAGGTTCGCCGATCTTATAGTGGATACTGATCACGAATTTTCTCAGATTAGCAATTACACCCGCACCCTGAATTTTGAAAGTGGAACCGCGACGGTTCAGTACGATTACCAAGGCGCCACCTATTACCGTGAATACTTTGTCAGCTACCCTGATCAGGCTTTGGCCGTGCGCCTGCACGCCAGCAAGCCAAAGCGAATGCAATTGGAAATTAGTTTGGATATTCCCGACAATCGTTCAGTAAATTGGGGCGGCAGTGAAAATCGCATCGCGGTGTCCGGAGCCTTGGCCGATAACAATCTGCAATATGTAGCCAATCTGGAGGTAGTCACCCATAACGGGAAGGTAAGTCGCCAACAAAACAAGATCATCGTCAGTGATGCAAGCGATGTCACAATGTTTTTTTTCGCAGCAACAAACTATGAGAATCATTATCCGGATTATCGTGGCGAGTCTGCTCAGCGCAACTTGAAAAACATTATTGCTTCTTTTTCTGGCGACTATGAAAAAGTCAAAAAACGGCATATTGAGGATCAGAGTGAATTATATCGTCGGGTGAATTTGGATCTAGATGCTGAAATACCCGATGTACCTACCGATACATTACTTGCCCGTTACCAGCACGGTAATGCCTCAGCAGAGAGCACACGCGCATTAGAAGCACTGTACTATCAATACGGCCGCTATCTGTTAATTGCCTCTTCAAGGCCGGGAAGTTTGCCAGCGAATCTGCAAGGCGTGTGGAACAAACACGAACATGCACCATGGAATTCCGACTACCATTTTAACATCAACCTGCAAATGAATTATTGGCTGGCAGATATGACTAATCTGTCTGAAACCAATATACCGCTGTTTGATTATGTAGAAAGTCTCATTCCACCGGGGCAAGAAGCCGCGAAAGCCATTATGGGCGCAAATGGCTGGACAGTATTTTTAAACAGCAATATCTGGGGGTTTAGCGGGACAATTGCCTGGCCTACGGCGTTTTGGCAGCCCGAGGCAGGAGCCTGGATTTCCCAGCATTTTTATCAGCATTACCTGTTTACGCAGGATAATAATTTTTTAAAGAATCGTGCGTGGCCCGTGATGCGTGAAGCCACCGCTTTTTGGCTGGATGCGCTAGTAAAAGATCCAAACAGCGATACCTGGGTCGTGGTTCCCTCTTTTTCTCCTGAGCATGGCACGTTCGCGGTAGCAGCCGCAATGTCTCAGCAAATTGTGTCAGATCTATTGCGCAATACGCTTACTGTTGCCGAGCAACTGAATGAGAAGACGTGGGTAGAAAAAATCACTCCCGTTCTCGATAAGCTTGAGCCCGGTCTTAAGATAGGAAAGTGGGGGCAGCTACAGGAATGGAGAAAAGACCTCGATGATAGAAAGTCGCATCATCGGCATATTTCCCAGCTTTACGCGCTGTACCCGGGCAATCAAATTTCACCGGCGCAAACTCCCGAATTAGCCGAGGCTGCAAAGGTTACGCTAAACGCAAGAGGGGACGGCGGTACCGGATGGAGTAAAGCGTGGAAAATAAATTTCTGGGCGCGGCTATTTGATGGCGATAGAGCGCACAAATTACTACAAGAGCAGCTAGCCCACAGTACACTAAAAAACCTCTGGGATAATCATCCTCCTTTTCAGATTGACGGCAACTTTGGCGCAACCGCTGGCATGACTGAAATGCTTTTACAAAGCCATCTCGACAACCTCCATTTTTTACCCGCGCTTCCTGCTTCCTGGCCGGCAGGGCAGGTGACCGGTTTGAAAGCGCGCGGCAATATCCTGGTGGATATGAGATGGCAAGATGCAAGGCTTCAGCAAGCGACCATAAGTAGCGTGAGTGACCAACAGATTACGCTTTATCACGGCGATATGCGCGACGGTTTTCAGGTTTTAGATAGTGCTGGAACGTTGATAAAAACAAAGCTACAGGGAAATACCACCACATTTTCAGCTCAAGGTGGAAAAAAGTACGTGGTTACCCCTCACGCACGTTAAGAAGGTTCGGCGACAACAGTGAAGTAGCGCCGAGTTTTGGAAAACACCGGGAGAAGTAGTAGCGGTACGCTCGGCAGTTTACATAAGATAAAACCAAGTGGGATTACACATGAACGAGAATAAAGAAAATTTATCGATGAACAGGCCTGGGTTTCGTCGTTCCAGACTCACGCTTTGCATCGTCAGTGCGCTGGGAATGCTGATGCCGCTAACACTTAATGCCCAGGAAACTGCTGCAGAAGACGAGGACCAGGAAGTTGAAGTGATAGAAGTTTCTGGCTTACGGTCCAGTTTGGCCTCTGCCGTCAGTCGAAAGCAGTTTTCCGGGCAAATAGTCGATTCTATTATTGCTGATGACATCGGCAAGCTGCCTGATCTTAACGTGGCCGAGGCGCTGCAACGGATTTCCGGGGTGCAGATTTCCAGGAACCGGGGCGAGGGCAGCGATGTCGCGATCCGGGGTTTAACGCAGGTACGTACTGAGCTAAACGGGCGCGATATCTTTTCCACCACCGGGGGACGATCGCTTAGCTTTGAAGATGTCCCCTCCGAACTGCTTTCGGGGGTAGACGTTTATAAAAACCCATCGGCTGAACAAATTGAAGGTGGGATCGGGGGCCTGATTAACCTGCGAACGCGCAAGCCTTTCGATTCAGATGAGAGGTTAATTAGCGCCACGGCGCAAGCCATTCAATATGATTTAAGAGATGATGTGGGTGCCAATTTATCAGGGCTCTATTCTGATCGCTGGGACACAGATTCTGGCGAGTTCGGCTTTTTGATCAATGCCTCTTTCAGCAAAACCAAATTCCGCGAAGATGCCGTTATTGTCGAACCTTTCTATACCCGCACCGATATTCCCGGTTATGAAGGTGAAGAAGTCGAAGTTGCTTCAGGCGGCGGTATCTCCGCCTGGCTCGGCGAGCGTGAACGGAAAGGTCTGGCGATGGCAGCACAATGGGCACCTAACTCAAATCTGATGATTTACTCACAGTATCTTCTGTCAAAGTATGAATTTTATGATCCGCAAACTACTATGTTTGGTTACGGTGCGGGAGAGGGCGGAACATTAGATGCTGTGGCGGGGGAGTTCAGTTTTGACGAGCAGGGCAATCTGCTCACCGGAGCTTACAACAATATACCATTGGAAACCGCTACCCGAGATGCTACCCGTAACTCAGAAACCTCAGATCTTTCTATTGGATTTGAGTGGCAAGTTTCTGGTCAGTTGGGGGTTAAGGCCGATCTGCAATATATTGATTCGTCCACTGATTATCGAGATGCTACAGGATTCGGGGGGCTAAAGGCCGGTTCAACCTTTTACATGGATCTTACCCAAGAGATCCCGCGCTATGAAGTAAGAAATACGGCTACAGACGCGGCTGATTTTTTAACTAATCCGGATAATTATAGTTACACCGCCATGATGGCAAGATCTGCCGAGAACACAGGTGATGAACTTGCCGCCCGTACTGACCTTACCTGGGATTTTGACCAGGGTACTATTTTCAGAACATTTACTACCGGCGCCAGATACACTACCAAAGATATTAACACTGCGGACTCAGGCTATGATTGGGCTGCAGTGTCCGGTCCTCCCTATGATGGCACCGATGAAGCAACTGCTGATTACATCGAATTCCCCGCTTATTATGCACAAGATCCTCACCAAACATCATTTTGGCGAGATGATGGTGCACAGAATCCTTTTGGTCCGCACTTTGTGGTTGACCCTAATTTACTGGCAAATCCAGAAGAAGCGCTGGCAATATTGGCAGGGTTAAACCCACAATCGGGTGCTGTGCCAGGCTTTACCGATAGAAACGAATTGAACTCCCAGGGCGAAGAGACAATGGCAATTTATGCAATGGTCGATTTCGGCTCAGTTGATGATGATTTCTATGTCGGAAATTTTGGTGTGAGAGTCGTGAAAACGGACGTTACTGCTGAAGGTACGCAGACTTTAACCTATCGTTCCGCAGAAGATACCTCTACGGATATTCAACAGCAAAGTGCAATTACCATTGAGCAAAGTTATACCGAAGTGTTACCTAGCTTTAATATTCGCTTTTTACTTACGGAACAACTGTATTGGCGACTGGCGGCTTCGAGGGGTTTATCTCGCCCCTCGTTCGATTCGCTTGCAGCTAACTTTTCTTACATTGAAAATTATATAGATGACGACGGCGATCCATCAACACCTCCGGTTTACCGCGATAGCACCGGGACCGGCGGCAATCCGAATCTTAAGCCACTGACTGTTGACCAGTTTGATATGGCACTTGAATGGTACTTTAGCCCAGGCGACTTAGCCTATGCAACATTGTTTCATAAGAAGGTGAAGAACTTCCAACAAAATGGGGTATATGATGCACCATTAGAAGTTCCAGGAAAAGGCACGCAGCAGTTCGAGGTTACTGCTCCGGTTAACGGGGAAAGCGGAACCATTAGAGGTTTTGAAGTCGGGATTCAGACATTTTTTGATTTCGTGCCAGCGCCCTTTGATGGCTTCGGAGTCCAAGCCAATTATACATATGTTGATAGTGAAGCACCGAGTCCTTCCGCAACAGACAGTAACGGCAATCCGCTTCTTGTGCCGCTGGAAGGGCTATCAAAAAGCAGCTATAACTTGATACTGTTGTACGACAAAGATGATTTATCTGCACGCGTAGCTTACAACTGGCGAGACGATTGGGTCATTACAACTTCTGGGAATGGCACGGGCAATTTGCCGATCTACAACAAGGATTATGGCCAACTGGATGCGTCGGTCTCCTACGATTTTACTGACAATCTGTCCGTAACTCTCGATGCGGTTAATCTTACCGATGAGACGCGGGAAACTTATCAGGGGTTTGAAAACAGGCCTCGGGATTTTGTTTTGAACGACCGCCGGTACAGTCTGCGTTTACGTATGTCTTTTTGATTAAATTGGGGCCTGGGCCATTTATGCACTTGTCCAGGCCGTTTACTGGATAGACAACATGCAGCAGGATAATTTTCTTCGTCACTTTGTCATTATTGGTGGCGGAACCGCAGGCTGGATGGCTGCGGCGGCATTGAATCGTGTGCTCAAACAGCATCCGTGTCAGGTGACCGGGGTTGAATCATCCAAAATCGCTACGGCGGGAGCAGGGGAGGCGAGTATTCCCCTTATTCGACTGTTTAAGCGACTGTTGGACATAGACAAAAAGGAATTTTTGCGCGCCATTAAACGCACTTTTATGTTAGGTATCGAGTTTATCAACTGGCGCAAAGAACAGCACAACTACTTTCATCCTTTTGGGATTTGGCGCCGACATTGATGCTGTACCTTTTCATCAACATTGGCGAAAGCGCATGATACATCGTATAGCCAGCGCTTTTCTTGTGCAAGTTCGCTAGCAATATGACAAGAACCATCTTTAGTTCCTAAGCACCGGCTTTTAAGTTAAAGGATTAGACACAATGAAATTAGCACCACGATTATCACTGTATTTTGCCATTGTGGTGATTACGTCTGTTACCAGCCTTGCGGGCTGTAGTCATTCTGCAGCGGGGGCGAAAACGGCATTCCGTTCAGGGAATAATGATGCGTCTTTGCCGCGAGTGCAAAGTGAAAACGGCAGGCACCGGTTTATTGTTGATAATAAGCCGTTTCTTATTTTAGGGGCGCAAACCAACAATTCAGCAAATTATTCGGCTGCTCTGGCGGACGTGTGGCCGGTGGTTGAGAAAATGCAAGCCAATACCTTAAGTATTCCTGTTGCATGGGAACAAATCGAACCGCAAGAAGGGCAGTTTGATTTCAGTTTTCTGGACACCTTAATTGCCGAGGCAGCAGCACATAATGTAAGGCTGAATCTATTATGGTTTGCCACCTGGAAAAATAATGCGCCCCATTACGCACCTTCCTGGGTAAAGCTGGATAACCAGCGCTTTCCCAGAGTCATCACGAAAGACGGAAAAATGCTTAACTCGTTGTCTCCGCTAGGAAAGGAAACATTGGCAGCAGATAAGCGTGCATTTATGCAATTGATGAGCTACTTAAGAGATAACGATCCCGCTCATCGTGTAATTATGGTGCAGGTAGAAAACGAAGTCGGCACCTATGGCAGCAAAAGAGATTTCTCCGCCATGGCGAATACTCAGTTTAATGCGCAAGTCCCTGCAAAGCTTCGCGAGGCGATGAACCTACCTGCCGGTTCCTGGCAACAGGTTTTCCAAGAGGATGCCGACGAATTTTTCCACGCCTGGCATATCGCTACCTACGTGGAAGAAATTGCTCAGGCCGGCAAACAAATTAAAAACTTACCTATGAACGTCAATGTCGCGCTGCGCAATCCCTTTACGCCAGGTGATGGCTATTCCATGGGCGGTCCCACAGACAACGTTATCGACTTATGGAAAATCGCTGCGCCCAGTATTGATATGATATCTCCTGATATTTATTTTCGCGATTTTAAAACCGTTGCGCGAGTGCTCGAACTTTATTCACGGCCAGACAATCCTCTGTTTGTCGCAGAGATTGGTAACGCTGAAGGTTACGCCCGCTACTTTTTTCAAACTCTCGGTGAGCAGGGAATAGGTTTCGCGCCCTTCGGTATGGATTATACCGACTACGCCAATTTTCCTCTGGGAGCTAAAGCGGTCAACGATGAGGTCATTAACGCTTTTGCTGAGAATTACCGGTTATTCGCTCCAATGGCAGAGGCCTGGGCGGCGCTGAGTTATAAACATCCGGTATGGGGTTTTGCTGAACCCGATTCAGAGAAAAGTGAGGATGTGTGGAACGCCAAAGGTTCTGGCGATGACACGGCTTCCGATAATGAAAAAGACAAGGAAGGAGCGCGTTTCACACAAACCGCCGATTTGGGTAAGTGGAACGCGGAAGTGACCTATGGCCGGGAAATGTTTTGGATAAATCCTCCCACCGGCAACGATCCTGCCTCTGGTGGCGCTGCCATCATAAAGCTGTCAGAGAATGAGTTTTTAGTGACGGCGTTTCGCGCGCGAGTCACCTTTGTGCCTTCTGATGAATTGAAGGGAACGCCGACTATGATTGAGCGGGTGGAAGAGGGGCATTTTGAGGGGCAGAAGTGGGTGTTTGAACGGGTCTGGAACGGCGATCAGACCGATTGGGGACTAAACTTTACCTCTCGTCCACATGTGTTGAAGGTCAAGATGGCTACCTATCGAAGATAGCTGGCGAAAATTTTAAGCGTAGGAAAATAATGGAGAACTATGTGAAGTCATCATTGCGATTATTCGGTGCCGCCGCGTTTACGCTATCGGCTGTTATAACGTTGTCTGGGTGCCAACCGAATCAGGTTAATAGCGCGCAGGCTGCCGAGACTAAAAATGCAGCTGCCCGTTATCAGGAAACGGCAAACGGCGTAATTGTACAACCCTCTTCAGGGGAAGCAAAACTGGTAAGGGTTGAAGTCTACCGGAATAATATTTTTCGGGTTACCAATTTACCCCACGATAATCTTGAAGCGATTGCAGAAAGTATTCAGGTCACTGCCAAACCTCAGGGCGAATTCAGCATTTCGCAGCAAGGTGAGAAGGTGACACTTACTACGTCTGGTGGCTATGCCACCGTGGATGTGAACAGCGGCAATGTTGCCGTTTTCAATAATCGCAATGAGCAGTTGCTGACAGAAGTAGATAGCGGCACTTTCGGGCCGGTTACCGCTGATCCGGTAACGCCTGAAAAGGACAGTTTTTCTCTGCGTCAACAGTGGAATAAAAATACTGACGAAGCGTTTTACGGGCTTGGTCAGCATCAAAACGGTGAGGTAAATTTCGCCGGTGATAATCTGGAAATGACCACCTACAATTTGGAAATTACCATTCCTCTGGTGGTGTCCAGCCGTAACTATGGCGTGTTGTGGGATAACGCTTCAGTCACTCATTTTGGCAACCCTGAAGGTGCCGTGCCTCTGCCGGAGAACCTGAAGCTTTATGATGCGCAAGGTAAGCCCGGCGGATTAACAGCCAAATATTTCGACGGTGATAAATTACTGCTGACCCGGGTAGAGGCCGAACCTGATTATCAGTTTTTAGCCAATAACAGTACCCGTGAACATCCTTTTCCTGATGAGTTAGGAAACGTTACAGCGCCAAGAGTGGAATGGTCAGGAAGTATTGAATCTGACACTTCAGGTAACCATTTTTTTAGAATGTACAACAGTGGCTACGCCCAACTGTGGTTAGGCGGTGAAAAGGTACTGGACCGCTGGCGAATGAACTGGAATCCCTGGTATCACGACGTTCGCTATGAAATGACCGCAGGTAAAAAGACGGATATTCGTATTAATTGGGATTCAGAAGGTGGATATATCCGTTTAAAACACGCGCCGCCGCTTGCTCATGCTGACCAGTATTCGCTGTCGTTTGCTTCGGAATCAGGAAAAGCAATTGATTATTATGTCGTTATTGCAGAAGACTACGATGGTGTGATTCAGGGATACCGTGCCCTTACCGGCAAGGCAGTTATGTTGCCAAAATGGGCTTATGGATTCTGGCAAAGCCGGGAAAGATATCAAAACCAGCAGGAACTTGTCGACGTGGTGAAGGAGTATCGCAAGCGAAAAATTCCGCTGGATAACATTGTACTGGATTGGTCCTACTGGCCTGAAGATAAATGGGGCAGTCATGAGTTTGATAAGGAGCACTTTCCTGATCCGAAAAAAATGGTGGAGCAAATTCATGATTTAGACGCGCAAATTATGATATCGGTGTGGCCCAAGTTCTACCCTAATACCAAAAATTACCAAGAGCTTGCAGCCAAAGGTTATATGTTAAGCAAAAATGTCGATAACGAGAAAAACCTCGACTGGATTGGCAAAGGTTATCTCAATGGCTTCTACGACCCGTACCCGGAAGAATCACAGCAAATCTTCTGGCGACAAATTGAGGAAAATCTGAACGTGCTTGGTATCGACGCATGGTGGCTGGATGCCTCTGAGCCCGATATTCACTCGAACCTGTCTTTCACGAAGCGTAAGGAAATAATGACGCCGCTTTCCGTTGGCTCGGGCACAGAATATTTCAATTCTTACGCGCTACCTAATGCCGAAGGGGTTTATAAAGGTGAACGTAAAGATGATCCTGAGAAGCGATCGTTTATCCTTACCCGTAGCGGCTTTGGCGGCATTCAGCGTACCGGGGCAGCAATCTGGAGTGGCGATACCGTTCCCCGCTGGTCAAATTTGCGCGAGCAGATAGCCGCAGGCATCAGTACTGGTTTATCGGGTATGCCGAACTGGACAATGGATATCGGCGGCTTTACGCCAGAAAATAAATACCGCAATACCAGCAACGGTTTCGTGGGGCACTTTTCTGGTCTTGAGCCTGAAGACATTCAGCCTTGGCAGGAACTGAATGTGCGCTGGTTCCAGTTTGGCGCCTTTGTGCCTTTATTTCGTTCTCACGGACAAAACCCTTACCGCGAAATTTATAATATTGCCGATGAAGGTTCCAAAGCGTACGACTCCATGGTCTATTACACCAAACTTCGTTACCGCCTGATGCCTTATATCTACAGCGAGGCAGGTAAACAGTATCATCAGGACGATACACTGATGCGCGGCTTAATAATGGATTTTCCTGAAGATAAATCGGTGCGCGATATCAACAATCAGTATATGTTTGGCCCGGCGTTTTTGGTCAATCCAGTGGATAAAGAAGGTGCCACTGCTCGTGAGGTTTATTTACCTGAAGGTACTAAATGGTACGACTTTTATACCGGTAAATCTTTTGATGGCGGACAGACCGTTTCGGCTGACGCCCCACTTGAACGGATGCCATTGTTCGTCCGCGCTGGCTCAATAGTGCCTACTGGCCCGGCAATACAGACAGTTTATGAAAAACCCGATGCCCCAATACTGTTGACTATCTATGCCGGTGCCGATGGAAACTATAGCTTCTATGAGGATGATGGTAAGAGCTACGACTACGAAAAAGGCGAATTCAGCTTCACGCCCATTCGTTATGACGACAGCAACAAGCGCCTTGTCATTGGTGCCAGACAGGGGCAATTTCCTGAACAGAATAAAACGCGGAAGTTCAGAGTGCGCCTGATTCGGGGAGAACAACAGGACGCCGCCAATTTGGACGTGAAACCTGAGCATTCAATTTCCTATAAGGGTGAGGAAGTTATCGTTCAACTGTAAACGTGTATAACCTGAAGGCGGCGTTCATATAACGCCGCTACTTTTGTTTAATTTGGAGAATAACGAGTGATAAGAACGATGTCTTATTCGTTTCGTTCTACAGGAATGTGTTGTGTGCTGCTTTTCGCACTGGCTGCCTGTTCCGGAAACAGTGGAAGAAGCGCAGTACAGCAAGCCGGCGAAAGTATCGTGTTATATAACAACGATACACCACAATCATGGCAGCTTTACGTTCGCAACCATGAGCAGGACATGCCGGTGAAGCATTCCGCTAACGTCGGAAACGGGATGGTAAAGCTGGACACGGTAAAAACCGACGACCGTGGTCAGGCGTTGGCGTTAGATTTTCAGGAAAGCTGGTCTTCCGGACTTTATTTTTTAGGTGAAGGAGTCAATTTGCAGCCATTTGTTGCCAACGGAATACTGGAATTTGATATGCAGGTAGAGGCAATAGACAGAGGAATTGTCAGCGTAAGTGCTAATTGCACGCCATACTGCCATCGTCATTTTCGGTTAAGGGAATGGGCCCAGGAAAACGTAGGAAGCGGTTGGCACCATCTGGCAATCCCGGTACGTTGTCTGGTTGATCCCACAGCCGACTTATCGGCAGTTAAACGGGGATTCAATCTGGAGACCGGCGGCAATGGCAAACTTAAAGTCGCAAATATAGCGTATCGGCGATCGGGTACTGCTAATGTCGATTGCAAAAGTGATGAACAGTTAGCGTTAACACCGGCTCCTTTAAATGAATACTGGTCGACGGATTGGTGGATGCCGCGTCATGAAGAGAAGCTTGCCCAGGCAAAAGAGCAAGACATTGAGGTTGTGATGCTGGGTGACTCGATCACGCAAGGCTGGGAAAATGGTGGTAAAACTGTATGGTCTTCCCATTTTGGCGACATTTCTACACTGAATCTGGGATTTGGCGGAGATCGCACAGAAAACGTGCTGTGGCGCTTACAACATGGTGCGTTAGATAATGTATCGCCTGAGCTGGTGGTGATAATGATTGGTACCAACAACACCGGGCATCGGCTGGACAGTCCTCAGGCAATAAGTCAGGGGGTTGCAGCAATTGTTGATAAAGTGAAAAAAGCGACGCCTGATGCTAAGGTGCTGTTACTCGCAATTTTTCCCCGTAGTGCAGAGGCAGCCGACGAGCTACGGCAAAATAATGAACAAACCAATGCACTATTAAAACAGCTTGCGAAAGAAAAGGGGGTTATGTTTGATAATTTTAACAAGCAGTTTCTTACTGCAAATGGCGAGCTAACCACCACGATTATGCCGGATTTACTGCATCCTGAGGAAGAAGGCTACGAAATATGGGCCAGGCAACTGGAGCCCTATATTGATAAATACGTGAGAAACGACACGTCGCAGTAGATATAGCGGAAGGTAAAACCGGGAACCCACATTGTGCGTTCCCGGTTTTCTTTTACGACATGTAGAAGGCTATAGCGCCCGTTGAAATAAAGCTAACATTCGCTTCCACGCCTTTTCAGCCTGTTCTTCATTGTAGGCTTGTGAATCTGGCGGCGTCCAGCCATGTAAAGTACCCTCATAAACCTCAATTTCTGCAGGAATATTGGCTTTCTTATAAGCCTCTACAAGCATAGGTTTCATATCGGGATGCTTTTCATTATCGTTTTCTGCGATTGCGTGAAGCACTTGTGCATCAGTGCCGGGAATGGTCAGGTGCGGGCTATTCGGCTCATCAGTTGCCAAACCGCCGCCGTGAAATGTGGCTATTGCGCCAATCCGATTGGGCATTGCTGCGGCAGCAAACATGGCGAACGGACCACTCATGCAGTAGCCCATTACGGCACCCTGACGGGATTTATCTACCTGCTTTTGTTTATCCAGAAATCTGAAAAAAGCTTGTGTATCCGAAACCACTGCATCGGCTGTGAGCTTTTCGCGCATAGGGCTAAGAATCTCCCATGCAGCATCAGAGGGGAAAGTGACATTTTCTGGTAGCGCCAGGCCTTTGGTATCGCGGTAAAAAGGATTAACCACCAGTACGCCATAGCCTTGTGCTGCCAAACGCCTTCCCATTATGTCAAAAGCTGGTCTACGCCCCTTAATATCCGGCCACATGACAACTGCTGGGTGCTTACCACTGGCAGGAGCAATGTAAAGACAATCGGCCTCACCGTCGCGGGTGGTCACAGTTACCTGTTGTTCGGTGACATCAGCGGCACCAATGGCAAACTGAGGAAAGGCGGCGACAATACCGCTGGCTGCCATCATTTTGCCGAAGTTGCGTCGGTTCAGCTTGTTCAAGCTCAGAAATTTTTCAATATCTTTTTCCGTTTGACTATCACACATAGCAGGTTTCCATTGAATATAATTGTTAGGAATTCATTGTAGTAGGTTAGCAGGAGGATGTGGAAAATTAACCCGCTTTTATCCACTTTTACCGAACGACGAATGGCTAAATAACCCGACTCGGGATAGGAATTGTCGTATAGACTTTAAACATCCTTTTATATCAGGATGTAAGATATAGCTGTCGATTGTTCTTAAGCTAATATTGAGCGGCGCGGCTTATCCTGAGTTGAGGTTAAATATTTAAAACTTAAGGCATGACGGGCGGGGAAGAGTAATGGTCTTTTACGCAAGTGGTAAAACCACCCGTAGCAGACGGTGAGTGTCAGCTACGGGTAGCGGATTAACGGGCGCTTTTTATGATTCCATCAAAGCCAGCTTTCGATTGCGTCAGCGCTTCCATAGGAGAAAGTCCATTAGGATATTCTTCCTGTTCGATAACAATCCACTTCGCACCACCATCAGTGATGGTAGCGGTATACACGGCTTTCCAGTCGATATTGTCTTTTCCAATAATCGGCACGTACTGGCTATCTTCCGCTACGTCTGACTTAAAGTGTGTGGTGAGCGTGCGCCCAGGGTAATGCTTTACAAACGCGATAGGATCTTCGCCGGCATCTATTGTCCAGCCCACATCCTGCTGAAGGATCACTGACTTCGGCGTATTCTCCGCCAGATATTCCAAATAGCTGGCATCGCCGTAATCCTGCCACTCTTGAGCGTGGTTGTGAAAACCCACTCGCATGTCCAATGGCTTAAGTTTTTCGGCAAGGGCAGAAAGGTCTTCAGCAACCGCTTTCACATCGTCGCCATTAAATGCGCGGTCGTCCCAAGGAATGATAAGCCATGATGCGCCCAGCTTTTTATAGAAGTCAGTGGTATTGTCAAAGTTATTTTTTAACTGATCGATACCCACGTGGGCACCACTGGCTTGTAAACCGATAGACGCTAAATAGTCTTTTAACCCTTCTGGATCCTCAGCATAAGGGCCAAAATCGCCGGCAAATTCCACACCATCAAACCCTAAGTTGGCAATCTGTTCCAACGTACCTTTAAAGTCCGCTTTAAGAGAGTCTTTGACCGAGTAAAGTTGAACGCTTACTTGCGGGGCTTGCGCTGACGTTGCTTCAGCCGCGCCCTCTGGCTGCTTTGGCTGTTGGGTTTGCGGCTCGCTGCATCCGCCAATGGCAAACAACACAACGGAAATGCCCACGGCGGAGAGTAACTTGCGCTTAAACTGATAGATGGTGTTCATGATAGTCTTCCTGCTTTAACTTCCTTGGCTGCGTAATCGACGGCTCTGGCAGTAATTGCCATAAAGGTAAGTGAAGGATTGCCTACCCCTGACGAACAAAAGCTGGAACCGTCGGTGACGAATAAATTAGGTACATCATGGGATTGGTTATACCCATTAACAATAGAATTTTTTGGATCCCGGCCCATTCTGGCGGTGCCAACTTCGTGAATGGCCAATCCAGGCGGTTGCCCTAAAAGTTGTTGTTTAATATTGGTAAAGCCAGCTTTTTTCATCATATCGCTGCCCACTTCCAACGCGCTGTTCATCATTGCATTTTCATTATCCGACCATTGGCAGTGAATATGCAATTGCGGAATTCCCCATTTGTCTTTTTTGGTGGCGTGCAGCGATACCTGATTATCACGGTTAGGCAACATTTCTCCCTGAGCCTGTAGCCCCATGCCCCAGCTTCCCGGGTTGTGAAGCATGTTTTTAAAGGACACACCAAAACCATCGGCATTAGCCATATATTGCCAATCGCTTCTTGATGCGCTGCCCGCAAACGCATAGCCTCGCTTGAACGCTTTGTGATATTTCGAAGGCTCATAATGAAAATTTGGCACATATAAAGACGCAGGACGTCTTCCTACGTAGTATTCATCCTCGTAACCATCAATATTCGCAGTTACCAGTGCGTTGTAGTTATGGTCCATCAAATACTGTCCAAGTACGCCGGAGCTATTGGCAATACCGTTGGGAAAACGTTTGGAACGACTGTTCAGCATAATTTGTGTAGTGCCAAGTGTCGATGCGCACATAAATACAATTTTACCGAAGTATTCCCGCTCTTTAAGGGTGTCGTTATCAATAACGCGCACACCTTTTACGCGATTAGTCGCTTCATCATAAATTAAGCTTTCTACTACGCTATTGGGCGCGATGTGCAGGTTACCGGTAAGAGCGGCAGCAGGCAAAGTAGCGCTTTGTGTGGAAAAATAGGCGCCGAAGGAACAGCCTTTTTGGCATTCGTTTCTTGCCATACAGCGCATACGACCTAAATCAACCTGCACTTGTTGAGGTTCGGTAAGATGCGCGCAGCGGCTTATAATCACCGGTTTATCCGGCACTTCCTGCTTCATTTTTTCAGCGAAATATTTTTCAGGCGCAGTCATCTCAAACGCGGGCTGAAAGACACTATCAGGAAGCTGTGGCAGGTTCTCTTTGGAACCACTAATGCCTACAAAGCGCTCAACATACTCATACCAAGGCGCAAGGTCTTTATAACGAATAGGCCAATCATTCCCGTGTCCGTCACGTGAATTGGCAAGAAAATCAAATTCACTCATTCGATAGGACTGACGGTGCCACAACATGGATTTACCGCCTAACTGATTGGCGCGTATCCAACTAAACTCAGTTCCTTCGCTTGTGGAATAGGGGTAATCTTTGTCGTTACCAAAAAATTGCTTGGTACCATCGTTAAATGCGTAACACTGCTTCTGAATTTTATATTGCTCTTCGGCAAGTTCACGGTCGACTTTGGTTCGGTTAGGGTATTCCCAGGGCGGCTTCCCTTCGGTGATGTAGTCTTTTCTATGAGTCACCACTCGACCGCGTTCAATCATCAGGGTTTTAAAACCCTTTTCACATAATTCTTTCGCCGCCCAGCCGCCAGTGATGCCTGAGCCAATGACAATAGCATCGAAATTTTCATTCGATTGTTCGATATAGGTTTCTTTTTTCATGTCTTAGTACTTCTCAATTCATCTGACTTAGTAAAAGGCTTTAGAACTATAAGCGCTGCCAATTTCGGAATAGGGCACAGAACCACGAAAACCGCCGGGAACAGCGAGGTAAGTCAGTTCTTTTGTTGCGCCGGGCATAGAGGTGTAATAGCCAAATACAATGAGCCCTTTGAGCATTTTAAACGCTTGATGATGTTGGTCAGTGAAGGGCGATTCTTTCGCTTCAAGCGCTGTAAGTAATTCCAACTGTTGCGTTTCCTTCGCTGCAGTAAACCCTGTGGCATATTTGTCTTCGCTACTATGAGCAATCTTGTTTAACACTTCGACTATGGCGTCGCCTTCATTTGGCGTAAACACCGCCTGAAGTTGGTGATCAACAAAATGATGACAATTAACATCTGCTGCGCTCGGTGTATCGGTTTTGGGAATGGTGAGTTCACACACCTTCTTTAAAACTTCGGTCTGAAGCGGAGAAAATAATTTAGGCTTCTCTTTCCCATTTCCCTGGCTATAGGTTGACAACGCAGCCATCGATTTGGAGCTTAACAGCACGCTTGCCGTTGCACTTCCTGCTATTACTGAAACGCCCTTAAGTATGTCTCTGCGGGAGATTTTCATTGCACTTCTACCTTCATTGTTACTTCATAAGCCGTTATGGGGAAAACGGGAATGTTATACAACCTCAGCTCAAAGACCGTGCTTCTCGACAGCGATGTATGGCGCTTTTTCACCTTATAGCCAGCTATAGATCAGGTAAACGGGCGTTACTATTCGCCAACATATGCCGCCAACATGTGAAAGTCGAGAATACTCGCTTCAGAAATTCGGGTTGTATAGTTTATTTATATGTAAATTTTATTAACAACCTGGCGTCACTTTACCTGTTTGTGTAACCGGTTTCAATTAGTTTGGAGAAAATGGTAAAAATACAAAAAGAAAACGGTAAATCATTTAAGTTTCTGCGGAGCCGAAGCCCCGCAGATAGGTTTAAACTACCGCTAACGTTTGGCAAATTCTCGCGGTGCACGTAATGTTAAGGCTGTTCAGGCAGCGGTTTCCCTTTACTGTGCCACTTCATTACAACAAATTTTAGCGGAATATCCCCGGTATTTTTAATCCCGTGTGACTCCCACGGCGACGCATAAAGCATGTCACCTGTGGAGGCTGGCGTATCTTTACCATTTACTGTCCATACGCCGTTGCCTTGCGTCACCATCAGGTATTCTTCTTCTGGATGAACATGAGGAGGATGAATTTCTTTACCAGGCTGAATGACAGCAAGCCCGGTGAGTGACTGTTCAGTTCCCACCGTATCACCGGTAAAATAGCTATAGAATACCCAGCCATCACCTTTTTCCGCTGTAGCATCTTTTAACGGCATAATAGCGGAGGTAGTAAGTTCTTCTGCTGGAGTAGCGCACACAGGAGCCAACATCGCGGCGCCCATTAAAACAGCAGTTATTTTAGAGGCTAAATGAAATGTCATGATCTACATGTTCCTTTTGGTTTAGATATTTAGGCCAACACGCCCTTGCAAAAAATTTTTTACTTTTACCGCCCGAATAACTGTTCCGAAGTATGAGTCATAACGAAGACGCCATTCAGAACACGCTGTAAACCCTTCCGTGGGCCTCAGCCGCAGCATCCATGCTGTTGCGCAGCGCCTGCTGCACAGC
Organism: Alteromonas pelagimontana; assembly: GCF_002499975.2. NCBI lineage: Bacteria > Pseudomonadati > Pseudomonadota > Gammaproteobacteria > Alteromonadales > Alteromonadaceae > Alteromonas > Alteromonas pelagimontana. The sequence continues at coordinate 3,804,956 of NZ_CP052766.1, forward strand.
GCCTGTTGCACAGCGCCTGCGGACAGTTCTGAATGATACCCCCGTTTTGCCTTTTCATGTGTAGCACACTTACGAACAGCTATTTAGTGTCGGTGTGATTCTTTACGCTTAGCGTTATACTAGTTGTAGCTTTACTACTTTACGAACAACTACCATCGTGCAAGTTGTATGTCGATGTGATGTCGCTATCAGCGTCTTAAAATCGCGTCAATTTGGCCAAGCTCATCTTCACTAAACCCCGGTGCTTGAGCAATTTTTACTGCCTCTTCAATCTGTGACACCCTGCTGGCACCCATTATCACCGAGGTTACAGTAGGTTGGCGGTGTAACCAGGACATAGCGAGTTGCGCCATGGTCTGACCGCGCTCTAGTGCAATTTCGGCCAATGCCTTCACCTTCGCTAACTTCTCTTGCGTAATATCGGCACGATGAAGTCTGGGACTATCAGGACTGTTGGCTCTGGAATCCGCAGGAATACCTTCCAGATAGCGACTGGTAAGAATACCTTGCTCAAGGGGAGAAAACGGAATGCAGCCTATGCCTCTTTCCTGTAAAACGTCATGTAGATCATCTTCTTCCGTCCACCTGTCAAACATAGAATACCTTGGCTGGTGAATAAGACAGGGCGTGCCTAGTTCATTTAAGATATCTGTGGCGTAACGGGTTTGATCAGCGGTGTAGTTTGATAACCCTACATACAGTGCTTTGCCTGATCTTACAGCGCTATCCAGTGCGCCCATTGTTTCTTCTAAGGGGGTCTCAGGATCAGGACGATGACTGTAAAAAATGTCTACGTATTCAAGGTTCATACGTTGCAGGCTCTGATCCAGGCTGCTTAACATGTACTTCCGCGACCCCCAATCACCATAGGGGCCATCCCACATTGTATAGCCTGCTTTGGTAGAGATAACTATTTCATCTCTGTAACTTCGAAGGTTGTTTTTCAGTATCCGGCCAAAGGCGGTTTCCGCACTTCCTGGGGGAGGGCCATAATTATTCGCTAAATCAAAATGCGTAATTCCCGCATCAAAGGCAGCAAAGAGTTTTTGCTCTGCTAAACGTTGCGGCGTGTCCAGACCAAAATTTTGCCACAGACCCAGCGACACGACAGGAAGTCGCAATCCGCTGGTTCCGCAACGTTTGTATTTCATTTTTTCGTACCGCGCTGCTGAAGCCTGGTAGTTCATAGTCATGCACTCCATGTGGTCGATTTTTAATGATCACGACAATGCAATTCGGTTACATCGCACGTTTCACTGCTAAATTCTTGAGGCACAGGGAAAAGAGCGGTGAAGTCCTCCGCGTTTCGCCCGTCTCCTATCTGTATCTGGATATAGTGAAACCTTTATATTTCCTAGGGTTATAGGTTTTGCATATAAGAACGGCTATTTTTGTAAATATTTTGCCTCTTGTAAAGACATTGTTATTGAAAAGTGAAGGTTGATGTATTACATTGCGTGAAACATGAAAACGGTTACATGTGAACGCGTTCAAGATCCTTGTTGGGTTAGAGAATAAGAGATGTATCCGGATTCACTGTATCTTAACGCTAAGTAGGGACTGAAAAATGAAAGTATTTACGAACACACATAAGCGCTATCAGCTGTCAGCACTGACATTAGGAGTGTTGGCAAGCCTTCAGGCAGGTCAGGTACGTGCTCAGGAAACCGACGCCGCCGTTGATGAGAGCAGCATAGAAGTCATCAATGTAAGTGGTATTCGTGGTTCGCAGGTCGCATCTATCTTTAATAAACGTACTGCCGATACAGTCGTTGATTCTATTGCTGCTACCGATATCGGCAAGTTACCGGATGTCACGATTTCAGATTCGCTTCAGCGTATTTCCGGTGTTCAGATTCGACGTTCTGCCGGTGAGGGCGCATCGCTAAACATTCGCGGTTTGCCGCAAGTAGTGACTCAGCTGAACGGTGAGCAGTATCTGGGGGCTAACTCTGTTGTCTCTACTCAACCGAACTTCAGCGATATTCCTTCACAACTTTTCCGCGGTGCCGATGTATATAAAAATGCCACTGCAGATTTAGGAAATGCGGGCATTACGGGTACGGTAAACCTGAAGACCTATCGCCCCTTTGACTTTGAAGAAGGTCAAACGGTCTCAGGCTCTGTAGAATTTCAACGTGGTGATGAAACCCAGGAAAATGATCCTAACTTATCCGCCCTGTACAACTGGCATAATGGTAAAGTCGGCTTTTTAATATCCGGTACTTACGCCAATGTTAATTTAGCTAACTCCTATAACGGCTTGAACACCGGCAGTCCTGGGGATGCTGGCTGGACTGACCGCACCAGCGCCGAAGAAGTAGGCGAGCCCGGCCGTGATGGACGCGTTATTCTTGGAGCTCAAGGCTTTTCGGCGTGGAATCAGGGCACAGAGCGGGAACGTTTTGGCATAAACTCTTCTACTCAGGTGGATTTGGGTGAAGGATTTGTATTTACCGCTGATATTTTCTATACCGAGCAGGAAGAATTCAATCGTAAATTGGGTATGAGCGCCACCAACAAGTGGGGGCCACGTGGCTGGTTTACGCCTACCGAAGAACGTGCTACTGGTGCAATGATTGATGGCGGTGAGGTCTACGCATGGTCACAGGCTGAGCTGTATCCTTCGCGGTTAAAGTCGTTTACGCAGAATGACGTTTACAATAACAGCTCCACCAATATAAATTTGCAACTGGATTACGACAACGGCGGGGCGTTCACCGGTGAGTTTCGAACCATAATTGGTCGCGCTTCCCAAGAACACCGTCATGGCTATAACGAAGGCGATTTAACTAATGGTTCAACCACGTTGGGAAGAACAACCAATCTGGTTCCCTCCGATAAATGTGGCCCGAACGATGAGGTGGTAGGCGATGAAGGAGGTTGCCTGCAAGCTATTAATGCCAACGGCTACAGTGAAGATCCCCATTTAACCTACGACACTACTGGAGAACATCCGGTGTGGAGCGGCTTTGATCGCGAACTTGCAGGTGGATTGGGCGGCGGTGCCACTATCGCAGATTATATGGCAAATCTGGATAGCTATAACGTCGGAGCGTTTTCTTCTGAAGGTAACGAAAATGCAGAAGGTGATCTGAACGCGTTCAGCATGAAAGGGAAGTACCGTTTAGAAGAAGGCTATATTACCAGCATCGATGCGGGAATTCGTTACGCCAAACGTAGCGCGGAATATGAACGGTATAATCTGTTTTCTCCAGTACAAACTGCTGGGTGTGAAGCGCAATGGAAGGCCACCGACGTGCTGCTAAACGCCCCCGCACCAGCCTGTTCTGATGGCGAAACGGTTAACGGCGAATTTATGCCTTATGCCGCTTTGGAAAGTATTCCTCTTGATCAGTACAACAATGTTGTGCAGGTGACAGATTTTGGCCCTGTTAGTGGCATTCCTGCTGTCTGGGCAGCAGATCCTCGCGACTATGATGATCCCGAAGCTTTCCATAACAGAGTATTTGGTTCCAGCACGAAAAATGTAATACCGGGTTCCAGCTTTAGCGCCGATATTGCAGAATTAAACTATTTTGTTCAGGCAAATTTTGAAGCATTAGATGGCCTGTTAAAAGGTAACGCAGGCGTACGTGTAATTGAAACCGATTTATCGGTTAAACAAAATATTGCCGGTGAAAACAAAGCGTACGGCGGTACGGCTGTAGATACCGGCGATGTGCTTTCAAGCAGGGATTACACTAACGTTTTGCCATCGCTGAACGTTTCTTACAGCATTACTGATGATCTTGTTGCAAGGTTTGCTTTTTCAAAAGCAATGACCCCTTTGAACCTGAACCAGTATGGCGAAGGTTTGACTCTTAGCAACGCTTTGGATTCTGTAGCGGGAAGTCCCACCGAAGGGCAGTTTATTGTGACCGGAGGCAGCCTGGCTGGAAACCCGAATCTGGACCCGTGGGAATCGACGAATTACGACATTTCTTTGGAATGGTACACCGGCGAAGCCAGCATGATAAGCGCGGCGATTTTCCGCGTTGAGATTGACAGCTTTACCGTAAGCGAGACGGTGGATATGGAAATGCCTGACGCCGATGGTATTGTGCGCCGTAGCGTGCCTATTTCAACGCTGGTGCAGGGAGAAGGCGGCACGCTTAAAGGTTTTGAAATCGGGGCAAAAATTGCCTTAAGCGATTATCTTGCCGCCGACAGTATGTTCACCAACTTTGGTATCGATTCTAACTTTACCTATTCACCCAGTGAAGGTTCTGGCACCGATATCTACGGCGAACAAAATATGTTTAACGACAACTCCGAGCGCCAGTTTAACTTGATTGGCTGGTATCAGGGCGACCGTTTTGAAGCGCGTATTGCATACAACTATCGTAGTGAACGTTTGGCAGGACAGGGCGGATGGGGCGCGCTGAATCTGTTTCAGGACGAAACTGCCTATGTGGATGTGTCGGCCAGCTACGATATCAACGACAATTTCACTGTTTATGCGCAAGGGTCTAACGTGACCGGTGAGTATGAAGACTACTATCTGCAATGGCCGGACCAGTACGCCTTCCAGAACTACTATGAAACCCGTTACACAGTGGGTGTGCGGGCAAAGTTCTAAAACTGAACTTGCCGAAAACTGAGGTGCCAGCGTTGCTGGCACCTTTGGCTGTTGCGCTTATTAATTAGTGTAAAGGGACTTTATCAACGCGCTGACGAACATACTTATGGATAAATTTCTCTTTCTATTAAGTTTTTCACAAGTTAGGGTGTTTGTTGAAAACGAAATAGTTCAGAATAATACCTTGTGCAGGGACAGCATGATGAAACTCACTATTACGAGTGCTCGAATCCTGCAATCTTTCTCCAGATAAGAAATAAAGATAAATGTATGGCGACAATTCGAGATGTTTCTAAAGAATCCGGTTTATCCATTGCCACGGTGTCCCGCGCAATAAGTAATCCTGAGCTGGTTTCAAAGGAAAGTCTTAAACGGGTTAACCAGGCCATAGATAAACTTCAATACCGGCCGAACCTGACGTCCCAAAAATTCCGTTTACAGCGCACCAATACTATCGTTGTGCTGGTTCCCAATATTGCCAATTTGTTTTTTGCCAGTCTCATCAGTGGTATAGAAGATACGGCTGCCAAGTACGGCTATAACGTGTTGTTAGGGGATACAAGAGATATTACCAGCCGCGAAAAAGAATTTATTAACCTGGTGGAAACCCGACAGGCTGACGGGATCATTCAGCTTCGCCCCCATCATAAAGAGTCATTGCTACCTAACTGCAATGTGAAAGCAGTGAACGCAGCGGGCTGCGCGAATACTCCCTATCTTTCAGTGCGTATCGACAATACGGAAGCTGCGTATAAGGTAGTCAAATACCTGCTCGATCAAGGTCACAGAAAAATCGGAGTCATTTCTGGTTTAAAAGATAACCCCCATACCCGCGATCGTATGTTGGGCTACCGTCAGGCTTTGCAGCAGGCAAATATCGCGTTCAACGACGATTATGTAATAGAAGGGGACTTTACTCTTTGGTCTGGATTAAATGCTGTTCAGCACTTTGCGCAGCTTAAAGACAAGCCCACAGCATTATTTTGTATGAATGACGAAATGGCGATTGGTGCAATTAAAGGCTTAAAAGAGAAGGGGCTTCGCGTACCTCAGGATATCTCAGTGACAGGGTTTGATGATTTAGAGGTATCTAATTACAGCGACCCACCGCTGACTACAGTACGCCAGCCTGGTGTAAAAATTGGTGAAAAGGCCGCCGAATTACTTTTCCAAATGATCGAGGGAACTGAGCCAAAGTTAATTGAATACATCTTGCCTTTCGAACTGATAATTCGTGAAAGCACCCGGCCATATTTACTCTGACAGAACTTTTTTCTAAACGCTGAGTTGATACGAGCATCAAAAGATTGCGGTTACCGATGTACTCTTTGATTCTTCAGACTCAGGTCGACATTTACCAATGGGAATGAAATTAACTGATGAAAATAGCAATTATTGCAGGACTGCTGTCGATGATTAGCATTCAAAGCGTAGCAATGACAGTGTCTCCTTTGTTCACCGACCATATGGTGCTGCAGCGCGATAAAGAAGTCAAAGTATGGGGCAGCGCGCCGCCGGGACAGAAAGTAAAAGTCTCCGTTAATCAACAGCAATTTTCCACCGTCACTGACGAAAGTGGTAACTGGACACTCGTTATGCCACCTCATCAAAAAGGCGGCCCTTTTACGCTGCTGGTTGAAGGCGATGAGACCCGTGAAGTATCGGATTTGTACTTTGGCGAGGTGTGGATAGCGGGCGGGCAATCCAACATGGAGTGGGATTTACAGGATAATGTAGTCGGGCACGAGCAGGAAGTTGCCAATGCAGAAATACCCTTGATCCGCTTTTTTGATGTGCCAAATACGCTGTCTCCGAAAAAGCAGGAACAGTTGCCTGAAGGGCAATGGCGGGTTGCATCGCCAGAAACTGCTGGTGAATTTTCCGCTGTGGCATGGTTTTTCGCTAAGCGCTTGCAGCAACATGAAGATGTGGCGGTGGGCATCATCGAAAGTAACTGGGGCGGTACGCCGGCAGAAGCATGGACAGATATCGACGAAGTAAAAAATGTTCCGGGCTATAAAGCCATGGCAACTGAAGTGTTAAAAACTGAAAACTGGCCGCAAAAGCTTGCGGCGAATGAAAAGCGAAATACTGAGAAGTGGTCCCGGATAAACAGCGTCGAGCAGGCACTGGCCACCGGTGCTGCCGGTATCGGCTTTGATGATAGCTCATGGGCTATTCGTACTTTACCTAATACCACGGCGCTACACGATTTTGTGTGGCTACGACATAGGTTCACCCTAAGTAGAAATGAAGCGCAGAGTTCGGTTGCGTTAAGTTTGGGAGATATTGTTCAAAACGCTTTTATTTTCATCAATGGCAAGTTACTGGCAACCGAAGACTGGCGCAATGGCGACTCCCTTCATGAAGTGCCAGCTTCTATGTTAAAAGCGGGAGAGAATGTCATTGCGATTCGCGCAGCCAATGACTGGGACAACAATGTGTTTGTGGGCAAAGAGGGTGAAATATGGCTGTCGGTAAAAGGAGAAAAGACGGATCTGTTCGCAGACTGGAAATACAGCAACCAGGTAGAGCCTCCCATGCCCGATGTAAAAAACTACAGCTTTACGCCAGGATTTCTTTATAACGCAATGATTTACCCGCTGTTGCCTTATGCAGCGGCTGGAGTTATCTGGTATCAGGGCGAAAGCAATGTCGAGCGGCACCCTTATTACGCCGCGTTGTTCTCGAAAATGATTGAGAATTGGCGCACCCGCGCAAATGCTCCTGATCTCCCCTTTCTTTATGTACAGCTAGCGGCATTTTTACCGCGTCAGCCATTGCAGCCGGATAGCGCCTGGGCTTATTTGCGAGATGCGCAGCGCCAAACCTTGGCTTTACCGTTCACCGGTATGGCGGTCACTATTGATGTAGGCAATGGCGACGACATCCATCCTAAGCGTAAACGAGTGGTCGGGGAACGGCTATGGCTGCAGGCGGCAAGTAAGGTGTATGGCGATAATATCCTGTCCTCTGGTCCGGATTATCGAGCAATGGAAAACCAGGGTAGTCGCATCATCGTGCATTTTGACCATGACAAAGGCTTGCAAACCACCGACGGGCAAGCTCCTAAAGGCTTCATTATTGCAGGTAAAGATGGAGTCTTTTATAGAGGAAAGGCAACGATAAAAGGGCGTACTGTAGAGGTTCACCATCCACAAGTTAGCGAGCCCGTGGCCCTGCGTTATGCCTGGGCAGATAATCCAGCAGTAAATCTGGTAAACGCTGAAGGTTTGCCAGCTGTACCTTTTAGAACGGATAACTGGAACGCAGAACACGTAAGTGCGGCATCAGAATAAGCAACCCAAACAAAGATTGAGCAGAAAGTTAAACTGATATACTAATTCTCCCGTTGAGTGAGCACACATCAAGGAGGATTCGTACTAGTATTGTTTGGTATAAAATAAGGCTGCCACTGTTACCAGAGGCGCGATAACAGGGGCAGCCGCTTTAGCATCCAATTGCAATATGCACGTAAAGTGTATTAGCGTCTGCAAAAGCGCCGTATGGCTTCACGCAGTGATGGAAAAGCAATTGTCGTTAAATCAATTTTATCGCGCTCCAGCCAGTGAACCTGAAGAATTTCACTAGCTTCTGGAGTGAGTGTCGGGCGTGAAGACAGTTCAATCGAAAATACAGCATCACAGGTATGATACAGTACATCTGTATACCGATAGGTGTTAGGCAAAGACACAAAGTATTGCCAATCGGTCAAGGTTAACCCCAGCTCTTCTTCCACCTCTCGCGACAAAGCCTGCTCAAGAGATTCGCCGTGATCAACAAAACCGCCCGGCAGATCGAACATTCCTTTCCCCGGATTTCTGGCTCTCTGGGTAACTAACATGGCATTGTCACAAGTAATAATACCGGCCACCGCTGATGCCGTATTGTGATAATACACGAAGCCGCAGTCTGGGCAGCGATATTCAGAGCCGTTGATAGTTGAGATATTGGCGCTTCGGCATTGCGGACAAAAGTTAAACATAGTGACTCCGTAGTTACTGGCAACGCAGACGCAGCCAGTTGAATACTTCATTATGCGTCATACATAAATGATATAGGGTACTGGCGGGCATGGAAGCGTCAAGAATGTTGTTTTTTTCATCCCGACGATCGATATAATGTCCGGCACGTTCAGGGTGACGATAATGACGCATCAGACTTGATAGGGCGTTTGAGGCGTCGTTGACATAAGCATGGCTCTTGTTTTTTTCATTGGGAAACAATATTGTCATGGCCAGAGCTGCTTTCACCCATTCTGTCATAGGCCAGCAACGTTTGGTGCCTGTAATTACCTCGCCAGTTGCAGTCACGGCGTCAAGAAGTAGGTCAGAACTTTTGCAAAGACCAATTTTGAGTGCCTGGCGATAAAGCGTAGTGCAATATTTGTGTACAGGCTTGCCAGATAGGCTCCCATATTTATACAGCAGCCATACCCATTCCATCATATGGCCGGGTTCAATTACATGACTACGAGCGGGATCGGGTTGCCAGTTGTCAGTAAAAAATTCCCGTAGCACAGCCGCTTCTTCATCAAAAAAAACTGTTTCGAAAAGCGCGAACATTTCTCCGGCGTAAGCTAACCATTTGGCGTCTCTGGTGGATTCATACAACGCCATAAATGCTTCGAAAAGGTGCATGTGCGGGTTTTGCCGACGGACCTGATAGGCATAATCACCTTCTTTCCATCCTCCGCGTGAACCTTTTAATAAATGTTCAATGATGTTTATTAAATTATGGGCATTTTTCAGCGCGTGTAAATCGTGAAACACTCGATAGCGCCATGCGTAAGCCAAAAGAAAAAAGGCGCAGTCGTACAAATCTCGCGAAGTATCAATAACCTGATTTTCAGCATTTAGTATGGTGGGATAAAAACCCGGAGAATGACTTTCGGTCGAATTCGCCAGGAAACTGTCAATGCCATGCAGGATGTCACTACCTGAATCTGTCCACCCACGCGTTTGGCCGTAGCAGACGCAGAACATTTGCCGGGCTTGAACTCGAATTCGCTTGTGGCTGCGTAAATCGGGATGACCATGGGCGGTAAAGGTCTCGATGCTAGCGCCACTTGCCTCAAAACCATTGGCTAACCATACGGGAAAAACCTGTTGTCCCAGCCAATGATCATAAGCATTAGCGGCTTCAACTAAACGGCAATTGTTAATTTTACTATTCATTCAAACGCGCTGTCGGAATTACGAGATATAGCTCAATAATACCTTAAAAATGAACCGGTTCAATTCTTAACTGTAATGCTATTGGAAAGGCCCGGTGCTTTCGCGAATAATAAACTCAAAGGGAAGAATGACTTCTTCCGACTTTGGCGTGTCACCCTGAATAAGAGATATCAGCATTTCAGCGGCTTTCTCGCCAATTTTTTCTGCAGGCTGGGCGACCGTCGTAAGTGTAGGCACTACATATCGTGATACATCCATATCGTCAAAGCCTGCGACGGAGAGATCCTGTGGAATGCAAAATCCTTTGTCGATAAAGCCTTTCATAGCAGCAATGGCCATTTCGTCATTCATACAGAAGAAAGCAGTGGGCATGTTTGGCATCTGACAAAATTGTTCGGCGGCACTTAGACCAGACCAGTAGTTGAAATCGCCTTCAACGACAAGGTCTTCATCGTAATCTATACCAGCTTGAGACAACGCCTTTTTGTAGCCTTCTAATCGATCAATCGTATGGGGGTTATGATGCAGACCTGAGATAACACCAATACGTTTATGCCCAAGACCAATAAGATGCTTAACGATTTTTTCTGATGCGGCAACATTGTCTATACGGACAGAATAAGAAGGTGTCCCACTACTGCTACTGGCGGTAACACTGGGAACGCCTTTGATAGGCAATAATGCTTCATCTTTGTAATACGGACGCAGATTAATTAAACCATCAGCAAGCCGGGTTTCGACCATGCGGATGAATTCTCTTTCTCGCTCAAGAGAGTCTTTAGTGTCGCCTAACAACACGCTAAAGCCAGCAGCCTGGGCAACAGCTTCAATCCCGCTAATCACTTTGGCGAAAAACAGGTTAGCGATATCGGGCACCATTACTACCAGCGTTTTAGAAGTGCTGGCACGGAATTTCTGCGCCAGCATGTTGGGCTTGTAGTTAAGCTTTTTTATGGCCGCTTCAATTTTTACCTGGTTTTTTCTGGAAACTTTTTGCGGATCATGTAGTGCCTTTGAGATAGTGCCGGTAGATAATCCAGCTTCACGCGCTACGTCTTTGATTGTCGCCATAAAAGTTCCTTTGTTTCTAAAGCCAGTGCACGCACTATACCTGACAAACGACATATGGGAATAGTGATTAAGATACCAATGGCTAACGGAGATATTCTCGAATTTTTAGAAAATATTTGTAGGTAAAAAGGTTATATTTTACTTGAATTGTGAACCGGTTCAATTTATGTTCTTGTAGCATAGTTGCTCCACGTTGTTAACAGGCTGTAACACGGAATGAATATATGAAGCTGTCTACCCTGGACGTACTGGTCGTTGTTGGCTATCTGATTGTTGTGGTACTGCTGGGTGTTTTTATCTCAAAAACAGCGAAAAAAAATACCAAGGGATATTTTCTTGGCGGAAACCGTATTCCCTGGCCTTTTCTCGGCTTGTCGAACGCATCGGGTATGTTTGATATCAGCGGCACCATGTGGATGGTGTATCTGCTTTTTATCTATGGTTTAAAGAGTGTATTCATACCCTGGTTGTGGCCCAGCTTTAATCAAATTTTTTTAATGGTGTTTCTATCTATCTGGTTGCGCCGCTCCGGAGTCATGACCGGGGCCGAGTGGATCCGTTTTCGCTTCGGCGTTAGCAGAGGTGCTACGCTCAGCCACCTCATCGTTGTCCTGTTTGCATTGTTAAGCGTGCTCGGATTTTTGGCCTACGGGTTTATCGGCATTGGTAAATTTGCCGCTGTATTCCTACCCTGGCAACTTAACTCCGATCCTCACATGAACGAAGTTTACTACGGGCTTATCGTCACCGCATTAACCGCTATCTATGTGGTAAAGGGCGGTATGGTAAGCGTGGTTTTTACGGAAGTCTTACAGTTTATTATTATGACTGTGGCCTGTATTGCTATTGGCATTATTGCTATGCAACAAGTGTCTCCACAGATGCTTCAACAGGTGATTCCAGACGGATGGGAAAGTTTGGGGTTTGGCTGGCAGCTTGACCTCGACTGGAGCGGTGTCCTTGAACAGGCCAACGCGCAGATTGTGACGGATGGTTGGTCCTTATTTTCAGTATTCATCATGTTGGTGTTGTTCAAAGGCATTTTACAAAGCATGGCTGGCCCAGCGCCAAACTTCGATATGCAACGGGTATTATCTGCCCGTAGTCCCACTGACGCTGCGAAGATGAGTGGTTTCGTCAGCATTGTACTGCTATTTCCCCGCTACATGATGATTACCGGTTTGACCATTCTGGCTTTGGTTTACTTCATGCCGGCGCTACAGGCGATGGGTGAAGAGGTAGATTTTGAGCAGATACTCCCGTTTGCTCTGGCAAACTTTGTACCGAACGGTCTGCTAGGGCTGATTATCGCGGGATTGCTGGCTACCTTTATGTCTACCTTTGCCGCTACTACTAATGCCGCACCCGCCTACGTAGTTAACGATATCTATCGTCGCTATATCAATCCTGAAGCTACGGAAAAGCAAGCAATCTGGATGAGCTATATGGTGTCCATTGCCTTTATTGTATCGGGGACGGTATTTGGCCTGTTTATTCCCTCTCTGAACAGCATCGTAATGTGGCTGGTTTCCGCATTATATGGCGGCTACACCGCTTCGAATCTCCTTAAATGGTACTGGTGGCGGTTTACCGGCATGGGCTATTTCGCTGGCATGTTGGCGGGCATTCTTGCCGCCATTCCCATGATGTTTACCGATATTTCGCCGCTCTACGGGTTTCCTGCCATGTTTACTCTGTGTTTGCTGGCTTGTGTTGTGGTGAGTTTAATATCGACTCCGGATGATATGGCGGTGCTAAAGCACTTCTACTTGAAAACCCGGCCCTGGGGTTTATGGGGGCCCGTTCTACGTGCGCTACAGGCAGATAATCCCGCCATCCAAGCTAATCGGGACGGGCTACGGGATGCCATAAATATTGTGGTCGGAATTTTCTGGCATACCGCATTAACTGCAGCACCCATCTTTATGGTGATACGGGAGTGGCCCGCTTTTTTTATTGCTATGGCTGTTGCAATAAGTACTACAGTGTACTTGAAATTTTTCTGGTGGGACAATCTGCAGGATTGGCCCACCGACATAAAGGCGGCAGAACCGACTCAGCCCCTCTCATCTCAACTCCAATCTTCAAAATAATCGCGAGAGAACAGATTTTATGACGCAATCTTTATTCGACGAACGCCTTGATGCTTTACGTACGGCTCATGAGGCTCTCATTCAGAAGAAGAATTCGCCAACGGGGCTGAGCAATGGCATCTACCAACGCTGGGAAAACCCCGTGATAACGGCAGCGCATATTCCATTGAACTGGCGTTATGACTTTGACCGCCAGACCAATCCTTTTCTGATGGAACGCATCGGCGTAAACGCCGCTTTTAATGCCGGCGCAATCTATTTTAACGGCAAGTACCTGGTTGTGGTGCGGGTAGAGGGGGCGGATCGGAAATCCTTTTTCGCCGTAGCGCAAAGTGACGATGGGGTAAGCAAGTTTACATTTTGGAATCGGCCCATCGACATGCCAGAAACCCATGAGCCAGACACCAATGTTTATGATATGCGTTTAACGAAACATGAAGACGGCTACATATATGGGCTGTTTTGCACTGAACGCAAAGATAAAACGCGTATGGATGATACGTCAGCAGCCGTTGCCCAGTGTGGCATTGCGCGCACAAAAGATTTAGTGAAGTGGGAGCGTTTGCCTGACCTTATCACTCACAGCGGTCAGCAGCGTAACGTGGTACTGCACCCCGAATTTATCGATGGCAAATACGCCTTGTATACGCGTCCGCAAGATGGCTTTATTAGTGTCGGCGGTGGCGGCGGTATAGGCTGGGGCCTGACGGCTAGCATGGAAAACGCGCAAGTTGATGAAGAAAAGATTATTGATCAGAAGGTTTACCATACTGTTTATGAGCTGAAAAACGGGCAGGGGCCTGCGCCTCTAAAAACCGCTCAGGGTTGGCTGCATCTGGCACACGGCGTTAGAAACACTGCTGCAGGGTTGCGTTACGTGCTTTATATGTTTATGACAGACTTAACTGCGCCATGGAAAATTATTTATAAACCTGGTGGATTATTTCTTGGGCCCGAGGGCGAGGAACGGGTAGGCGATGTGAGCAATGTAGCGTTCACGAACGGATGGATACGTAACCAGCATGACGATGTTTTTATTTATTACGCTTCTGCTGATACGCGGCTGCATGTGGCCACCACCACGATAAACCAGTTGGTCGATTACTGTGTTAATACGCCAGAAGATAAGTTGACCTCAGCAGCATCCGTATGTGCAATTAACACGCTCATCAGTAAAAATGAGGGCAAATTGTAATGGCAGTAGCCGCGTTGCCTTATAAACCTTTTTCCCGCGAAGCGGTGCTTGGTGAACTTGAAGGTATTGCGAATTGGTGGGCCACCATCGCGGTAGATGAGGAACAGGGGGGCTTTTTTGGCGAAGTCGACGCGTTTTCAAAACCCGTATCTGGCGCTCCCAAAGGTGTCATTCTGAATACCCGTATCCTTTGGTTTTTCAGCGAACTGGCGCTTTTTAATGGCGATACCCGCTACACCGCCCTTGCCACCCGGGCTTACGAGTGGATTTGCCATAATCTGGTTGATCACGAGTTCGGCGGCTTATTTTGGGAAGCTGATTCTGCTGGTCACCTGGTGCAGGGTAAAAAGCAAAGCTATGCGCAGTGCTTTGGCATCTACGCGTTAAGCCGGTACTACGCGCTAACCCAAAATTCCGAGGCACTGGTCTTGGCAAAAACATGCTTTCAACTAGTAGAAAAACACGCCAGAGATAGAGAAAACGGCGGCTATATAGAGGCCTGTACGAGAGAATGGGGCGCTATTGAAGATTTCCGTTTAAGTGAAAAAGATCTCAATTGTCCTAAATCGATGAATACCCATTTGCATGTACTTGAAGCGTACTCGGCGCTGTATCGTGTACACGCTGACGATGAGGTTAGCGAAGCGCTGCAACATATTGTTGATACATTTCTCGAACGAATCATGGATGGTGCAACCGGTCACCTAAAGCTGTTTTTTAGCCAAAAATGGGAAGATCTGTCAGCTACTGTATCGTTTGGCCATGACATTGAGGCAAGCTGGCTACTTCATGAAGCGGTGGAAATTCTTGCTGATGAGAAGCGTAAAGCGCAGGCCGAATCGGTCATACTTGCTTTGGCAGAAAAAACACTTCGTCAGGGTATGAGTGATGCCGGCTTTTTATGTGATGATGCCGATGTTTCCAGCGGCCACCGTAAAAATATCAGCTTCTGGTGGGTACAAGCAGAAGCCCTGGTAGGTTTTTTTAACGCTTACCTGCTCACCGGTAACAGCGGCTACTACCACACGTGTGAGACAATCTGGTCGTTTATTCAGCGTTATCATAAAGACGATCAAGGTGGTGAATGGTATTGGACAGCAAAATGTCACCACGCACCAGCCGAACCTACCTATAAAGCCGGTTTCTGGAAGGCGCCTTACCATAGTGGACGCGCGATGATGGAACTTTGCCATCGTTTCGATAAACTGACACCGAGGTAATCCTACTACGCATGGATGTAATGCTTCTTTGCCACCGATCGAGAGAGTTTATTATCTATACGTAGCAGAATATAATTACTCATCTTTCCCGGAGGCATAGGGAAGAATTCACGGATGATTCGTAAGTGATCGCAGAAACTGTAGCTGGGGTAACCTGAAAGCTTATTTGCTGACATAGACGGATAGAGGAGCTCACCATAGAAGTACGTTTTATTTATTAATAGTAATAATTATCATTTACAGATCATCCATCAAAAGGTAAAGTTATTTCTCTTGGAAATAGTCTCTCTAATAGAGTTTTAGCTGGTCGAACGGCCAGCTTTTTTTCGCACAATCGTTCCTCGTCTCTTTAATGCTGCACGGGTCTTTATCACGACTGGCAGACATTAATGCTATTGAATCAATCTCTTAATCTTTTTGTGTAGCAGGATGATATGCTTTATGGTACTTGTCATTAAACAACATTAAAAAGGAAGAGGGAGTGACTGCATCAACCTATGTCACAATAAGAACCTTCGACAAAGCGCAATTAAAGCAGGCTATTATTTTCTCTGGCATTAGCCCTAAAGTCATGCGGCGGGTGTTTGGCGCGTGGATATTGTTCGCGCTAATCGTAGGGGTAATTGTGTCGTTGGCTCCAGATCTGAGTAAAACATTCATTTTTACCACCTTTGGAGCACTTATCGCATTCACCATTGCCATGTTTGCGCAAAGCCGTATTGCAGAAGGGTGGCCCTCTATCGTTTTTTTAGAAAACGAAATTTGCGTTATTCGCGATCCGCAAAAAAGGGAATTCATCTGTGTACTGCCTGACGCAGTGAAGCAGGTAGAGCCTTCTTTTATTAAACCTAATAAAAAGGCTGTAGCCGTAGTACTGGATTCTGAAAAACTTTCGCAGCACGATGTCGTTTTGCTAAACAAAGCAGTTTGGCCACGGGACGACAGACTGTTGGGGCTTGCCCATTTTATTCCACGGGAAGAAGCCTGCGAGCGCATCAGAGAGACTTTACCCTCGTAACGTTAAGAATCTTCAGCTGCAAAATGTTGGCCTATGTTGTGCTTACCCTTTATCGGAGCTTCCGTTGGGCAACTTTAGCGGGTGTAGGTGAGTCTACTCGGGTTAACATGAACCACAGTGGGATAGAGGCCACAGCGCCAATAAGAAAACAATATGCCAGAAAAAAATGTTTTGACAGTATTAGTGGCAGAAAATAATCCTGTTGCGGCTAGCCGCCTCACTCGTCTGCTTGCTGGTTTAGGATGGAAAGTAGATTACGCTGCGAGCGGTAAGCTCGCTATCAGGCTGGCGACGCTGAACCGTTACGACGTGGCTTTGCTTAACATCCACATGCCAGATATGGAGGGCGAAAACATATGCCGGAAATTAAAATTACTTAAGCCGAATCACCCACCCGTAATCTTAATGGCGCCACAAAGTAGTGCGGGTATTGACCTCAGCCACTGCACTGCAGACGACATTGTCTCTGATCTTAACAACTACAAAGATGTGGTAGAGCGTTGCCAACGGCTCGCTGCTTTAACAGCAAGCGCCCGTAGATTGCCAGAATTGGCAGTTTCTGCTTAGCCAGGTTTATACCTGACTTTTCCGTTCTTAAACAAGCACCACGAAAAATAACCACCCATTACTCTCGTCACAGTAAAGCCTTCGAGCTGTAGTCTCCCATGTTGTGCATACCTTTTCAGAAAATAACGCTGTCATACTCTACAAAAAAAATGAAGCTAGCTTTGACTCGTGTCAGTAGTGATAATTAATTTTATCCGCAACGACTTGCACTCCCTTAATGAAAACTGAAGGACTTAGTTGAGTCGCTTGAATGAAATGCTACGTTTAATAGGGGCACGTAGGAATTTGGCAACGCGGGTACCGCCCTTGTTATAAGGAAGCCGAACCTCGCCTGCTTCATTAACCGCCAGATACGTCCTGAGTGAGTCGATATCACATTGATTTGGTATGACTACATGAGTAGGCACTGTTATTGCTTTTCAGAATAAAATCAAGAAGGAGGAGCTGCGTGGATTTGGATCTACACCTGATATTCTATCACTTCTATCAAATGGGTATAGCGTTCATTCTTGCATTACCCATTGCTTACAATCGAGAACATAGAGCCGACGGGGCTGGCATCCGTACATTTCCACTGGTAGCAATATCTGCATGTGCATTTATGTTGGTGGGAAGGGATGTTTACGAGGACGGCGAAGCGGAAGCTCGTGTAATGTACGGCATTGTTACCGGCATTGGCTTTATCGGGGGCGGCGCCATCCTTAAAAACAGCAAGCGAGTAGCCGGCACTGCGACTGCAGCAGGTATCTGGTTGGTAGGAGCGCTGGGTGTCTCTGTAGCCTACACCCGCTATGAAATCAGTCTAGTGCTATCGTTCATGGGGTTCATTATTTTCCAGTTTTCTGATCCGATGAAGAAACGTGTTTAATCCGGTTAGGGTTAAGCTGGAGCTTTGTTAATAGGGGAAAATGGTCTGAGCCGTAACCGGGCAGACGTTTAATATGAACCAATTCAAATTCGGCACTGTGAAAAACGTGATCCAACGGCCAGCGTATCGGGGGATATTTTGCGTGGAAAGTATTGAAAAAACCTCGCCCCCTGCGCGGATCTTTAGCGCCGCTAGATTTTCTGAATTTGCGAGTGGTGGGTGACCATGCTACATCGTTTAAATCGCCAGCCACAATTACAGGTACCGTTTTCTCGGCAACTTCGCGCCCAATAACCGCTAATTCGGCATCTCTTGGACCGGCTGTTTCATTCTCTGTTGGACTCGGAGGCTTCGGGTGCAGACAGTACACTACAACCTCCTGCCCGGCTAATTCAATGGTAATTTCCATTGAGGGTACGCCTTCCTCAATAATGTAGCGGATTTTCTCCGCCTTAAAAGGAATGCGACTGTATAGGTGCATACCATAAAGATTTTCAAGAGGGCAGGCAAGGCGGTGCGGGTATGAGTCGTGAAGCTCTGCTAGTTCTTTTTCCCATTTACCGTTGGTTTCCAGAGTAATGAGTAAATCAGGTTTATTCTCTTTCACCAGACCTTTCAGTCCAGCGTAGTTTTCGTTGTACATATAGACGTTGCTTGTCATGACGGAGATGCATTGCTCCGCCTTCGCTTCTTTGACTCTTACTACTTCTTTTTTCCATAACCTTGTGTAAGGAATTATCCATAAAACCTGGTAAAAAATGGCTGCCCCCAAAGCGACCATGAAAACAAGGGAGGTCGTTAAATGACTGCCAAAGTTTATTCCCCAGCCCAAGAGAGTCACCAATAAGAGGACGAACAACTGCACGCGGGGAAATTCCCATACGCGGATTGTCCAGTGCTCTCCTGGTAAAAGAGGAGCAATAGTCGTAAACAGCAGCAGAGTGCTCATTAGTGAGAGCGTCTCAAACATAAGCGATTGATCCTTTTAAGAACATTCTGAATTTACAGCAACTTGTTGCGGATACCAAGATCAAAGACAAAGGGTAGTACAGCAATAAAGCTTATCAGGTTTAGTAGTACGCGTTAATTGTAACATTATGAGATAGCCCTTTATCGTTATTTTCCGGCCATACTTTCAGTATGGTGGCGTAGCCAATGATGGGAGGTGAGACGGATTTATCTCTGCACGTTTCTCTGAGTAAAAACTACTAATTTTACCGTAAACATTGCAGCAAATTTTTGCGAAATGTTGTCTTTAGCCGCGGTTTTCGCAATATTATCAAGCTATTAAGTGTTGGCATAGAACTAGCTTTGTACTCAGAGTATTGACAAAGGAGAAACAAACATGAAACGTTCAATTTTATCGTTGATAGTAGCTGGTACACTGTCTGCTTCCGCTCTAGCCGGTGATATGAATAACGAGAATAAATGGGAGAAAGGCGCAAAAGATGCGTGGATAGACGGTAAAGCTGAAGCTACGTTGCTTTTTAATGGAAATTTAAATTCTTTCGATATTAATACCGACGTCCAAAACGGTAAAGTTGTGCTGACAGGAAAGGTCGAAAATTCCGTTGATAAAAAACTAGCAGAAGAGTTAGTTGCTAATATTGATGGAGTAAGTTCTGTAGATAATCAACTCTCTGTGGTTGAAGACTGGGACAATGATGAAATGACCGCTTCATCTAATTCCGATGTGGATGACGACGATGCGGATGATGAAAACGCATTAACCGACGCGAAAATCGCTACGGTGATCAAAACGCGTTTGCTTATGGACAGCGATATCTCTGGCTTAGACATCGACGTTGATGTAGAAGATGGAAATGTAACACTGACCGGAGACGTAGGTTCGGATGCTGAACGGCAACTAGCGGTAGAAATTGCTAAAAATGCTTCAGACGTGAAGAATGTAGAAGACAATTTAAAAGTCGCTACAAAAACAGCAATGACCAATACTCAGTAGCTAACGCTCCAAAGTAAAGAAAAAGGCACCTCGGTGCCTTTTTTTAGCTCTACAAGTTGCCCTGTAAATTTTTCCCATCACTCAGCAAAGCTTATACTCCTCCGTATGAATGACCTTTAAACCGAAACTACAACTTTATTATTACCCGCTGTTTTTGCTGACACGAAGCGTTTTTTTATATTTTTGCGCAATTGGTTCGTTAATTGAATATGTCAGACTATCCAGTACCTTTGCGAATGGTATGAAGAACTGGACAGACAGAATTAACTATAAAGAAAGGACTGACATCATGAAGTTTCTTAAACCTAAATACCCGCCTCAGCCGAACAGCCGCTTTCAAAAATATTTGCAGAGTCAGCCAGTGTTTAACTGGTTTGATAGATATGAGAAGCAACACGACGTACAAAGGGTGGATTCAGCTGAAAATGCAGCTTTGTATCGTAATTGGATGGCTAAACGTGTAGGTGAATAAAAAGAAACTCAATGGGCAATATCTACGAAAATTCTGTAGTAATTGCCCACTCAGTTTTAACGGCTATCAGCGGTTATACCATCAAATAAAAATATTTTATAATTCAGCAAGATATGCGAATTTTCTTCAGGCTTTTTAATACCACTCTGGTATAGAGACTGCACTCTGGTTAATGGATTTAACGACTTCGGAGGTAGGCACAATGCGTTTCATTAAATGGGCTCTTTTATCCGTGTTACTTTGTGGCAGTGTTGGGGTTATCAGTCAGCCCCAGGTAATAGCCGAATTTTTATCTTCACCAGAAGAATCTCGCAAATTAGCGGCTAAAAATGATATCGATATGCAAGCCGTAAAACGTCAGTATTTAGAGACAGAGTTTGATCTACACAAACGGGATCATATTATTCGCCAGCAGCGTATCAAACATTATCTTGAGTTGGCCAAGCAGTACGACAGCAACGAGTGGTATTCCAGCCGCGATGACGTATTAAGCCGCGCTAAAAACCTTCTTACACACCACGAAAGGATGGGAAGTGGTATATATGCAAGCCTTTAAGCAGATAGTAATTATATTAGCAGTGGGCGTGATCGCGGGTTGCGCCACTCCCCAGGAAAGCGAAGAGCAAGCGACACAGAGTAATCAAACAAAGGAAGAGCGCCAGCAACCCAATCAGAATGTTGAGCAACTGAGTGCGGGAAAATCTGTTACTGTTGAAACCAGCCAGGGTAAAATCAGTGTCGAACCTACAGTTGTTGCAGTAACCGATGCGCAGGGCAGTTCGGACGTAGCAACCGGTGATTTTTATTATGACCCTTGGGAAGGCTTTAATCGCTCAGTCTTTGGCTTCAATAATTATCTCTATCAATATGTACTGATTCCGGCTTCAAACGGCTACCAATATGTGGTGCCTGTCGTCGTCAGAGACAAAATCGGTAATGCGTTTGACAACATCCGCGAACCCCTGAACCTGGTGAACAATCTTTTTGCCGGCGAAGTTGATGAGGCGGGTGTTAATCTTGGCCGATTTGTTATTAACTCGACAGTTGGCATTTTAGGTTTATTTGATCCCGCTACCAACTGGTTCGAAATGGAACCGAAGAAACAAACCATTGCTGATACGCTGCAGCGTTATGATGTGCAGTCGGGGCCGTATCTGGTGCTACCTTTGCTAGGCCCGAGCGACACCCGAGGTGCCTTTTCCACCGTTACCGAAGGTTTTATTCATCCTATAAACCAGTTTTTTGAGCCCCCTGAATCATACCAGTTACGTACCGCTGATGGATTTGATGATTTTTCTAATCAATCCGACACCTACCAGCAGCTTTATCAGCAGGCAGAAGATCCTTACATCTACTTTAGAAACCAATATATACAGGGACAGCGGCGAGATGAACTCTTCCAGTACAACAACGAGCAGCAACAAGACGAAAAATAAACTTGCCAATGGAATTGTGGCAGCAAGATGGTTTCTGATCCTCGCGTTCGCGATAGCGATCGGTGTGCTGGGTTATTTTGTCAGCCAGTTTAAGATTGATGCGTCAGCAGACACGCTGCTGGTTAAAGATAATAAACTTTATATTCAGACACAGGTTGCCAACCAGCAGTTTTCTCCGGATGAATTTATTCTGTTAGCTTATGAGCCAACTGCGCACGCCCTTTTTAGCCAACAAACCTTTGACGATATCAGTGCGCTATCGGAAAAAATTCGCCAGCTAGACAGGGTTAAAGCTGTCACTTCCATTTTGACTGTCCCGTTAATTAACGATACCTCTGCTTTAACCGGCGGGACAGAAGTCAGCTCCCTTACCTGGCAGAATCAACACTATTCTCCTGAGGTCATGGAAAATCTGGTGGTCGATCATCCGATTTTCACCGACTTGCTGATAAACCGCCAGGGTACCGCCACTTCTATTCAGATTGTATTTGAAGAAAATCCAGAACTGGCACAGATAGAGTCAGAAATGACGAGGATCCAGGCACAGTTGCTAGAAGGCGATTTAACCCCAGAGCAGGAGCGAAGACTTAGCGAATTAAAAGCCAAAGCTGATCCCATAAAGCAAGGGCTGATAGAGCAACGAAAAAAAGAAATTGAGCAATTAACGCAGATTAGCAAGCAGGTTGAAGATCGGGCCAACACATACATGGGCGGTTCCTACGTGGTGGGCCAGCATTTAATCGATATTATCAAATCTGACTTAACCAATTTCGGTCTGGCGATTTCTGTCGTCATTGCTTTATTGTTATTGTTTCTCTATCGGTCCATAAAATGGGTGCTTTTTCCTTTGTTTTCCTGTGCCGTGAGTGTGCTGCTGACAATGGGGATTTTTGGGTTTTTGGATATGCGCACCACGGTTATATCCGCCAATTTTGTTGCACTGCAGCTGATTCTTACGCTAGCGGTGATGATACATCTGATAGGAGCTTATCGAGAAATTAGCCGCAACAATCCGGCGTTCTCCCAGCGTGAAAGAGTGATTGCCACATTAAACGATAAACTCGCTCCCAGTTTTTTCGCCATGCTTACTACTTCCGTGGGCTTCGGCTCGCTTATTTTCAGCGGATTGCAACCGGTGGTAGATTTCGGCTGGATGATGCTGGTATCCATGTTAGTGACCATCAGTGTAAGCTTGCTCCTGTTTCCCGCGTTACTAACCTTATTACCTGCAAGTCAAGAGTCTTCAGAATATCGTTTCATTGAAAAAGCGCTGGATGACGTTAAGCGTATGAACCTGGCTATTCCTAAATCTGTGGCTTTGGTGTGCATACTGATATTTTTGGGGACGGCATTGGGTATTTCACGTTTAGACGTGGAGAACTCCTTTATTGACTATTTTGATGATGATACTCAGGTTCACAAAGAGCTGGCTTTTATTGACCAGCAGTTCGGAGGCTCAACGCCGCTTGATATCATCCTTAACGTTGATCAGGTAAACGATGATCAGGAATTGGTGCTTACGGCTGATGCAGTAAACCGTCTACAACTTGTTCAGGCTGCAGTAAAAGCGTTTGAAGCCACTGGCAGTGTGACTTCTGTCGCCAACTTTACTGATTTAGCCAAGCAGCTCAATGATAACAAGCCGCTCACTGAATATGAGTTAACTACCATTTATCATATTCTTGATAAACAGGTTGTAAATCAACTTGTAGGAGCCTATTTTTCTCCAGACTCTCAACAGTTGCGGATCTCAATTCGAATTCAGGACACCACCGCAGGGCTCGATCGCGAAACCTTCATGAACGACTTACAGAAAGATTTGCAAGCTGTTGGTGTAGAGAGAGATGAATATCAACTCACTAACCTGTTCGTACTGTACCAGGATATCCTTAGCCGCTTATTTGACTCTCAGGTGACAACTTTGGGGATCGTGTATGCGGTGCTGGCACTGGTACTGCTACTGATTTTCCGATCATTAAAGATTGCGCTTATTGCCCTGGTACCTAATATACTTACCACGCTCGGCATCCTGGGGGTAATCGGATGGTTAGGCATTCCTCTTGATATTATGACAATTACCATTGCGGCCATTGCAATGGGCATTGCCGTTGATGACACCATTCACTTTTTACACGCTTATCTGCAGGGTAGGAAGGACGCGACAGCAGAAAGTAACGAGGCGAGTAGTGCAAGTAACCGGGCTTTTGGTCATACCGGCTTGGCGATAGTATTTACTACAACAATTATTACCATCGGCTTCTCAATATTTGGGCTTTCAAACTTTTTACCCAGTGTATATTTTGGCTTGCTCACCGCTACGGCAATGATATTTGCTTTAATTACCGACCTTACGTTACTGCCGGCGCTATTAAACTGGTTAGTTGCCAGGCCCAATAAGCCGCAGCAAAGTTCCAGAGAGAGCAATTAAGCTCTCTTGTCGGGAAGATAAAATTGAGCGAGTACAAAGCAAAGATTGCCGAAAAAGAGCATTTAAAATGATTGATTGACTTCGAAAGAAGAATTTAAAGTCATTGATGAAGTGTTAGATAACCCTATGACTGTTTCCGTGAAATGCTGCCAGATAAAGGCTAGTGTTCCTCAATTTGTTAAACAGCCTGCCTCTGCGGTTGTGCTTAAGGTACCGCTATTTACGCGAGAATAGCCAGCTGAAAGCCTGGGGCAGGGCACCGTGTTCATTGATCGCCGTAATTTAACCTCAATGGTTTTCGCTAACGAGCAGGGTGAACGTAAAACCTGAACCGTGAGTTAAGAGGCTTGTACTTTCCTGAAAATAAGTATAAATTTTGGGGTTGGAAACGGAGTTCTGTATTAAAGGAAAGCGCGTGGGAGCATCTAAAACGAGTAAATTAAAAGATAGATATTATTTCTTCACAAGCCATTCCTCTTCTGCCAAAGTTTGGTTGGCGTTTTTCATCTGTTGTACTATATCTTTATTCCTCGCGTATTCCCTGCTGACCATCTTTGATAGACGTCCTGACATTTCAGAGGAACAAGAATCGTCGTTATTGAAAGTAGATATTGCTGATTATACGGTTCAGCTTAGCCCCGAGGAATAAACTCTCTCTTTCTTTAGTCTCATCGCGCGGCTGACCCTTTTTCACGATTGGCCATCATTCTAATCGGCAAGGCTGTGCTCACTCAGCGCAAAAAAGCCGCGCCCGAAAAGAGATAAATGGTTTCCTCTGTTTCTGAGCTGATCAGACATCAGTGTGGATCAGTATAATGTTTGCAGCAAATTGGAAAAGCGGTTTGGCAAGTTATATTGTTTATCTGGGGTTTACTCTAGTTCGTTTTGAACTGGAACATGCGGTCATAAAAAAACCAGGTAAAAACCTGGTTTTTTTATCGTATTTCAATTAGCAATCCTGGTCTTTTGTGTCCATGCCTTCTTTAGCATCTTCACAAGCGTCTTCCACAGCGTTACCCGTATCAGTTACCACGTCGTCTAACTCTTCACCTGCATCCTCCGCAGGGCCCTGATCACAGGCGCTAAGAGACAGAGCGAACCCAGCAACCATCAAAGTTTTTAAAAATGCTTTATATGTCATCATATTCCTTTCTCCTTTATCCTAATTAATCTTAAACTCTAGGTGATTTACCGCGTAACGCATTTGCAATAAGCGAAATGACCAATAGCGCGACAAATACGAAGAATAAAAACTGAGCAATACCTGTAGCTGCACCGGCAATGCCACCGAAACCAAAAACTGCTGCAATAATGGCGATAATAAAGAATGTAATAGCCCAACCTAACATAAGTAAATCCTCTTATTGCTTCCGTAAATTCACAATAAGATATGCGCGAACTGTGCCAAATCTGCAAGCATTTGATTTTAATCCTTAAATAATAATTTTTCACGAAAGGTAGTGAGTTTTATTATTCACTATTACAAGAAGAATGCACTTTTTACACGATGCTAACAAGGTGGGACGCCTAAGTTAATCCTCATCTTCTCCTCTATATATCGAGGGCAAGAGCATGAATGAACAAACATTCAGCAGTCTTAAGTAATAAACAAAATTTATCATCGAAACGCCGTAAAACCCTTCCTGATGGCTCTGCTGGAGCATGGATGCTTAAGCAGTTCGACTAAAAAATCTTCACTTATCGCGAAAAATCATTCACGATCTCTCCCTGTCCATATCCCTGACGATCTTGATATAATCTTGCCATCCAACATCAAGGACCTTCCATGTCAAAAAATCATTCCGCCTTTATTGGGCTAATGCAGCGGGCAAAAAACGTAAAGCGTTGGCCATTAATGGCGCAGTTTCAGGATGAAATTCTTTCCACCCATATTTATGAAGCTGCTGTCGTCGCACATATGTTGGGAGCCATTGCCGCGGACGTATTTGAAGAGGATATTGATCCTGATCGGGTAGCATCTATGGCACTTTTTCATGAAGGGAGTGAGATAGCGGGAATGAGTGATATTCCTAGTCCGGTTAAATACCACGACCCTGAAACGACAACCGCAATAAAAAAACTGGAGCGCCGATTCGAGGCAATGCTGATTAAAACGCTTCCTGAAAAGCTGCAGGCTCGTTATCAGCCTCTTATTGAGCAGGACAAAGAAGATGCCCACGTACGCTTGGCGAAAGCTGCAGATGTCCTTTGTGCATATTTAAAATGTGATTACGAGCTGTCTAAATCGAACGGAGAATTTTCTAACGCCAAGCAGGAAATGGAAATTCAGCTTGGAAAGTATCGTGAGCTTCACCCGTGCGTTGACTATTTCTGTCAGGTATTTTTAGAAGATGCAAAAGGGACGTTAGATGAACAAACACGGGATTTGGACTGGGTAGAAAGAGCGAATACCCTTCATCTTTCGGAATAACTGTGAGCTTAAGTTTAACCCTACCCATGACGCCTTTCGCCATGGGTAATTTTCCTGAGGTCTACGCCGTAGCATCCTGTAAAGATTTCATTTCATCGTGACATTGCTGCATACGAACTCGGACCCGGCGAAGCTCAGTGGCGCAGTTGGCGGGCTGGTTTTCTTCCAGTGCGTCGTCAATGGCTTCGAGAACTTTGTCTTCAACTTCTTCAAGCTGGTCTACATAAGTGTGGTCTTTATTCGAACTCAGGGCGCCCAGAAGATTCGTATACATGTTGCGTACATCAACAGTCCAGTCAGAATCGGTTTCTGCATCACCTTGTTCAGAAACCGCGTAGGGCTGAAGGGCGGCTATGGCTTCCTGCTTTTCGGTAATCATTCTGGTGAACATCGCTTTCAAATTTTGCTGGGACACTTTTTCGATCCCGTCCTGATAAAATTCTATCCCACCATTCATTACTTTGATTATGTCAGTTACTTTGTCAACCTGGGGTGTTTGATTACTCATAGGAAATCTCCACATACAAAAGAAAAGAAAAAACGCCAGCCAATCTCGCAGACTTCGGTTGAATACAATGCACACTACGTTCCATAGTAAGACCGGTAATGAGTTTGTAATGTTGAACAACCTTGCTGATTAATAACAGTTTTTTGAAAACGTAAAAAGAGAGTCTGGTGTGGCGCGGGATATTGGAATAAGAACCAGTAAAATTTACCTTCTCGTTGTAAGAAGAGAAGGCTCTGGTGCGGCAAAGCTATAGAAACGGTTTGGCTGACAACACAGGAAGACACTCAGCTGCAGGCTCTTAATATTGTCGCTGTTCTTATTTAAGCAGGAAAGATCGCTAGAGGGAATGGGTAAATTTCTTCAGTGCAATGGGATTCGCCTCCTCGTTATGTGTATCAGGATGATGTTCAACAAGAAAGTTTCTTATGCTTGGGGTAGTTCTGTGAAAACTATGTTAAGCAGCTTGCTACCAGTAATTCGCTTTGTTGTGTGCTCACCCAGCGCGAGAATTTTTCAAATTTTGACAAGCCAAAATCGTGAAGGTTTAGGGGGCTAAATCAAGCAAGATGTCCACTGACGACTGAGAAAGATGTTACTGCCACTACTCCTTTTGATAGAAGTATCACGGGCTCATTGGATGAATGAAATGGCCGCATTAGGAAAATCGGCGTAACTGAGGTGAGTGAAGCCGGTTGGCCACGTAACCAATTATCTCTCGTTGATAAACAGTTTCAACGTCTTAGCGGCTAATCTGGCTTAGTTGACAAAATTTCATCGACTGCAAACGCATTGTTACCAGTGGAAACCTTATTTGCGCCCATTCTCACCATTACAGAATAATAAATATCATTCATAGGCTTCGTTTCTACGCTCATTTCGGTACCTGTGTTTAGCGGCTGTACAATTTCACTACAACCGGACATTGTACACTGCTCATCTTTCATCACCGGCGGTTTCGGCTCATTTCTTGAACGAGTGACTGTTTTACCAATCGTCCCTTTCTTTTCAACATCGGTTTTTACAATCGCTACCCAGCTATAGCCTCTCTCTTTCGCCAATTCAGCTGAACGATAAAGTGTATATTCCTGCACTTTGTCAGCCGGAGTTTCATCTGTAGCTTTAAACATTACCCGATATTCATTATCACTTAACTGGACACTGGAGTATCCATAACCGTTAAATGTCTTAGCTGACTGATATGGGGTAGGAGCTACGCTGGGTAACGAAGAACATGCCGCCACCATCAGTATTCCGGACATTAACACTGTTAATGTACATTTGGGTATTCGAGCTGTTGAAGGTAGCAATTTCATGATCTGTCCTTAGGTAAGAAATTTAAACATCGCGGTTCTTGCGAACGTGAGCAGCGCCATTCGCTTTCCCGAAGAGGGTTGGCTTGATGTTAACCCTTTAAATACTCCACTACAGAAGAAGCCTAATAAGACTGAAGGTGACGCGATAAACAATCTTGTTCGGATTTTAAGTCTGGCCACTGCATAGTCACTTCGTCTTTGCGAAATTGAGTAATGTTGATGGGCGTGATGAACAGCGTTTATTTCCTTGTTAAGGAACATTGCCATAATTTCTCCTTAATGTACATCTTCCTCAACGCCAGCCTTTCCTATAAAAGCGCGAACGATCGGCATGAAAGTCAGATGCTTATAAGCGTTTTTTGCCACTGTGAATGCAAAAGCAGCAAGACAGCCATTGATGATAATTAATACCAATGAAGACCACGCAAAGTGTAAACCAGCATGATGAAGCGCAATTCCTAATGCCACATTAATAACCAACCAACAGCAACAAGCGAAAGTAAATGAAGCAAGTAACGAAAGGGCGGTAACGACAAGAGACTTTTTAACGAGCTCTGTCTCTGCAGCCATGACTTCCGAAAGCGCTTCAACTTCTGCTTTTTTCTGCGCATATACGTTTTTAAAGGCGTTTAGCGTTTCTTTAAAAGTTGCGTCATCATCAGGCCTTTTTTCATCAGCACATGAATCTGCCCGGCCAGTATCACTGGCCGGGCAGTAGGGATTGGTTTCATTGGACCCGTAGGCCGCATTGTGAAACTGTTCCTTGTTAGTAGACATGCTTACTTTTTGCGCATCAGTGAAGTGATCAACATACCTGCTGCAAACGCTACACTTGCGGCAGCTATAGGATTTTCCACTGCGTACTTACGCACTGAAGAACCTAGCCATTTTTGCTCTGCTTCGCGTTTGCTGGCAGCAACTTTTTCGCTAGTTCCTGAAGCGGATGAACGTAGCGTTTCCTCTGCTCGACTTGCAGAACTCGCTAATTTATCTACAGAAGAATGCAGAGTTTCCTGAAGCTTATCAGTGACTGGATGAGATTTCTCTCCCACACCGTTTGCAGTAGATGGTTTTTTTGAAGCTAAATTATCTGTTACGCCTTGTGGTGTTTGAATAGCCATTGCTATCTCCTTTTCGATGAATTTCTGCATAGAGGGCGCTGCAATGCGTGTACCAAGACGAAGATATTCGTAAGCCATTAATTATGAAGAATATTTTAGAAGGGTACCGCTAAGATAAATATTGTGCCAAGTAAATCCTTCAGCGGGCTTGTAATAATTGCGTAAACAACGCTTATCTGAACAGAACTTGCAAATCATCTTTACTGACGGGCTTTAGCACCGATTGCTGAATACCGAGTTTTTGAAGATCTTTAGGATCGGGCTCGCGGCCACTTACAATAATGATATCAACATCGGTCTGCAGTGACTTGATTTCTGCAGCCAAATCCAAACCACTGTAATCCGGTAATGTCAGATCCAACAGGACAGAATCAAAATAGTTATCGCTCAAGGTATCCAGCGCTTCTTTACCTGAATGGGCAATAATGACATCATGACCTTGATGAGTAAGCAGTAACTGAACAAGTTCAGCTGCATCATGATCATCTTCAACCACTAACACTT
Organism: Alteromonas pelagimontana; assembly: GCF_002499975.2. Taxonomy (NCBI): domain Bacteria; kingdom Pseudomonadati; phylum Pseudomonadota; class Gammaproteobacteria; order Alteromonadales; family Alteromonadaceae; genus Alteromonas; species Alteromonas pelagimontana. The sequence goes on from NZ_CP052766.1 coordinate 3,834,923, forward strand.
TTTTTCCCGTGTTAGGATTATCTACTTTATCAAATTCCTGCTGAGACGTACCCTCAACCTCAAGCAGGTTATCAGCTTCAACCGGCGTACTGATTAAATACTTATCGAGCACCTGGATAAGCGCTGTCTTTTCAATAGGCTTTCCGAGTACATCGTCAAACCCCTCGTCTAACAATGACTGTTTTAAGCCTTTGCGGCTGGCTGCAGTAATGGCTACGACAGCTACATTACAGTTATGCTTTCGAAGAGCCTTTAATGCGTCGATACCACTCATAACCGGCATATGAATGTCCATCAACACCAGGTGGAAAGGGTGACCTTCCTGCTCTGCCATAAGCACCGCTTCTAGTGCTTTTACGCCGTTTTCCGCATAAGCAACAGTAGCGTGGCATTGACTTACCATATGCCCCGTAAGACGTCTTATTTCTCGCAAATCATCCACAATCAGTACGCGCCCTGACACATGCAACATAAGAGTCTGAGCAGTACGCGAGCTGGGGACGGCCAAGTTTAACTGTTCGCGGTGTTGCTGACTAATATCGCCGGGATCGATGGTAAAAGAAAAGACACTACCTTTCCCAAAGACAGATTCCACAGAGATGTTACCGCCCATTTTACTTACCAGCTCGCGGCTGATTGCCAGTCCCAAACCTGCACCACCATGATTTGCTCTCATGACATCTTCAATTTGTTCAAAAGGATGAAAGATGTCTTCAAGCTTGTCTGGCGGCATTCCGATGCCTGTATCTTTTACCTTAAACAATAATCGTTCTATATCACCGGGATACTTAGGCGGTGTGACTTCTACCGATACGCCGACGTGGCCAGTATCGGTGAATTTAACCGCATTACTGATTAGATTAATGAGCACCTGGCGAAGTCGCGTAGGATCAGTTCGGATCATTTCTGGAATTAGCGATTCCGAAACCACTGACATTTTGAGCCCTTTATCCTTGGCTGCCAAATTCATAAGGGAATGAACGTCTGTCATAAAGCTGCTTAGATTAATGACTTTCTGCGATAGCTCTAGCTTATTGGCCATAATCCTTGACATGTCGAGGAGGTCGTTCAATAAACTAAGCAAATGTTTGCCGTTTGTATGAATAATCGATAATTCCTGGTTCAGGCGATCATTGGCAACGTCATCAAGTAATAATTCGGTATAGCCCAGAATAGAAGTAAGAGGGGTGCGCAGTTCGTGGCCCAAATGTGCGAGAAATTTATCTTTGGCTTTGTTTTGCTGTTCGACCTTGTGCCGTTCTATTCGCTCATTTTCAATTTCCCGACGAACCATAGCGTACCGCATGGTACGCATAAAACGCGGTGTTTCTATTTCACTTTTTGTCAAATAGTCTGCTGCACCTGCACGCATTACCATTTCGTCAATTTGGATATCTGACTGTCCAGTCAGAATAACCACTGGGACCGAAATGCCATTGGACTTGAGAATTTCCAGTACATCAACGGCGTTTTCGGCGCCTAAAATATAGTCTAGCAAACAAATATCGAAGGATTTTTTATTAAAAGCTTTAACGGCGTGGGCGCTATTGGTTACCCAGGTTATCTGGAATTTAGGATCTTCACACTGTGACAGATAATCCGCAGTTAGAAAATAATCATCTTCATCGTCTTCTATCAATAATACGCGAATGATATCTGTCACATTGCACCTTTGCCTTTACAACTTAATCGTGAGGTAGCTCAACAAATTCAATCCAGTAGCGTCCCAGCGCTCGCATGAGATCCACCAAACCTTCGAAATTTACTGGTTTGGTGATATAAGACGCACAACCTAGATCGTATCCGCGTAACATGTCTTCTTCTTCTTTAGAAGTGGTAAGAATCACTACTGGGATAGAACGGAGAGCAGGGTCCGCTTTTATTTCCTGCAAAGCCTCCCGGCCATCTTTACGCGGCATGTTCAAATCTAACAAGATAAGACTAGGGCGAGGAGAATCTTTTGGATCACTATATTTTCCTTCGCGACGTAGATATTCAAGTAACTCTACACCATCTTCTACACAATAGAGGTTGTTTAACACCCGACTTTCTTTTAACGCATCAATGGTTAAAAGACGATCATCCTCGTCATCATCTGCCATTAAAATATTAATGGATGTGGCGCTTTTAAGAGGCATTACTTACTACTCCTTCACTGTTAGTTGTCGCAAATGGTTCCCCATTTGTCGGCATAGTAATCACGAATTTGGTACCTTTTCCTGGTTCGCTATAAGCACGGATTTCGCCGTTATGGCGCTCTACTATGCGCCGACACACCGCCAGACCGATTCCCGTGCCTTTATAAGAACTACGGCCATGCAAGCGTTGAAAAGGCGCAAATATCTTTTCTGCAAAAGACTGGTCAAAGCCAATGCCGTTATCTTCAATGGTAATTTGAATCCATTCATAACTGTCGATCTGCAGGAACATTGATAATTCTTCTGCCGCAGGCGTGCGATAGGACACCGTAATTACCGGCGTCTCATTGTCTTTTTTAAACTTCAGCGCGTTGGAGATAAGATTAAGAACAAGTTGCTCAAACTGGGACTTATCGGCTTGAATAGTTGGCAACTTGGGCAGGGTAATTACCGCTTCCCCTTCTTCAATTGCAATCTCCAGGTCTTCAAGCACGTTTTCAAAGACTTCGTTAATATCCACTGATTCAAACGCTTTGCCGCGTGTGGCTATACGAGAAAATGCTAACAGATCGGTAATCAGCATTGACATTCGTTCTGCAGCACTGAGCATACGTTTTAGAAAATCTTTGCCACGTTCGTCAATAACGTCGTTGTAGCCTGAATCGAGACGGTTGCCGAACGCGCGAATTTTTCGCAACGGTTCCTGTAGGTCATGAGAGGCAACAAAAGCAAAATCCTCTAACTCGCGATTACTTCTGGCTAGCTCTTCAGAATAAAGTTTAAGCTCTTGCGTTCGCAGTGCAATCTTGTCTTCAAGTTCTTCGTTGGATTCTTCAAGAGCGCGCTGATGTAGGAAGGTTTCACGCATATTGAGCTTAAGTAAAACAAATATGGAGATAATAAGTAAGGCGGTCGTGAGGGCGGAGATCAGTAACGTGTTCACCGAGTCACGTCGTAATTGCATGAGATTCGCCAGGTGTTTTCCCTGCATTTCCCTTTCAGAATTATCAATATTTCTGAATAAGGACTGGAATCTGTCGTAAAGCTGCAAGCCGACATTAGATTGCACGATATTTATTGCTTCATCTACATTACCGGCGCGGGCAATTTCAACGGTGCGGATGAGCTCGTTCAGTTTTACTTTGCTCAATTCCAGGAGCTGATCAACCTGGCGAGTTTGCTCGGGTAAATCTGATGCTAAAGCGCTAATTTCGACCTCATCAATCAGGCCGTTCAGACGATTGAGCGTGGCAGTATATTCTACCAGATACTTATCGTCGCCCGTCAGCAGATAACCGCGCTGGCCCGATTCTGCACGCAATATAGCCATGTGAAGCGTGTTGATGGCATTGATGACCCGGTTTGTACTAAACAGCCTGGCTTCTAACGCTGCCAAGTCATCAAGCGTGCTTACCACGTAAAAAGAGTTACCCGTAATAATCACCACCACCACACCTACCAGTATTACCCAGCTGTAGAGTGATTGAACCAGCTTGTTTAGCATACAACTTATTCCGCCTGAAGGTCACCTAGGTCTGACAACATTTTCGTCAGTGCTTCACTGCAATCTTTGGTGCCGGCAATTATTTTATCTAACGCTTGCTCAGCTTTTTCAACCGGTAAGTCTCCGTTTAACACCATTTTTATTAATTCGGCTTGCATGGAAATACGGTTGAGCGGCTTGCGAGCATCATGTACATGTGTGGCTATCATTGCCATTTCTTTGTCATTCATTATTACATCTCCGACGATTACTCGTCTTTGCTCAGGTCTCCGTAAGCATGAAGTCTGTTGTACAGGGTTTTTGTGCTGATACCAAGCATTTCCGCTGCCAATGTCTTGTTTCCATTCACTTTTTCGAGCGTTGCGTAAATAAGCTCCTTCTCTACATCTTCTATCGTCCGGCCGGCTTGTAACGCTGGCGCTGTCGATTGCTTCTTAGCGAACGGAGATTCAATAGTTTTTGGTAATTCGATTTCCGCTTTCGTGGGATCGCTCATAATGGCCGCACGATGAACAAAGTGCCGTAATTCCCGAACATTTCCTGGCCAATCGTAAGAGGTCAGGGTATCAAGCTGTACCGGATCCCATTCAAATTCGGTATCGTTTTCTTTATTCAGCTCTTCAATAAAATAAGTCGCTAACAGAGGAATGTCTTCTTTGCGCTCGCGTAGTGGTGGAATGGTAATTGGAAATACAGCCAGACGAAAGTAGATATCTTCCCGCAATACCTTGCTTTCAGCAATGGTTTCCATAGACCGGTTAGTCGCGGACACCACACGACAATTTACGGGAATCGTTTTGGTTCCACCGACCCGAATGACAACCTTGTTTTCTAATACCCGCAGCAGATTGGGCTGCATATCGATCGGCATCTCGGTAATTTCATCAAGAAAAAGGGTGCCGTTCTCAGCTTGTTCAAAGACCCCGGATTTACGACCCACAGCCCCGGTAAAGGCACCTTTCTCATGGCCGAACAGCTCGCTGCCAATCAGTTCTTTAGAAAATGCTCCACAGTTAGTGGCAACATAAGGACCTTCTACGTCAGAAGCTTGATGGATTGCTTCGGCTACGACTTCTTTGCCGACGCCACTTTCGCCGAGCAACATGACGTTTGCGCTGGTACGGCTCACCCGTTCAATGAGCTTGTACAACTCGCGCATTGATGCTGATTCGCCAATAAGGTGACCAAAGTATTTTTTAATTTTAGAGCCTGAACTTTTATCCTTGGCTTTCTTTTTGCCTTGCAGAACCGCTTCAATTTCTTCCCGTTGAATTGGTTTTACCAGATAATCAATGTTGGGCCCACATAACCCTTTTATTATTCCTCTGACGGAGGGATGACCGGTAATCAGCGTCACTCTCGGGCGTTTATCTAATTGGTCAAGTTCCTCGAAAAGATGGACGCCGCTACCATCAGGAAGCATAAAATCGAGCAGGATATGATCAAAAGATTCTTTAGTGAGCCACTCGCGGGCTTCTGCAAGGGTTCCTGCTGTCAAGACGTCATGCCCCAGAAACTCTATGATAGTGCAGGCTACATCTGTGAACTCAGGATCATCGTCAACGAGTAAAACAGTAAGCACAAAAAACTTCCTTTTGTAACGATTATATTGCCAGAGAAAGATATACAGGGAATTGGCAAAACCGGATCAGGCCAATACCTGCTTACGAGGCAACATTCTACGGTGTGTTTGCCTTAAAAGAAACGTATTTACAACCGTTTATAAACAATGGCATAAAAATAGCACAACTTCGATCGAGGAAAGCATTTACAATTACAGGAAACGGAACATGTTTACCCAAGCTGCGCAACGTTCAATGACATTGTACGAGTTATTGGGGCGGATGCAATCTTCAGGCAGGGAAGAAAAAGTCGCTTTTGGTGAATTACTAACACTAATGGAGAAGCGTGGCTTTGGTCCTATGCTGGCAGTGCCAGCATTTATCTGCTCTACACCAATAGGCGCAATCCCCGGAATACCCACTGTGACGGGAATAACAATTTTTCTTATTTCGTTGCAAGTTTTACTGGCGAAAGGGCATCCATGGTTACCTTCCGTGATAAAAGACATTCACATGAGCCGCGATTCCCTTAACACTGGCATTCAAAAAGTGAAGCCCTATGTTGTGTATGTAGATAAATTTTTAATGCCGCGATGGTTCTTTATGCGCCAGATGCTGTTTCGAAGTTTGATCGCACTTTGCTGCGCCTGCTGCGGATTAATGATGGTGCCACTTGAACTGGTGCCTTTTTTAGGTCTGATACCTGCATTTTCCGTTCTAATTATGGCTGTTGGTATGGCTACTGATGATGGGGCGATAGCGTTGCTGGGGTTGTCACTGGCAATAACAGGGTTTGTTATGGGCGGGCAGCAGTTGTTATCACTGACCTGAATGGACAACCGTTTTTTGGGAAGCGGACATCAAGGCGTCGATGCCTGTTACCGGTACCGGACGCCCGTAAAAAAAGCCTTGGGCAATAAGGCAATTAAGTCGTTGAAGTGTTTCTGCCTGTTCTAGCGTTTCCACGCCTTCAGCAACGATACCAATGCCTAAGCTGCGACATAACGATACAATACCTTCAACTATTTTTTCATCTTTTGAGTCTGGGCGCAGCTCCTGAATAAATGACTTATCCAGTTTGACGGTATCGATATCCAGGTCTCGCAAGTAGGCGAACGAGCTCATGCCGGTGCCAAAGTCATCGATTGACGTTTTTATTCCTAATGACCTGAAAGATTTTATCATTTTTTTGCTAACGCCGATGTCGACCATTGTCGCACTTTCAGTGAGCTCAAATTCCAGCAATGAGGGAGTAATCGCAAAATGCGCGAGGAGTTGTTCCACAAAAGGGACGAATGCGCCGTCAATTAAATTGTAGGCAGATAAGTTGACAGACACGGGAATGGCGCGACCCTCATCCTCCCAGATTTTAATCTGACTTACGGCACTTTCCAGCGTGTAGCGGGTAAAAGCGTGAACAATTCCGCTTTGCTCGACCAAATCGATAAAGTAGCCGGGAGGCAGTAAACCTTCTTCAGGATGATTCCAGCGAACTACGGCTTCTACTCCCACTACACTGCCAGTGCTCATGACCACTTTGGGCTGGTAATACAGCTCAAATTGCTGCTGATGCAGGGCTGAACGCAGTTGGCTTCTTAACGTGACTTTGATTGTGCTGTTGTAGGCAAGACGGTCGTTATAAATCTGCACCCCCAAACGCAGCCGCTTTGCGCGGTGCATTGCATTTTCGGCATTTTTGATAAGGGTTTCTATCATACGCCCGTGTTCTGGCATAAGCACGACGCCAATGCTGCAGCCAATTTCGAATGCGCTGCTTCCCACGCGTAAAGGCTCTCGGCAGTCATACAAGATTTTAAATGCGCGGTCTTGTACTTCCTCGCGCTTCACATGGGGCAGCCACAACACAAACTCGTCGCTACGATAGCGAAATACCTGCATCTCTTTGCCTGCCAAATGGGTAAGGCGCTTCGCGTAAGCTTTGAGTAGCCGATCGCCCATATCATGGCCGAGAGCATCATTAATGTCTCTGAATCTATCTAAATCCAGTAAAAACAGAGCACCTTTATTTTCATCCTCTTCCTGTAATGCGAACAAGGCATTGCGGTTATATAGCTGCGTAAGATTATCCGTTAGCGCTAAACGCTCCAGCGCCTTACTGGCCTTTTCAAAGCGACGAGTAATAAATGCTGACATAATGAGGGCAGACCATACTGCCAGCCAGAAGGTAAGAAACGCAGCTACAGACAATCGGCTAATAATTTGTTGAGAAACCTGGACAAGCCCGATAGCTTCCCACACCACAAACAGCGTGTCGTCGGTGCCTGCAAGCTTTGCTCGATGGGCGAAATAGTTTTGATCACCAAACGTAAAAAAGCCTGTGTCGGAAAGTGCCGCAAGAACATTATCGACATCGAACTGCTTTTCTGGCTGTAGTAACGTAACGTCATTGACACTTACGAAAACAACATCCTTGGTGAGTATGGCGACATCTCTACCCGTTAACGTTACCTGTTTGTTGGGCAGGTTGTCCGCGGATAACTGCGGCAAGATCAATTCTTCTATGTCACTAAACTGATCTTTAAACGCCTGAACCTCTAAATCTTCCTCCATTTCCAGCATTAGCCCGTAGCCCACGTAACAGAATATCGCTATCACTAAGAGTGACAGAGATATAGAGCCTAGCAGCAAACGCTTTCGCAATTTGTTGTCGTTTTTTATTAATTCCAGGCTATCGGGCATTACTCGACCGGTGTGCAAAGTTGAAAGTAGCAGTGGGTGATGTTCGAATGATGACAAGTACGTTGCCAACGCTGGCAAAGTTTACAATTACCCACAGAGAAAAAGACAAGCTACGTGTGTAGCGGGAGAAAAAGTAGCGGGGCAGACGCTCAATTGCTTTAACACCAGAAGTGCATTGAACTGTCAGATTCATTCAAAAAACGCCAATAAAACAGCGTCTTTACTTATTTCCATCGCAAGCGGTTTCATCCATAACTGCAGTTTTTTATTATAATTCTATGGCTGTGCTGGTAGGTTATAACCTGATACGTGCTGAGGTTCAACGACTATTGTCAAAAACCCGCTCGGCAGAGGGAAGTTGCATCGATTGATAGCGCAATTCTCCAATTAATGATCTGGCGGCTGGGCCTAGTCGGTCGCCGTCTTCAAAACTGAGGTAGAGGAGAGCTTTGCGAACGCCTTCTTGCTCTAAGGGAAGGGGAACCAGTTGTCCGCAAGACAATTGGTGCCGTATGATTGCAAGAGGCAGCCACGCGAACCCTAATCCTTTGGTGATAATATCAACAGAGGTGCGAACATGACTGACTGTCCAGCGCTGGTCTGCACCCAACCAACCTGCATCTGCTTTGCGCTCGGTTGACGAATCCCTCACCACGATCTGCCGATGGGATTTTAAGTCTTCCTTGGTAAGTGGGCGATGTAATTGATGCAAAGGATGTCGGGGATGCGCAACTGCCACAAACTCAATCTCGCAAAGATCTTCACTAAAGCCAGTTGGGAAAGGAAAAGGAGAGATAGCAATATCGACTTCCGCAGATTTGAGTAGCGAGTTCGCTCCATTTAGTACGGTTTCCATGACTTCAATTCGCAACAGCGGATATTCCTGCGACACTTTATCCAGTACGTTGTAAAGTAACTCAGGCGGAAAAATAATATCCACGGCAATACGTAACTGAGTTTCTGTTCCTCTTTTTAAACTGGCGGCCACAGCTTCTATTTTATGGGCTTCATCAAGCAGAAAATTCGCCCGTCTTAACATCATTTCACCAGCTTCTGTTAATCGGACGCGTCTGCCGTCATTGATAAACAAGGCCACACCCAGCGCATTTTCAAGCTTTTGTACCGCATGATGAACGCTTGACTGACTTTTATGTACAGACGTAGCTGCCTGATTAAACCCGCCGGAATCAACCACAGCTTTAAACATTCGCCATTGTTCGAGGGTTGCTTTTAGCATTTTAAGAATCAGTTAATGAGAATGGTGATGCTATTCTAAACCTTCTACTAAGAGATTGAGTAGCGTTTCCTTTTGTGCTTTAGCGTTTTACTTACCCCTGTTTTGTCACAGTTTTTTCAAACGCCTGCTGAACGTCTTTGATGTTACTCGTAATCGCTGAGACATTTTCGTAGCCCATTTTTACCAGTTGTTCCGCTGCTAACAGGGCGCGTACGCCAGATGCGCAGTGCAGATAAACCGGTAGCGATGGATCAGGGTAGGCCTGCAGCATCTTCATTTCCAACATGCCACGGGAAAAACGTATGGCTGAAGGGACAGGCGCGGTTTCCTGCTCTGCAGTTTCGCGTACATCAACTATGATCCCCTTATTGCTCGAACTCTCTTCAGCAGCTTCTTGAGCTGACACGCGTCTGATAGCGCCGGGTATAGCAGCTAATCGATCCTCAATGGTAAGTAACAATCATGACTCCTTAATATCTTCCATTCTGTTAACTCAAAGTAGAAGTATCTTGTCATAATTTCAACAAGTTACTTCGATAGGCTTTAAGTGGTGGCATTTTCAAGATAAACGCACTTGCCATTCACGAGCAGGACGCGCTTCAATATATACCCTCTCTAAGTAGTAAAGTAACTACATGACTCTAATGCAAAATACAAAAAAAACGCGAGAACTGCTTACTCACGCTGAGGATGTAGAACGTTATTTAAAACATTTGGCGAACAAAACGCGCTTAAGAGTGATGGGCTCACTTCTGGAGCAGGAACTTTCTGTGACTGATCTTCTCAAGCGTATTCCAGTGACTCAACCGGTGCTGTCTCAACATCTGGCGTTGCTCAGAGACGCCAGCCTTGTCGCCACTCGCCGCGACGGCCAAGTCATTTACTATCGTATAGCAGATACGCGTATCCATCGCACAATGTCTCTCCTTACTGATTTTTTCTGTAAAAGCGGTGACGGCTAAACAAGATTGGCCGGGTCCAGGAGCTTTTTGAGCTCAGCGGTATCTAAATCGGTCATTTCCTGCGCAACTTCGAAAATGTCCCGTTTTTCCTGATAGGCTCTTTTGGCGATTTCTCCTCCTTTTTCATAACCGATTCGTTGATTGAGAGCGGTGACAAGTATGGGGTTTTTTGCCAATACTTTGCTCAACTGCTGTGTGTTTACAGTAAAAGTATTTATTGCTTTTTCACTAAGGTGGTTGCAGCTATTGGCCAGCAATTGAATACTGCGCAATATGTTATTGGCAATTAACGGCAGCATCACATTTAACTGAAAATTACCTGACTGCCCTGCAACCGTCACTGCTGTGTGATAACCCATGACTTGTGCAGCGGCCATCGCTGCTGCCTCCGGGATGACGGGGTTCACCTTGCCCGGCATAATACTGCTACCAGCCTGCAATTTGGCTAACGCAATTTCGCCCAATCCGGCTAATGGCCCGCTGTTCATCCATCGCAAATCATTGCTGATTTTCATAATCGCTACAGCCAAAACAGACAATTGCCCAGAAAATTCTACAGCGGTATCTTGCGCAGACAGCGCGGCAAAATGATTATCAGTTACTGTAAAGGTGATACCGAGTTGTTCTGTAAGTACCGACGCGACGCGAGCGGCAAATTCAGGATGAGTGTTAACGCCTGTACCCACTGCAGTGCCGCCTATGGCGAGTTGACTTAACCGCTGATGAGTATCTGACAAACGAGCCTGAGCTTGTTTAAGCTGCGCATACCAACCCGACATTTCCTGCGCAACAGTGACGGGCATGGCATCCATTAGATGCGTTCGGCCGGTCTTTATCACCGTTTCAAATTCCACCATTCTGCCTTCAATGCTTTCGCAAAGCTTATCTATCGCAGGCATTAATGTATGGGTTGATTCAATTAGCGCGCTGACATGAATAGTAGTAGGAATAACGTCATTAGAACTTTGTCCTTTGTTCACATCGTCATTGGGATGTACGGTGCGCCCGGCATGTTCGCTAGCTAATGACGCAATCACTTCATTGGCATTCATATTGGTACTGGTACCAGAACCGGTTTGAAAAACATCGACGGGAAATTGATGATCGTGTTGCCCTTGCGCAACTTCAGTTGCCGCTTCCCAAATAGCATCTGCCACTGTTTTATCGAGTAAACCAAGTTGCTCATTTACCTGCGCACAAGCACCTTTAACATAGCCTAAGGCACGAATAAAAGTGGCAGGCATCGGCGCATCGCCAATTGCGAAATTTTCTGCTGCAAGAGAGGTTTCCTTCTGGTATAGCGTCTTATTCATACTCGTTACTCCGCTTTTAGCAGCATTGACTGAACGTAACTTTCATCCTGTAGCTTATCCATATCTACTTCTGGACGCGCCATTAATTGATCATGACTCAGTTTAAAAACCACCTTGTGGCTTGACCAGTCAATCTTCTCAAGATCAGCAGGACGCACAGCGAGTTTTTTACCGCCCGGAAGCCAGTTGCGCGTATCCACCACCAGCAGCTTCAGTGACCAGCTCTCGGGATCAATAAGAAAATCGGTAATATGTCCAATTTCATCATCCTGAGTGGAAACTTCATAACCATGTACTTCACTGCACGAACGCAAATGATTGGAGGGCTTTTCACTCAGTTCATTAAGCGATTCCTGCATTTCCTGGTCGGCCAGTTCAGTAGGGTGGGTAAAATCGCCCCAAGCACCCGGTCCAATCCAGTAATAGCCGTAACCAAAGTATTTAAAAAGGGTCTCTTCGTACTCGCGTGATAAAGGTTTATGTTCATCAATTGAGGGACTATCCTTTAACGCCTGAGACGTCATGTTGACATGAATTTTCTCTTCATCTCGGGCCACACGCGCAATGGAAATAGGGGAAATGACCACTTTGCGGCTCAATGGCAGCCAATTATTTGTGTCTACTACCAGATACCGGACCACAAAATCCTGGTCATCAAACAGAACATCTTTGCATCCACCAATATCACCGTCAGTGGCGTGTATATCAAAATCTCTCAACTGCTTATATGAAATCATCTTACCTGATCCTTTTGTTCCACAACGAATAAGCGATTATACGTGTAGTGCTAACTGTGAGTTCATACGGTTTTGCGGTAAGAATTGGATTCGTTCGCGGGCAGGGAAGGATCATTGCCCTCAGGGCAGGCACTGGAAAATTAGGAATAAAAAGCAAGTAGAGCGCACAAGGATACGCTCTACAACCATTAGAGACTACAGACGGCGTGAGATACGTTTAGGCGACGTCAAATTCTTCGTCAGTGAAGTCATCATCGTAATCAGACTGGTTACTGGCGGCGCTGCTGTGCAGCGTATAGAAATGACGCTTACCGCGTGCCAGATGAACATATTTCTGCCAGGCTTTCTCAAGATTATTGACAGCTTCTGCTTTTCCGCTGATGAATTCCATAAAATGACTTTCATCTACAGAGGCTGGGGCTAGTTCGCCGCTTTCTAATGCTAATAAGGTTTTCCCGTAGCGGGTCAGTAAGTCAGCTTCGCTGATACTGAAGTCTCCGGATTTGCGAAAACCGTAGGGAAATTTACTACGGTCAATAAAAGGCTTTGGTGATACGCGAACGTCAGGAGCTTTCATAGAGTTGTCTCGTTTCAATGGTAATTTCAAGGTGACTTTTAGTGCAAATTATCCAAAAAATGAAACAAAAATTTTTGTTCTTCTCCACAAATTATTTTGCATACACTTGAAACGATTTGTATTGCTGTAGGTACGAGGCCCAAGACCCGGTTTATCAGGTGTGAAAGCAGAATTTATAACTCCAGTTGCAACTCATTTTAGATAAAAAAGATCCCTCTTGATGATTAAAAAATATTCATCGTAACGATAATAAATATTTGTTTCCCATTTTTTTTCAGAGGCTGATAATGCGAATGAGGCAACAACAACGAGACTGCAATGAGCAAAGACTATCGTTACCACCGTGAAGAATGGGACTCGGTAGAAGATGAAGACGTTTCAGGCAAGAAAAACCCGGATCGTCGTCATCAGGTGAAGACTAAGCAGAAGCGCGACCTTCAACGTCGCGAGAAGCAAAAACGTCTGCACCAGGAAAGTTACTAAACGCGGGTAACATCCTCCAGATAAAGAACACAGCGCATCAGGAAACTGATGCGCTGCTATGCTTTTTTGTTTACTTAGCACCGAAACTATGACAGTTTTACGGTCTTGTCACGTCGAAATTTCGTAAAAAGCATGGATATCCGCTTTCTTACCACCTTCATAGAAGTTGTTAATACTCGCCATTTCGGTAAAGCTGCCGAAAATCTTTATCTTACTCAGTCAGCAGTCAGTGCGCGCATCAAATTGTTGGAAGAGTATTTTCAAACTACGCTATTCGTGCGCCACCGGAACAGTATTCAGTTAACGCCAGCTGGAAAAAAGCTTCTACCCTTTGCCCACCAGCTAAGCGATACATTAAAAGAGGCCAAGCGGGAACTGCAGCTCGAATCCGGAGAATATGTCGTTTGCGGTGCTACTCAGTTGGCGAGTGAACTCTGCTTAACGTCAACGCTGTCTCGTATTCATCAGTCTTTTCCCGACTGGTCGGTGAAAGCAGAAGTGCTTACGCCGGATAACCTTACCCGCCAACTCCATGAACGTGTTATCGATTTAGCGTTCTCTACGGAACCGCTGAAGTCGGAAGAAATTCAGAGCGAACTTATTCTTCAACAGCCTTTAAACGTGTACGCGGTGAATTATAATGCAGACGAAATTGCGCCTGCTGATTTCATTGCTATAGATTGGGGGAGTAAAGCCCGGGACGTATTACTTACGCATAATCATCACCTACGGGACGCTAAACTACAAACGAATTCTTTACGGTTAGCTGTCTCAGCACTGGAAGAAGAGGGCGGAATAGCAGTATTGCCAGCAGACAGTGCATCATTGTTTAGCAAAGGTACTTCTATTCGCAAAGTTATGGCACTGGATGCGATTCACTCGTCGGTTTATATGAACAGCATGAAGATTATCAAACGTTCTGGCTTATCTGAACTCATTGCTCAATTGTCGCCGTCCCACGCGATTATGGCGTAATTGCGGTTGTGGGGGAGTCAGCGCGTTGAATGCGAATATGGTGAGTAAACTATGACGACTTCTCCGCGTCGTAACTTAGCCTTGTTTAACTCGCCATAGCTTTTCGTATCCGAGAGGACCCTTCCTACACAAAAACGACTTTCGCCGCTAATCTTGCTTTGCTCAATGACCGGGGGAAGGCGGATTAGTATAATAGCGCCCATTATTTCGATACTTATGATCTACCGCCAGCAAGTCCTACTAACTATATTCGTATATTATAGAATAGTGACGAGCAAATGGTGGTTCGTCTTGTCCATTTATTCACAACGAGGTTTCACTATGTCCTTAGATACGCATCCTTTGATTTCTGCAAATGCAGAACGCCGCCTAAACGATACCATCGCACTTATTCGGGAGAACAAAGCAATCTGGATATTAAAAGATGAAGATGGCTGCGTTATGCTGACGGCCGATGACGAAGACGGTGTGCCGGTGTGGCCCGATGCTGAGTTAGCAAAGCTCTGGGCCACTGAGGACTGGTCTCACTGTGAACCCATGGCTATTTCTTATGACGATTGGTTGAAAAAGTGGACGCCAGGACTGATACAAGATGATCTTATGCTTATGATTTGTCCTGTTCCCGGAGAAGATGGCGAGGTCTATCCGCCGGAAGAATTTGCAGATCGTTTATTAGCGTAAGTCAAAGGCGGCAGCGGAGCTTTGGGTTCTGGCAACGTCAAAATACATCTGCCTGGCCATATTTATTTGAGCAATACCTATGACTGATCTTTGCTTTGCAGGGGCACGTTTAAGGTATTAATTGATATAGCTAAGGAGAGACGTATGGTTGTACAGCATCCCAGTATGCAGGATTTGTTCATGCAGCTTGGTTTAGACTCTAGTGAGGAAAAGATAGAAGAATTTATCGCGAAACACCGCGGCGTTCACGATAGTCGCCATCTGGAAGACGCTCCTTTTTGGAATGAAGCGCAAGCCGAATTTATACAGAACGCCTATGTTGCAGATGCTGAGTGGGTGGTCGTTATCGATAAGCTTAATGTGCGGCTGCACCAGGATAAGGAAAACTACGACTCACGTGCTTCGTAGTTCCCAGCAAAGCTTTAGCGAGAAGGCGATACTTTTAATTGTGAGTGAAGGTTTGCCAGCCGAAGGTCTGGAGCAGGATGCTCCGGTGAAGCCACTAGGGCTGACTTAGCGCGGTATGGAATTTCGGGATCCAGGGGATGAACTTTCGCTCATGCGTTTAGCTTGGCAAAGCCAGGAAAGCTATCTGTTTTAACGTTTTCCTTTATTCTTCTAGATAGCAAACGATACCGACGCTTCGCGACCGCAAACCCGCTTATCTGAAAAAGGCATTTGTATGCGGTTCATCTGCTGGCAATATTTTTTCACAGCTGTCACGTCTGTTTAGGCATTGGTGTTGTGCGCAGGTTCAAAAAATGTGTAACATCTCGCTGTACATAATAAAAACGTAAAAAGGAAATTTAATGTCACGCATATTGTTTGCTTGTGCTTCTACTGCACTGTTGCTTGTAGGTACCAACGTAATGGCAAAAGAAGGAATGTTTACTCCAGAGCAATTACCTCAAATAGCCGAAGATTTGAAAGCTACTGGATTAAATATACCGCCAGAGCGTTTGAGCGATCTTACGGCTTTTCCTATGGGCGCCATTGTTTCATTAGGCGGTTGCTCCGCGTCGTTTGTTTCGCCGAAAGGTTTAGCTGTAACTAACCATCACTGCGCACGAGGCTCTGTGCAGTACAATAGTACGCCAGAGCACAACTATCTGGAAAATGGCTTTCTGGCGAAAACCATGAATGAAGAATTACCGGCTGCGCCTGGCACGAGAATGTGGGTGACGGTAGCATTCTCCGATGTTACCGAGCAGGTGCTCGGCGAGCTGGACAACGACATGTCCGGACGAGAGCGGTATGACGCCATCGAACAGAAGCAAAAAACACTCATCGCTGAATGTGAAGCCGAAGAAGGCTATCGCTGCTCCGTACCGGCATTTTTTGAGGGGCTTGAATATAAACTGATTAAACAAATGGAAATCCGAGATGTGCGTATTGCTTACGCGCCCGCTGATTCCATAGGGAAGTACGGTGGGGATATAGATAACTGGATGTGGCCACGTCATACTGGCGATTTTTCTTTTTACCGCGCTTATGTAGGACCAGACGGTAAACCAGCAGATTTCAGTAAAGATAACGTGCCATATCAGCCAAAACACATGTTGAAGGTTTCTGCCGCCGGTTTGAACGAAGGGGACTTCGTAATGGCAGTGGGATATCCGGGTTCTACAAATCGTTACGCTCGCCTGGCAACGGTAGACTATACCTTTGGCTGGATGTATCCAACTTATGTCGATTTAATTTCCACTTGGATAGACACCATTGAAGACGCCGCCCCAGAAGGGAGCGAAGCGCGAATCAAGTACGAGTCAACTTTGGCCGGGCTGAATAACTTTTTGAAAAATACCGAAGGGCAGCTAGCGGGAGCAAAGCGGGTTGGCTTAGTTGAGCGGCGGGAAAAGCGCGAAAAATCGCTGAATCAATGGCTGCAAAATGCTGGAAATAAGCCGGATCTCCTTGATGCCATTAGCGCGTTAGATGATGTGTCGGCGCAACAAGCGACGAAAAGTAAGCAGAATTTCTGGTATAACAATATTACGCGCTCCCAATTACTTGCTGCTGCACAGACGTTGTATCGTAATGCGATTGAGCAGGCCAAACCTGATGCTGAACGAGAACCTGGGTTTCAGGAGCGTGATAGCTCTCGCCTTGAGCAAAGTATGCAGCGGATCGATCGCCGTTATGATGCCAAAGTTGATAAAGCCGTGTGGCAGAAATTTATCAATATGTACCGTGAGCAACCAGCTACAGCACATATCGATGCTTTTGATGAAGCGCTGGGGTTAAGCGGCAAAAACGATGACAGCTCTTTAGATGCAACGCTGACGTCTTTTTATGAAAATACTCAGTTAGATGAAGCTAAATATCGTCTATCCCTGTTATCTGCTAATAAAGAGGAACTTGAAGCCAGTAATGATCCCTTCATAAAACTGGCAGTGGCGTTATACCCTACCGAAATGAAAATAGAAAATGACGCCAAAGCCCTGGCCGGTAGAGCTGCCGCGCTGCAACCTAAGTATATGAGGGCAATTATCGATTGGCAGAAAGCGCAGAATAGTCTGGCTTATCCAGATGCCAACAGTACTTTGCGAGTCACTTACGGCACCGTGCTTGGCGGAAAGCCGAAAGATGGTCTCATTTATGAACCCTTTACCCGGCTTGAGGGAATTCTCAAAAAGGACACCGCCACGGAGCCATTCAATTCACCTGCCAAGCAATTAAGACTGATTGAGGATAAGAAGTACGGCCCTTATCAACTGGAAAGCATTGGTAGCGTACCGGTTAACTTTCTTACTGATTTAGATTCCACTGGCGGAAATTCTGGTTCCGCGACCTTAAACGCTGATGCGGAATTGGTGGGACTGCTGTTCGATGGCACTTTTGAGAGCGTAAACTCCGACTGGGATTTCGACCCCAAAACCACTCGTACTATTCATGTGGATACCCGTTACATGCTGTGGGTAATGCAATATGTGGATAACGCGCAAAACCTCATTGATGAAATGACAATTGTAAAGTGAGTTCACGCGAATTAAGGGCGCGTTAGTCCGCGCCCTTAATTCGATCTCCTTGAAAAGCTTTCCGTGATATTGCGATCGGAGTTAATCAGGGCAGTGCGGATGATCGGTGACTCAAATTGCCATTGTAAATGAGTAACAAGAGGCGAGTATGACACTAGGAGATGACTAAAATCGAAAGTTAGCTGGTAGACGCGCGCGGGTAAGTAAATTTGTTGCAGGCAGGGTTATGGTTTTGCGGTTGGGAGGTCACTATTTCAAGTTCGGATACGTCACATTTGGTTCCTGGGGATGAGGACCTATGGTTTCTGCCACTGGGAGGAACCGGAGAAATCGGTATGAACCTCAACCTGTACGGGCACGCCGGGCACTGGTTGATGGTCGATTGTGGGGTATCATTTGATGAGCCGTTAGTACCACCTCATAAACCTGGCTCTCAAAGCAGTGATCGATACGAGGTAGTAGCACCAGATCCTGGTTTTATTGTTCAGCAAAGGGAGCGGCTATGCGGAATGGTAATAACGCATGCCCATGAAGACCATGTGGGCGCGGTACCCTATTTATGGCAGCGTTTTCGCTGCCCGATTTATACCACTGCTTTCACCGCTGAAGTGCTGCGCCGGAAATTGGCGCAGGTAGGCCTTAGTGCCAAGGTGCCAATTATCGAAGTATCTAGTGCTGCTGTATGTCAAATCGGGCCTTTCAGTGTTAGCTGGCTCGCCATGACTCACTCTATTCCTGAACCTTATGCGTTGTTCATTGAAACGTTGGCTGGCAATGTATTACACACTGCGGATTGGAAAATCGATGCCCAGCCTGTTACTGGCAAAGCGTTTAATCCAAAGCTGTATCAACAACTCGCGAAGCGGAATGTTTTGGCAATGGTAGGAGATTCAACCAATGCTAACAAGCCGGGTTTTTCTATTTCAGAAAGAAGTTGCTATGACGGACTATTAGCTACCATAAAACCTAAGAAGGGTCGGGTAGTGGTAAGCTGCTTTGGAAGCAATATCGCCCGTTTATTATCTTTAGCCAAAGTGGCCGAAAAAACAGGCCGGTACATGGCACTGTTTGGGCGTTCTCTGTTAAATATGTATAGTATCGCTCGCTATCTGGAAATCTGGCCTGATACTCTAAAGGTTGTTGATTCTGCGCATATCGGTTATTTACCTCCCGAAGAAGTGTTAGTGGTAGCAACTGGCAGTCAGGGGGAGCCACGAGCCGCGTTACACCGGCTTGCAACAGACAATCATCCGCATCTTGCGCTTGCAAAGGGTGATACGGTAATTTTTTCCAGTATCGTTATACCTGGCAACGAAAAAGCGGTCGAAGCGCTTATGACCAGGTTTAACAGCAGTGGCATTATAACTGTGCAAAGTGAAGAAAGTGACTTGCCCATCCATGCCAGCGGGCATCCTTATGCCGAAGAATTACGCCTTATGTTTTCATGGGTAAAGCCGCAGATAGCCATACCTGTACATGGTGAGCGAGAGCATCTGCTAGCGCATGCTGAAATAGCGAAATCAAGCGGGGTGCGTAAAAACTACGTCGGAGAAAACGGAGATTTATATCGTTTAGCCCCGCAAGCCGGAATTCGCCGTGGTGTGGTAAAAACGGGTCGAGTGCCTATTCGTCAATCTTAAAAATTCTTGTTAGCCGCATCAGTTCGCAAGTTATTGTCTTAACGGGCAGAGCGTAGCTTTGAAAATAGCGAACGATTTCCCTGGCGTGGCTGTACTGCGTCCTGTGGTTCATCCGTCGTGGTTCATCTGTACATATTCTGTAGCCACCGCAGTGATGCAGTGCTTCTTTGTCAGCTGACAGCAGGGCGCGGGCCGAATAAAAATCAAGCTATGCAAATTGGTATCAAATCATCAGCCAGGTAATCGAAAAAAACCTTCACGTAAACGAACCTTCTGTCGATAAAGCATTAGTAGTACTTCAATGATGAAGCAATATTCTAAAACCAACTATCAAAGGAACTATCATGAAAAAGATCATTAAAATTGCAGTAGTCTCAGTTATCGGGTTATTATCAACAACCGTAGCGGCAGCGCAGCTTGATAGAGGAGCTTCGGCAAGCTTTGTAGAAAATATTTGCGCCACTGTCCCTCTGCTTTGTAGTATGACTACCAATGGTAATGGCAGTGGTAATGAACTACCGAAGCCCGGAGATAAAAGGAAATAATGGCAGATATTCTCAATATCGTACCATCGACAACGCTGCTCTATTTAGCAGCGTTGTTTGTTTATACCTTATGTGTAAAAAAATTAACGGCTTTTTCCTTTATATTTGTTGGAGTGCTTATTCTTGAAATCCTACACGTAGGATTAGAGTTTTACTTATATAGCAGTAATGAATATAGCAGCTACTATGAATTAGTTTACTACTCCTGGTATATTGGATTCGCTGCAACAGACTTTTTATTTATTTGGGTTGCTTGTTTATGGAGCAGAAAGGCGCAAGTTCCTTTTGATACGATTAGTAAAGTTGTTTTATGGCTTCATGGTTTTATGGGAGTTATTCAAATCGTACGCCTTGTTGAAAGAAGTTATATCGACAGCTATTTAATGTCTTTGATGTATAGTAATAGTATCGTATTGATTAACATGATTATCGCTCTACTGCTTATTGGTTTTGTAGCGAAAGTAATATTAGAAAATTTACGTCAAAGTTTCCGATCCCTCTAGCAGTTACTGGAAAACGTCGCTATCCATTCTCTTTAAAAAATATTATGTCCTTTGATATATCACCGATAACCATTATCAACCTTACATGTCTTATTGTCTATTCTGCCGTTGTTCGACGCTTAACGAGCTTCACTTACGTGATGGTGGGCATTATTGCTATTGAGGCTCTACATCAAGCTCTTACCTTAACATTAATGCCTTTGGCTAACAGCGAACATCATAATTATCTAATTTTCTCATTATGGTACTTAGGTTTCGCGTTTTCGGATTTTCTTTGTGTGGGTCTGGTGATACTGGGAGTGAAATATTCCCGCCAAAAAATGGAACGAGCATCGAAGTTTATTTTAGGGCTACTAATTGCCTTTGGGGTATTCCAAGTGGTGCGTTACATCGAGCGATTGCTCATAGATTCGGAATTTATGGGATACGTGTACGCTTACGTTATAGTGGCTATGAATTATTTTGTATCTTTAATTTTAGTTATATATATCGGTAAGTGTATATATGAGCGAATAATCAATGATAGTTCCTATGGCTGATAATAATGGTTAAAATGCGCAGGTTGCATCACGGTATGCTTTTCGTTCAATCGTTATTACGGAGGATGATGTTTACAAGAAAGAATCTTAGGCGTTTTTCATGCCTTACGTAGTATGAGGATACCCCTGTGGCCTTAAAACAATATAAAAACAAATCATGGCTACTGCAGGGGACAAACGTGCTTTTGCAGCGCATGGTTTTCTTTTTCTCGGTGCTGGTATGCTGCTTCAGCAGCATTTCTTTTGCCGATCCTCTTGTTCAGGATCCCAACTTCACTTATCTGTCTACGCGGCAAGGCCTCAGCCAGGACACAGTCAACGACATTCTCGTGGATAGAACCGGCTTTGTGTGGATTGCCACCGAAGGCGGCCTGGATCGCTGGGATGGATATCGATACGACCATATCGCTGGTCCTGATCAGGTATTTACCAATGCCAGCATCACCAAACTATTCATGGATAGCCACGGTAACCTTTGGATCAGCACGTATAGCTCAGGCATCTTCCGCTACAATTTAAACACCAATACTATTCAAAATGTTCTCTCTGCCCCGTTTAAATACGAGCCTGAGTGGATCCAATCGGCAGCGTCCTTTCAAGAGGAAGACTCTGGCAACGTCATTATTGCAATCGATCAAAAAGTCTATCGTTATAATGTGCGGGATAATACCGCCACAGTGATTTTTGAACTTCCTGACGCAATGATAAAGGAAGGAAACTATATTCGCATGGCACTCGTTGTTGATGAAACAATGTTACTGGCGACAGAACGCGCGTTACTGGCGGTAAATTTTCGAGATCCGGAAAGCCAACCGGAAGCGGTAGATTATCTTGGCGGATCACTTCCTAACCGCGACAAACGAGATTCTAAATATCTCTTTATCGATGAGAAGCGCAATTTTTTTGTGGGCACCGTTGAAGGGTTGTACGTGACGCCCCTGGATAATTTACTCGCGAGTTTAAAGAAGCCTGGATCGACTGCGCGATTCAAAGAGGTAGTGCCGTACCGCAATATCTGGGAAATTACTCAAGGCGCAGGAAACAACCTATGGCTTGGAACTGATATAGGCCTGATGTCTTTAAAGCAAAACGAGCAGGGGCAATGGGAGTCGGCCCATGTTTTGGAACCCAATAATGGCAAAGATGAGCTGGCGAAAAAAGATATAAAAGCAGTTACCGTTGATAAGACTAATAACCTTTGGTTAGGTAGCTCTTATGGTGGCGCCCTTTATTGGTCTGCTAACAGCCTTTCTATTTTTACTGTTCAGAACAATTACCGTCGTCAAGATGATGTGCTGAGCAACAATACTATATGGAGCATATATCAAAGTGATCCGCAAACGTTATGGCTGGGGACCGACAATGGGCTAACTAAGTACCGACAGGATTCTAACACGTCTGAGCTTTTCTTAATGTCTTCCGGTGTCAAAGCTGCCAGAACGGATACCACCATTGAAAAAGTTTTTAAAGGCAGCGGCAATACCTTGATTCTGCAAACGTTGGACGGGTTACGTTTGTTTGACATTAAGACCAGTAAAACGCAGGTTTTACCGGTTAATGACATCCAACAACAAAGCGAACTTGAAAAGTGGACTGGCGCAGCAGCGATGGATTCAAAAGGTAGATTATTTTTCATTGGCGATAAAAGCTTCTATCGTTACGACACTTCCAGCCAAGAACTGATCGAGCTGAACTTTGATGAACCCACTGTTAATGTGCCATTTTCATACGGATTTATTGCTGCTCCCGACTTTTATAACGGCAGTGTATTTTTGTCTATGTTGGACGGCCTTTGGTTAGTTGATGAGGATACTTTCAAACTAACACTCGTATATCGGTATCCTCCCGAACAACGAAATAACGCCGTGGCTGTTACCTCATTGGTTGTCGATCGGGAGCGAAATATACTGTGGCTAGGGTTTCCACGATTTGGTTTGCTGGGTCTGGATGCGACGACATTTGAGTTAAAACATCATTTTCATAAAGACAATCTCCTTTCCACCAATATCGTCTATTCGTTGCAGCAGGATAAACAAGGCTTTTTATGGTTTAGCTCACATAGCGGGTTGCACCGTTTTTCGCCGGATACTAAGCAAGTTAGTAACTTTATCTATGGTCAGGATCTGGAAGTTTCAGAATTTAATGAGGATGCCGTACTTGAACTAGATGACGGCAGACTGGCTTATGGCTCCACAAACGGGCTAATAATTTTTGATCCAGAGAAAATTGCAGCAGAAGCGGACCGAAATCGTTTTACCCCGACCATGGCAATTAGTTCCGTAGAACTGGATTCCCGCAAGCTCAACACTCCTATGATAAATTTATCGGGAAAGCATTTTGAGCTACAGCATGATGACTTTGGCGTTTCCATCCATTTCTCATCTTTGTTCATGAGCCAGTACCATGATGAAGTTTACCGTTACAACTTGTCACGGGGGAACGACATAATTAGCGAAGCAAAGACCAAAGACAACAATGTTATTTTTGCTTTCCTGGCACCAGGAACCTACCGATTTGAAGTCAGTCCTGCGGTGCAGCAATTTGATTATACGGTGATGCCAGCCGCCATTACTTTCACGATTCCCTACCCGCCGATGCGCTCGCCGCTAGCATATAGTATTTACGTAGGCGCAATTTTGCTAACGCTTCTTTTGTATTTTTATCATCGTCAGCGTCAGCTTAATCGGCTGCATCAAGCGCAGCATCAAGTGCGTTTGTTTGGTGACGCATTTAAGCAGACCCGGGATTGGGTAATAATTTTTGATGCCAACATGGTTCCCGTTGCCGCAAACCCGGCATGCAAGCATGTGTTTGGGATTGAACCCGATCAACATCTGGATCGCCAGCTAAATCGTCTTTATCAGCGTTTTCCCAAACTGCAACGCCAGTTATCCGGCAGGTTATCAAATTTACGTGCGGGAGAGTTCTGGAAAAATGAAGATGTTATCGAAGGCGCCGACGGACGTCGCTACGATGTTCTGGTTGATATCACTGCCATTACAGAAGATAAAAACAGCGCCAAGGTTGATCATTATCTCGTAGTTATTTCTGATATCAGCGAACAGAAGAATGCTGAGCGAAAACTGTTGAAAATCGCTAATTACGATAGCCTGACCGGGCTGGTCAACAGGAGCCTGTTACTTGATAGGCTTGAGCATGCGATAGCAAACGCCAGTCACCATAATACTAAAGTGGCAGTGCTGTTTGTAGATTTAGATCGTTTCAAAGGAATAAACGATTCTCTCGGACACGATTATGGTGACAAACTACTTAGGATTATTGGGAGCCGCATGGCAAATCTTGCTTCCAGTAATGATACCGTCGCCCGCTTAGGTGGTGATGAATTTGTACTGGTTATGGAAGAGGTGGAAAATTCAGATGCGTTAAGCTCTTTTGTCGGTAGACTGATTGAAGCGGTAGAAACTCCTGTAGCACTTGGCAATGAAGTACTTCGCGTGTCATGCAGTGTGGGAGTATCGTTTTACCCTGATGATGCCAGTGTACCGGCTGAATTATTAAAGCAAGCTGATGTGGCAATGTACACGGCGAAGAAAGATACCTTAAACGGGTTTACTTACTACACCAGTGAAATGAATGAGCGTGCTAAAAAACGTCTGCATCTTGAAAATCAGGTTAAAACTGCTTTTCAGGAAGACTGTTTTCATAATCATTATCAGCCAATTGTCAACGTAAAAACAGGGCGAATGGAAGGCGTTGAATTGTTGTTGCGCTGCAAACTCAATGACGAAACGCTTTTCCCTAATGATTTCATTCCCATTCTCGAACAACTGCGTTACATCATTGAAGTAACGCGCGTAGCTTTAAATAAAGCCGTAGAAGATCTCACTCAATGGTATCAGAAAGGTTATCGTGGTTATGTGTCCGTTAATCTTTCTGCACTTCACTTTAAAACCGAATTTGATGTAGACGGTATTTTATCTCAGCTAACTGAAGCCAGTTTACCTATCAGCGCCTTGCGATTTGAAATTACAGAGGGCGTGCTGATGGATGATACCGACAACGCGCTTTACCAAATACAGCGTTTTATTGATGCAGGATTTGTCCTGGCCCTTGACGACTTTGGCACCGGCTACTCATCATTAAGCTACCTAAAAAAGTTTCCGCTGCAGGTACTTAAAATAGATAAAAGCTTTGTCGATGATCTTCAGCCTGGACACCATAGTGATGCGCTGGTATTAACCACAATCAGGCTGGCCGCAAGTTTAAATATGGTAAGTGTCGCCGAGGGAGTTGAGACCTATGCACAAGCAAAATATCTTGCCCAAAAAGGATGTTATTGCCAACAAGGCTATTACTATTCTAAACCGATTGAAGCTGACAGGATTCTTTCCTTGCTTGATAAGAAATGGCCAGTATTAGCAGTAACGGACGTTAAGAATCTCTAGCCCACGCCTATTGTCACACCGACAGTACAAAACCTTCTGATCAGTATTGACGCTGCACCAGACGCGCTTGCTCAGGCAATACTAAAACGATGTGCGGCTTCCCCCGTCATTTCGCGAGAGCGCTCACGCTATATAATTATCCTAATTCGCAATGTTGTGGAATAGTATAACTACAATAATGTAAACTTTATGTTAATGTTAAGGCGCGCTAGTTAAGAGGCTCAGCAGTTATGCCACTGGATCCCACACTTATCACGAATCACCCCGTTATGTCCCCACTTACCATGCTTTATCAGTGGGAGGCAAGCCAGGGCGAATCGGTATACTTAACCCAGCCGGTTAGCGGCAACTATGAAACATACACCTGGAAAAACGTGGCGAATCTTGCTCGCAGAGTGGCTGCGCGCCTTCAAGACCTGCAGTTAGAGCCAGGTAGTCGCATCGGTATTTTTTCAAAAAATTGTGCAGAGTGGTTTATAGCAGATCTTGGGATTATGATGGCTGGCCATGTGTCGGTGCCAATTTTTTCCACTGCTGGTGAACAGACTATTCAATACATTCTGCAACATGCTAACGTTAAACTGCTTTTTGTGGGAAAACTTGACGATGCAGACAAGCAAATTGCTGCTATCCCCGAAGGTTTACCAACCGTGGCGTTTCCCTATCCGGGCGCTGGTGAAGGCACAGCGTGGTCAGATTTTATAGATTGTGCGCCTATTGAGGGATCTCCTGCGCCTGATATACATCAGGTAATGACAATTATCTACACCTCTGGTAGTACCGGACGTCCTAAAGGCGTAGTGCATACTTTTAAATCAGTGTGCTGGGCTGCACAAAATGCCATGATCACATTGGCGCTTAATCGGGATGACAGATTATTAAGCTATTTACCGTTGGCTCATATTACCGAACGAGTGCTGGTGGAACTTGCCAGCTTGTATGCCGGTGGACATATTTATTTTGTTGAGTCCCTGGAAACCTTTCATCGCGATATCCACACTTGTGAGCCAACACTATTTATTTCTGTTCCGCGGTTATGGACGAAATTTCAGCTGGGGATTCTGGCGAAAATCCCCCAGAAAAAACTCGATATTTTATTGAAGATCCCTCTGCTTAATCAACTGGTAGCCAGCAAGATTCGGCGCGGCTTAAGCTTACAATGTACCAGACTATGGGCAAGTGGTTCGGCACCTTTAGCACCTGCAATAACCGAATGGTTCCATAAAATTGGAATTCATATTTCTGAAGGGTGGGGAATGACAGAAAACAGCGCATACGGCACTGCCAGCGTACCTTTCAGGAAAGACAAGATTGGCACAATAGGAAAAGCTTACGAGGGCGTAGATATTCGCATTGCTGAGAATGGTGAAATTCAGGTGAAATCGCCCTGTAACATGCATTCATATTATCTTGAACCGGAAAAAACGGCTGAAGTGTTAACCGCTGATGGCTACTTAAAAACCGGTGACAAGGGGGAGATGGACAGCGAAGGGTATATTCGCATTACCGGCAGATTAAAAGATATTTTTAAGACTGCCAAAGGTAAATATGTTGCACCTGCCCCCATAGAAGCGAAGCTAATGGAAAATCCATTTGTTGAGCAGGTTTGCGTGTCAGGTACCAATTTGCCTCAGCCGGTGGCTCTGGTGGTGTTAAGTAAAGAGGCGTATCAGCATGATCTTCAATCTGTGGGAAGCAGTCTTCTGGAGACGTTTAACAACGTTAATGCGGCGCTGGAAAGTCATCAGGTGCTTGACAGGTTATTAGTGATGGAGCAGGAGTGGACTATTGAAAATGATCTGCTGACGCCTACGCTAAAAGTGAAACGGCACGTACTGGAAGCCAGATTTGAAACCGTTATTCAGGAAAATTATCGAGATAAACTGGTATGGATAAACCGATAATGCGGTTTAACGTTTGAACCCATAATTATCTATTGAGCATCCGGTCAATTTGCCATTGCACAATAGTTGCTCCTGCAAATATTCTGAGACTGTAAATTATTAAAAGGACATTAGAAACTATGAAAATTAATTCGCGCTTAGTGTCAATGGCGTTGCTGATTTTTCTGCAAGGCGCTATTTCAAGTACTGCTCTGGCCGATTCCGTTAAGGTTTTCGAAGATGTTGAATGGGCGAAACCAGACGGACACGCGTTGACCATGGATATTTATCAGCCTGAAGGATTGCAGAATAAACGACCGGTAATCGTGTTGTTCCATGGGGGTGGATGGTTAATTAATTCAAACGCTATTATGGAACAAACCTCCAAATACCTCGCCGAACATGGTCAATATGTGGTAGCCAACGTTAACTATCGGTTGTTAGGTGACAGTAATAATTCTGTCCATATGAATGATATCATCGAAGATGCTTTAGGTGCCGTGCTGTGGGTTAAGGCAAATATTGAAAGATACCATGGTGATCCGACGCAAGTTGCCGTAACCGGCGATAGTGCAGGTGGGCATCTGGCTGCCATGGTAGTTACTGGTGGGGATATGCTGGGCAACGAAGGCTTTACCGCGGATAAAAGGGAGTTTGTGCCGACATGGCTACCACCTGGCAAGTCCGCCAGCGATGTAATGAATAACGGCGGAGTGACGGTGCAGGGCGCTGTTGTTAGCTATGGTGCATTTAATCTCAAGGCTGCCTCAGAGAATGGCTTTGAAAGTGACAAGAATATTTTCTGGCAAATGGGCAAAGCCACCGCCCGAGGCATTTTTGGCAACAAGATTACCGTTGCTGCCAACCCCTCATGGTATGAAGCGGTTTCACCAATATTTTTGATTCCCAACGCCGATAGCAAAAAGCTGCCGCCACAGTTTGTTTATGTCGGCGCGCTGGACAAAACTACACCTCCTGAAGCGGTAAAAGCGTACGCGGATGCTTTGGAAAAAGCCGGCCAGCCTGTCATGTATCGCGTATATCCCGATAGAAATCACGCCTTTTTGGATAACGGATGTAACGCTTTTTTGGACGTGTGCTTCGACAAACACGCGCCAGAAGTGCTTGATGACGCAATACAGTTTTTGAAGCAGCGAGTGTTTCGGGCTGACTAATAACGCAGCGGTAGATCAAAGCAACCGCATGAGTGAGCGAAAATCCATCAACTGTGAAAATATAAAAAAGTTTCTTATCCGAAACGCCGTAAAATCGTCCCTGATGGCTCTGCTGGAGCATCCATGTTCCAGAAGTTCGGCTAAGAAACTATCACTTATTGTTTAAAGAATATTCGCGTTCTCGCTCTGAGCGGTAGATAACATTTATCTACCTTCTCTTTTTTCAGAAGTTACACTATTGGCAATTATTGTTGATCATTTAGCAAGTGCTAAGGGCTTGAACGAAACATCGTTAAGTGAATGTCGTGGTGCTTTTGTAATTGGAGTAACGCGAGGCAAGAAGTTTCAACCTCGCCCTATGAGGAACGCACCAGCAGCTAATGCTGTACGTGTCACTCATAGGATGGGAGCCGCCATGGGATGATGCAACATTGCACCTTGTTTGTTAACCCCTGACTTAGTATAAGTTCCTAAACTGGTTCAACGGTGAACAAACGCAAAACGAGATTGTTACTGAGGATATCGCGCTTTTAATCCTTGATAGACACTCTCACTGTAATTATCGTCATGAATATTAAGCGCAGATAATACTTCCACCAGATGCTGATTATCTTCCTGCCCATTCCATACTTTACAATAAGTGCCCGCTTTGTAACCGTGATCCTGGCGGAAAAAGTTCAAGACATTCTTGCCTACATATTGGCGATATAATTCTTCACTATCCATATCGCATTCTGTAACAATGTGCATAAACAAGGGAACGGAGAAGCGTTTTGCGGCACATAATCCTGCCATTAGCTCAAGATTATCCAAAAGATTCATGTTTTCAGGCAAATACTCCTGCCCATCAAACTGAACGGTAGTCTTTGCTTGAGCCAGCTGAGAAGCAAGGGCGGTGGCTGTAGCAGCAATATCGCCCTGATGCTGAATAATGCTGTCAGAAAGCGCAAAGTGCCATATATCTACCAGTTCCATCTGAAGCTGGGGCAAATCTTTATTTTGTGCCTTCCACCATTTCCAGCCATGATGTTCAATAGCTTCGACTGATTCCACCATCGCTGCCCGCAAATAGGCGTAGCCTGCAGTTAACCATTTGGGGTTAACTTTTGTGTTCATTTTATTTTGCAGTGCCAGCATAGTGGCCAATTGTTGTTGGGTAAGCATATTCGAATCCTGTTTTCGAGATACGCCGATTGTATCGGATGAAAAGTCGTTAAGGAAGCTAACAAAAATCTACGGAGGCTCATAAGAAGGATGGGCATTCTTGGTGCGCCTGCACCAAAATAAAAAACGCGCTTTCCTCAGAGAAAGCGCGCTTCTTGTGTAACGTTTTGAATTTTATCGTTATTCTTTATTGGCACGAACGGTGCTTTAACAATATTGTTAACTGCGCTTCATACTAGCGCTAACTTGGAGAGGTGCCAGGCAACGCCGAAACCAGGTTGTTAGTATGCGGCCCGTAACCTTGCCCGCACAGATTTTTCGTGTCCTGAGATCTGTGTGGGTTTTTTTTCTCGGCATTAATATACATCACCGCTCAATTATTCGCCAAACTTTATTTTTCTATTATCTGACATTCTATTGTCGCTTACTGACCATTTGCTCGGGCAATAAACTACAGATGGTGATTTCCTTTTAACGCCATGAATTATCCAGCGGCATGTGGAGGAAATTCTACAGATGCCGTAACATGCTCTAAAGCATCCTCAAAATGTGGTTTATTTTGCTCGCACTATACCCCTCAAACAAACTGGAACATCTCAGTTATTTACTGGGTGCGTTGTTAGAACAACAACCCGGTCATATTTTTAGTCCGCAAACCATTCTGGTGGAAAATCCAGGTATGCAGCATTGGCTGAACATGGAGTTGGCCCAGCAAAAAGGGATTGCAATGAATCTGGCATTTCCGCTGCCAACCCGGTTTATGTGGAATACTGCCCGCGCGGTGTTGGGAAAAGATGTGGTCCCTCAACAATCGGCATATCGGCGTGAAGTGCTGGTTTGGCGAATTGAAAATATCCTGCGCAGCGATACATTTTGCCACTCACCAGAAACCGAAAAAGCGTGCCGCTATTGGCAGCATCTGGCTGATGCTGAGGAGCAGGGGGTGCAGCGTTTGCAATTCGCTACTGCGTTGGCTGACATTTTTGAGCAATATTTATTGTATCGGCCTGATTGGCTATTTTCCTGGGAGCAGGGTGAACTTGTATTAAATAGTGAAGATGAAATCTGGCAATCACTGATATGGCGCCACCTGGTTGCCCAAAGCCCGCTTCACCCGGCGCGCCTGCACAAGATGGCGATTGATGCGTTGCAGCAAGATTGTGAGATAACGTTGCCAGCCAGAGTCATTGCGTTTGCTATTAATACCATGGCGCCTCAACTGGTGCAGTTTTTCGATGCACTGGCAAAATACACTGATATTCATATTTTTCATTTAAACCCAAGCGTTAACTATTGGGGGGATGTGAAAAGCGACAGAGAACGGGCAAGGCTGTTGCGTCAGCAGGGCGTAACGCAGTGGCAATTAGATCAACAGGATAATCCGCTGCTTGCAAACCTAGGCAAACAAGGGCGCGATCTTTTTAATCTTCTCACCAGCGTTGATACCTTTGAAATCAGCGGCTTTGACGTTCCTGCCCAGCAAGGTAATACCGTGCCCACAGGTTATTTACATGCGGTGCAGCAAGATATTTTGCAGGCGACAGCGCCGTCGCGCACGGTACCCGTATCACAAGAAGATAACAGTATTATTATTGCCAGAGCGCATAGTTCGTTAAGGGAAGTTCAGGGCTTACATGACCAACTCCTTCATTTAATGAACAACAACAGTGGAATTAAACCTGCTGATGTGGTGGTAATGTGCCCCGCTATTGAGGATTATGCTCCGCTCATTGATGCGGTTTTCCACCGCATTGGCACACCGTCTACGGATAATTCCGGCGCACCACGGGTCCCCTGTTCCATTGCCGATCGTTCACCACTGGATTCAGAACCTTTAATTGCCTCCTTCATCAGTTTGCTCAGCCTTCCGGATAGCCGATTCGAGGTGAGCAAAATTATGGATTATCTGCGTCTTGATGCGCTTCAGGCCAAGTTTTCTCTTACCAGTGACGATCTTGATTCGATGAGCTATTGGCTACAACAGGCCAAGGTTCACTGGGGGGTAGATAGTCACCATAAAAGCGTGATTACACACGGTGCTACAGACTCCTTTTTACATTCCTGGTCATGGGGACTGAAGCGTTTATTGATGGGGATGGTGTTTGCTGATGAAGAGAAAATTTCTCATGATATTCTTACTGTGCCGGACGTGGAAGGTCAGCAAACAGTGGTGCTGGGGAAGCTGATTCACTTACTGGATCAGCTTGGCCATTATTGCACACAGCTAAAAAAGACCAGAACGCCTGAGCAATGGCGTGAATTTTTAACAGAATTACGAGAAGCCTGTTTTTCGCCATTACCAGAACAACAGGATACCTGGGAAACCTTAGAAAGGGCTACTGCGGATTTAGAGCATCACTGCCGCGAAGCTGGTTTCGTCGGCGACCTGTCACTTCGTCAGGTTCGAGAGGTTCTGCTTAAACGCTTTTCTTCACCAGATGTAGGCAATCATTTTATGACGGGGCAGGTAACATTCTGTTCAATGCTGCCAATGCGCAGTATTCCGTTCAAAGTAGTATGCATTTTAGGATTAAATGATGGGGAATTTCCACGCCAGTCTCAACCTATCAGCATTGACTTGATGCCTAAAAATGCAGCCAGAATTGGTGACCGCTCGCGGCGGATGGAAGACCGCTATCTGTTTCTGGAAGCGCTGATTTCTGCACGGGATTATCTTTACCTGAGCTATCAGGGAAACAGTGAAAAAGATAACAGTGAGCGCCAGCCGAGTTTAGTATTGGCTGAATTGCTTGACGTGCTTGAGCGAGGCTATGGGTTCGACAGCAAAATTCAGCAGCGACAATTGCCACTACACCCTTTTAGCGCCGGCAATTTTTCTGCGGATTTTATCAGCTTCGAGCCGGGCTGGTACCGCCTTGCTGAATCGATTTCAACTGCCAGTAAGCCGGCCCGGACGACCTTTGCTCCACTGGAAGAACCACGGCTGCCAGAGACAGTTTCTGTTCAGCAGATTGCTCGTTGCCTGCGCCATCCGCTGCAATATTTTGCAAATCAGGTTTTAGGTGTGCGTCTGGATAATCAACAGCCAGATTTAAGTGATGCAGAACCCTTTGCCGAAAGCCCTTTAATTCGATATCAGGTAATGGATGCCTTAGTAAATACCTGTGTTGAGCAGAACAATACCGCTACGGTACTGACGCGCTATCAGCTTAGCGGAGAGCTGCCGGCAACGCCATTAACTGCTACCTTGCTGGAACGTTGGAATACTGCATCTGAAGCGTTAGGTGAGGCGCTGGCGTTAACTCACAGCGATGCTATTGTTGCCAGTTGGCAAGGACACCAATGTACTGTTGAGGCAAAGGCTTGGACTGATGGCCTGACTCTCAAGCATATGCATGTAGGTAAGCAGCACGTTCAGCGGTTGCTGTCTCAGTTTTTAACCATGCTGGTATTTAATGCCAGCGGCCGCGCGCTTCCCTTGGAAGCTTATTACTTAAGTTGGAAAAGTGACAAATTCACTATTCGACGCGCCAGCTTTAGCGCTTTTTCTTCCGAAGAGGCACAACACTTATTAGCTCAGTATGAAGCGGTATTTACAAAGGCGCATCAAGGCCCCTACCTTGGCTTTGCTGATATTGCTATTGCCGCGTTAAATGCTGCTCAAGATCAGCTTTTATCCGATTGGGTGACGACACCCAAAGCAACACAAATGTGGCAGCAATTGGCTGAAGGCCAGTCACAGCAGCAAAAGGGCTTAAATGAAGATGATTATGTTAAATGGTTTTATCCCAACGGCATTGCACTGACCGATATTCCGCTTGCGGACATAGAAGCGCTATTTCTACCGCTGATGCAATGTCATGGAGACAAAAAACGATGAGGGAAAAAGTGGCAAAACCGTTAGACGTTGTAGGCATGCCGCTTGCTGGCAGACACCTGATCGAAGCCAGTGCTGGTACCGGTAAAACCTTCAATATTACGCGTTTATATTTGCGTTTATTGCTGGAAAAAAACCTTTCTGTGCAGCAAATACTGGTGATGACATTTACCAATGCCGCCACCGAAGAAATCCGCGGCAGAATTGCAGCAACTTTACGCGAAGCTTTGCTGTTTTGGCTGCTTGTCGGGCAAAAGGGGATTGAGGCTGCTCCAGACGCAGATCCCGTTTATCGGCATCTTTATCAACAGTATCCCGAGACAGGAAGACGAACACTCGAGGCTGCGCTGCTGGAATTAGATGAAGCCTCGGTGTTCACTATTCATGGCTTTTGTAACAAGGTGCTAAGCCAGCTGGCGTTTTCCGGTGGTACACCGATGGAACTGTCGTTGGCTACAGATACGAGGATGCTTTACGTAGAAGCGTCTCGTGACTGGGTGCGCATGATTGCCGGCAACGCAGAACACTACCCGTTGTTGGTGCAAAATAACTGGCACGATCCAGAGACGCTTTTGGCGCAATTTGGAGCGGCAATACGTAGTGGTCTTGTACCCAATGTTCTGACGAAAGCGCAGATTGAGGAGGATTTTGCAACCGGTCTGCAGCAGGAAGAGCAAACTCTGGAGACAGAGTTTGTCCGCATTCGGGAGGGGCTTCTTAACGAAGAACATGCCATTGCTTCTACGCTCATCGAAGGAAAGAAAGATGCAGCAGTAAGACAAGAGGAATGGAGCGAAACGCTCGCCTGGTTACAGCAAGCTGCCCTTACTGCACCGCCGGCCGCTATCGGCAAGTTTATCAATGGCAATCGCTATCGCGGGAATGAACACCTAAAAACCGTTTTTGCCCCACTTAAAGAATTTCTGGCTCACGTTAAAAAGACGCTTGTAGCACTGGAAAGTGACCGGGATAAACGGGTTGAAGCCGCTGATAGCTACGCCTTGGTGGCCCAGGCCTTTGAGTTTATTCGTCAACATGTTGCTACGCAAAAGCGACGACTGGGGATTGTTGATTTTGATGATCTGATTCGGTTACTGGCCGAGCAGGTGAGCGATAGAAATAACGGCCTTCAGGCTGAATTACGCTCGCTTTTTCCCGTTGCCCTGATTGATGAATTTCAAGATACAGATGCTAACCAGTACCAAATTCTTGCTACTGTTTATCCCCCGGGCAGCACCGATAATGTGTTGATGATGATAGGCGATCCCAAACAGGCTATCTATGGGTTTCGTGGCGGCGACATTTTTACTTATCTGGAAGCTGGACGCCAAGCCGATCATCGCTGGGTAATGAACACCAACTGGCGCTCAGTTGAAAAAATGGTAACCGCTTATAACCGGCTGTTTTACGGCAATCTATTAACTGAAGACGCGGCAAACGTATTTGGTTATGGTATTGATTATGAGCCGGTCAATAGCACTGCTGGCGCGAAAGCTGCTGCTACGCCGCTGAATGATCCCAACCCCCATCGAGCGGCGTTAAACTACGTGCTGTTGCAGCCTAACGATGAAAATGACGCGCCAGCCAAAACGCAGATGCAGCATCAGTTAGCGCTATGGATGTGTACAGAAATTTCCCGCTTGCTTGATGAGGCACGGCTAGGTGATAGGGCGGTAGAGCCTGCAGATATTGCCATTCTGGTGCGAAGTACGCCCGAAGCTGTAATTGTTCAGCAAGCGCTAAAACGAGCCGGATTAGGCGCGGTTTTTCTCAGTAACCGGGTAAGCCTGTTTGCTTCTGCGCAAGCGCAGGATTTATACCGGGTGTTGGACGGTATCTGGCACTGGGAGAATAAAAGCCGTCTTGCTGCTGCCTTAAGTAGCCCGCTATTAGGGTTGTCGCATCAGAACCTGATTGATTTGTTATATCACGAAGATGACAAGCAGTGGGAAGCCGTGATGAGTCAGGTGCTGTTGTTACGCGATATGTGGCAGAAAAGAGGCTGTATGGCGGTAATATTGCATTTGCTGCAAACGCAGTTCTGTGGGCTGGATGAGTCAACTGAACGTACGCTTACTAATTACGTACACCTTGCCGAAGTCGTGGAGCGAGCGGCCACCACTCAGCCACAGCCAGAACAGTTGCTGATTTGGCTGCATCGCCAGGTTAGTGCTCCTGAACAGGCCGATGAACAGGTTCAGCGTTTGGAAAGCGATGCACGTTTAATTCAGCTGGTTACGCAACACGGCTCTAAAGGATTAGAGTATCCCATCGTTTTTGTTCCCTTTGCCAGCGTTTATCGAGACCCAGCGAAAGCAGGTAATCAGTGGATACAGCAATTCCGTTTTTACGATAGTGAGCAAAAACAATTGGCGCTGCAACTGGGCCGCAGCTACCGGGCGGTGGAAAAAGTGCGCCAGGAAGGGCACGCAGAAGCCACGCGATTACTGTACGTGGCGGTCACCCGCGCAGCCCATAGATGCTATTTAGGAATAGCACCATTTAACGACAGTGAACAGTCGCCGCTTGCTCAGGCGTTAGGGGTAAAGGATAAACAAAACTGGCAGCAGATACTTACCAGTCTACAAAACGAACCGGGTGATCATACCGCCCTTGTCGAGGTTCAGCACCCGTTTGAGCACCGGGCTCGCGCGCCTAAAACGGCGTCAGAAGAGGCGCTTTCTCTTGCAACGTTTTGTGGTTCAGTTGAAGAAAACTGGCGACTGTATTCTTTTTCTGCTTTAGCTCGTCAGCAGGCGGTAGTAAAACACACCCGCCGTGAGTCGGAACCTGTTGCTGCTGTAGCGCCCGAAACCATACAGGCAGCTTCTCCGGAATCCGCGGCCTTTCGTTTTCAGTTTGAAAAAGGCGCGGGTGCGGGAAATTTGCTACACGATCTTTTGGAAGTTGTGAATTTCAATAGCGCCGACTGGGCCAGTAGCGCCAGTGAAGTTATCAGCCGTTTTCACCTTGCTGCCGACAAACATGATGCGCTTTTCAACTGGCTGAATGAAGTACTGGCGATGCCTTTACACCTGCCTCATTCTTCGCCTGTTTGTTTGAAGGATTTGGCAGAGACATCCATATTACGAGAAGCGAAATTTT
Organism: Alteromonas pelagimontana; assembly: GCF_002499975.2. Classification (NCBI taxonomy): domain Bacteria; kingdom Pseudomonadati; phylum Pseudomonadota; class Gammaproteobacteria; order Alteromonadales; family Alteromonadaceae; genus Alteromonas; species Alteromonas pelagimontana. Next base: position 3,871,568 of record NZ_CP052766.1, read on the forward strand.
ATTTCCCCGTCAAAAACGCGCGCTGGCAAGGCATTTCGCAGGTGCTGATGGCGCATCGCCAAAGCTTTAGCCAAGAGCAGTTGCTAAGCCCGCCTTCACTGGACCGACAAAGCCTGGAAGGGATGATGCACGGGTTTATTGACTTAATTTTCGAACATGAAGGAAAGTTTTTTGTCGCTGATTATAAATCTACGTACCTTGGCGACAGAATTGAAGACTATCACTTTGCCGCTTTGCTGCAAAACAACCAGCAGCACCTTTACGACGTGCAGTACCTGATTTATTGCCTGGCATTGCACCGGTATTTACAGAAAATGATACCGGATTATGATGCCGACGTTCATTTCGGTGGCGTGTTCTACCTCTACCTGCGTGGTATGCATGCTGAAAATACCCGGCAAGAGGGCGTTTTTTATACGCCAGTAACAGCATCGTTATTAAATGACCTGGACACGCTATTTGGCGGCACTGCGGAAGTCCCTGAGACGGAGCAAACATCATGAGCAGGGAATCTTTTACTGCTGCCACTAAAAGACTGGCTGGATTGGAAGCCATTGATTTCTATTTCGCCCGACTGATGACAGAGCTTTTCGACGCGACGCCTGAAACGGCAGATGATTGGTTTCACATCTTGCTGGCTTTATCTTACGCACAACGCCAGGGAAACACATGCCTGAATTTATCGGCAATTGCTAATCAAACCTGGTTTGCGCAACCGGACGATGACAAAGCTGGGTATAGGTTTCCCGATTATGACCGGCTACATGCGCTTACTCAATTTTGTCTTCAAGGCGATGCTGATGGCTGCTTAGTTTACTGGCAGGGAAGGTTGTATTCGCAACGTTACTGGCAGTTTGAAACAGATGTGGCTGAGACAATCGCGGCTCGACTTGCAGTGGAACCGCTGGATGATGGGCAGTACAGCCGGTTGGCAGCCCTCTGGCCGGAAATCTTTGATGTGGACCCGCAGTCACAGCAAAACTGGCAACAAATAGCGACAGCAAGTAGTCTCTCCCAGCGTTTTACCATCATAAACGGAGGGCCGGGAACAGGCAAAACTTATACTGTTACTCGTTTAATGTTAGCGCTACAGGCTGCTTACGAAAATAAACTACATATTCAACTGGCCGCACCAACGGGAAAAGCAGCACAACGCTTATCTGAATCGGTAAGTGCGTCGTTGCACGCCATAGCGGGCGAGAAAACAGCCGCATTAAAGCCTTACATTCCTAATGAAGCCGTAACCTTGCATCGTTTATTGGGTCTTCAGCGGTTTGGCGTCCAGACCCGAAAAAATGCGGTTTCTCCACTCACTTGCGATGTATTAATAGTGGACGAAGCATCGATGGTCGATCTTGCTTTGATGGCGCGGCTTTGTCGCGCGTTACCTGCCAATGCGCAGCTTGTTCTGGTGGGTGATGCAGAGCAATTACCTGCTGTTGAATCAGGTAACGTACTCGAAGCGCTGCTGGCAGAGCATTCATCAGGTAGCGTAACGCCTGCCATGGCCGCACATATAAAACGCTTGTGTCCGCACTTGCCGGCGCTGCCAGTAAGCGAGACTAGCCGCAGCTATGTTCAAACGCTACAGGTAAGCCACCGTTTTGCCGGCAACATTGCGCTTGTCGCCACCGCAATTAAAAACAGCGATGCGGAATTTGCTTGGCGCAATATAAAACAAATCGACACTGTGCAAGGTTTTAATTTGTTGGAAAATCAAGAAGTGAGACAACTTCCTTCGCAGGATTTATCACAACAGCTACGCACGTTGGCGAGGAAAAGCTTTAGCAATATAGTGAAAAGCCAATCTTTGGAAGAAGCCATGACAGCGGTAAATTACTGTCGCTGGCTATCACCCGTACGCAAAGGGCCCTTAGGCGTTGAGCAGCTTAATCAGCAAATCGAAAGTGCCTTAGGTTTGGGGGGCGCATTAAACGGGCGAACCTATTACCGCGGCAGGCCTGTAATGGTGTTGGAAAATCAGTATTCTCAAGGGCTGTTTAATGGTGATGTCGGGCTTATCTGGCCAGATGATGAGGGGAATTTAAAAGCCTGGTTTGAAAAGGCGGAAGGCGGTTATCGAGGTCTGAGTATTTCCCGGCTTCCTCGTGTAGAAACTGTTTTCGCTATGACGGTACATAAATCTCAGGGATCAGAGTTTGCGCAAGTAGTGCTGTTTATTCCCGACGCCACTGGCAGCCAAATGGACAGCGTATGCACCCGCGAGTTGTTGTATACCGGTTTGACGCGCGCCAGGCAAGGAGCGTTGTTAGTATCGTCGCAATCACGCTTTGCAGATGTAGTGGCTACAAGACAGCAGCGCTTTTCTGGTCTGGCACAAGCAATTGTCACAAAGTTGGGTGGAAATTCGTAGCTGCAATAGCAGTATGCGCTGAAAATAGAGGGAGCGAGAAAAGCGCCTTATCTCGCTTCCTGTTTCGTAGCAAAAATTTCCTATCTTATTGAAACGGGTTTTCGCCGCCAGACAGTTCAAAAAATCTGCAATTGCGGTAGGGCAAGGATGTCGACTGACGGGCTTACCGCCGCAGTCAGCCGTTAGCTAACAATATAACTACGACAAGTTGCCTGCCGAAGGCGGCAAACGAGAAAAACGACAATAATGTAATTTGCATGTTCAAAGGGAGAACTTACTGTGTATAAATGGTTATTAGTATTGCTGACGTTCGCCAGCAGTCAGTTGTGGGCGGTCACCACGAAACTGAGCGATTTCACCGCTGCCATGTCTCGACATGACGGCTATATTCCTTTTTATTATGACAGCGAAAACGACAAAATCTTTTTAGAAATTACTGATTTTGATCAGCCCCTGTTATTTCTTTCCAGTATGCCGCAGGGAGTGGGATCAAACGACATCGGGTTAGACCGGGGGCAACTCGGTGATACCCGTATCATTGAATTTGAGCGTTACGGTAATAAGGTATTATTGAAGCAGCTTAATACGCAGTACCGCGCAGATTCTGATAATCCAGCAGAAAAAGCCAGTATCGATGAAGCCTTTGCGGACTCAGTGTTGGCGGGTTTTACTGTCGCTGCAGTCGATGGCGATAAAGTGCTCATCGATTACACACCTTACCTGCTAAGCGATGTGCACGGTATCTCGACCGCGCTTTTCCAATCCGAGCAAGGAAATTTCGCTCCTGACGCTTCTCGTAGTGGGGTGTTTTTGCCAAGAAGTAAAGGGTTTAAAAAAAACACTGAACTTGAAGCGCTCGTCACCTTCGGTGGAAAGAATGCTGGAGATTATGTGAGACAGGTAACGCCGGATCCCGATAGTATCTCTGTGCATCTTCATCATTCTTTTATTGAGCTACCCGATGATAATTATACGCCGAGGCCGTATCACCCTTATTCGGGGTATTGGAAGCGCGGCTATTACGACTACGCAACTGCCATATCTGAACCGATTGAAAAACGCTTTATCACCCGTCATCGGCTAACAAAAAAAGATCCGGAAGCCAAAACGAGCGAAGCGGTAAAACCCATTGTTTACTATTTGGATCCCGGCATTCCGGAACCGGTGATGAGCGCTTTGAAAGAGGGGGCAAGCTGGTGGGATCAGGCGTTTGAAGCCATTGGTTATCAAAATGCGTTTCAGGTAAAAGTGCTTCCGGAAGGCGCTGATCCCATGGATGTGCGCTATAACATGATCAACTGGGTGCATCGCGCTACCCGGGGCTGGTCCTACGGTTCATCTGTAGTCGACCCCCGTACCGGCGAAATTATTAAAGGCAACGTAACTTTAGGCTCGTTGCGAGTACGTCAGGATTATTTGATTGCCCTTGGATTAACCAGTCCGTTTGATGGACAGCATGCCACTGAGGCGCAGAAGGAAATGGCGCTGGCGCGCATCCGCCAGTTGTCTGCCCATGAAGTCGGACATACGCTGGGAATCGCCCATAATTTTGCCGCAAGTGAAAATGGTCGCGAATCGGTGATGGATTACCCGCATCCCAAACTGTCGGTAGAAAATGGCAATATTGTATTGGACGACGCCTACGATACAGGCATGGGTGAGTGGGACAAATACACCATTGCCTTTGGATATCAGAATTATCCAAACGCGAAGGCAGAACAAGAAGGGCTTGCCAAAGCCATTGCTGAAACGCGCGCCAGCGGCCTGAAATTCAAAACCGACTGGGATACCCGCTCATCCAGTTATCCCTCAAGCAACGGTCATATGTGGGACAACGGCGACGATCCGTTAGCTGCCTATGAAGACATAGTGGCTGTGCGCGAATTGGCATTAAAACGGCTGGGGATAAACTCTATTCCTGATAATGCCACTCTGTCGTCGTTAGAAAATGTGGTAGTGCCGATCTATTTACTACACCGCTATCAATTAGAAGCAGTAGCAAAGCAGGTAGGTGGACTGGTTTATGAATATGAACGTAAAGGCGATTACTCTAAACCGGTAGGGCAGACGATGGTAACGCCACAGTCGCAGGAAAAGGCCATTCAGCAATTGTTGGCGGCGACGTCGCCAGCGTTTCTGCAGTTTCCTGAAGGACTGATTAGACTTATTCCTCCTACTGCGTTTGGTGATGATCTTACCCGCGAGGAATTTAACAGCCGTATGGGGCTGGCGTTTGATCCTCTAAGCGCCGCTGAATCTGCTGCTGATTTTTCGTTTTCGCTGCTGCTGAACCCTGAGCGACTCAACCGTTTATCCTGGCAGGCGACTCAGGCGAAGGCGTTGCCGGATTTGGAACAGTTGGTAAACCAGATTTTTACTATGCACTGGTATCGTGCTGATAACTCTGATTCCGGATTAAACCCGCGGTTGCGAATGGTAGCACTCAATGCGGTGATGCGTGCGTTGCAGAACCCTGATTTAGCCCCTGAGGCAAAACTGGCAATGGAAAGTGCGGTGGCAGAGTTTGAAGAATGGCTGGATGATGAAAGTAAGCTACCTGGCAGCAGCATTCTACAGAATCAACTCGAAGCCTATTGGGAAACTGGCAAGTGGGCAGGGGCGTTTGAAGTGAAACCTTTGCCGCCAGGTTCACCCATTTAAAACAGACTCGCTAAGGGACGGCAAACAGCTGTGCAGATTTTGGCTTCTGTTTGCCCTTACCCATACCAGCAACACGCCCGACGGTAAGAGCATGAATGAATAAAGATTCAGCCGTCTCAAGGGATAAGCAAAATTTCTCACCCGAAACGCCGTAAAATCATCCCTGATGGCTCTGCTGGAGCATCCATGCTCCAGAAGTTCGGCTAAGAAATTTTCACTTATCGCTTAATCATCATTCGCGATCTCTCCGGGCAACACGGCCCTGGTAAAATCCCTCAATTTTATACATCGGTGCCACAAACCGAGCAGTGAGCGAATTTTGGTACGCGAAAGCATTCCCACTGCTGCGTTAGTCCGTCGAACAAACGCAGTTCGCTGACGGGGCAGTGGCCAAAGCCAATTAGTAACTGCATAGCCAGGAGCGCCTGTTGTACACCAATAATATTAACCACTGGCGAAAATATTCCCCCTTCAGTACAGGATAAATCCGGCGCCGCAAATAGCCGCTCGACGCACGCATAACAAGCGCATGATTCACTGGGGTTATAAACAAATAGTTGCCCCTCAAACCGAATGGCTGCACCACTGATAAGAGGTGTTTGCTGAACAACGCATGCGTTGTTTATTTGACTTCTGGAAGGCAGATTGTCGGTACAATCAAGCACCAGATCATGCTTTGCAACCAGTGCTGTAAGGTCAACAATGTTCGGCCGTTCGCGCCATATTTGTATGTTACAGGCAGGTTGCAAAGCATAAAGTGTATCTCTGGCGGCATCCACTTTATGTTGCCCTACCTGATGGTCCCGAAACAATATTTGCCGAGGTAAGTTGGTGGCATCAACGTAATCGTCATCAACCAAGGTTAAATATCCTACGCCGCTGGCGCACAAGCTTTGTGCCGAAGCATTGCCCAGTCCACCCATTCCCATGACTAAAACACGAGCATTGAGCAGTTTTTCCTGCCCGTCCAGGTCAATTTGTGGCAATACAATCTGTCGATTGAATCGCATTACTTGAGTCTTGCTAAGCGAATCTGGCATAGTGAGTAACGGTGCAAGTGAATAAATTTGAAAAGGCATAAAATTCTGCCGTTTGAACTACCAATGTACCACATTCTCAACATTCAGCCTGTATAGAATTTTTCAAGGAACATCATGACAACTGCAAGCGTTGCGCTTAACATTGCTGTACTTACCATTTCAGATACACGAACGGTGGAAACCGATACCTCTGGTGAGTATCTCGTAAATGCTCTAAAAGAGGCCGGTCATAATCTGGTGGCTCGGGAACTGGTGAAAGATGATATTTATGCTCAACGAGCCGTTGTGTCGAAATGGATCGCTGATGACAGCATTCATGCGGTGCTAGTCACTGGCGGCACCGGATTCACGCAGCGGGATTCTACCCCCGAAGCGCTTAGCGTGCTGTTCGATAAAGCAGTAGATGGATTTGGTGAGTTATTCCGTAGCCTTAGTTTTGAAGAAATCGGCACCTCTACTATTCAGTCTCGTGCGGTAGCGGGATTCGCTAATCGTACAGTTATATTTTGTTTACCAGGATCAACAGGAGCCTGTCGCACAGGCTGGGAAAAAATCATTAAAAGCCAGCTTGATGCCAGCTTTAAACCGTGTAACTTTGTGGGTCATCTAACGGGGCAGCACTAATGGCAGAATTCAGCCATCTTAACGCTGGTGGTGAAGCCAATATGGTAGATGTGACTGAAAAAGCCGTCACCATCAGAGAAGCAACCGCAGAAGGGTACCTTTATGCTTCTGCGGAAGTTATAGAAAAGATATCCTCGCATAATATTGCCAAAGGCGATGTTTTCGCTGTCGCCAGAATTGCTGGTATTCAAGGGGCAAAACGTTGCGCGGAACTCATTCCCCTGTGTCATCCTTTGCCTTTGTCGAAAGTCGATGTCACTTTTTCTATTGAAGCAGATAAAGCAAGAATTCAGGTGCGCTGCTTTTGCAAGTTGAGCGGCAAAACCGGCGTAGAAATGGAAGCACTTACGGGAGTCAACATTGCGCTGCTAACCCTCTTTGATATGTGTAAAGCCGTTGATCCGGGAATGCGACTGGAAGGTATTCGAGTATTGGATAAGAAAGGTGGCAAGACCGGCCACTGGCAAACGGACGTATAAGAACATTATGATTACCGTAAAATGCTTTGCCCAGGTAAGAGAAGTTGCTGGTGAAGGCCAGACTGTCATTCCCGCGCAGCCTGATATGACCATGCAAGCCGTGGTCGATTATTTGTCTGCCCAAGATGGAAAGTGGGCACAGGCATTGAGCGATGGTGTACTAATGGCATGCAATCATGTATTGGTCGATGGTGAGCACCCGGTAAGTGATGGCGATGAAGTGGCGTTTTTTCCACCGGTAACGGGCGGGTAGATGTTCGTTAACGTGACTTTTGATAATTTTAATCAGCAGGCATTGTATGATGAGTTGTGTTCTCAAGCTGCTGATAAGCCGTTTGGAGCAGTAGTGACATTTACCGGTCTTGTTCGCGATTTCAATCACAGCGGTAGTATAGAGGGGATTGAGCTTGAGCATTACCCGGGAATGACAGAGGCCGCCATGAACCGCTTGGCTGAACAAGCTATTGCCCGTTTTTCCCTGGCAACCGCAGGTATTGTGCACAGAGTAGGTAAAATTGCTAACCATGAACAGATTGTATGGGTGGGGTGTGCTGCAATCCATCGCCAGGCAGCTTTTGACGGTGCATGTTTTATTATGGATGTTCTCAAGAATACCGTTCCGCTATGGAAAAAAGAATATCAGAATGGCCAGCCTGCATGGGTGCAAGCAAAAGAAAGTGATGAACGTGCTGCCACGAAATGGCTGCAACAGCAGAAATGAAAAAGGCTAAATGGTGATGATAGGGAAATTAATCGAGCGCATTGTTGCCGTACTTACGTTTGTAATAGCACTATGCCCTGTCTTTCTTTTCCCAAACCAGCTTTGCGCCGCGCAAGCCACACAAGAAGAAACGCTGCATATAGCGGTGGCCGCGAATTTTGCCAAACCGGTAAAGGCAATATCTGAGGAGTTTGAGACGCGCTCTGGCGTCCATGCAATCATTACCGTCGCCTCAAGCGGAACCTTGTATGCGCAAATAAAAAGCGGTGCCCCTTTTGATGTATTTTTGTCTGCCGATGCAGAAAGGCCATTACAGTTAGTTGAAGACGGACTGGTTGCTTCGAGCGCTGTGAAAACTTATGCAGTAGGGCGGTTAGCGTATCTTAGTCGCAGTTTGGCCGAGCCTGCCATCGATGATTTAAAAACTGCTGCTTTAGCTCCCAATGAAAAACTTGCAATCGCCAATCCCCGTCTTGCTCCATACGGATTAGCAGCCCAACAAACCTTATTAAAGCTGGCGTTGTGGCAACAGATGCTGCCATCACTGGTCTACGGCAAAAATATACTCCAAGCCTATCAGTATTATATTTCCGGCAATGTCGATAATGCGCTGGTGGCGTGGTCGCTAATTAAAGATCGCAGTAGTCACGTTGTTCTTATTCCCGAGCATTATCATGAACCGATTGTGCAAAAAATGGCAGTGATGAAAGCAGCGGCACATCCCGAGGCCGCCGCTCGCTTTATGGAATATCTGCTGTCACCTAAGGTGCAAAAATCTTTAGATGATTGGGGGTATGGCCAGGCATTAGATACTCCAGGGGAAAGCCTTGGCAACTGATGTTACTGCAATTTTACTGACCTTGAAATTAGCCGTTATAACCAGTGTGCTGCTGATGGCAATAGCTACACCCTTAGCCTGGTGGTTATCCAGAAGTCAGCACCCTTTGAAAAACCTGTTGCAGTCGATAATTGCTTTGCCGCTGGTGTTACCTCCAACGGTACTGGGGTTTTATCTGCTTATTGCTTTTTCCCCTAACAGCGCGCTTGGTCAGCTTTGGCTCACCACTACCGGTAGCCAGTTAGCATTTTCGTTCACCGGACTGGTAGTTGGCTCGTTAATATATTCTTTACCCTTTGCTGTGCAACCGCTTTACACCGGTTTTGTGCAACTGGATAAGCGTTATCTGGACGTAGCAAAAACACTGGGGATGAAACGCTTTACCTGCTTTCGTAAAATCGTAATACCTTTATGCCGTCCATTCTTCGTTATCGCCTTTGGTCTCAGCTTTGCTCATACGGTTGGGGAATTTGGGGTGGTGTTAATGATAGGTGGCAATATTCCCGGAGAAACCCAGGTGCTCTCCATTGCACTGTATGATCATGTGGAATCGTTGGAATACCAGAAAGCGCATTTACTGGCCTTCGGCCTATTGGTTTTCTCCTTTGTATTGCTAAGCATTTTGTATCGTTATAATCGCAAGGGGATAAACGAATGGAATTTGCAGTAAAAATTCTGCGTCCCCCGCACAAAATTGCCGATAATCAAATTACAACTCATCATACTACCCAACTATTGGGTCTTACCGGCCCTTCAGGCGCGGGTAAAACGACATTACTACGCTGTCTGGCAAAACTTGAAGCCAACGCCACGGTAACCGGCAAATGGGGCGACGCCAACTTACAGCAAGCTCGTGTGGGAATGGTATTTCAACAACCTGCATTATTTCCTCATCTTTCTGTTGGGCAGAATCTTGCTTTTGCTGCTGACTTAGCATGCAGCCCTGGGTTTGCTATCGATGATGTATCCGAAGGGTGTAGCTGCTCGCACCTGGTAAATAAGATGCCGGCGCAGATCTCAGGTGGAGAAGCGCAGCGAGTAGCCATCGCCAGAGCTATCTTAAATTCTCCTGATATTCTGTTGCTGGATGAGCCTGTTAGTGCGATGGATCAGGCACTTAAACGTAAGACGCTTGCTTATTTGCGCCAACTTGCCACTGACGGGCTACCCATGATTCTGGTATCCCATGATTTGCGAGATCTCACCTTATTTTGCGACGCTCTGCTTTACATGGAAAACGGAAAAATAATGCAGGTAGGCGAGCCGTCTCAGGTTCTTGAAGGCGTCATCAACAACAATCAAATGTCTGAGCAGTGGTTTAGCCTGTTAAGTGGTAGCGTGGTACAACATCACGCTAACTACAGTTGCTATGAAATTGAATGCGAAGATCAAAAAATTTACGCCCGCCATCCTGTGATTGATAGTGGCGTTGCCAAAATAACCATTGATGCCAGAGAAGTCAGTTTAGATCGGCAGCATCGAAGCGAATCATCTATCGTAAATGCTTTTGAATGCGAAATTGGTGATATTAACACGCTACCGGACGGGCAGGTTCTGGTAAGGTTAGAACGCCAACAGACCACGCTTTATTCCTTGATAAGCCAGCTGTCGCTGGAAAAAATGGCGCTAGAGCGCGGGGAAACCGTCACCGCCAGGTTTAAAATGAGATGACGTTTCCTGATATTCTGATTATCGCTGTTCAGGTAATCGATTTCCCTGTTTCGGCATTCAGATAACTTTGGAATACCGATGAAACTGCACCGATTGCTGTAAGTACGCGTCGAAGGTCATGCAAATTATTCGAATAAGCAAGCGGGCATGAGGATGAACAACGATTCCTTGTGCAGTAACCTCCACTAATCCATCGTCTACAAACGTTTGTAATGATATCAGCTCCTGTTTGAAATAATCGCTAGCGCGAATACCAAACTGACTGTTCAGTACAGAAAAATCTGCACGTAAATGACACATAAGTTGCGTGATGATAGTGCGCCTGATTTGATCATCTTCGGTTAACTCTATCCCTCTGCTAACCAAAGTTGATGCACTATCTAGCGCACCGTAATAGTTGCTAAGGTCCGTAGGATTTTGAACATATAAATTAGCAATTGAGCTTATAGAAGAAACGCCCAGCCCCAGCAGATCTAAATCTCCACGAGTGGTATAACCTTGAAAATTGCGATGAAGAGTACCGTTGGTCTGCGCTATAGCCAGTTCATCATGTTGTAGCGCAAAATGATCCATGCCAATGATCCGATATCCTGCACGGGTTAAACGCTGCGTCGCCAGCTTCATTAATTCGGTTCTGGCTGCGCCATCTCCCAGCCAGACATCTTTAATTTTACGTTGTGCGGCAAATTTTGAAGGTAAGTGCGCATAGCCAAACAACGATACCCGCTCCGGTGCTATGGCTTTTACCGCTGCCAGGGTGGTAGTAAATGTTTCTGGAGTCTGATGGGGAAGGCCGTAAATGATATCCAGATTTATAGAGTTGAAGCCTTCATTTCGGGCTTGTTCCGCTAAATCGGCGATATGCGCCGTGCTTTGCACTCGGTTGATCGCCGCCTGCACGCGATAATCAGTGTCTTGAACGCCAATGCTTAAGCGATTATATCCTAATGCGTAAAGCGCTTTAATGTAATTCTTGTCAATTCGTCTGGGATCTACTTCAATACTACATTGCGTTTTTGCTGCAAAGTGAAAATGCTTCTGCAGCACTGTCATTAACCGGTGTTGTTGAGCGAGGGTAAGAAAACTGGGCGTACCGCCACCTAAATGCAACTGAGACACTTTCCGATACCTAAATAATTTGCTGCGTAAAACAATTTCCTTTTCCAGATAATCAAGATATCGATCGGCTTTATCTTGTTGTCGAGTCACAATTTTATTGCAGCCACAGTAAAAACACATGCTGTGACAAAAAGGGATGTGAATGTAAAGCGATAATCCTGTGGCAGTTGAATTTTCTGCCGCACGCGCTAAATCGCCGTCCTGAACGTCCGACCTAAATTCCAGCGCCGTAGGGTAAGAAGTATAGCGGGGGCCTTGAATGTTGTACTTACTCAGTATTGCGGGATTAAACAGGTCGATAGCTGGCATGGCTGTAACTGACTTTACGCAGAAGAAGATTATCGAAGTGTAAAAGATATCTATTTTTCAAATATTGATCTCGTTCAATAGACTGTATATTTCTTAACGGAGAATCCGTTATCTATTGTTGTATTTGCGAAAGTAGTGAGATAATAGCGCGTCCGGATAAGGCGTTCTGCCTCTCTTATTATCCTTGTGACATCGAATGTAAATCTGATCACCGGTTGTACCGGAATGTATTTTGATGCCAACCCAGAATTCGCTGGTTGTTGTGCACGTAGTGTGGAGCAAAAAGTAGTATGAATCCTTGTGTTCAATGTGGTGCATGTTGTGCCACCTTTCGCGTGTCTTTTTACTGGGCTGAATCCGATCCGTTTCTTGGCGGTACTGTGCCTGAGGCGCTTACCGAAAAAGTTAATGCCTCCTGCGTAGCAATGAAAGGAACCAATCAACCTCAACCTCGTTGCGTGGCATTGGTTGGCAATATTGGTGAAGATATCCGATGCGAAATATACGAGCAGCGTTCTACGACGTGCCGCGAATTTGAGCCCGGTTCAGTGGCTTGCCTTAAGGCGCGGGTGAAACACGGCCTATCGGCAGATCTGATTCCGGTTGTTGCTGCGTAAGATAATTCCCGCGCTTAGTGAGCACACATCGACGCGGTTTGGCATTATGCCCGGCTATAAGTTCTTTTGCACTGTGAGGCCATAAGTCCCGGGTTGACCGGGATACGCCATGACTTTTCCCGTTTTTACGGGAGCATCGAATCCGTTTTTAACGGCGTAGTTTCCATTTAATACATTTTGGCTCCAGGCAATTATGGTGAGATCATAATCCGGTATATTGAGCTGCCACCGAAGATTTACCAGCGAAACGATAGCAAAATCAAGATCGAGATTTTGGCTGAAATAATAAGCGCCCAGCATTGTATCTATATCATCTTGCTGAAATTGCAAACGGACTGCTTTAGGAGAAGCCTGTTGGCGGGCATTATTTTAAGCGCGGAGTAAATCCGCATCAGTGAAGTTGGTATCCACATTCTCAACGCCGTCAAAAACCCTAAGCGCCGTAACGCTTACCAATGAAAGCGCCTTAGTTATTGCCTGAGTACGCTCACGAAAAGAGTAATGATTAATGTTGGTGTTAGTGGATGTTAAAGTAGAAGATTACTATGGTCTGCATTCATTCCACATCGGCAGCGAACTTTACGAGATCGTCTTAAGCTACTTCGACGGGAAGGAGGCAAAAGGGCTGGGAAGGCCATTTTTTCACCGAATGGTGTTTGGGTAGTGAAGACGTAGAAAAATCTAAGTAAAAAGGATTTTTTAATTTACCGGCTTGCGACCATGTTAGCGGGCAGTTTTTTGTGCAAAAGCGCGTCTGCTTCAACCGATTGCAACAAAAATTGTTCAGGAAACTTACTATTTGTCGCGCAGTTGCTGCGAACAGATTCTGCCAATAAATTAACTTCACGCAGCGAGCTGCGGGCTTTTTTTACAACCACCCCTTCGCTTAACGTAGAGGAAAAACTACAATGGGTGGCGTCGCTTTCATTCTGAGATGCCATCGCCATGCCGCTGGATAACAACAGACCTAAAGCGATAGAGTTTTTAACAATTTTAATCATAGTCAGCACTCTAAAAAAAGAAGGAGAAAGCTTCACAGCTGCTCCTTAAGTAGTTTGTTTGTTCATAATCATTTAATGCTAAACCGGATAAAAACAAAACCTGTAAAGCCATACAAGGGTATACATTTTCATATCTTAATGTTTACCTGAAACCCGGTAATCGTTCAAGAGCAATTTCCAACGAGCAGCTAGATTTTTCGACGGCAATCAGTTTGTTGGCAAAAAAGGGGGAAACGGCCGCAAAGAAAGAGATAGGGGCGAAGATATACTTCCTTTCATATAAAAAAGGCGCCGGTTAAGGCGCCTGAACTGTGGGCGTACCCACTTACCATGTTGATCGGTGACATCATGGTGTCTAATAGTTTTTATTAAATGCGTTCAGCAAGAGCCTGTGCTACAGGATTACTCTGAAGACCTTTCTCATCTATCCACGTTTGTAACGTTTTGCCGTCATTTTCTGGCTCGCTAAGTTGCTTCTTAGGCATTTTCTTAACTAGCAGAGTACCGGCTTCTACCGCGTTACTCAGCATTGCAGTACGGATAAGGCTGTTACCATCACAGGAAATTCCGGTGTAGTAATCTTGCAATTTGATACGGAAGTCATCTTCTACGTTTTTCATTTTCTTACGTAGCTCGCCTTTGTCATCCGCTTGCACAATAGTACAGATGTTAGCTAACGCATCATTAATATCCGCCAGAGCAGACGTACAAAATCCAAAGCCAACAACAGACGCTAATACGGTTAATTTTACTGATTTCAACATGGTAGGTTCCTCAAGCTGCCACACTGCGTGGCTCAACGAGGCGGATTTAATAGCAAATTTAAAAAGCGCACTAGCGAAAAGGTGATACATCGGTATGCAAAGTTATACAAGATGCGTAGAGAGATATGAAGAAAATGTGGCCCTTGAATAAGGGCCACTGAGGGCGGGGCCGAAACCCCGCAACCATGTTGACTGTTTACATGGTGATATAAATGTTCAGGTTAAATACGGTCTTTCAACTCAGCGGAAATAGGATTACTTTGAAAGCCATTTTCTGCAATCCATGCCTGTAGAGTTTTGCCGTCCGCTTCTGGAGCTTCCAGCTCACGAGCAGGCATTTTTTTAACTAATAAGGTGCCGACCTCTACCGCATTGTTTTGGATTGCAGTGCGTATCAAGCTGTTGCCGTTGCAGCTGATGCCAGAGTAATAATCGCGCAATTTCAGACGATAATCAGACTGTACGGAGCGCATTTTTTTACGTAGCTCTCCTTTATCGTTGGCCTGAACAATGGTGCAAATATTGGCAAGTGAATCTTCAATATCGGCGTGAGCTGTATTGGCGAAAATGATTGAAGTAACAGCAACAGTCAAAGAAGTTTTAACGATTTTCAACATGGTTAGTTTCCTTGTGTTTATAGTTAATAGTTAGTGTGGAATCTATTTAAGTACAAACGGTTATTTACTAAAACATGTCTCCCAATACTGAGGTATATAGCCTTATACCATCTGCGTCAAAGCGGTTGTAGTTAGGTGGTTAGTCTATGATTTAAAAATAGAAATTATTGGTATTCAACTTTGGGAACGCCTTGATTTTCGTTAGAAATCTCTTCAGTATTAACAGGTTGTTCCCTTTTTTGAATGTTTAAAATATTGTAGCCAAGCGTAAATGACGAAATTTAAAATGTTTATTTCGTCCATTTCGCATAAATACAAATTAAACGTATTGAATGTATTTTCTTCAATTCACCCGCTATTCACACTCCATCACAACACCCCTGAAACCCGGCCTAGCAAGACTATAAATCCAACACCCTTGAGTAATAAGAACAAACTTCTCAGTCAAACATCGTATGATCACCTCTGATGGCTCTGCTGAAGCACTTCTTGCTCCAGAAGTTCGGCCATAAAATATTCACCTATTGTTAAAAAGGCAGTTGCGGTCTTTATCTTGGAAGCCAACCGCAGAAATAATTTATACCAGGGCGTGTTGACCTTTTCTGTTCAATCGCTGCCTGTAGGGTTCATCATAAACCTGTCTTGCTCTTTGTTGCTTACTATTTACTTGGGCGACTTTTTTACTAAGAAGGGGCTCCATAGCTCGCGGCGCCATCAAAACAGGTTTATTTTGAACAACATTCGGACAGCAAAGATCAACACGCCCTTGAGCGCGCTGAGTGAGCACACATTGAGGCGGATGAGTATTAACGCGTTACATGACGGCTATTTGAAAGGGAGTTGCTATTACCGAATCGTGACGTCTTGTTTATTCGCCGCTGGATGCGCTGAGGGAGTCAGGCGGGTTGGACATTCTCCTCGCTAACTAAAAGTAGCGAATTGGAGAAGGGGGTTTTACCAGGAGGGATTTATTTTCTTGTGAATGTGAAATAAGTGCAGTTTATTTAGGTGAAGTGAAAAACAAATAAAAAAAGCGGCTTCGAGAAGCCGCTTTTAGTGCGGGGAATGTCCCCGCTACCATGTTGACTGGTCCACATGGTGTGGAAACATTTACATGCGTTCTTGAATTACCGCTGCAATTGCGCTGCCTTGTAATCCGTTCTCTGACACCCATGCTTGCAGAGTTTTGCCGTCTTTTTCTGGCTCAGATAAATCGCCTTTTGGCATTTTTTTCACTAATAGCGTACCGGCTTCAACCGCGTTTGCCAGCATAGCTGTGCGAATCAGGCTGTTTCCACCACAAGAAATTCCGGAGTAGTAGTCGTGTAATTTCATACGGTAATCTGACTCAACTGTACGAATTTTTTTACGAAGTTCGCCCTTATCATCAGCTTGTACAATGGTGCAAATATTAGCTAAGGCATCATTGATGTCAGCTTGTGCAGTATTGGCAACACCGACGCTAGCCAGGGCTAATAAAACTGAAGTTTTAACGATTTTCAACATGGTTAATTCCTCGAAATAAGAGTTTAAGTTATTAGGGCCTGCGTTATTCTTTTTTTTGCAGGCCGCTGGTTCGGTGAGTATTTAAGCTAAAAAAGACGTTTCAAAATAGTAGTAAAGCGATACTTCGGTATTTGAAGTTATACTTAAAGTGGCTATGAAACAGGGATTCCTGGGATAGGGAGCGATATTAAGCAGGCAGATAGAATTGCTCGCGAAGCTTTAGGTTATTGGCCTTCAGCGCTAGAGGACTTAAATAAGTTGATGCTTTATCCAGGGCAACCGCATGAGTGAGCGAAAAGCCATCAACTAAGAAACTCCCACTTATTGTTTAAAAAATATTAACGATCTCGCGCTGATTTTTATTGAAGAATGATGCCAGTCTAACTGGTAGAAGGACAAATTATTCTCAATAAGAGAATTGCCGTATGAAATAACCTGCGGGTTCCTGATGTCCAACACCAAATTCAGCAAAACGGCATGCGGTAAAGCCGCAACAACGACCTTACCGCATGTATATGTTTACCTGAGATACTACTTATTTTTACGTGAAGAAAGCCACCATGCGACACCAGTTACTACAACCGCCGTTACTGCTGCTTTTTTTATCACAGCCGGACGATTATGCTCCCACTGCGCTTTCATGCCTTTTTCTTTAAAAACGTTTGTGACGCGGCCGTGACATAAATCGCTCACAATTCCTTCAACTGAATTGATGCGATCTGCCAGAACAAGAGGGAGCCAGTGGGCGAACCTGCCTTCACCGTATCGAAACGCTATGCGTCTTAACATGCCGCTGATCCCTGAGGGTGCTGCTGACGTCCCGTACACCGCAGTAACATCTGGACGTTCAATAGAATGCAGTACCTCTTGATCCACTGGTTGTTGCTTGGGGCGATCCCATTTTACCTCATGAGCGGCCTTGTCGCGCTGCTGCAGCGGATACGTGGGGTCGTTATCAGGATCAGCATCAATGCCCCAGCCATTAATGTGTTTCATGTCTTCAGCAGATACTTCGGGTTTTTTTATATCATTCATCGTCATACTCCTTATTTGTCAGCCGAGGGGGTAATAAGAACGGTTTTGATACAGCCATCAAGCTTGTCGCTGAAGATACGATACGCATCAGAGACTTCTTCCAGCGGTATCCGATGGGTGATCAACTCTTTAGGTTTCAGCACGCCGTTTTGCACGTGCTCGATAAGTCGCGGGAGCAGACGTTTGACCGACGCCTGGTTGGCCCGCAGTGTGATGCCTTTGTTCACCACATTACCCATTGGCACCAAATTGAGGGTAGGGCCATAAACTCCAACTACTGAAACAATACCGCCTTTTTTCACGGAATTGATTGCCCATTGCAAACCTGTGGCTGAACCAGCCTGCAACAATGTTTTACGGCCTGTAATAGTTTGTAATGCATCACCAGCAGCTTCTGCTCCCACTGCGTCGATACAGACATCGGCTCCCAGCGAGTCGGTGAGCTTTTTAATGAATACCACGGGATCGGCCATTGACAGGAAATTATACGTCTCGCATTGCGCATAGTTCTTAGCGAATTCTAATCGGTAATCTTCTTTATCGATAATAATGACGCGGCCAGCACCAAACAGCCAACTGCAACGAGCCGCCATAATACCAATAGGGCCAGCACCAAACACCACTACGGTATCACCGCGCTGGATCCCCCCCATTTCAGCCGCTTGATAACCGGTGGGTACCACATCAGTCAACATCACTGCATCGTCTAAATCCATGCCTGGGGGAATGACTGTAGGCCCGATATCGGCATAAGGAACACGCACGTACTCAGCCTGGCCTCCGTCATAGCCGCCAGCGGTGTGGGAGTAACCAAAAATACCGCCCACTGCGGTGGCCTGGGAATTGGCTTCGTGGCAGTTGCCGTATAACCCTTTTTTACAAAACGCGCACTGGCCGCAGGCGATGTTAAAGGGAACCAGCACGCGATCTCCAACGTTAAGGTTGTGAACATCTGGACCCAGCTCCTCGATTACACCTGTAAATTCGTGGCCGAAAGTCGTTCCCACTCGTGTATCTGGTACATTGCCGTTATACAGGTGTAAGTCGGACCCGCAGATACAGGATCGGGTGACCCTGACAATGGCGTCGCGCGGGTGTAGAATTTCGGGCATTGGCTTTTGGTCGGCGCGAACCCGTTGAGGGCCACGGTAGTTCATGGCGAGCATAAATATATCTCCTTAATGGCTAAAAATTTCAGCGGGTTGAACGGGAGGACACGCTAAGAAACCGTCAGTCCAGCAAAAGGACGCTAGCGAAACCGTTGCCACTGCAAAATAGAAAGAGCAAATTTCGATTACCAGAGGCAAATTGCAAGAGGTGTGCCTTATCTCTGGCGATCAATATTTAATTCCAGCGCAAGCGGTACGTTTATGTTTAACATCTGTAATGTGTCGCAGCTATTGCCGAGTAGGCAAGGGACGAGAAGTGTGAGAGACATCTTTTCGCATTGGTTTGAACAATATTTTTTGCTGTCACAAAACGAAATGCATGGCCGTTGCCGCAAAGCGAGGAAGTTGAGGCCCCTGTAGGGACGGATACACGATAGCAGTGAAAGAGGCAGCAACGGTCATCTGTTGCCGCCTGCAAATTACCTAGTTTTGTGCATCTTCTGATGCATCTTCAACAGATTCCCCGGCCGATTGAATATCCTCGCCGGCTCCCTCCATTGTGGCGCATCCTGTTAGCAGTGAACCCAGAAATGCCATCAACAGCACCAGGGATTGCGAGCGTAAGCGTCTTGATGTGTATAGTGACTTCATATATTACTCCTTGTTACGATTGTTTATTAAGTTACTCAGAAGACGCATCCTTATTTTCGTCAGATGCTTGTGTTCTAAGTGGGGGTGAAGAGGAAGTTGAATTTTCATTTTTTTCATCGGCGTTGCCTTGAGCAACGGGTTTTAGCATGGTATCCAGCTTTTCGCCGCCTTTGGCGCCAAAATCGAGAGTACGGATTGGAAAGGGTATGAGAATATCAGCGTCACTGAGCGAACGTTGTACGGTAACAATGGCGTCGTGTCTGACCTGCATAAAGCCGGGTTCACCGGGATAGCGGATCCAAAACCACAGCAGTAAATTTATACTGCTCTCAGCAAAGGATTCTGCGAATACAGCGGTGTCATCCTTATTGATTACGTAGTCTTTTTTATTCATCGCTTCAACAATAACTTTTGCTGCTTTATCTGGATCATCAGCGTAAGAAATACCGACAGGCACTTCTATTCGACGATGACCAAGCACACTGTAATTGGTAAGAATATTTCGGAACAATATTTTATTGGGAATGATTTCACGCTGGCCGAAAAACGTTTCCACGTGAGTGTTACGAAGGTTGATAGACGCTACCGTCCCAAACACGCTTTCCGCCTCAATCACGTCCCCGATTTGAAATGGCTTTCGAATACCCATAGCCACGCCAGCAATAAAGTTTTCGGTAAGATCTTGAAAGGCGAAACCGATGGCAAGTCCCACTATGCCAGCGCCAGCAAGAAGCGACGTTACAGTGCCGCGCAGGCCGACGAAATCAAGAGCAAGGAAAATCCCTGCTAGTACCACCAGAGCCTTGATGATAGACGTAATAAGATCGGCAATTTGAACTGAATCAAATGTACGATGAAGTACGCCTCTGATGACTCTTCCCACAATCTTAGCAAGAACACCAAATGCAACTGCAATGATAATTGCAACGATGATATTTGGGATATGCTTTATACCAATGACAAGCCAGTGTTCCAGCTTCTCGCTAATCAGTTGATAAAACTTTTCTAGTTCCGGAAAATCCATGCCACTCCTTGCTTGTGGTGATGTGTGCAGCGAGTTCGGAAAATAGAGTCACCCGGCAATTAATGCTGAGATATCTGAATTAGTCTTGGCTCATTACCTCTCACTGCACCCAAACGGATTCAAAATACGTTCCGGTTTGCGAAATTCTTTCGGTGAACATATCAAGCCTGCGTGGGCGCTCTTAGCCTTTGTTATTTTTAACAAAGGAAAGTAGAGGACATGACTACATAATAGTTATTGCCTGCAAGATCTACTGCTACCGTGAAAAAATGACAAAATCATTTGCGGCTTTGAAAATGGCGATTACCACTACTAAATTGTACGCGATCAAGATGTAAACGAAGATTAACGCAGCTTAATTAACGATAAAGCGAAACCTATATTGTTTGTGAGGTTTAACGAGTAGGCTGAGCTATCTTCAACGATGAAGTACGTTGGAAAAATGCCGTTGAGGAGAAAGCAATAGGAGTTAAAGCCACTCAAAGCATGCTATTAATTTAATAATGATTAAAAGGAACTGGTAAATGTCAAGAAAGTATAACGATGAAGAAATTGCTGAAGCGTTGACGCTATTAAATGAAAAGTTACAAGAAGACGAGCAATGGTCGAGGAATGGCGATGGTATTACCAAGACGTTTTCATTTAAAAATTTTATAGGCGCGTTTGGATGGATGTCGCAGGTGGCGATTTGGGCGGAAAAACTTAATCATCATCCAGAGTGGTTCAATGTGTATAACAAAATTGAAGTGAAGCTGACTACCCATGATGCAGATGGACTTAGTGAACTTGATTTCAAATTAGCTGAGAAAATGGAGAAGCTGAAGCCATAAAATGACAGAGGAAGATCGCGAATAGTTGTTAAACAATAAGTGAAAGTTTCTTAGCCGAACTTCTGGAGCATGGATGCTCCAGCAAAGTCATCAGGGACGATTTGACGGCGTTTCGGATAAGGAACTTTTACCTATTTTCACAGCTGATGGTTTTTCGCTCATTCATGCGGTTGCCCTGGATAAAATGATGTTGTTTTCACCATATCGTTCAATAAACCAGCTATCGATAAAAATGTGTCACATAATTGAAATAGATACTTGCCAAGGCCTGAGGCCTATGTATAATACGCACCACTTGGAAGGCATGTGAAGCACATACCACTAAGATTTACAGTCGCGGGATGGAGCAGTCTGGTAGCTCGTCGGGCTCATAACCCGAAGGTCGTAGGTTCAAATCCTGCTCCCGCAACCACATACAGATAGGTTGCTTAAGTAAAACCAAGTGGCATATCAACAAAGCGAAAGCGTCTCGCTTTAAAATAGACAGACG
Organism: Alteromonas pelagimontana; assembly: GCF_002499975.2. NCBI lineage: Bacteria > Pseudomonadati > Pseudomonadota > Gammaproteobacteria > Alteromonadales > Alteromonadaceae > Alteromonas > Alteromonas pelagimontana. Next base: position 3,893,048 of record NZ_CP052766.1, read on the forward strand.
CGGGATGGAGCAGTCTGGTAGCTCGTCGGGCTCATAACCCGAAGGTCGTAGGTTCAAATCCTGCTCCCGCAACCACATACAAAAACACCGCCTAAATGGCGGTGTTTTTGTATGTGGAATAAAAAGCGGACATAGCGTCTCGCGACGCCTCTTTATTATGGCATCGGGAACATTGTGAACTTCCTCCGTTCCGGTGTAGCGCAAGTGTATGGAATGAAGGGATGGCGGCTTGTTAAAAAGGAACAGCAAAGGCCCACGCCCTGGTAAAGATCCTGTAATCCCGATGTGAGCATAAACGGAGGGGACAGATGGCTTCTATCGTCGTGTTTGGTATTAACGCCGTGCTGAATGAGCACATAACGATGTGGGTTAGTATCTGGCCTCTAAGGTTAGTGCATTCGAGAAGATAAATCTGTCATTATCCACAGGGTGCCCCCCACCATGATAATGAGAAGCAGCACCGTAAACAGGATCAGGTGCAAGTCTTCTCTTTTTTGCTTGCTGAAATTTATGTGCAAAAAGAAACGAAACTGCACTGCAATTTGCGTCACTGCTGCAATAGCGATAACAATGTACAGGGTGGCTGGGGAAAATGCTTTTGTGTAAACGGCGTAAAAGGGGATGCTGGTAAGTATTACGGAAAATACAAAGCCCATGATATAGCTTTTTAGTTCATTGTATTTTTCAGCATTCATATAAATCCTCCCAGGAAAACGCCAGAGAAAATTCCCACCCATACAATATCCAGAAAATGCCAGTATAAGCTCCAGCGCATCAGGCGTGTCTTAACCTTATCCTCTAAGCCAAACTGTAGTGCCTGTACAACCAAAACCAAGGCCCACAGACAACCTGCGATCATGTGCAGCCCATGCAATCCTACTAACGCATAATACGAAGTTAACCATCCACTTCGCGAAGGTATTCCCCCTTTTTCAGCCATGGTGCTGAAATCGCGATACTCCAAACCAATAAATACCATTCCTAAAAGCGTGGTAACAAGTATCCAGAACACCAGAAAAAAGATACTGTGTTGCTGATTATCGCTGTGCTGGTGTTTAAGGGACATGCTGACCATACCGCAGGTCAGGCTACTGAAAAGAAGCACCGCAGTCTGAAGGCAAACACTTTTAAATTCAAAGAGATCCTTGGCTGTTGGTCCGCCTGCAGTGGCACCCATGGCGGTGCCATACACTGCAAATACTAATCCGAAGGTGATAAAATCGCTCATTAGAAAAATCCAGAAACCGAACATCGCGATTTCTGCTCGCTCGTCTGCGCTGCCGTGACCTTCTCCTAGATTTAAACCAGGATGTCGGCTCCCTGTACTCATACCGATACCGCTCCTTCTGTTGACGCCTTACCTTTGTTGCTGGCGGTACTTTCCAGATCCCGTTTAATACCGGGAGCAGACTGCGTTTGGTTACGCCACGCTGAATCTTTTTGACGTACTGTCGCGGCGCTGATCACCTGACATTTTTCGGCACGAAAACTGTGCCAAATTAAAACCACGGGAATAGCCAGGCCGCACAGTAAGGCTAACCAGTATATCCACCATGTAAGAGCGAATCCTAACAGGGTAAACAGGCACATGAATATAAAGCCTAACGAGCTGGGCGCGGGCAGTACAATTTCATGGTATTGACTGGGCACATTATATGGAGCGCCACTTTCTTTAGCATAAGCGAATGCGTCTATGCCTGAAATTTGGGGCGGATGTGCAAAATTCCATTCATCAGGCGGAGAGGGCGTCCACCATTCCAACGTTCTGCCGTTCCAGGGATCGCCGTGAGGCACCGCTAACGTATGGCGGTTTTTAATGCTCACCCAAAAAGTAGCAAAGAGCATCAACATGGCGCTTACCAGGCAAAGGGCGCCGAATCCCGTAAGAATCATCCAGGGTTCAAATTCGGCATTGTAATAGCTGGGGCTGCGTCTGGGCATGCCCATTAAGCCTAGCCCGTACAACGGTAAGAAGGTAACGGAAAACCCGATTGCCCAAAGCAGCGCCGTAATTTTCCCCAGCTTTTCATCCAGTCTGAAACCAAAAGCTTTGGGGAACCAATAATGAATGCCCGAGAGCATACCGAACAGAAGCCCCGGCAGCAGTACATTATGAAAATGTGCTACCAGAAAAAGAGAATTGTGGACCTGATAATCAATAGTGGGATTGGCAAGTACAATGCCGCTCAAGCCGCCTATGACAAACAATATAAAAAAACTGGTTAAATAAATGATGGGAACAGTTAATCGAATGCGCCCGCGAAACAATGTCGCCAGCCAGTTATAAACTTTTACGCCGGTTGGGATGGCAATGAGCATTGTTGCCACGCCAAATGCGGCATTAACAGTGGCACTTTGCCCCATAGTGAAAAAGTGGTGCAGCCAAACAGTGAAAGACAGAACAGCAATACACATCGTCGCCACCACTAACGATTTATAGCCGTAGAGACGCTTACCCGCAAACGTTGCAGAGGTCTCAGAAAATACGCCGTAAGCGGGCAAGATTAAGACATAGACTTCCGGATGACCGAACATCCAGAACAGGTTGGCGTAATTCATCATATTGCCACCCAAATCATTGGTAAAAAAATGGAAGTCTAAGTAGCGATCCAGCGCTAACATTAAAACAGCAACGGTGAGTGCTGGCATTGAAAAAATAATCAGAATGGAGGTGCACAACGTAGTCCAGGTGAACAGCGGCATATAAAGCAGGCGCATGCCCGGCGCCCGCAATTTGTAGATGGTCACCGCAAAATTAATTCCGGAAAGTAAGGTGCCTACTCCAGAAATTGCGATGGCCCAAATCCAGTAATCCGGTCCTACGCCGGGAGAAAACGCTTTGGCGGTGAAGGAGGGATACGCGGTCCAGCCGCCGGTTTCAAATTCTCCGATAACCAGCGAAATCATTACCAGCGCCGCTCCCGCTGTAGTTAGTCCTAGGCTGATCTGGTTCATTAGCGGGAATGCCATATCCCGCGCGCCGATTTGTAAAGGCACCAGATAATTAATCAGTCCGATGATAAACGGCATGGCAACGAAAAATATCATGATCGTGCCGTGAGTGCTGAACAGTTCCGCAAAGTGATGCGCGGAAAGTATACCGTTGCCACCGAGGGAGGTTGTCTGATGGGCTCGCATCACTGCGCCCTCAATTACACCCCGGCTCATCATCACAAGGCCCAGTACAATATACATGATGCCAATTTTTTTATGGTCTACGCTGGTTAACCATTTTTCCCAAAGCGGCTTCCAAAGCCGGTAACGAGTTAATAGTGCCACCGCCACCAATATTCCGATGACTTCTGTTGATGCCGCGCCACTGACCACTGCGTTATTAATAGAGGGATCTTTAAATACATCAAACAGCGTGACTACATCTGGTGATAGCCGACCTGTCAAAGACCAGGTGCTCATTGCAATTCCTTTTTCATCTGTGTGCAAAAGTTTGTCATTGGCAAATCCAGTGAGGGCAGGGAAGCACGTTCAGCTTCGTACGTCGGACTACCTGGTTGGGCAGTGTCGGGTACGGCGCTGTGAGTGTGGTAGCGGTTCACTATGCGATGAAACAAATGTGCAGGCAGCGCATTGAAATTTAATGCTTCATTGTTCTTTAAATCCAGCTGTTTGCGCGCTAAGGCGGCATTGCCGGGTTTTGCTAAAATGTGGTAATTTTCAGCAGTAAGCTGATTACCTGTATCTTTTACCTGACTTACCCATTGTTGGAAGTCTGCTGTAGATAAGGCTTTCACTGCAAAACGCTGTTCAGCAAATTTGTCGCCGTTGTATTGTGTGTTTTCGCCCAGCGTTTCCCCTTTTTTACTCGCTATAAAATTAAGCTGCGTTGTCATTCCGGGCATTGCATAAATTTGCCCGGCAAGAGCCGATATCCGAAAGCTTTGCATTACAGTATCTGTGGTTAATTGCAAAGAAACCGGGCGACCAACGGGAAGATTAAGTGCATTGACTGTGGCAATATTGTACTGAGGATAGATAAACAGCCATTTCCAGTTTAAGCCTACAACCTGAACACATAACGGCGCGACATTTTCTTGTGATTCAATGGGTCTATAGGGGGCAAGTTCGGCAACCGAGTGCCATAACTTAAATGCTAGCGCCGTAACAATAATAGAGGGAAGCCCCCAGAGAACGTATTCCAGCTTTATGCTGAACGCCCAGCTAGGGAGGTATTTGGCTTTTTTATTCTGATAACGATAACGCCAAAGAATTAAAGGTGTAGCTATTAACACCGGCACAATTGCGCCTAGTGTCAGCACAATTACCCATATCAGGTGAGAGCGCTGAGCTTCCGCGACGCTACCCAGTGGCGCGAGAAATGTTGCGCTTGCATTTGCGGGCGGTATCAGTAATAGCAGTGACAAAAGGGGAAGGCTAGCTGCTATACGTTGGATCTCGCGCTGACAAATCACAAGACGAAGGTATTTTGTTCAATACACAGGTAAATTTTTGAGTACCAGGTAAACATATCAATCGGCGTCCATTTCAAGGATTATTCTGTGTTACGCAGGTTTTATAGTCTGCACGAAAAAATAAAGTTTAACCGAGTCGCCAATTTTACTTTTTTGCCTTACCAGTCATGCGCAGTACGGACACCCCGCAGTAGGCAGTAAATGCACTTTAGCTTCATCAAGGCCAGAGATGCAAACCGTTAATACTATTGTAGGCTAGATTGAAATGAATGTTGGGTTGTCCTCTTTTTTTGAAGTGCCAACGGGGGCTTTAGTACTTGCCGGAGAAAGCTCTCTGCCGCTGGTTGCTGTATCAGTGTTTATTGCGATCTCCGCGTCATATATTGCTTTTCGTACTGCCGGTCAGGCAAGAGGTACAGATAACCCGTTATATAAGCAAATTCTGCTCGGTGTGGGTAGCCTGGCACTAGCTGGTGGCATCTGGGCAATGCACTTCATCGGCATGCTGGCACTCGAAGTATGCACGCCGATCAGCTACAACGTCACCCTAACTGCTGTTTCATTCTTACCTTCTTTAGCCGCTGCATGGGTCGCGCTATATAACATAATATTCAAACGAGTGAGTCCAGGGCAGATTATGCTTGCTGGATTACTGGTGGGTGCTGGTATTGGTTGTATGCACTATACAGGTATGGCGGCAATGGAAATGGCGCCGCTATTGCGTTACGACCTTGGATTATTTTTACTGTCTTTGGTTGTGGCTGTCGTTTTGTCGATGTTGTCGTTGTGGATAAAGTTCGGCCTTACCCGCTTTACCAGACTTAGTAAGACAGGTATCAAATTACGGCTTATCGCCAGTATTGTCATGGGCTCAGCCATTTCGGGAATGCACTATACGGGAATGATTGCTGCGCGTTTTGTGATGCCACCAGGGCTGGAAAACTCCACTCAAAGTGACACCATTTCACTTTATCTTGCCAGTGGCGTAGTTTTCTTTACCAGTGTGATTATCGTCCTGGTGCTGGGCGTCAGCTTACTGATTAGATATCGCGAAATTTCTGAACAGGCATATCGTAGCCAACAAACGCAGCAAGCCATTCTGGATACTGCCATAGATGGCATTTTAAAGATTGACGAAAACGGGATTATCCGTAAAGCCAATCCTGCAATCACCGACATTCTTGGATGGGAAACTGAAGAAATGGTTGGGCAGTCGGTGCTAATGATTATTCCAGAACACAAGCGTTATCTGTACGACAACAATGTCTTTCTTCATCGTACAGTGCCGGCTCATGAAAAAATTATTGGGGCCAGCAGAGAAGTCACTGTGCTTAACAAGCAAGGAGAAGAAATTCCTGCTCGTGTGGGGCTAGGGCATACTCAGGTTCACGGGCACAATTATTTTGTAGCTTTTATCGCCGACATCCGCGAACGTATCGAAATGGAATCTGCAATTCGAGAAAGCGAAGCAAAGTTCCGCTCCTTTATCGGGAATATTCCCGGCATTGCCTACCGCTGTATGGATCGCGCAGATTGGCTAATGGAATTTATCAGTGATGCAGTAGAAGATATTACAGGCTATCCGGCGTCAGATTTCTTATTACCTAACCCTATCCGCAGTTTTGCTGATCTTTATCATCCTGATGATTTGGCTAACATTTATGGTCAAAGGGGAGATAGCCAGAAATTCAGTTTAGAGTATCGCATTATTCATCGCGACGGCAGCATTCGCTGGCTGCGAGAGGAAGGAGCATACATGTTAAGTGACGATAAATCCAAAACCTGGCTGGATGGATTTATTATGGATATTACCTCACGTCGCCTAATGGAAAACGAACTAATAAATGCAAAAGTAGATGCAGAGCAAGCCGCTGCTGCACGCTCGGCTTTTTTAGCGAATATGAGCCACGAAATTCGCACCCCCATGAATGCCATTATCGGTTTCAGCGATTTTCTTCTTGATGAAGTATTAGAAAAAGAGCAGCACAAGCACGTCGTTACGATTAACCGTTCGGCGCGTTCTCTTTTACATCTTTTAAATGACATTCTGGACAGCGCCAAGCTTGATAAAGGGAAGCTTGAGCTGGAATACCGGGATTTTATTATTACCGATGAAGTCGATACCGTTATTTCTACATTCTGGTTGGAAGCCAAGCGGAAGGGGCTGGAGCTGAATGTTGAGTTATCGCCGGACTTAGCGCATACGTATCATGGTGTACCGGAACGAATTCGTCAGGTTCTGAATAATTTGTTAGGTAACGCTGTAAAATTCACGGGTGCGGGTGAAGTGACGGTTACGGTTACACCACACTTAAAAGATCAGGTGCAATTTACCGTAAAAGACACTGGCATCGGCATGACCGAAGATCAGCTCGCCCATGTTTTCGATGCGTTTGCGCAAGCAGATGCCTCTATGAGCAGAAAATATGGCGGTACCGGTCTTGGCACCACTATCAGTAAACAACTGGTAGAGTTAATGGGGGGAACTATCGAAGCCTTCAGTAAAGAGAAGAGCGGCTCCGAATTCAAGTTTGTTTTACCGCTTAAGGCGGCAAAACCCGCTGAACTCATTGTTGAAACCAGCGAAATAAATTTACCGCCACTGCGTGTATTGGTGGTGGATGACATCACGCAGAACGTCGACCTGATTGCATTGCTGTTGCGCAGGCATGGCCACGTTGTGACGTCGGCATGTGACGGAGTGCAAGCGCTGGAGAAAATGGCCGCCGATTCCTTTGATGTGGTATTGATGGATTTGCAGATGCCGATAATGGATGGCTTAACTGCCACAAAAAAACGTCGCGAATATGAAGCGTTACATCATCTTAAACGTCTTCCCATCGTGGCGCTTACGGCGAGCGTTCTGGTTCAGGATAAAGATGCGGCATCTGAGGCGGGCATGGAAGGGTTTGCCAACAAGCCAATTGATTTCCCATTGCTGAATCGCGAAATCGCTCGAGTCTTAGGTATTGACTTATCACTTTCGCCAGAAAAAGCGCATAAGCAACAGGCTGCTATCAAGGTCATAGACAGAGTGAAAGGCGAGGCTCTATGGGGCGACCGTAAGACCCATAACGCTGAAATTCTTCGTTTCATGGCTAATCTTGAGGAGTCCCTCGACCTGTTACAACAAGCGCAAGCCGAAAACAGCGATAGGGATATTCAACGTATTAGCCACAGTTTAAAGGGTGTCACCGGTAATCTCGGGCTGTCTCGACTAATGCAGCTATTTAAGAAAATGGAACATGCGGCGCAAAGAAACGCCTCTATCAAGACGTTGCTTGCTCAATTGCAAGAGGAAATTCAGGCGCTCGAATGTCAGTTGGAAGTGGGAACCACAGAACCGGCAGCCGAATCCTCTGGCCTGGTTGATATGCGGGCGTTGCACAGCACGTTGCAAGCGGTACTCGCCAGCGTAAAACATAATCGTCTCGATGAAAATTTGCTTTTCGAGCTGTCTGAGCTGGAGCAAGGACGCTATTGCAAAGATATTCGTAGTATTTGTACCGATATCGATGAATTTGAATTTGAGCGAGCTGAGCAAAAATTAAAACTTGTCATTGACAGAATAGAAATAGAGTGAATTTTTGAAATGTTAACGACTGAATCCGTTTCTACTCTTCTTCTGGTCGATGATGAACCAGTTAATTTGCGGGTACTAAAGCAGCTTTTAGCACCGCACTATACGCTTGCGTTTGCTAAAAATGGTGAAGAAGCCATTCGTGTGACTAAGGAACAATTACCTGATTTGATCCTAATGGACGTGATGATGCCTGGAATGACAGGATTTGAAACGTGCCGCGCTTTAAAGAAGGATGCGGGTACACGTTCCATTCCTATTATTTTTGTCACTGCATTAAATGATACTCATGATGAAACAGAAGGATTTGAAGCTGGGGCGGTAGATTACATTACCAAACCCATTTCTCCCGCCGTAGTACTGGCGCGGGTAAAAACGCACTTGTCGCTGGTGCAGTCAGATGAGCTCAAGCGTACCCGCTTACAGGTAGTGCAACGCTTAGGCAGAGCGGCGGAATATAAAGATAATGAAACCGGTATGCATGTGCTGAGAATGAGTCACTACTCAAGAATACTGGCCCAAGCCTACGGCTTTTCTGCGGAGCAGGCCGAAACCTTGCTGCATGCTGCGCCTATGCACGATATCGGTAAAATCGGCATTCCCGATCATATTATGCTTAAACCCGGCAAGCTGACGGATGAAGAATTCGCGATAATGAAAACTCATCCGCAAATAGGTGCGGAAATTCTTGGCGAAGCTGACTCCGAGCTGCTTAAGGTGGCTAAATCTGTAGCGCTTACCCACCATGAGAAATGGGATGGTTCCGGCTATCCGCTAGGTTTAGCGGGCGAAGATATACCCATTGAGGGACGAATAGTCGCTATTGCCGACGTATTTGATGCGCTGACCAGCACCCGTCCTTATAAAGCGGCATGGTCGGTAACTGAGACGATGGATTTTATTCAGGAACAAAGTGGTAAACACTTCGATCCGCGTTTGGTTGCATTAATGGTAGAAAATTTACCCGCTATTCTTGAAATTAAAGCTCACTGGCAGGAAGAGTAATCAGTCTGATGGCACTGGGTCAGGCAAGGTAAGCGCATGAGGGATAAAAATTTATCTGCACTGAATGTATTAAACCCTAAAGCTTTAATACATTTGGATTCGTTAGTTGCTTAATGGTGTGCCGGTAGGTATAATACTCGCACTTTTCAGCGAGAGCGGGCTTCGTTCTTTGAACGGCGGCATAGCGCTTTGCTAGTTTAGCAAACCGTACCACGATAGGTGGTAGTACCCATGCGTTTGCAACTGTCTCTTGACAGTGATGGGTTCAGATTTGTATAAAAGCCCCGCTAGTCCGGGGCTTTTTGTTGTACTTGAATCGGAATTTATGCTGACTGCAAGAGTCTTAGTAAAAGGTAGTTTGGGCTTTAAGCCCTTTTTTCGTTTTTGGAGGTAAGGATTGTTAAAGCTTGAAGAAAAACTGACCACGATGCTTGAACCTGGCGTTGAAGCTCTGGGCTTTGAACTGGTAGGCGTAGAGTTTGTTCGTGCAGGAAAACATTCAATCTTGCGTGTTTTTATTGATCATGAAGACGGCATAACCGTAGATGATTGTGCAGAAGTCAGTTATCAAGCCAGCGCAATTTTAGATGTCGAAGATCCCATCAGTACGGAATATAACCTTGAAGTGTCTTCACCTGGTATGGACAGACCGCTGTTCAAAGAGAAGCACTACGAGGAAGTGATAGGCCAGATTGTGCAGGTAAAGCTGTCAATGCCTATGGATAACCGGCGTAATTTTAAAGGAAAATTGCTCACGTGCGAAAATGGCACGATCAGCATTGAAGTGGACGGCCAGCAGTTCCAGTTAGCTGTGGCGAATATCGAAAAAGGTAACGTTGTTCCCACATTCGACTAATGGAACAGCACACGCTTTCCGTCTGGAAAGCATTAGTGAGGCGAAAATGAATAAAGAAATTTTGTTAGTGGCGGAAGCCGTTTCAAATGAAAAACAAGTGCCTAGAGAAAAGATTTTTGAAGCACTGGAATTTGCCATTGCCAGCGCAACCAAAAAGAAAAACGTAGGCGATATTGAAGTACGCGTTAGCATCGACAGAAAAAGCGGTGATTTTGATACATTCAGACGCTGGTTGATTATTCCTGATGATCAGGAGCAGGAAAATCCATATGCGGAACTTACTCTCTCGGCAGCGCAAATTGATGAACCTGAAAGTCAGGTTGGCGATTATGTCGAAGAGCAAATCGAGTCTATCGCTTTTGACCGTATAACTACACAAACCGCTAAACAGGTTATTGTACAAAAAGTTCGTGAAGCTGAACGTGCACAAATGATTGCGGAATATCAGGACCGGGTCGGCGAGCTGGTCACCGGTACGGTGAAAAAGGTAAATCGCGACAATATCATTATCGATTTAGGTAATAACGCAGAAGGTGTTATTTACCGCGATGATATGCTGCCACGGGAAACCTTCCGCCCAGGCGATCGGGTACGGGGTTTGCTTTATGTTATTCGTCCGGAAGCACGGGGTGCGCAGTTATTTATTAGCCGTACTCACCCCGATATGCTGGTTGAGTTGTTCAGACTGGAAGTACCGGAAATAGCAGAAGAGACGTTGGAAATTAAGTCGGCGGCACGGGATCCCGGTTCTCGCGCTAAAATAGCGGTGAAAACCAACGACAAGCGTCTCGATCCAGTGGGCGCTTGCGTAGGCATGCGCGGTTCGCGGGTACAAGCGGTTTCTGGCGAATTGGGCGGTGAGCGCGTAGATATCGTGCTTTGGGATGAAAATCCGGCCCAGTTTGTTATTAACGCTATGGCTCCAGCTGAAGTTGCGTCGATAGTGGTAGACGAAGACAGCCACACCATGGATGTTGCGGTAGAAGCGGACAATCTTGCGCAGGCCATTGGTCGCAGTGGCCAAAACGTTCGTCTTGCTGGTCAGTTGACTGGCTGGGAACTGAACGTAATGACTATTGACGACCTGAACAATAAGCATGAAGAAGAAAATGCAAAAGTGCTTAAATTGTTCATGGATGGTCTGGATATTGATGAAGAATTTGCAGAAGTGCTGGTCGATGAAGGTTTCAGCACGTTAGAAGAAGTCGCTTATGTGCCGGTAAGTGAATTGCTGGCAATAGAAGGATTTGAGGAAGATACCGTTGAAGAGTTGCGTACACGCGCACGAGCATTCCTGACAACGCGGGCATTAGCGAACGAAGAGTCATTGGAAGGTGTAGAACCAACGGAAGCCTTGCTTAATCTTGAAGGTATGAGCAGACATGTTGCGTTTGTTCTGGCAAGTCGGGGTATTACCGACTTGGAAGGGCTGGCGGAACAGGGCACTGATGAGATCAGTGATATTGATGAGTTAGATGAAGAAAAAGCGGGTGCCCTGATTATGGCTGCGCGCAACATTGTCTGGTTTGGTGAAGAATAAGGTCAACAAGGGGATTAACACGTAATGGCAGAAGTATCGATTGAAAAGCTCGCCAGTGACATTGGAACAACCGTTGACCGACTAGTGAGTCAGTTTAAAGATGCCGGTATCGATAAGAGTGCAAATACTCAAGTCACTGAAGATGAGAAACGCCTGTTGCTGGACCATTTAAGTAAGCAGCACGGTAGTTCAGGTTCGGGAGAGCCGAAGCGCATGACGTTGCAGCGAAAAACAACCAGCACGCTTAGTGTGGGAAAATCTAAATCTGTGAAAGTAGAAGTGCGTAAAAAGCGTACCTATGTAAAACGAACGGATCTAGACGAGCAACGTCAGGCTGAAGAAGAGGAAGCCAGACGCGCTGAGGAAGAAGCACAGGCGCAGAAAGAAGCGCAAGAGCGTGCAGCGGCGGCAGAAGCAGAAGCAAAACGCGTGGCAGAAGAAAAAGCCAGGCAGGAAGCGGAAGCGAAAAAAGCAGCTGAAGAAGAGCGTGTAAAACGCGCAGAAAGAGCGAAGCAAGAAGCTGAAGCTCGTAAGCGTGAAGAAGCCAATATGACTGACGAAGAGAGAGCTGAACAGGCTAAAGCTCGTCAGGAAGAAGAGCGTTTACGTAAGGCGCAGGAAGAAGAGACGAAGAAAAAACTCGAAGAAGAAGCAAAACGCGCTGCAGAAGAAGCACGTAAACTTGCTGAAGAAAACGAACGTCGTTGGAAAGAAGAAGAGGAACGTCGCAAAAAAGAAGAAGCTCAAGACGTTCACTTGCATTCAAACCGTTACGCTCAGGAAGCGGAAGACGAAGAAGATATGCAGGTTGAACGCTCTTCTCGACGTCGCAAGAAGTCGAAGAAAAACGCGGGAGAACACTTGAAGCAAAGCTTTAATAAACCAGCTCAACCGGTTGAGCGTGTCGTCAAAATAGGTGCAACTATCACTGTGGGTGAATTGGCTAATCGTCTGGCTGTTAAGTCAAACGAAGTCATTAAAGCCATGATGAAGATGGGCGAAATGGCGACCATTAATCAGGTGCTGGACCAAGATACAGCTGTACTTGTGGTGGAAGAAATGGGCCACAAGTATGAACTTGTTAATGATAATGCGTTGGAAGATGAATTGCTGGCAGATGCCGGTGAAGGTGATAAAACACCGCGCGCACCCGTTGTTACTATTATGGGGCACGTTGACCACGGTAAAACCTCGCTGCTGGATTACATTCGTCGAGCCAAAGTGGCCGCCGGAGAAGCCGGGGGTATTACACAGCACATTGGTGCTTATGTAGTGGAAACCGATAGTGGCAAAATTACCTTTTTGGATACACCAGGTCACGCCGCTTTTACGGCCATGCGTGCGCGTGGAGCCACTGCAACAGATATCGTGGTACTCGTAGTCGCTGCTGATGACGGTGTGATGCCGCAAACGAAGGAAGCTGTTCAGCATGCTCGTGCTGCCGGCGTACCGCTCATTATTGCGGTGAACAAAATGGACAAAGAGGCAGCGGATCCAGATCGGGTAAAAACCGAATTGTCTCAGCTAGACGTAATTTCAGAAGAGTGGGGCGGTGAGCACCAGTTCGTCAATGTATCGGCAAAAACCGGTATGGGCGTGGACAGCCTGCTTGAAGCCATTAATTTGCAAGCTGAATTGTTGGATCTGCAAGCCATCACTTCTGGCCCTGGCCGCGGAATCGTTATCGAATCTCGTCTTGATAAAGGTCGTGGTCCGGTTGCGTCAGTGCTTATCCAGAATGGTACGCTGCGAGCGGGTGACATCTTTTTATGCGGCGAAGAATATGGCCGTGTTCGCGCAATGCGTGACGAAAATGGTCAAACGCTGGACCAGGCTGGACCTTCCACCCCAGTAGAAGTGCTGGGCTTATCTGGCGTGCCTGTTGCCGGTGAAGACGCCGTAGTGGTTAAAGATGAACGCAAAGCGCGGGAAGTTGCAGCTAAACGTCATCAGAAGAAACGTGAACTGAAACTGGCTCGCCAGCAAAAGGCGAAATTGGAAAATATGTTCGCCAATATGGAAGCTGGTGATGTTAGTGAGTTGAACATCGTACTAAAAGCGGACGTACAAGGTTCTGTAGAAGCTATCGCCGAATCGTTGATGAAGCTGTCTACTGATGAAGTGAAAGTTAACATTGTCGGCAGCGGTGTAGGTGGAATTACCGAAACTGATGCAACATTGGCAGCGGCTTCTGGCGCTATTGTCGTGGGCTTTAACGTACGTGCTGACGCCACTGCCCGTCGGGTTCTGGAAACCGAAGAAGTCGATTTACGTTATTACAGCGTTATCTATGACCTGATTGATGAAGTGAAGGCAGCGATGAGCGGTATGTTGTCACCAGAGTTCAGACAAGAAATTGTCGGCCTTGCTCAGGTGCGTGACGTATTTAAATCGCCTAAACTCGGAGCCATTGCAGGCTGTATGGTAACCGAAGGTACGGTTAAACGTAGCAGTCCAATTCGTGTTCTGCGTGAAAACGTGGTGATATACGAAGGTGAGCTGGAATCTTTACGTCGCTTCAAAGACGACGTTCAGGAAGTGCGTAACGGTATGGAATGTGGTATCGGCGTGAAAAACTACAATGACGTTAAAGTCGGTGACCAAATTGAGGTCTTCGAAGTTATTGAGGTTGCACGTCAGATCTAGTTGCCAGCCAACGTAGTATAGTATGTAAAGCGGGGGTCGAAAGCCCCCGTTTTTGTCTGTATTAGGAAATCTTTGGCAGACATAAAATCAGGAGAGTGAATATGGCACGGGAATTTTCTCGAACCGACAGGGTAGCTCAGCAAATTCACAAAGAAGTTGCGAGTATTTTGCAAAACGAATACAAGCATCGCGTAGGACAATTGCCTCTTATTACGGTGTCTGATGTTGAGGTATCGCGAGACTTAGCGCACGCAAAAATTTTTGTCACTATTTATGAGAACGATGAAGCAGAAGGCAAAGCGCAAGTAAAACAACTGGTGGAATATAAAGGTTTTATCCGGAGTATTTTAGCTAAACGCGTTCGTATGCGAAGTGTGCCGGATTTACATTTTTTCCAAGATACTTCTATCACTGAAGGTATGCGGATCTCTAATCTTGTTTCCGAGACAGTGGCTCAGGATAAAGCCAGAAGTCAGGACAGAGACGAAGAGCAGGAGTAGATGGCTAGACGACGTAAGGGCCGTGACATAAACGGCATCGTGTTACTTGATAAACCCCGTGGTGGTTCCTCCAACCAGATTCTGCAAAAAGTCCGTTGGTTGTTTAATGCTTCTAAAGCTGGCCATACCGGGGCGCTGGATCCTCTGGCCAGCGGCATGTTGCCGATTTGTCTTGGCGAAGCCACAAAATTTTCTCAGTTCCTGCTGGAAGCCGAGAAAACTTATGAAGTTACAGCGCATCTTGGCATCCGTACTACCACATCAGATGCCGATGGTGATGTGGTCGAACAACGCGAAGTTAATGTGGATGAAGCCGCGGTAAGAGAAGTCTGTGAAAGTTTTAAAGGGCCGGGTAAACAAATTCCCTCCATGTTTTCCGCCTTAAAATACCAAGGTAAACCGCTGTATTATTACGCTCGCCTGGGTCAGACGGTGGAACGAGAGCCTCGGGATATTATTATCTATGAGTTAGAGATTCTACAAATTGCTCTGCCTGATGTTTATATGCGGGTTAAATGTAGTAAAGGTACTTATATACGTTCCTTAGTTGACGATATTGGGCAGAAGTTGGGCTGTGGTGCCTATGTTACCCGTTTACATCGCACCGAGGTCGCGGACTATCCTACAGATAAAATGATTTCTCTGGCAGCACTGGAAGCAATGAATTCTTCTTTGGCGGACGGGCAATTTGATGAGTTGGATAAGCTGCTGTTGCCTATGGATTCAGCTGTGTTACGGCTACCGGCAATTTATTTAGACGACAGTGAACAACATCGTTTTGAGCACGGCCAAAGCGTGAGTGGAAAGACCGCTCAGGCATTGCAAGAAGGCCAAAGTTATCGTGTATACGCTGAAAAGCCTGAGCAAGCTCTGTTTTTAGGCGTAGGTGATGGAATAACCTTGCCCAAGGATCAGACGCGTTGTAAAGATCCAGATAAAGTATTTGTTTCGCCACGGCGACGCGTCGTTTACGAATAGGAAATTACGATCCTCACCAGAGAATACTTGCTATCAGAGTACGCATCGCTATAATACGCGCTCTTATAATCTGGCTGAATTAGTGATTGGCCAGATTTCACTCACTAGGAGATACATATGTCACTAACTAAAGAAGAAACTGCAAATCTTATTGCCGAATATGGCGTAAAGGAAGGCGATACCGGCTCACCTGAAGTTCAAGTTGCATTGTTAACTCATAACATCAACAAACTTCAAGGCCACTTTGCTGACCATAAGAAAGATCACCACTCACGTCGTGGTTTGTTACGTATGGTTAGCCAGCGCCGTAAGCTTCTTGATTATTTGAAAGGTAAAAACGCAGAGCGTTACCTTGATCTGATTAAGCGTTTAGGCCTGCGTCGATAAGCACAGGTTTCTAAGAAAAGCGCCTTTATGGCGCTTTTTTTCTATCTGTTGTCTAGTATGGAGTATTATACTAATCCGCTTTAATGGGTTCTTCTATTTCCCTTTGGTCGCGGTCAGCGGCCAGCAAGGCGCGGCTTTTTAGCTTTGGAGCTGAGCCAATTGCATTCGATTTAGCCCACTAAACCTTCACGAAATTCGCTTGTCGAAAGGTGGAAATTCTCGTGCTGAGTGAGGACACATCAAGGCGGAGTAGTATTGCGCTGATGTTCATCTGATTTCATTTTGAAGAGCGGTATAAGCGTATCCAGCCGAATTCGCTCGCTTGTTCAGCAAATGGAAGAAGGGTGAGATAGGGGTTAAATAAATAAGCGCCAGGAAGGCGCTTATTTATTAGGAAAAGAGATAATTTAGCCTTGCGGCGAAGGTTGACTCACTACTTTCGTGGCTACTTCTCTTATTTCGTTTTCCATACTGCTGATGCGGCCGGCCAAAGAATTGTTTCGTTGTTCAAGCACCGCAAGTTTATCGGCAAGGTTTTTTATCCCTTGCGCCTGCGCTTGTTTATCACCTGCCGCTTGTTCCATCTGGACATTTAAAGATAAAATTTCATCTGCAAGAGAAGCAAGCTGATTCTTTACTGACGCTATTTGATTCTTCTGTGCAGCAACATCATCGGTCACTGTATTAAGTGATGTAGAAAGGGAGTTTTGAACTGAATTTAGCTTGTCGCCCAATTCAGTGATTTCTTTTTGGTTTCGGCGCCAAGCTGAAGCCCACAGCTTATCCATTTGCTCCCAAAGATTATTGGTACGCTCCGTGACCTCACTTACCTTCACCTGAAGCGCGACTGTAGATTCACCCATTTCTTCACCGGTAGCAGAAAGCCTTTTCTCAAGCTGTGCAATTCTTGTTTCTGCCTGAGCTGCACTTTCCTGCTGTTGTTGAAGCAAGGTATACAAGTAGTAGCAACCGCCGCACCCTAATAACGCCACAAGTGCTACCAATGCTATCCATAAACCATTACCGCTTTTACTGGTTGCGGAATTACCAGCGTCCGCGTTCTCCGTTTGCTTGTTCGACTGAGACGAAATAGTATGCGCAGCAGTATGTTTCTTTTTTTGGTACTCACGACGATCTTCTTCATCCAATCTAATGGTAGGAAAATCCTCGTTTCTTGAATCGTTTGCCATATTCTCTCTTTACTCGTTGTTCCATAGGAAAATAAGCGTGAAAGCGGATGTTAGCGCTATTTTCTCCTCAATACCAACTCTTTACTTAAATGCCTTTGCAGAATACAACAAGGCATAGTTATCTAAAACCAACATGTTGCCCTTTCATCTTGCTTAACGGCTGTCAAAACGCTACGGGCTTATTTCTTGCCCCAGCAATGCAACCTAAACCGCTCTGTAGTTACCACACACGCCTTAACGTTACTGGCAGAAACAGAAGTCTTTACCATAACAAAGAATTCTGTTCTGCCAGTAAGAGCTAACGGCATGTTAATTAATTGCCCATCCATTCAACCCGATACAGATCTCTGCGACGATCAAGATAATTTCTCACCGACCCCTCATTTTGCAATTTGGTCAGTTTATCCAAATCCAGGTCCACAATCAGCGTCATTTCAGTATTTGGCGTGGTTTCCGAGACAATCGCATCGTGGGGAAATGAAAAGTCGGAAGGGGAGAATACGGCGGTCTGGCCGTATTGGATATCCACATTATCTACTTTAGGCAGATTGCCCACGCTGCCAGCAATGACCACGTAGCATTCGTTCTCGATAGCGCGAGCCTGCGCGCAACGGCGAACCCGCAGATAGCCATTTTTAGTATCGGTCCAAAATGGCACAAATAAAATCTGCATTTCCTGCTCTGACATCAGTCGTGCGAGTTCTGGAAATTCAACGTCGTAGCAGATAAGAACCCCGATTTTACCAAAATCGGTATTAAATACCTTCAGGCTATTACCGCCTTGCATGATCCAGTCTTTCTTTTCGTGCGGAGTGGGGTGTAGCTTATACTGACTTTCAATGGTGCCATCGCGTTTACAAATATAACTGACGTTGTAAAGCTCGTCTTCTTCTACAACCGGCATCGAGCCCGCGATGATCGTAATGTTGTACGACACCGCTAGGTGCGACATCGCAGAAAGAATTTCATCGGTGTAAGTTGCAAGGTGCCAGATAGCGTCAATAGAAGATTCCGACGGGCTAAGGCCCATCAGTGGCGCATTGAAAAACTCAGGGAACAATGCCACATCACATTTATAGTCAGACAACGCATCGACAAAATATTCGACCTGCTGCAGGAGTTCTTCCACACTGTCAAAATAACGCATTTGCCATTGAATACAGCCAATCCGAGCATTAGATTTTTTACCGCCAAACAACCTTGGATTATCCGGCTCGTAATAGATGTTATGCCATTGCAGTAACGTCGCATAGCCTTTTGACGCCTCATCTTCCGGCAAATAAGCCTGAAGAACCTGTTTGACTTCAAAGCCATTGGACAACTGAAACGTCAAAATCGGATCGTATATATCTTTTGATTTAACCTGTTCAATATATTCGTACGGCGATAGCTCTTCAGAATATTTAGAGTAATTAGGAATTCTGCCGCCAGCCATAATGGATGTCAGATTTAAGTTTCGGCACAACTCTTTGCGTGCTTCGTACAGACGTCTACCTAACCGCAAGCCGCGATAGTCGGGCGAGACAATAACTTCTACCCCGTACAGCACATCACCGTTTGGATCGTGAGTGGTTAAGTAGGCATCGCCGGTTATTTCATCATAACTGTGTTTATCGCCAAACTGCTCGTAATCCACGATGACAGAAATTGCAAACGCTACGACTTTGCCTTTGTCTTCAATGCAAATCTGGCCGTCTGGAAACGTTGTTACCTGGGCTTTAAAATTTTTATAGGGCCATGCGCCGCCAACGCGAGCATAAACCGCATTCATTAACTCTTTTACATCATCGTAATCTTCAAGTTTTAAATGTCTCAGCTCCAGGTGATGTTCTGTGTCTTCCACTACAGTCTGATCTTGACTCATAGTTATACCGCCTCGTGTAAAAACAATTCTATTAGGTATTGTGATGCCAACTTCATTAATCAAGGTGTGGCGAGTTTACTTCTACTGTAAGTCAGTCTCTACGCTGCCCTTTATCTCTGTTTCAACAGCGTTACTGAATTATGCCACAAATATCCTGCTGGGTTAAAAATCCCCTGCAATTAGAATGAATAGTTAATAAATTTCGTACTATCCCTGATGAAAAAGCCTTGTCAGCATTTATATTACGGCGTATAAGTCAGTTTCTTTATTAACCAGCGCATATTAACGATAATGACGGGTATTGTTCAGCAATTACTTTCACCCTGTGAGGGGGAGAATAACGTTATTCTTTTTGAAAAAATTGTAGAAGATTTATGCACTAAAGGTTACAGCATTCAGCATCAGGCCTTACCCACCGGATTGTCCCAACAACTTTCCGATTGCCAACATCGCCTCAGTGATCATAACTTTACTGCAGCAGGCATCGGGCGCCAGCAGGAATACCAAAAAAATAGCTTCGTACGTACAGATGAGATCTGCTGGATTGACGGTACCAGCGAAGCAGGTCGTAGATGGTTGTTGTGGTGTGAAGAACTAAAAGCGTATCTCAATCGTCGGCTGTTCCTTGGTCTGTTTTCGTTCGAAAGTCACTTTGCGCACTACGCACCCGGGAGCTTTTACAAACGCCATACGGATGCCTTCAAGGGCGAATCCAACCGGATGCTCTCGCTGGTAACCTATCTGAACGCCGATTGGCAATTGGAGGATGGGGGAGAATTGGTGCTTTATCGGGACGAAGCGGACAGAGAAGGCATTAATGTGTTACCTCGAATGGGCACCGTCGCTATTTTCTTAAGCGAAGATTTTCCTCACGAAGTAAAGCCAGCGAAGCGTGATCGTTATTCCGTTGCGGGCTGGTTTCGAATTAATACCACTCACGGCAATAAAGTTGATCCGCCTCGTTAGTTTGTTTGTTATCTATTTAAGGCAAATACGCGCGTGAATTTTTATAAACCTGAAGGTAGCATAACCGGTTTCAGCACAACTTTATTCGGCCGCTTCTTTTATCCTGATAATACGTCTATTCTTTAGGAAGAGAGCGCGAATGCTTTTTGAACAAGCGAGGGTTTATTAGCCGCCCTGCTGGAGCTGGGGGGGCTACAGCAAAGCCCTTCGGGATAATTTAACGGCGTTTCGGATAAGAAATTCCGCTTGATTCTCAAGGCTGCTGGCTTTTCGTTCATTCTCGCTCTTGCCCAGGTCTATTCTCTAAGAAAAGGTTGGAAAACAGATGTAATCTGGTTCCTTTGCTACACTCAAGTCACTTATTTTGCAGGATTGTCGTTATGCCGCAAACGCGCCCTCGTGTGCTGATAGTAGATGATGATACCACCACTATTCATATTATAGCCGCTGCATTATCATCAGATTACGAGGTGACGATTGCCACAACTGCGGGCGAGGGCTTTCGACTGGCAACGACAGTTAAACCTCATATCATTCTGGTAGACGTTGTAATGCCGCAGGTGAGCGGTTTCGAGTTCTGCAAACAGCTAAAGCAGGATGAACGCACCCACAAGATCCCGGTTATTTTTGTCAGCGCTGAAGACACTATACGTCAGCAAACTAAAGGGTTTGATATTGGAGGGGTAGATTACATCATTAAACCTGTTGAAGTTCCTATCTTAAAAGCGCGGGTAAAGACCCATACCCGCCTTTACAGGCAGACTCTGCAACTTGAATCTTTAGCGGCAACCGATCCATTAACAAATCTGGCGAATCGACGAAAATTTGATGAAGCCATCGAACACGAGATAGAGCGGTGCCAGCGAAATGGTAATCCTCTTGCGCTTCTCATTGTCGATATCGATGATTTTAAATCGTATAACGACTATTACGGCCACGCCAAAGGTGATGATTGTCTTGTTGCTGTTGCAAGGATCCTTAAAGCAGAAGCTAAAAGAAGTACTGATCTTGTCAGCCGGCTTGGTGGTGAGGAATTCGGAATAATCCTGGGAGAAACAGACGATTCGGGGGCGATGGCAATTGCAGAAGCAATTATTGCAGAATTCCGTCATCAGCAAATAGAGCATGTGAAAGCCAATCAAGCCGCTTATTTATCCGTGAGTATCGGTGTTACGTTTGTCGATTTTAGTCGAGGAGGCCGCCAGGGGGTAAGTATTCGCACTTTGGTTGATACGGCAGACCACGCGCTGTATCGAGCAAAAGACGCGGGCCGAAACAGAATTGAATACGAATATTTAGAAGTGCCTGGTAAACCACACTAGGTTTCCACAGAAAAACCCGCTACCAACACACCTTAAATGCTTATGCTGAACCCGTTCCTGCCCCAATCTCTTGTCGTTGTGCTGCATCCCCCGTCGGGCGCGGCCAGCAAGGCGCGGCTTTTTCAGCTTTTCAGCTGCGCCAATTGCGTTCGATTTAACCCCACTAAACCTTCACGAAATTGGCTTGTTAAAAGTTGAAAAATTCTCGCGCTGAGTGAGCACTCGTCAAGGTGGATGAGTATAAACAGCATCGCTGAGATTTTCTTGGCGGTACTCAAAAGCGAAATAAATTTGAACTACCTTTAAAAATTTGTCATTCTTATAGTTCAATATATGTGCGGAAAGGAAGGGTTTTTGATTTGTTTTCTAGATTAGAGCATTCAACATTCCCAATTATCTTTCTTAGCTGCCTCACGTTAGAATTTTTCCAAGTTGAACAGACGCTTTAAAAGATATTCAAACCAGTCTAGGTTGTTTATTTTTTTAAAACGATGTTCTGAATAATTACGTAACGAAGGTGTCGTTCTTCTTTTCGGAGGATGCCACACCACCAACCCAACTAATGGAGATTAACCATGGCATTGATTAACACTGCTATTAAACCTTTTAAAGCAAACGCATTTAAAAACGGCGAGTTCATCGAAGTAAGCAGCGAAGATATTAAAGGAAAGTGGGCTGTATTTGTATTTTACCCAGCAGATTTTACTTTTGTATGCCCAACTGAACTTGGTGATATCGCAGACAAATATGAAGAGTTGCAAGCTCGTGGTGTTGAAGTGTTTTCTGTGTCTACTGACACTCATTTCACTCATAAAGCATGGCACGATACTTCAGAAACTATCGGTAAAATCCAATTTGCCATGATTGGCGACCCAACAGGCGAAATTACTCGTAACTTCGACTGTATGCGTGAAACCATGGGCCTGGCGGACCGTGCGACTTTTGTAGTTGACCCTGATGGCGTTATCCAAGCTATGGAAATTACTGCTGAAGGTATTGGCCGTGACGCAGAAGACTTGGTGCGTAAAATCAAAGCTGCACAGTATGTAGCAGAGCATCCAGGGGAAGTTTGCCCAGCTAAATGGAAAGAAGGTGAAGCGACACTTTCTCCTTCATTAGATTTGGTAGGTAAAATCTAAGTATTTGCTTAGACCAACTATCTGAGCCGGTGTGGGCCTTACGGCCCACACCACTCTTGCAACCCTATAAGAGGCAGATTAACCGTGTTATCTAAAGAAATTTTACAAGCATTGAAAGGTTACACAGCCTCAATGCAAAAAGAAGTTACGTTCGTCGTGCAAACTGGTGAGCATAGCAAACGCGAAGAACTGGTTGAGTTTCTGTCCGGTATTGCAAGCGTGAGCGACAAGATCAAGTTGGAAGAACGTGATACTAACGGCGTATTGCGCAGTGCAGTCAGCTTCTCACTTGAAGCCGATGGTGAAGATACTGGTATACGTTTTTCCGGTATTCCTGGTGGACATGAGTTTAACTCACTGGTCTTAGCGTTATTGCATGCTTCCGGCACAGAGTTAAAAGTCGATGACAGCGTAAAAGGCATTGTGCAGGGCGTTAAGGAAAAGCTGAATTTCGAAGTATTTATCAGCCTTAGCTGCCATAATTGCCCGGAAGTGGTACAGGCGCTAAATCAGTTTGCCTTACTGAATCCGAATATTTCGTCTGAAATGATTGATGGCGGCTTATATCAGAAACTGGTTGCAGAACGCGATATCCAAGGCGTTCCAAGCGTTTATCTTAATGGCAAACTTTTTGCCAATGGTAAGGTAGATGCAGCGACATTGATTGATAAATTAATTGAAAGGGATCCCAGCCTTACTCAAGCGAATGCGTCTAAATCGCTGCCGCTGCAGGATGTTACCGTAATCGGTGGTGGCCCTGCGGGTGTAAGTGCCGCTATTTATAGCGCTCGTAAAGGTTTGAAGGTTACCTTAATTGCTGACCGCGTAGGCGGGCAGGTTAAAGATACTATGGGTATTGAGAACTTAATCTCTGTGCCTAAAACATCTGGTCCGGAATTAGTGGGAAATCTGGTTTCTCACATGGAAGATTACGATATTACGCTTAAAGAGCATGTCAGAGTCAGTGACATTCAAAAAGGCGATATCAAAACGCTGACATTGTCATCTGGCGAAACAGTAAAAACGCGCTCTATGATTGTCGCTACCGGCGCACGTTGGAGAGAGCTTGGCGTACCCGGCGAGAAAGAAAACGTAGGAAACGGTGTGGCATACTGCCCTCACTGTGACGGGCCTTTCTTTAAAGGGAAAGACGTCGCAGTAATTGGTGGCGGTAACTCAGGTATTGAAGCTGCGCTGGATTTAGCAGGTATTGTGAAATCGGTCACTGTGTTTGAGTTCATGCCTGACTTAAAAGCGGACCAGGTACTGATTAACCAAGCACAAAAGCGTGACAATGTTACCATTATCCGCAATGCCGCTACTCGTCAGATAGTGGCTGAAAATGGGAAGGTAACCGGTATCGAATATCAGGATCGCGCTACCGAAGAAGTGCACACCAAAGCGCTGTCAGGTGTATTTGTTCAAATTGGCCTGGTACCAAACAGTCAGTTTATGAAAGGAGTGATAGACATGACACCGCACGGCGAGATTATTGTAGATAATAAGTGTAATACGTCGGAATCAGGTATTTTTGCTGCAGGTGATGTTACTACGGTACCTTATAAGCAAATCGTTATTTCGATGGGGGAAGGAGCAAAAGCATCACTGGCTGCTTTTGAGTATCTTCTGAGCCACGAAGTACCCGAGGAAGAAACATCGGAGTCTGCAGCCGCTTAGGCTCTACATCGCTGGCTATGACTTAGGAAACCGGGCGAAAGCCCGGTTTCTTCGTATCTGTAATCTGTTAAAACAAATTCCCTTTCTTTTTCCCCCTAATACCGATCCACATAAAGAAGTGATCAGCTCAGAGAAAGCAGGACTTTTCAGTTCCAGACGTATTATTGAAGGAATGCTATAGCCTTTCAAAATAATGCAACGCAGAAATGGGAAGTCCTGCTTTCTCCCTCTGGGCGCGGCCTTCCCGCATCCTGAAGCTACATCAGTTGCACTTGCTTTGGCACCACCAAAGCGGCGTACAACTTCTTTGTCAGCAAGCGAGAAGACCCACGCTGAGTGAGCACTTCTTTATGCGGATCGGTATAAGATGTTTTTATCCTTACATCGTCTACCTGCTCACACTTTACCTGAAGGGGTAAATCTGCCCTAATAGACAGACAGCTATGAGGAAGGAAAATGGATATATGCGAATAAAACGTATAACTCGTGTGGGGTTGGCGACATTCTTATTTACCGCTATTGCACTAAGCAGTGCAGTGGCAAAGACAGTTCCAGCGGATAATCCCGCGTTTCAGTATGTCGGCAGGATTGATTTTACCGATCCAAAAGCGCCATTGCTTTCCTGGCCAGGAAGTCAGGTTAAAACAACCTTTACCGGAAGTTCGGTAAGCGTAATTTTAGATGATGACAGCGGGAATAATTATTACAACATTATTCTCGATGGTAACTCCGATGCGCCTTACGTTATTAATGCGTTGCAGGGAAAACACGTTTACTGGATCTCCAGCGCTTTGGCAGATACCTCTCACACTATTGAGATTTATAAGCGCACTGAAGGCGAAGAAGGTGCCACTCGGTTTTTAGGACTAGATATTCCAGATAGTGCCACCGTGAAAGCTCCCCCCGCAGCGCCTAAGCGAAAAATAGAGATTTATGGCGATTCCATTACCAGTGGTATGGGGAACGAGGGCATATTTAATGGCCGCGACGATCTTCCTTCACAGAAAAACCATTATCTGTCCTATGGCGCCATAGCTGCAAGAGAGCTGAACGCGCAGCTCCACACTATTTCCCAGAGCGGGATAGGTGTGCTGGTAAGCTGGTTTGGTTTCACCATGTCTGATTTTTACGATCAGCTCATTGCTGTGGGTAACAATGATACACAATGGAATTTCGATTCCTGGACGCCTGACGTAGTTGTCGTCAATCTCTTCCAAAACGACCGGGCACTTTTTTTAGATAAGCAGCGCCTGAATCCAACACCTTCAGACAAGGACTTTATTAATGCGTATGC
Organism: Alteromonas pelagimontana; assembly: GCF_002499975.2. Lineage (NCBI taxonomy): Bacteria > Pseudomonadati > Pseudomonadota > Gammaproteobacteria > Alteromonadales > Alteromonadaceae > Alteromonas > Alteromonas pelagimontana. The sequence goes on from NZ_CP052766.1 coordinate 3,918,419, forward strand.
CGATTTTATTAAAACCCTTCGGGGGCAATATCCTGAGGCAAAAATACTATGCGCATTAGGCAGTATGGATGCCTCAGCTCAAGAATCTAAATGGCCAGAGATTATCCGGCAGGCTGTGGCAAAGCAGCAACAAGCGGGTGATAAAGACATAGACACGCTAATATTTCCATTCACCGGATACACGCAACATCCGCGGGTGATGCATCATCAGCAAAATGCCGCATTACTGGCGGCGAAAATTCGAGAAATGACTGGCTGGCAATAGCGTTTAGTGTATTTTACAGGCGGCCTTAAATCGCAGGCCCGCCTGCGAATGTACAACGGCGGTCGGATTATGCTGGGATAGCGATAGCCATTCGATTTTCCAGCCTTTTTCGAAAGCAGGCTAACGGAAGGCAGAATAAATCGGTTTTTCCTTCGAGATATTCTGCCGGTTTCGCACTACTTCTTTCCCTTGGGCGTACTGGTAACCGTAGTTTGACTACGTTGCTGCGGGCTTTTTCTCTTGCCCGTACGAAAGCCGCTGGGTGGTAAACCAGTATGCTTCGTTAACGCTCGCTCGCCATGTTTTGCCTTCTTCGCTTTACCACGTTTCTCATCAGCACTTTCTGGTGGGACTAAATGCTGAGGTCCTCTTCCGATAAGATCTTCGCGACCCATTTTGGTCAAAGCCTGGCGAATCTGCGCAAAGTTCTTTGGATCGTGGTATCGCAGCATTGCCTTGTGTAGCCGCCGGTGAATTTCGCCTTTTGCTGATGGCACCGCGTCGCTGTCTTTGCTCACTTTGCGCAGCGAGTTTACCTCAGTGTGGTACATGGTTGTCGCTGTTGCCATCGGCGAAGGATAGAAGTTCTGTACCTGATCCAGTTTGAACTTGTTTTCCTTCAACCAAATTGCCAGATTTAACATGTCTTCATCGGTAGTGCCCGGATGAGAAGCAATAAAATAGGGAATAAGATACTGCTTTTTACCCGCTTCCTGAGAATATTTGTCGAACAATTCTTTAAAGCGGTAGTAGCTGCCCATACCCGGCTTCATCATTTTTGAGAGCGGGCCGTCCTCAGTATGTTCTGGCGCTATTTTCAAATAGCCGCCAACATGATGAAGGGCCAGCTCCTTCACATATTCCGGGTCTTCCACTGCCAGATCGTAGCGAACGCCTGAAGCAATCAGTATCTTTTTAACGCCGGGAAGTTTCCGTGCGCGGCGATAGAGATCAATAGTGGGTTTATGATCGGTATCCATATGCGCACAGATACTCGGATACACACACGAAGGCCGACGACATGTGGCTTCTGCTTTGGGGCTTTTACAGCGCAATCGATACATATTGGCTGTAGGGCCGCCAAGATCAGAGATAACGCCGGTAAAACCAGGCACGGTATCGCGAATTTGTTCTATTTCACGAATGATAGAATCTTCCGATCGGCTTTGTATGATTCGACCTTCATGCTCGGTAATTGAGCAAAATGTACAGCCGCCGTAACATCCGCGCATGATGTTAATGGAGAAGCGGATCATATCGTAGGCGGGAATTTTCGCCTCGCCGTATACAGGATGCGGCACCCGCTGGTACGGTAAGTCGAAAACAGCGTCCATTTCTTCGGTTTCCAGCGGCATTGCCGGTGGATTGATCCAGATGTGCCGATCACCATGGCGCTGCATTAAGGCACGCGCACAACCCGGGTTAGTTTCCTGATGCAAAATCCGTGAAGTATGAGCATAAAGGGTTTTGTTCTCACTAACCGTTTCATAGGCGGGCAATTTAACGTACACGTTCTCCCAGGGTTTCCGTCTTTCTGCCGGTTGAATAACAATGGGCTGGGTATCTGGCGCTTCAGAGTTGCCCTTGTCCTGCGAGTCACATTCCGGTTCCATTTGATAAGGACTGGAAATGGGATCAATTTTGCCCGGCCGATCTAACGAGGTGGAATCTACCCCTTGCCAGTCCGGGAGCGCTTGCTTAACAATAATAGCGGTACCGCGAATATCAGTAATATCGGCGATATCTTCACCAGCAGCCAGCCGGTGAGTGACCTCCACCAGAGGACGCTCGGCATTCCCGAACATCAGCAAATCTGCTTTAGAATCAAACAATACCGAACGGCGCACTTTTTCCGACCAATAATCGTAATGGGCAATACGGCGCAAGCTGGCCTCAATGCCGCCAATAATGACGGGAACGCCTTTAAAAGCTTCCCGGCAGCGCTGCGAGTAAACAGTAACTGCGCGATCGGGGCGCTTGCCGCCAATATTTCCAGGCGTATAGGCATCGTCGTGACGCAGCTTTTTGTCCGACGTATAGCGGTTAATCATGGAATCCATGTTGCCGGCCGTGACGCCAAAGTACAGGTTGGGCTTACCCAGCTTCATAAAGTCTTCTTTGCTGGTCCAGTCCGGCTGGGCAATAATACCAACACGAAACCCGTGGGCTTCTAATACCCGCCCAATCACTGCCATACCAAAGCTCGGGTGATCGACATAAGCATCGCCAGTGACTAATATGACATCGCAGCTATCCCAGCCAAGCTCATCCATTTCCGCTTTGGACATTGGAAGAAACGGCGCAGTGCCTAAGCAGTGCGGCCAGTATTTTGGGTAGGAAAACAGGCTGCGATCAGCCTTAATAGTAGCTTGCATAACAACTGATTGTTGAAAAATTCAGCGCATATTATAGCAGGTGCATTTGGTGGGGTGATAGCATTACCTACTGGTAAAGATGAGGTAAGCAAATACAGAAGAACGCTTGCTGTCTTCGTTTAGTCTAACTCTTTAATATAAAACGACAACCGGGCAATCTATAATGAAGGCTCTCAACAGAATGTGGCGGCAAGAGAATGGGATATTGGCTGTTTAAAACCGAACCAGATACCTTTGGCATTGAAGATTTAAAACATCGGCCGCAACAAACAGAGCCGTGGGATGGGGTGAGGAACTATCAGGCGCGTAATTTTTTGCGTGATTCGGTAGCGCTAAATGATAAAGTCTTCATCTACCATTCCAGTTGTAAAGAGGTTGGAATAGCCGGTGTAGCAAAAGTAAGCCGAGCAGGGTACCCCGACGAAACCCAGTTTAATCCTGAATCGGCTTACTACGATCCAAAGGCTTCACGGGACAATCCACGTTGGTATCGCGTCGATGTCACATTCGAGCAGCAATTCGCACGGGTATTGCCTCTAAGCACTATTAAAGCTACACCTGCTATTCATGAAATTGGATTAGTGAAAAAGGGGCACCGTTTATCTGTAATGCCGGTTAGCGCTGAAGAATGGCAAATATTGATGAATATGGCGCAGGGCAAACAATAAACAGTATGCTCTTCCGTTTTACAAAGTGGCCTTATTGTCAACTATAAAGTCGGCTGTCATTGCGATGTATGAAGCTCGATATAGCGGCCGACGTTCGACCAGTGAATAGACCCGTTAACGATAATCCGCCCGCAAACTCTTTAGTACAAATCTACCGCCTTCGCCCACTGTGCCTGTGTGTTGCAGACCAAACCCTGCGCCATTAATTTCAGTAACGGGTGTAACGAGATTTACCTGTGAAGCTAGCCCCGCCTCTCGCTGTTGCTTGGAAAGAGGTGTTGCGGTGCTGACATGCGCACTAAACATCTGATGATCGAGTTTAAGTGTAATGTGGGTATTGCTGTTAAACGCCGTTGCCGTTACTGAAGACGTAAGAGGTTTACCCATACCATTTTGATAGTGCATCAAAGTGAAATCTGTGGCATAGCCATACTTGCTAGTACGCTCGATGCGTAGTGCGTACCCGCTTTTTGTTTGGGTATTATAGCCGATATAAAATTCAAGATATTGCCCGTTCGGGCTACCAAAACCTTGCGCGGCCGTCTTTTCGGTATCAAGCGTAGCCAACACTTCCATTTCTTTATAAATTGCACTTCTGCTATACAGTAACCTGGCGCCTTGAGAAGCCGGCATAAGACCATATTCAGGCGCGCCATTTATGCCTTTGCCGAAGCGCCATGGCCTTTCAGCTTTTGCCTGCCAATTAACCTGCTGATCTTTGGGATAGTAAGTATCTTGCGTCCAATAGCCGCTTTTGATCTCGGGTTGGCGTTGGGTGGGAAATTGTTGAGGTAACAGAACCACGCTAAAGGTATCTCCATTATCTGCAATGCTAGCGGCTGAAACAGGGCCGTAGTCAACCGTTAACGTTTTGCCGGGATCACTGCGTTGGCTTTTAGGAGTAATAGCGGCGGTTATTGTCTGCCCGATATCGGCGGGTACTAATGTGTATTGTTGTAAAGGCTGGTTTAGACGCGAAGTTGCCACCATGGTTTGATTGCCGCTGCTGTCGTTGCGGTACCAGTGGATGAGAGACTTATCCGCATGAATACCGCCCGCGAACGCTAAGTCCAGTTTATAGTGTAGGTACAATTTACCGTTTTCTAATGTAATCTGCGGTGCCGATGCGAAGGGTGGGGCGGGCAGTTTTACAGGTTTTACCGCAAACGTCGTATTGCTGTAGATCCCGTTTTCTGCGCTGGCAGTTAGCGTAACCTTTTGCGGATATTCGCCGTTATATTGGCTACTAATCGAAACAACGCCCTCCTCAATATTTTTTATATCGACAATCGGTTTGCTGACCTTCCACGTTATGTCCTCCACTGTACGTTTGGGAAAGCTTTTTGCGGTAAACGTAATGCTGTCGCCACCAGCCAGCAAGTGCTGCGGCCCCTCGATTTGCATCGCGAGTGGCGAGGGCGTGGATGAAGCGTTGTTGCTGTCTGGCGACCAGCTATCGTCACCCGCCAACAATGCGTTTGCTGTGAGAATATCGGCCTGTTTTTTTGTAAGGGAAATGACCGTGCTGGCAGGTTGTAACGCTATCGGATTGCCATTTAACGTGATGTTATACGTGTAACTTTGGATGTCAGGTTTGGGGTAGGGAGCGGTATGTACAGTAGTGACTTTATTATTGAGATCATTAAAGTTAACGTTCTTCAAGAATAAGCGGGAGGCCATTTTAGTGAGGTACAAGGGTTGCGTTTCAGCAAAATCGATATCCCATTGCACGTTGATAAATGCAGTACCCGATTTACCTGCAATATAGATTGGTCGGCTGGTATAGCTATGAATAGTGCTGTTTTTAAGAACTTGCACATTTCCGCCACCTAAAAAATCATCGGTCCCCTGGACATACACGTTATGGTAGTAAACCCGCCGCACTTCCCCTAGCGCAATAGTGTCCAGCATGCTGATAAAACGTACGTTGTCGAAAACATATTTATCTAATATTTTATCAGGATGATGAGCCCCGATTGCATAAGCCTGGGTAATTGTGTCTGTCCGTTTAGGCTGATTCAGAGCGGGATTTCTGGGATAAACCAAATCCACGTTACAGTAGTTACCAATCGTCAGGTTATAAGCGGAAAAGCCGGTTCCGGTTATAAATACGCTTTCTGCGGGTGATGAACCTGTTTTACTGGTGGCACCAATAGTGTGGCCCCGATTATCCGCCAGCACCGTATCTTTTGCATTTGCGGATAACCCTACAAGCCTCAGCCAGTCTTGATGAATATACAAACCGCGATCGGTAGGCGAACCTTGTAACTGGTAAACATCGGGTGCCAGATATATCACTGTTGGCTTTGCTTCGGTTCCCGAAGGTGCTGCATTTATTGCCTTATGCAAATCGTTAAATTGATAGGGTTGACGTTCATGTTCTGAAAGTCGTTGGTCGACATAAAAAGCGTGCGGACCTAGTGTAGGGAGTAATTCGCTCTGCGGCGCTAATTCTGCCTCTGCAGGGTGTGGTTGAGCACAGGCCGATAAATATAGTAGGCTCAGAAATAGAATGACACAGCGCATGCTTAATAGCTTTCAGGTTTCGTTATAATGTCGTTAATTTATCCCGTTGCCACCGGTGGCGCAATGAAAAGCTGTATTTCCAAAAAAGCGAGTTTTGAGGGCAGCAGACACCAAGTGAATCTCTCGGGTAACTTTTTCTTATGTTACTTAGTATGGTAACTTTTAAATTTGTGACTTATAATACTCCCACACTAAAAGATTAACTTGTACAACAAAGCAGGTGGTGAGCAAAATGGAAAAAAACGCTATCGGTGTTCTCACCGGCGACATCGTCAATTCTCAAAAAATTCCCCCTGAACATTACGAAAAATTGTTGTATGCCCTGAACAGTACGTTTTCCCAGTTAGAAAAACGTTGTTCCATTAAATTCGATATCTTTCGGGGTGATTCTTTCCAGATTATCTTCGATAATCCGTCAGAGGCAATCGAGGGCGCCATTATACTGCGCTTGGCATTAAAGACATCAGAGCCTGCATTTAGCGTTAGACAAAGTATCGGAATTGGCAAAGCAATGCTGCTGCGTCACGATGTCAAAAGCTCAACCGGCGAAGCCTTTGTGCTTTCAGGGAAAGGATTAGACAGCATGAAAAACGCGTACCTCACTATAAATAGTAACGACAAACTGCTTCAGAATAAGCTGACATTACTGACTAAATTTGTGGACGCGCATCTTTTGGGGTTAACCACAATACAGGCTGAAACCTTGCTGTGTTACATAACTTCAGCCAACCAGTCACATGAAGCGGTTGCGAAAAAGCTAAAAAAAACACGCAGCAACACTACCAAGCTACTGCTCGCCAGCCGTTATCAACTTATTGATGAATACTGCGATTACTTCAAAGAAAGTGTAAAGGAAATGAACCTATGAACGAATGGGTTTTACTCAGCATGTTAGTATTGGCTCATCTGGTAGGGGATTTTTATCTGCAGCCGTATAGGTGGGTAGCCAGCCGTAATAGAGATCACCATAAATCCCCACAACTTACTGCGCATGCTTTGGTGCATGGAATACTAACGCTAACGGTTCTGTTATTATTTACCGATGAAAAGGTTGGCGCTACGGTAATTTTAGCGGCAACTGTTTTCGCTAGCCACTGGCTAATTGATTGGATTAAGTCTTATCAAAGGCCTCAGAGTATGCGCGCATTTCTTGCTGATCAGGTTGCCCACGCGCTGGTGTTAATAGGGGTATGGATAATTGCCACCGAACAAGTGCCTGCCTTCATAAAACTGGTAAATTCACCCAGTCTGTCATACAAGCACATAGTAGTTGTGGTTGCTTATCTCATTATTCTAAAGCCTACCTCCGTAATCATTACAATGCTCCTCGAACCCTGGACAAAGCAGCTAACTGAGCATGCTAAACCTTCGCCTAAACAGGATGTAGCGCGAGAAAAATTACCGGACACCGAAGGATCGCTGGCATCGGCAGGAAAAGGGATCGGATATCTGGAGCGAATATTGATCCTGACCTTTATTCTACTTAATCAGTTCTCTGCCATTGGTTTTCTAATGGCGGCTAAGTCAGTATTTCGTTTTGGCGATTTGCGGCAGGATCAGGACAAGAAGCTCACAGAATATGTAATGTTAGGCACGCTTATCAGCTTCACCGTTACCATTATGGTTGGCATTCTCACTACCGCCATTGTCAGTCAGCTACCAACGGGAAAATAAGAAAGTAAAGGGAGCGTGTAGACGTTCCTGCTGACCGGATTTCCTACTTCAGGAGCGGGGCAATGAAGCCACAGTCTCTGCTTCATTCTCTAACGCAGATTCAATACAGTTGGAAACCGCCAATCGCGGCGGGTTCATATGCATAGCAAAGGGAGCAATGCGAGAAAGCACACTCATGCCTAAAATGTTATTGCCCTTGTCAATCACTGCCACTTCTACGTCATTGAAATCACAAGACTCCCCCAACTGAAAGTGCGAAACGCGATACAGCCTGACCTTTTGAATTTTACCGTTTGCCAGGCGAGCGGCAGACACTCCAGCGGGTACAGCATCGCCGAGCTTATTTAGTCTTTGGAAAGTTTCTTTATTAACTGTCACCATGCCCGAACCCGTATCTACCATAAAATTTGTGGTGAGGGACGAGCCAAAGGACGCCTCAACATAAAGTGTCCCTCCTGAACTGGCAAGAAGAGTAAGTTCATGATCAAAATCTTTTCCCACTACGGACGGGGTGACCACTATCAACATCAGTAGCAGTGCGCACCATTTTGTCATCGCTATTCCCCATATCTAATGGGAATAACAATGGCAATTTTAAGGCCGTTTACTATCTTATTGAAAGCACAGGGAATTATTTTTACGGCGCGATCAAGGCGAAACACATTGGTGCACCACAAATTAAACAATGCGCAGTATAGGTGCAGCTTCATAGAAGAAGATTCCGTTATAGCCGTTAGGTGATAGGTAACTGCTATCATGAAACGCCATTATTATTATTGTTCTCAAATATATAATAGTGAGGTTAATCAAACATCTTGGTAAACGTCACAATTGCTGGTGGAGACGAATATGACAATGAAAACTTTAGCCTTACTAAGCGGAATGTGTGTGATTGCCCTTCCAGGAGGGGCCAGCGCACAAGCCACGCATGAAAGCCAAGCAGTAGACACCGTGCGGGTGCAGGTAGTAGATCGCACCGGCAAACCGCCATTCACGCGTAAATTTGAAACCTTGCCTGTACAAGATGTCGCGCAGTTTGAAGCCCTTTCCCAGGAAAACGCCATGGAATGGGTAGAAGTGAGAACAGTAGATATGTCAGGTAAACCGCCTTATCAAAGAAAAGTAGAACGGCTCCGGGTTATCGATATTGCTCAATTTGAAGAAATCAAGAATCAAGACAGCACAGATTATAGTGGCCGCCCGCCTTTTAAACGGCACCGGTAAGTAAGTGTGAGGAAAGTCCAGTTGTGCAAGGACGCTAGCAACTAGATGAACTCCTGTTTTGTACACAGAAGCATTTAAGCGTATTTGAATATCAAACATAAAAGCGTGCGAGGCGCGATAACATGCTTTTCTTAAGAAATTGCGCTTAAACGTCTTCATCGCGTAACGAGAGTTTAACCTCTGTTTTTTAAGCTGCGCCAGAGACATGGGCGGTAACAGCGGCACAAACCATCATTCAGGGGAAAAATCATTCAATATGACTCTGCTGGCGCATCCCAGCTCCAGCAGCTAATTTCAAGAATTTTTATCTGCCATTCGAGAAAACTTCGCGATCTTGCCCCGAGAATGTGGGGCAACAAATTATCGACAGTTACAGGTCGTCGTGGGGGCCAAATACTTCGTAAAAAATATTTGCTTCATTAACACCCATGGCTATCAGCTGGTGCTTAATGAACGCCATAAAGCCGGTGGGGCCACAGAGATAAAATTCGCCATCTGCAAGGGGTAAATCATGGGCAACGGGAGAGAGCTCCATTAGCCCCTGGTATACTCCAGTTTCCTCGTGGGGCTGTATATACCAGAACATCGGCGCGATAGATATTCCTGTTGCAGCGAGTTCTTCTATCCTTGTTTTAAAAGAATGCTGACGCGCAGATTCACAAGCGTGCAGGAAGTAAACGCTGCGTTCCGGATTGTCGGCTTTCATTGTTTCTAACATCGACATCATCGGCGTGAGCCCGACGCCTGCTGATATTAACACTGCAGGTTTGTGGCTATCGCGAAGATAAAAAGCGCCAGCAGGTGGATACACATCAAGTGTATCTCCTTCTTTGATAGCTTCATGGAGATAATGTGAAACAATGCCTTTTTCGGGATTTGTTTCCCGCTTAACGCTAATACGATAGGTCTCACCGTTAGGCTTATCAGAAAGGGAATACTGGCGAATCTGGTTGTGTACTTCTGTAACCGGTTTGATACTAACGCCTAAATACTGCCCCGGCGTATAGGTTATGACTGGTTTGCCGTCAACGGGTTTTAGCCGGAAGCTGGTTACCAGGTCCGACTCTACTTTTTTCTCAGCTACTTTAAATGAGCGCAGGCCGTACCAGCCACCTTGTTTTTGACGAGACATTTCATAAAGTGCTGCTTCTTTACCAATGAGAATATCGGCAAGAAACTGGTAAGCCTCGCTCCAGGCTTGCTCAACGTCAGGAGTAAATGCTTCAGGCGCCAACTCGCGGAGTGTCTCGATTAAATGATGCCCTACAATCGCGTACTGTTCGGGTTGTATAAAAAATATGGTGTGTTTGTGTGCAACGCGTTCAACCAGAGGGGCAAGCGCATCAAGATTGTCAATGTTCTTAGCATAAGCAGCAATAGCGCTGAACAAAGCGAATGGCTGTTTACCGGTTTTCTGATTGCTAATGTTAAAAGTGTCTTTAAGTTCAGGATTATGTCTGAACATGCGGTTGTAAAAATAGTCGGTCACCGACGTCCCAGCTGATTCCAGCAACGGGATGGTGGATTTTACGGTATGGATTGTGTGTTGGCTAAGCATCAAACTGTCCTGTAGGTTAGGCTTCATCAATTCGGGGACGAAGCAAAATAGCGCCAAAGCGAATAACAAAAAGTGAGATAACAAATGCGGCTCCCCACGCTGTAATCGACCAGATAAGCGGCGGAGAGGGAAACAGAAACGCCAGCATACGTATGAACGCAATGCCGAAAAGCAGAATTAAAGCCAGGCCGAAATAGCGAGGCGCTCGAACAACGCGGCCTGTGTGACCCAGCGACACCCGAACCATGATGGCTAGCATCATGCTGCTCATAGCGCCAATGGTGATAAGGTGTAGCGCATCGTTAAACGGCACGAAGAACGCGAAAAAACTAATGCCGCAAAATAACAGCCCTAGACTCATGAACCCGAAAGCAACGTACAACGACCATAAGAGCGGGTGATGCCATATTCCTTTGGTGTGCCAACTGATCAACAGCGTGGCGTTAAGAAAACCTGCGGCTATCAGCCAGTAACCTGGAAGTGAGGAAACGGCAAACCATTTCGAAGTAAAAAAGGAAACGACGCTCACTGCGGTAATAACAAAGGTCAATTTCTCCAGCCGTGGTCGCCGGCGGACCTGATAACCCGCAACTGCTCGCTGGGTGAAAAACGGTAGTATTTTGCTACCTATCAATCCAATCAGCACACAAAATAGCAAAACGGCGGTAGTCAATAACACCTGCACTTCCTGTTGAGCTCCTTCACGTTGTAAAATAAGCATGCTGATATCAACCATAGCCATAACGAAGAAGATGAGGAAATGACCGGCGTAAGTGCCAGACTGTTTGTGAAGCAACTGACGGTAAAGCGCGGCAAGGGCGGACACCCACCAGGTAAGATGTACGCCGATAAAAATTGCATTATGGGAATGAAGAAAAGGAATAAAAAAGGTAAACCGACACAACAGCCACAGCGCCAACAGGAATAGCTGGTAGGACAATAGGGTTGCCTGCTTACCGGTCCAGTGGCGGGCTGCGGTGAAAATAAATCCAAAAGCTACAGGCACAGCAAAACCAAATAGCATCTCGTGAGCGTGCCAGAACACAGGATTGACAGATAGCGTAAAGCCATGCAGAAAGAACTGCCCCCACAACAACAGAGCGAGGACCGCCCACACACTGGAAGCAAGAAAAAACAATCTGAACGGAGCACAAGCGAATCGGTTGTTTATCTTCACGGTTATCTTACTTCCATGCGTAATTCGTGCAGCGCAACGCACCGCGACACGTAGCTTATTTTAAGAGCAGCGGCGATAACGATCATCAATATATGGCTGGCGATTTGAGTGGGAACCGAAAAATATTCAGAGAACGGGTAACAAATCAGTACGGTAGACACGAGTAGCATCAGCGTTATTGCCATGGCGATATTAGACATTCGTAGTAGGCGAATATAGCGATTGTTAAAGGCAGAATTCATTATCATCTCCGATAGTTGGCTACTAGAGAATTGCACAGCTAATGCCAATATTGTTTCCGCCTAATTTTCAATAACATAAATAAATAAATTTGCTCTTTGAGTCAAAGTGACTCATAGTGAAGGTGTGTCTTTTTGACTCACATGGGTTTATATGAATAACGACAATGTTCATCTGCTACTTAAAATTGCCGTGGATTTGGCAAACAGCCTGAACAACGAAGATCGTTTTGGGCGACTACTGACTACGGTAAGAAAAGTAATAGCATGCGATGCGGTAGCGTTAATGCGAAAGCAGGACGGGCTTTTGATCCCTTTAGCTGTCCAAGGATTGGCTCCGGGCACAATGGGAAGAAGGTTTGACATTGACGCTCATCCTCGGTTAGAGCAAATCTGTGCAGACACCTTGCCCACCCGTTTTCCATCCGACAGTAATCTTCCTGATCCCTTTGATGGTCTATTGTCCAGCCCGGAAGATGATTTAGCTGTACATTCCTGTCTAGGATTGCCTTTGCACTCTGATGGCGAATTGATAGGCGTGTTGTCCATGGACAGTCTGGCGCCACAGGCTTTCGACAAGATTAGTGATGACACTCTGGAAATTCTCGCGGCGCTGTCGAGCGCTACGTTAAAGTCGGCGCTGTTGCTAGCAACGTTGCAAGAGTCCGCATCGCATGCCAGCCAGCTTGTATCCGAACTCACCCAGGACGTATTTGCAAAAGATGGCGGTGAAATGATTGGCACAAGTACAGCGATGCAGAAGCTGAAAGCCGATATTTCTCTTGTGTCGCCGTCCGATTTTACCGTGCTTATTACAGGCGAAACTGGTGTGGGAAAGGAGCTAGTTGCCCGAAATGTGCATTATCATTCGTTGCGTAAGCATCAGCCTTTGGTTTACCTGAACTGCGCCGCTCTAACAGAAACATTGGCGGAATCCGAATTATTCGGTCACGTCAAAGGAGCTTTTACGGGAGCTGACAGAGACAGAGTGGGGAAATTCCAGCTCGCCAACGGCGGAACACTGTTTCTGGATGAAGTTGGCGAACTTTCTCTCAATATTCAAAGTAAGTTGCTTCGAGCGTTACAAGGCGGGGAGATACAACCCGTGGGTAGAGACGAGATCCAACTTGTGAATGTTCGCGTTATTGCTGCCACCAATCGCAATTTACTCGCAGAAGCTGATAAGGGCAATTTCCGGCTAGACTTATACCATCGCCTGGCAATTTATCCAATCAGTGTACCGCCGCTAAAAGAACGTAAAAGTGACATCCTGCTACTGGCAAACTATTTTTTGGAACGGCTTGCAAGAAAGCTGGGATTTCGTCAGCTCAGTCTAACGTCTTCTGCAGAATTAGCCTTACAACAATACTCCTGGCCAGGTAACGTAAGAGAACTTGAACATTCCCTTAGTCGTGCGGCAATTAATGTACAAAGAAAGAAATCGTCAGAGGCGATAGTCCCCATTGATGCAGATTCTTTGAGTCTTCCCTTTGAACAAACAGAAGTGCCAGCTCGAATTGAACCTCGCGCAGCTGACCTACAAACGCAGTCGATAAGCCTAAGAGATGAGACCGAAGCATTTCAGCGTGCGATCATCCGCGACGCGTTGCAAAGCAATGGCTTTAACTGGACCGCGGCAGCAGAGGCGGTAAGCATGGATAGAGCGAACCTGGCAAGATTGGCTAAGCGATTAGGCATTACCGTGGAAAAAGCCTTAAGGTAAGCGGGCGAACTGTTAATGCTGGCCCGCTATGGGGAAGCCACCGCGGTGTAGCTACAGTTATAGAGTCTTTCCACGATTATCCGGCAGCGCTTCGACCGGTAAATTACCTTTCAGCTGAGCGGAGGTAATCTGGATTATTTTCGTCCTGCTCTAAAACTGTTGCTCACATAACAAATCAAAAAACGTATATCTTCCGTTTAAACTCATATTGAACCTGCCTCCAACGCAGTTAATTTGCGAAAGAGGCAGTTTTTATTTTTCTTTAACCTGGAGAACAAAACCGTGAAGATTAAATATCTGGCAATACCTTTTGCGTGTGCAGCCATGGCAACGTCGGCAATGGCTGCCGAGTGCGAAGTTAACATCGATAGCACTGACGCGATGAAGTACGATAAAAACGAATTTGTCATCGACAAATCGTGCGAAGAGTTCACCGTTAATCTTACTCACTCAGGAAAGCTTCCTAAAAATGCGATGGGGCATAACGTTGTAATCACTAAAGCATCTAATGCACAAGCCGTGGCGAGTGATGGTATGACAGCAGGCTTAGATAATGACTACATTAAACCCGATGACGAACGGGTCATTGCTCATACCGAAATTATTGGCGGAGGTGAAAAAACATCTGTTACGTTTCAGGTAGATAAAATAAAACCAGAAGAAGATTATATGTTCTTTTGCTCCTTCCCCGGACACATTGCGGTTATGAAAGGAACAGTAAAATTGCAGTAGCAAACTCGTGAGGAAAACGTTGGTAGTAGTACTACCTAATTCTTGAGAATCGTAGATGTCACTGGATAATAAATCTCAGGAGACAATGAGGCTCTACACCTTACCGGTTAGAGCCTTTTTTGTGGTCTTTGGCTAACCCTGCATATGGTGAAGCTACCAAGAATATCCTCAGCGCTTTTCAAGGCGCTGACCCTCTGGGCGCCGGCGACGTGCGAATTGTCCCCAACGGTTTGTGAACCAAAGCAATCTTTATTCAACGGCAACCAGCACAAACAAAAAACCCCACGTCTTACGACGCAGGGCCTTATCATTTGGTGGAGCTGGCGGGATTTGAACCCGCGTCCAGAAAATGTCTACCTTTGGTACTACATGCTTATTTTGTCTTTTATTTAACTATTTCGGTCTCCGACAAACAGGATACGTCATAGCTGTCCTGATACTATTTCGCGGTTCAACCTCAGGAAAGTTTCCCTCGCTAGTTTGCTTATATGACCTTCCGAACCCTCGCTAGCAAACAAAGCTGAGGTGGAAGGGCCTATGCCGGGTATTAAGCGGCTAGTGCGTAAGTTTCGTCGTTTGCGACTATTTAAATGCGGCTTTTTAAGAGGCAAACCGCTCCTCTGCATGCACCTCCAGCTTCCTAGATCCTGTCGAATCCTAATCAGCCCCGAGGACGTCCTATTGCTAGGTACGTCAAAACTTACTAACTTGCGGTAAGCTTTGATTTAAAAGCGATCTTACACTGAACTGCACCACAGTACAACAACGAACTTCAGTACTGTAAGTGAACGCACCATTCACATCCTGGTAAAACGTAAGAACTTCTCCCTTTTCCATATTGTATGAACGCTTTGAAGGTAAAAAGTTCACACAGAAGTTCTCGAAGCCGCGGGTAAGCCGTAGGTAACCAGCTTTAAATTCCGGCTTTCATTACGAAGCCAGTTTTAAACCGATTACTCCCAAAAGAATCAGCCCAATGCTGGCAAGCTTTAACAGACTTACTGATTCATGAAAAAATACTATTCCCGCTATTGCGGTGCCGACGGCGCCAATGCCAACCCATACGCCATAGGCCACGCCTAACGGCAGGGTTCTCAGCGACAATCCCAACAGTAAAAAGCTGATTATCAGGCAGAATAATGTTAAAGCAGAAGGAAGTGGTTTGGTAAAACCGTCCGCATATTTTAGGCCTGCAGCCCATGCGACTTCACTAATGCCAGCGAAGAAAAGAATTATCCATGCCATAAGGTTCACCCCGAAAAATTGGGGTCGTCCCCAGAATTAAAGTGAGCGGTAAGGTCGTCCTTACTTCATAATAGAATAAAAGCCATAAGACCAGCAGTCTGTAAAGGCCAACGACGTTCTATAGGTTTGCCAATTTCACCGGATTAAAAACCAGTCTCGCAAAGTAATTTTCTATAGCAACGACAGCAGCTGCAATGCCGCCAAAAAGCATTAGCCGAAGCTAAGCGCGTCACGGTTATGCGAAATACTATCTCGCCATAGGTAAAACCCGCCACTGAGTATATATAAAAAATAATAACAACCGCAGCGACTAGCGCTCACATGCTTGCTGTTAGCAACAATAGCCCGAGTATTTCTGTTTCAACTTTAGCATACCGATATAATTTCATTTTGCTTTCTCCCTAAAGCAGATCAGGAGGGGGAGGGGTTAACTGTAGTACGATTAACCCGCGGCCGATTCAAGCAGTTCTTTTAGCGTCTGCAAATCATTGCTAATGGCCAGTTTATCTGCAGCAAATTCGTCATCTGTCATACCCGGGTGGCGGAAAAGCGTAAATATCAATTCGCTACCTTCACCATTAGGTACAACTCGCATTGGGTTGTGAAAAGTTTCGCCCGACTCAAGCTCTACGTCGTGATCCATCACACCTAACGCGTTTTGCTGAGCGAACCTGATTTTCACTTTCCCAAACGGTGCTTGAGCAATCCAGATATCATTCTCTTGTTGGATTTCAGCCCCTGCAACTCCTGCAGCCCATTGCGGAAGATTGGCCGGATTCCCTGCAAACTGGTATACGGCATCTGGAGGCCGCGCAATAGCGATGCTGATATGTTGCACGTCTTGCATTGAAAAACCTCGTACTAACTAAGCTGTGGGAAGAAGGCGGATGATAGCGCTGCGATAAACGCTTTACTATTCCTACACTATAAGCCACCCAGTTTGAAGTTAAGCATAGCTACTTTTTAGCGCAACCTTCCGTAACTAAAGTTCAAAAATTGTTCACTTCGTTGTTTTTGTTCAAAGTATGAGGACGTCAGAGAATATCAACGGGTGCATTCTTACCTCAGGTCATTTAAAGTATGGCGGCCTTTTCACCGTCGAAGTATCTATGAGCTCAACGTCTATAGTTTACACTCCCTTTACCCTGCCTTGTGGTAAAACCGTGCGCAACCGTTTGGTCAAGGCGGCGATGGAAGAAAATATGTCAGGGCGCTGGCTGTTACCTGACCACGCATTGTTTTCCCTTTACCGCTATTGGGCTCATGGCGGCCTGGGGATGATAATCACCGGCAACGTTATGATTGATCGCCATGCTATGACTGGCCCGGGTGGCGTAGCGCTTGAGGCTGATTCACCCATTGAACCATTTATACAATGGGCAAAAATTATTAGATCCGGCGGCGCCCTCGCCATTATGCAAATTAATCATCCCGGGCGACAGGTGTTAAAAGCTATGAGGGATACAGCGTTGGCTCCTTCTGCAATTAGCTTGAATATGGGGCGGCATTCAAGTTTATTTGCAAAACCGATAGCCATGCAGGGCAGTGATATTCACACAATTTGCGCCCGTTTTGTTACCACTGCAGTGAGAGCGAAAGAGGCTGGCTTTGATGGTGTTGAAATTCATGCGGCTCATGGTTATCTGCTAACGCAGTTTCTGTCGCCGTTGTGGAACCAGCGTGAAGATGAATGGGGTGGAAACTTACTGAATCGCGCCCGTTTGCTGCTTAACATTGTTTGCCAGATCCGCGCGTGTTGCGGTAGCAATTTCATTATTATGGTGAAACTGAATTCCGCTGATTTTCAGCATGGTGGTTTTGATATTGATGACGCCCAGGTCGTGGTCTCTATGCTTGAAGGCGTAGGGGTGGATGTGGTTGAGCTTACAGGAGGTAGTTACGAATCGCCTGCTATGCAAGGACGAACCCATAACGAACGCACGTTACCTAAAGAAGCTTATTTTCTGGAGTTTGCTAAAAGGATTGCGGCTTCAACATCGCTTCCTGTGATGACAACCGGAGGAATTAGAAGGCTTGCAGTGGCGGAGCGGGTAATTGAACAAGGTTGCGCACTCGCGGGCATGGGCTCAGCCGTGGCATCCACTCCGGATCTGGCGAAGAAATGGCAAATAAAGGCCGATTATCAAGGCGTAGCTCCCGTTTGTCATTGGCGAGACAAAACGTTAGCAAGTTTTGTGAAAATGGCAAAGGTACGGCGGGAGCTTCGAAGGCTGGGAAATGATCTTACGCCTCTTAAACATCCATCTTCTTTTCACAGTTTATTGCTTGACCTACTTCACCGACGCAAAATGACTAAGCGTTACCATACATATATGGCTGCCTGGGCGCAGGAAAAAGAAAAGTAAAAGAGGCAAAAAAATAGTGCTTATTTAAACACTGCTCTTCATTACGCGTTCTTTCTGGCGCTGCCAGTCACGATCTTTAACCGCGTCACGTTTGTCATGAGCGTGCTTACCTTTAGCAAGGTGAATTTCCAGTTTCACCCAGCACTTTTTCCAATACATTGCCGTGGCCACAATGGAATAACCCTCACGTTCGCGGGCACCAATAAGACGGTTAATCTCTTTCTTATTTAGCAACAGCTTACGCGCCCGTTCCGGTTCACAGATGACGTGGGAAGAAGCTTGGGTAAGAGGCGCAATACGACAACCTACCAATAAAGCTTCACCATTTTGGATGATAACGTAGTTGTCAGTAAGATTTACTTTTCCGGCACGAATACTTTTGATTTCCCAACCCTGAAGCGCCATTCCGGCTTCCAGCTTGTCTTCTAAATGATAATCGTGTCGTGCTTTTTTATTCAGCGCGATGGTACCGGTCGAATTTTTAGCTTTGTTCTTTTTCATAGGCGCTATTATACCGATTGCTACGGTAATGTCTTTAATTTCAAAGAGGTGATAATGGGATAATTCATCATATGACAGCAGATATGGGGCAATCTTCAGAAAACAGAAGGGTAGGTGGCGGGAATATCTCATGATAAACTTATTGTTTCCGAAATAAATGCAAGCGAGCGTACATGCCGAGTATCCACCGTAGCGCGTTAGTCGCCTTTAGTGCTGAAGCCATGTTTAATCTGGTTAATGATGTGGAGTCGTACCCGCAGTTTTTACCCGGCTGCAAAGACAGTAAAATTGTGTCTCAGGAAGGGAAAAAAATGAAGGCCTCTTTACTGGTAGCAAAGGCAGGAGTAAAACAATGGTTTACCACTCTTAATACGCTAGAGCCGGCTAAACACATTGAAATGACGCTGATTGAAGGGCCGTTTAAACGGTTAACAGGGGGTTGGACGTTTTCCGAACTATCGGAGACTGCTTGTAAAATTGAGCTGAATCTTGAGTTTGAATTCAGCAATAAGCTGACCGAACTGGCTTTTGGCAAAATTTTTAACAGCCTGGCTTCTAGTATGGTCAATGCCTTCACCGAACGTGCGAGAATGGTTTACTGATGGCGCCCAGAATGCTTAACATTGAAGTAGCGTATGCCTTGCCGACAAAGCAGTCTCTAATAGAATTAGCGGTTGCTGAAGGGACGACAGTAGAAGAAGCAATAGCCGCATCTCGAATTAGCGATTTGTACCCCGATCTTGATTTAAATGCGACAAAGGTAGGGATTTGGAGTCGCGTAGTAAAGCTGAAAGATACCGTAAAAGATGGAGACAGAATTGAAATTTATCGCAGTTTAATTGCTGATCCCAAAGAAGTGCGTAAACGCCGCGCCGAAAAAGCGAAAGAAGAGGGGAGAGCCGATAAGGTCACCGGTGGGCGACCCAATCCGCAAAAAGCTAAATAAAGCTAAAGAGGCTTATCCATAATATTCCCCACTTCTAAAAACGGCGATGCATCAATATCTTCGGCATCCATCATACTCGCAATTCTTTGCATAGTGGAAACCAGCTGACTTTGCTCCCACTCCTTTAGCTGATTAAACCGTTCTATAAAATGTTCCTGCAATGGCCGCGGCGCATTATGCAGCGCGCTTTTCCCTTCATCAGATAAATATACGCCCACTTTGCGTTTATCCGTCGTGCTGCGAATACGCGTAGCTAATCCCCTGGCTTCCAGCCGATCGAGGATATTGGTGATGGTCGCCGGGCTTAAAGTAATGTTCTCAGCTATTTCCCGTACCATGATGCCGGGGCTGGTTCCAATGTTCTGCATAACCAGCAACTGTGGCCCTGTTAATCCCACATCTCTGCTGAGTTGTTTACTGCGCAGATCTACGGCGCGAATAACCCGCCGTAGTGCGACCAGTAGCTCTTCTTCTTTACGCATCTAAAGTAATCCTACTTAACATCTTTTATTGTATCACTTCATTAAATGTAGGAAGTGTTGGTGCTTATGGTAATGATCAATAACATCATTGATAACAGCAAGTTTTGACCACCCCATGATATCGTAATTCTGCCCGCCTTCACTCAGGTGGACCTCGGCGCGATAGTACGTCTGGTCGCCGTCTGTGTCCAATGATTCACCCTCAGTTACGGTAAAATCAGGCTGAGCTGTCGGTGTCGGGTAAACGGCATAAACGAATTCAGGCTCGTCGCCCATGGCGACTGAAAATTTCATATGCTCTTCATCTTCAATGATGACCACTTCGAAATTTTGTTTCTCTAATTCCAGGCCAACTTCTTTAAAAGCGGGTAAAACAACTTTTTTCATAAAGCGGGAAACGGCAACTTTATTTGGATAACTGACAATATTTTCCAGTCGATCTCTCCAGTTCTGGTTTGTCTCGTTATCGGCAGATTGCACGGCGGGAATTTGTAAACTTTCCCGTTTGTACGCTTCAACCCGCAACGCTTTTAACAACCCAAGTAGAGAAACCAGCAGAATTATCGCAAACGGTAACGCCGACGCAATGGTCATTGTCTGTAGGGCATCAAGACCACCAGCGTAAAGTAAGATAGATGCTACCACCCCAACACCTACTGCCCAGTAAATACGCTGCCACACGGGAGTGTTGTTACTTCCGTGGGAACAAAGCATATCCACTACCATAGCGCCTGAATCACAGGATGTAATGAAAAAGATGATTACCATCAGTACGGCAATCACACTTAAAAACTGGCTGAACGGAAAGTTATCCAGAAATACAAATAGCGCTACGGAAGTATCCTGATCCACCATCGACGCAAGCGCGACGTTGTGTTGGGAAAAAACTAAGTCGATAGCACTATTGCCAAATACTGTCATCCACAGCAGTGTGAACAGTGAAGGGATAAGTAGCACACCTAAAATAAACTCACGAATTGTGCGTCCATAAGAAATTCTGGCGATAAATAAGCCAACAAAAGGTGCCCAAGCCAACCACCAGCCCCAGTAAAAGATAGTCCAGCCGCCAATCCAGTCGGTTTTTTCGTAGGCATATAGGTTAAGAGTGTTTCTTACGATATCAGACAAGTATGCGCCAGTGTTTTGCAGATAGGCCTGTAGCAAAAACACCGTTGGTCCAAGTATCAAAATAAAAATAAGCAATGCCACTGCCAGCAGCATGTTCGTTTCCGAAAGGCGACGAATGCCTTTATCAAGCCCGGTTACCACTGAAACTATGGCGATGCAGACTACGCCTGCCATCAGCGAGATCTGCACCGTAGTACTTTTAGGAAGCTCAAATACGTAATTTAGTCCAGCGTTTATTTGCGAGGCGCCCACACCTAAAGAGGTTGCAATCCCGAAAATAGTTGAAGTCACAGCAAAAATGTCAACCAGATGACCAGCCCAACCGTAAATGCGATCGCCAATAAACGGGTATAGTGCAGAACGCAGGGTAAGGGGCAAATTGTGCCGGTAAGCAAAATATCCTAAGACGAGCGCCACCACCGCGTAGATAGCCCACGCATGAATTCCCCAATGAAAAAACGTGGTTTTCATCGCCTCACGCACAGCTTCTACAGAATTCGGATCGGCGGTGGGTGGGTCCATGAAGTGCATTAACGGCTCTGCTACACCGAAGAACATCAATCCGATACCCATCCCCGCCGCAAATAACATCGACAGCCAGGTGGGTAAGGAAAATTCAGGTTTTGAATGGTCAGGTCCGAGGCGGATATTACCGTAGCTGGAAAGCCCAAGAAAAGTGACAAAAAGGACAATTATGGCCACAGCCAGAATATAAAACCAACTACCGTTTTTAATTATCACGTCCAATAAATGCTGGAAAAACGTATTGGCTACCTCGGGCGAGGATACGGCAAAAATAAGTAAAGCGATGATAAGCAGCGACGAGGAAATAAATACAGGTTTATTAAGCTGGCCTGCCTCGGAATCGTTGGCGCTTAACTCTTTAGTATCTTGATCTGAATGAGATGTTTTAATTTTACTTTCCTCCTATCAAAGCCAACATTTTTCTGCTGGAAGACGGTGCTTTTTAAGTTTCTACTGTAATTATTAGTAGTCAAATCTAGTTTTTTGCCACTTTTCTGCAGAACCTATTGATTTCATGTATTATATCGCCTCTCGCTATATAAATATAGTTAGAGAAGAAGGTAAAATTTCAATTTAAGTTCATATAATGCAATACGTCTATTTTTCAATCTGGTGCAATCGACAGCAGCAGTAACAGGTAAATATTGCAAATAAAAAGATTATAGACCAAGGAATACACTCATGCGAAAAACACAGCTTAGCTGCGCAATTTTGGCTGCGCTCACCTCTACGCATATTTATGCGCAGGAAAGTGATACGAAGGCAAAAATTGAAACCATTGAAGTGACGGCGACAAAGCGCACCGAATCAATTCAAGATGTACCGGTTGCGATTACCGCGTTAAACGGTAAAGCCTTAGAAAATCTTGGTATCGACAACTTTGGAGACTATGTAGAGTTTCTGCCAAACGTTACGTTTCAGGGAACGGGTCCTGGACAAAACGAAATTTACATTCGCGGTGCCGCAACAACACAATCCAGCATTATGCTTTCGTCTGTTCAGGCGCTACAGCCATCCGTGGCATTTTATGTGGATGAAATGCCGGTATCTATGGCTGGCCGTAATTTGGATGTATATGCCACGGACGTAGAGCGGATTGAAGTATTACCCGGGCCGCAAGGTACGCTTTTTGGTGCCAGTTCTCAGGCTGGAACCGTAAGAATGATCACCAAAAAGCCTAATCATTCCGGTTTTGCCGCTGGATTGGATATGTCATTGGCTTCAACTAAAGGCGGCGAAATAAGTAACGCTGTTGAAGCTTATATAAACATGCCGCTAACTGATAAGCTTGCAGTACGCGTGGCCGCATATAACGATAAACAAGGCGGTTGGATTGATAATATCGAAAACCAGCCAGGTAACGGTGGCTATACTGGCAGTGCGGTGGTAATTGACAGAATCTCTGGCGGGGTGCTGGCTGACCCGGAAAACACTCCCGTCGTGGCCCCACAAAATGACGCGCTAATTGAAGATGATTTTAATGATGCCGTTTATGCAGGGGCACGTTTCGGTTTATCTTATATCTTTAATGAGAATTGGGATCTGCTGGTTCAGCACACGCAGCAAACGTTGGATACCGAAGGTGTATTTGCCTACGATCCGAATCTGGAAGGGCAAAGCTCAACCAACCGCTTTCAGCCGGAAGAAAACACTGACGAATTTGGCCTGACAACCTGGACCTTGGAAGGACGACTGGAAAAGCTCGATGTTCTCTATACCGGCGGCTATTTAGACAGAGAGATTGATACTCTGGTCGACTACACCGGCTATACCAATGGCGGTTTGTTTTCTGCATATTATGTATGTAATTACGGTGCCAATGTTAATGCGGCGGATGAAACCTGTTTAGATCCCACTAAATTCTATAAAGAAGACACTACTTCAACGCGAAATACCCATGAATTGCGGTTTAACACTACTATTGATGCGCCTTGGCGTGTAACCGCAGGGATTTTCTATGATAAGCAGGAGGTGGCTACCATTGGTCAGTTTAAGATCCCCAGCACTGAAAAATTTCCCGATATGGCGCGCACGCTTCTTGGTAGCGAAGGTATTAACAGCAACGGCGGTCCTTTTCCTTCAGAGGTAGGCTTTGTTAACGATGTCACCCATACTATTGAACAATATGCTCTGTTTGGTCAACTGGAATACGATTTAACTGACACTCTTACAGCCAGTTTTGGTGCGCGCTGGTATCAGATAGATGATACTTATAAAGGGTCGACCACCACTGTGGATGTCAGCCGCAGAATAAGAGCTTTTGGCTCTTTGGATACGGACGAGCTAGAAGCTGTGGGTGAAGATCCCGAAGCGGTGTTAGCTGCTGTAGAAAGTGGTCAGCTGCAAGTGGGTTCACTGGATCCCGACGGCACCCTAACCGTCGATGATACGATCTATAAGTTTTCATTCGACTGGAAAGCGACAGACAACATTTTGCTGTTTGCCACCTATGCTGAAGGTTTTCGTCCTCCCGTCACTAACCGTGTAGGTGGTGGTCAGGCGAGTAATCAGACTGGCGCTTTTGAAGGCTTCCGTATTCCTGTTTATTCCACCACTGATACCCTGGATAATTATGAACTGGGTTTAAAAGGCGACTTTTTTGACGGTCAGGTGAGGTTGAATGCTACCGCGTATTATTCTGAAATTCAGGATTTGCAGACCTCACGTTTCGATCCGACTAACATCAGCTTCCTGGTATTTACCGATAATGTGGGCGATGCAGAAATTAGAGGATTGGATGCAGATATTACCTGGCTGGCTACCGACGATTTAGTAATCAGCTCTGCAATCAGTCTATTAGATACCGAACTTACACGGATAAATACGGAGCTGCAAGGAATAGCGCCAGGAGAAGGGGCAAGGTTACCTTACTCTGCAAAATTTTCCGGTAACATTAATGCTCGATATTATTTTGAGCTTCCAGAGTCAAGGACCGGGTACGTAAACGCTTCAGTGGCTTATACGGGTGACAGGCTCGCGGGCATGGTAATGGGTGCTTATGTTATGGAAGACGCCACGCAGCTAATTTACGGCACGGGCTCTGGACTCGAAATTGAAGAGGAAGCAGCAGTCTATGAGGGCGTGACATACAGTGACGCTGACGGGGATACCTTCCGTGGCGGTCGTTATGTTCAAGACAGCTACATTATCGCGAACTTGGCGATGGGTGTAACTAAGAACGATTGGAAGGCAGAGTTGTATATTGATAACGTATTTGATGAAAATGCAGTCTTGAATATTGATACCCAACAATTTACGCCAAAAGTGGTTACTAATCGTCCGAGAACTATTGGCTTGCGCTTTTCTTACGATTATTACTAGGACCAGTTGATCATTGCTACCCGAAGGAATTGTCGTGAATCTGTCTTGCTCGTTGTTGCTCAATACTTATTTAGCTGACTTTTCTGTAGCGAAAAGGCTTCATGGTTCGCTGCACAATTAAAGCAGGTTTACTGAAAATTCGGACGGCAAAGATCGACAGACGTTAGGCTTATACTAATCCATATCAGCGGATTAGTATTACGCGGTAGTAAAAAATAGCGGCAAGCGCTTACGCTTGCCGTTTCCAATTAGACTTGGTGAGTTATGATGGAAGTAGATGGACAAGATATCGCAGCGCAAGTAAAACGGGCGGTGCAGCAGGCGCGACTGGCCGAGGCAAAATCTCTCATAGATATGCATTTGGATAGTCTTGCTGATGAACGACAAAAAGCTGAGCTGCTATATCTTGATGCCGTTATTTATCGCATACAAAAGAACTATAGTGAGGCGTTATCCTCGCTCACCAGATTGCTGGTACTGCGACCTGATTACGGCAGAGCTTATCAGGAAAAAGGTTATTGTTTACTTGCTCTTGAGGCGAACAAAGAAGCTGCGGCCTGCTTCTACCATGCCACCTTACACAACCCCGCTTTGCTCCCGAGCTGGCAGCAATTGATAATTATTTATCAGCAACAGGAGCAGCATAATGCTTTTGCACTTGCCCAACAAAAAGTTGCTGCGCTTAATTCCCTGCCAAAACCTGTATTGGGCGGGTACGATTTGATGTATGAAGGCGCGTTTCATGCTGCCGATAAAGTCTGTCGGCAATTCTTGCAGGAGAATAAACATCATCCGGAAGGCATGGTTCTGCTCGCAGAAATCGGCATGCAACTAAATGTATTTTATGAAGCGGAATTTTTGTTGGAAAGTTGCACAACACTGTATCCTGAGAATCAAGCCGCCGCACAAAGCTATCTCAATTTGCTTTACAAGTTAGGAAAGTATGAACAGGTAATAAAAGTAGCTGATCGTTTGCTGAAGCAGCAGCCTGAAAATGTTGCGGTTTCTGTCACCAAAGCGAACGCGGTGGTTGGGCTAGGCCAACTTGATGACGGCATTGCTATTTTTATGGAAAGACTGGAAGCGCAGGAAAACCTGCCTGGTGTTTGGCTAGCCCTCGGTCATGCATACAAAGCGAAAGGAAACATTGCTCATGCATTGCACGCGTACCAAAAAGCGGCATCATTAACGCCCGAACTCGGCGACGCCTACTGGAGTTTAGCCAACACCAAAACCTACACATTCAGCGATCAAGAAATAGAGGCTATGCAGCAACTTGAAAGTACTAGTCTTTCTATCGAAAACAGAATTCACCTTCTGTTTGCTTTAGCAAAAGCACAGGAAGATCGACAGCACTACGATGAAGCATTTCAGTATTATGCGCGGGCGAACTCACTAAAATTGCGTACCAGCCGGTTTAATATTGAACCTGTTGAAAGGGCAGTTGAGGCTCAAATTGAGGCTTGTCCAGCAGAGTTATCCGGCTTAGGCGATGCAGGTTGTGACATAGCCGATCCCATTTTTATTGTAGGCTTACCACGCGCCGGCTCTACATTACTTGAGCAGATCCTTGCTTCTCATTCCTGCGTAGACGGCACAATGGAATTGCATAATATTATGGGGATTGCTGCCAGCCTTGGCGGAGGAAAAAAAGCCTACCCCCACAGCCTTGCTGATTTGACAAGCGAGCAGCGCCGACTTCTTGGGCAAAAGTACATTGACGATACCCGCTGCTATCGCGCGGGTGCACCGTATTTTATTGACAAGATGCCAAACAATTTTATGCACATTGGTTTAATCAAAAGCATACTTCCTCACGCAAAAATTATTGATGCCCGTCGAGAGCCATTTGCGTGCTGTTTCAGTGGCTATAAGCAATTGTTTGGCGATGGGCAGGAATTCACCTATGGGCTCAACGAAATCGGGCGGTACTACGTGGCCTACGAAAAGCTGATGAAGCACTGGGACGAGTTATTTCCCGGGCAAATCCTGCGCGTTCAGCATGAAGATGTCTTAGATGATTTGGAAGGGCAGGTACATCGTATGCTCGACTATTGCGGGCTGCCTTTTGAGGAGCAGTGCTTATCGTTTTATAACACTGAGCGCGTGGTGAAAACACCAAGCTCACAACAAGTGCGCCAGCCCATATACCAAACGGGAAGGGATCAGTGGCGGCACTTTGAAAGTCACCTGCAGCCGTTGTTCGATGCACTGAACCGGTACCCGGCTTAACGAACTTTAAACTGATGGAGCAGGATGCGCGGATCGTTAATATTTTTTCCGCTGAAGACCTGTTTCAGCAAGGATTTTCGCGGAAATTTCCTCAATCGAGAACTTGGTGCTGTTGAGGAAAGGAATTTTTTCCCGGCGATAAAGATTCTCTACTTCCCGCAGTTCCATTCTACATTGCTGTAAAGAAGCATAGCGACTGTTGGCACGCCTTTCGGAGCGTATTTGATGTAAACGATCAGGATGAATAGTTAAGCCAAACAATTTATCTTTAAAGCGTCGCAACGCGGGCGGTAGCTTTAATATGTCTCCCATATCTTCTTCTGTGAACGGATAATTAGCGGCTTTGATGCCGTACTGCAGCGCCAGATAAAGGCTGGTGGGTGTTTTACCCGAACGCGATACGCCCACCAGAATAATATCGGCGCTGGCGTAATCTTTTACACTGGAACCATCGTCGTTAGCTAGCGCGTAGTTTACCGCGTCAATGCGAATATCGTATGTCTTCTCATGAATACTGTGGGTGCGGTGTTTTTCCGGTTTGGACGGCACCCCCAGCACCTTTTCAACCGGCGCTACGAACTGATCGAGAAAATTATAATTAATTCCCACTGAGCGGGCGATAATCTTACGCACATCAATATTTACAATTGTATAAAAAACAAGCGGTCGCTCACCGCTGTCTTGAAAACTTTCAGATATTTTTTCCAGCACTTTATAAGCGTGTTCTTCCGTTTCGACGAAAGGAATCGTTTTATGATTGAACTGAATAGGGAACAGAGACAACAGGGCGTGGCCAAACACCTCAGAGGTAATGGCGGTACCATCGGAAATATAAAAAGCTGTGCGCACAACATATCCTTAACAATTGTCGTAAATTTATTACGAATTTAAGATAAATTTTACTTTCTGATTTTTCCCATTCTAAGATGGATTTATCGAAAAGCCAGTGCATCAAACAATTTGCTTGAGATGGCTTATGACGCGATACATCGGGCCCAGACAACTGGGCTACCATTTTTATGAAAAGCTGGAGGCTTTGGCAGTGCAAGATTACGTATTTTGGTATCAAGAATTAGGCATGCAGGATGTCGTACGCGTGGGTGGGAAAAATGCTTCATTGGGGGAGATGATTTCTAATCTGGCGAATGCCGGGGTTCAAGTGCCCGGAGGTTTTGCTACCACAGCAGACGCATTCAATGAGTTTCTGGAGCAAAGCGGCCTTGACGCCCGGATTCACCAGTTGCTGGATTCACTCGATGTTGATGATGTCACGGCGCTTGCTGAAGCTGGTAAAAATATCCGCCAATGGATTATTGATACACCGTTTCAGCCAGAGCTTGAAGCTGCGATAAAGCAATATTTTATTGAATTACAAGGTGACGCTGACCAAGATGCATCTTTTGCAGTACGTTCCTCGGCGACCGCGGAAGATATGCCTGACGCTTCTTTCGCCGGACAGCAAGAAACATTTTTAAATGTGAAAGGCTATGAATCGGTGCTGGTTGCGATAAAGCATGTTTTTGCGTCTTTATTTAACGACCGTGCCATATCCTACCGCGTGCATCAGGGGTACGATCATAAGGGCGTTGCATTGTCTGCTGGCGTTCAGCGCATGGTAAGAAGTGACATTGCTTCCTCTGGCGTTATGTTCACGATAGATACAGAATCTGGTTTTGAAGATGTGGTGTTTATCACCAGTTCCTTCGGATTGGGTGAGATGGTCGTTCAGGGCGCGGTGAATCCTGATGAATTTTACGTACACAAGCCTACTCTCAACAAGGGACTTCCTGCAATTTTGCGGCGTAATCTTGGCAGTAAGCTAATTAAAATGATCTATTCCGATGACCAAAGCCACGGAAAGCAAGTTTCTATTGTTGATATTGAGAAAAAAGACAGTATGCAATTCTCGTTGACCGATGAAGAAGTCACGGAATTGGCCAAACAGGCGATGATTATCGAAAAGCACTATAAACGTCCAATGGATATTGAATGGGCAAAAGATGGTGTAGATGGCAAATTGTATATTGTGCAGGCACGTCCGGAGACGGTCCGCAGTCGAGAAAATACGCAAAGCATAGAACGCTTTCATTTGAAAAGTGAAGGGAAAGTTATCTGCGAGGGCCGGGCTATCGGCCATAAAATTGGTGCCGGTGAAGCAAAGGTGCTGGCCTCTATTGAAGAGATGAACAAGATTCAGGCAGGGGATGTGTTGGTGACGGATATGACTGATCCTGACTGGGAGCCGATTATGAAAAAGGCTTCCGCCATTGTCACCAATCGCGGCGGCAGAACTTGCCACGCAGCCATTATTGCACGTGAGCTGGGTATTCCTGCGGTTGTCGGATGTGGAAATGCCACTGACACGCTTAAAAACGGCGAGAAAGTAACGGTTTCCTGTGCAGAAGGCGATACCGGCTACATCTATAGTTCAGCGCTGGAATTCGATGTGACAACGTCGCGGATAGATGCCATGCCCGACCTGCCGCTAAAAGTGATGATGAATGTGGGCAATCCTGACCGGGCCTTTGATTTTGCGCGGTTACCTCATAAAGGTGTAGGTTTGGCGCGGCTTGAATTTATTATTAATCGAATGATTGGCGTGCATCCAAAAGCTCTGCTCAATTTCGACAGCCAACCTGAGGAGCTGAAAGAAGAAATCAGCGATATGATTGCGGGTTACGAATCTCCCACTGAGTTTTATATTGAAAAGCTTGTAGAAGGCATTGCCACAATTGGTGCGGCGTTTTCACCGGAAAAAGTTATTGTGCGCATGTCGGATTTTAAGTCCAACGAGTATTTTAATCTAGTGGGAGGATATCAATACGAGCCAGATGAAGAAAACCCGATGTTGGGCTTTCGCGGAGCGAGCCGGTATGTGTCAGACGATTTCAGAGACTGTTTTGCCCTTGAATGTGAGGCGGTAAAGCGGGTACGCAATAAGATGGGGCTTACCAACGTGGAAATAATGATCCCGTTTGTACGTACTCTGGATGAAGGTCAGCAGGTTATTGATATTCTGGCAGAGCAGGGGCTGGTTCAGGGAGAAAATGGTTTGCGTGTTATTATGATGTGCGAACTACCTTCTAATGCATTGTTGGCAGACAAGTTCCTAGATATTTTTGACGGTTTTTCTATTGGCTCCAACGATTTGACTCAGCTTACGCTGGGACTAGATCGGGATTCAGGGCTTATCGCTCATTTGTTTGATGAGCGAGACGACGCTGTAAAAGCGTTGTTATCCATGGCAATCCGGGCCGCGAAAGAACGCGGAAAATACGTAGGAATATGCGGACAGGGCCCTTCAGATCATGAAGATTTTGCAGGATGGTTAGTGAATGAAGGAATAGACTCCGTCTCGCTGAATCCCGATACTGTTGTTGAGACATGGCTGTACCTGGCAGAAAATCATAATTAGATTCGTCTTCTGTAATTTAGGTCGGCGCTTTGCCGATCTATACTACAGTGTTTGCAAACTTTTGATCATAGATCAGAAAGTGAACTTCCCGCTGTTTTAGCCAAGCCGTATGTAGCGAAAGGGGTACCCGAAAGCGCTCTGCTTTTCCACTTAGCTATATCTGCATCTGCTAAGCCGGAATCAGTTTTTACTACGGCCAAACAAGTAATACCCATAGGCACCTAACATGATCCCGATTATCCCGCTATACCATAACGATAGCGCCTGATCTAAGGGTTTCGCTACGGCGTGAGTAATTTGAATTACCAAATATCCTAAGGCAGCAAGAAAGAAAACAGAATATTTTAAAATGTTCATCATATCTCTACTCGGAATAGCCAGATATTTTAAAATATCTGGCTTTGTTTTTTAACGCCAGTAACCCGCTCCGTACATGGCACTAATTAATCCCATATCCGCAGCTGCAATACCAAGAATAAGCGGTAAAATGCCGCCATTGACGGTTTCCAGTTCTTGAAGTGTTAATTCTTGCATAACATACTCTCCTTTTAAAGTTTACCAATAACCTGCGCTGATCATAAAGCCGGTAAGTGCCGCATCTAAACCTACAGCAGCTGCAATAATGGGAAGGATCCCACCATTGACTTGCTCAATTTCCGACGCGTTAAGTTGCATGGCTGGTGAATCGAAACTTATTTCGTTCATCGTTTTTCCTCCTTGAATTGATGTTGTGCCAAAATGGCCAAACCATTATTAACGTCTCTATAAGCTTTAACAACGGCCGAAAGGCCAGTTTTGTGACACGATGCAGCGTAAGTCTTCATTTATAGAAGAGTTGTTGAACCCGTTACTTACGAACGTTTATCTTAAATCACGTTATTTGAAAGTCAGATTTGACGTGAAATAAATTTATGCTTTGTCGGAATGAAGCAAAAGGAATTGTGGAAAACCGCAAGTTTTGGCTAGAGACTGACAGGAGCGATGGGTATACTTAGCGTCCAAATATCAGTTGGAGAGTTGTAACTTGAGCCTGCCGCGTATTGCCCCACAGAGTAGTCCCCTAAGCCATTATCAAGCGTACCTGACTGCGCTGGAAAATTCGGCTTTCAGCGGCGATATTGACTTCAGTTATGGCAGCAGGCTCGTTGTTGCTACCGATAATTCGGTGTATCAGAAGCTTCCTCAGGCGGTAATCTTTCCCAAGAACATTGCCGATATGCGAGCAATTGGTGAGATAGCGAATCAGCATCCGCTGGTGAAGTTTTCCGCCCGTGGCGGCGGAACCGGTACCAATGGCCAAAGCCTGACCGACGGTATTGTGGTAGATGTCTCACGATACATGACACAAATTCTGGAAATCAATGTTGAAGAGCAATGGGTTCGGGTACAGGCTGGTGTAGTTAAAGATGCGTTGAATGACGCATTACGCCCCCACGGCTTTTTCTTCTCACCTGATTTATCCACCAGTAATCGCGCTACGCTGGGCGGCATGATAAGTACCGACGCGTCGGGGCAGGGCTCGCTGGTGTACGGCAAAACCAGCGACCATGTACTTGGTCTTACCGCAGTACTCGCTAACGGTGAAGTACTGCAGACTTCTTCCATATCGATGGAAGAAGCAAAAAAGCGAGCGAGCGACAACACCAGCGAAGGGAAAATATTACAGCAGGTTTTAGCCACATGTGTGGGCAAACGCGATGAAATTCTGGCTAAATTTCCCCGCTTAAACCGCTTTCTCACCGGCTACGATCTTGAACATGCTTATGATGATCAGAAGCAACAAATTGATATCGGACGTTTGATCACCGGCGCGGAAGGGTCTTTGGCAATGGTTGCTGAAGCGAAGCTGTCGCTGACACCAATCGCTCGCCATAAGGCTTTGGTAAACATCAAATATGATAGTTTTGATTCTGCTCTGCGCCACGCTCCGCGCATGATAGCTGCAAAAGCGACATCAGTAGAAACGGTAGACAGCAAAGTTCTCAACTTAGCAAAAACAGACATTATCTGGCATTCCATTGCCGATCTCATTACTGATGTGCCCAATCAAACCATGCTTGGCTTAAATATGGTGGAGTACAACAGCAACGATGAAGCGCAAATCAAACAACGTATTGCCGCGTTAGAGCAGGAATTATCAGAAGCAGCAAGAACCGGGGAGTCTGGTGTAATCGGCTATCAGGTCACGTTTGATAAAGCTGACATCAGTAAAATTTACGCGATGCGAAAGAAATCTGTCGGCTTGCTTGGAAAAACAGCCGGAAGCCAGAAGCCCATTGCGTTTGCCGAAGACACCGCTGTGCCGCCTGAAAATCTGGCTGATTTTATCTTGGAATTTCGCGCGCTTTTGGATGGGCACGGTTTACATTATGGCATGTTTGGCCACGTCGACGCTGGTGTACTGCATGTTCGTCCCGCGTTGGATTTGTGCGATATTGAGCAGGAAAAGCTCATGCATACGATTTCGGATGAAGTTGTCGCGCTGGTGGCAAAATATGGTGGATTAATGTGGGGAGAGCACGGTAAAGGCTACCGCAGCGAATATGGTCCGGCGTTCTTTGGTGAAAGCCTGTTTACCGAATTGCGTAAGATAAAAAGTGCCTTTGATCCTCACAATAAAATGAATCCTGGAAAAATTTGTACACCTTTTGACAGTAACGAGGAATTGGTAAAAGTAAGCGATACCAAGCGCGCTACGTTTGATCGGACTATTCCCGTCGCCTTTAAAAGTGCCTTATCACCTGCAATGGAATGTAATGGCAATGGCTTGTGTTTCAACTATGACACGACCTCGCCAATGTGTCCTTCAAGTAAAATTACCGGCGATCGCCGTCATAGTCCAAAAGGAAGAGCCGGGCTGATACGGGAGTGGATCCGCTTACTTAGCGAACAAGGGGTGAATACCGCTAAATTGAACGCGCAGATGTTTTCCTCTTCCTGGTGGCAGCGTTGGCAAAACAGCCGTAATCGCCAGGACGATTTTTCTCACGAAGTATTTGATGCGCTTAATGGCTGCCTTGCTTGTAAATCATGTTCGAGTCAGTGTCCGGTAAAGGTGGATGTGCCGGAATTCCGCTCGACGTTTTTATCTATTTACTACCAGCGCTATTTGCGACCTTTAAAAGATCATATGGTAGCAAATATTGAACGTATGGCACCGATAATGGCAATCGTGCCTGGCTTTATCAATTTCTTTCTTAATCAAAAGTTCGTACAGGGAATGATTGAAAAATCCATAGGTTATGTAGATACGCCGCTGCTGTCAGTGCCGGTGCTGGGGGATCGTATTGATAAAGACGAGGTTGCTTTCGATTTCCAGTCGCTAGCAAAATTAGATTCCGCGGCCCGTCAACGTCATGTACTTATTGTGCAGGATCCTTTCACCAGCTACTACGACGCCCAGGTGGTGGCTGATTTTGTGCAGTTAGTGAAAGAACTGGGGCTACAACCAGTATTGCTGCCTTTTAAACCAAATGGGAAGCCGGAACATGTAAAAGGCTTTTTGCAACGTTTCGCGAAGACAGCGGCAAACACCGCCGCATTTTTAAATCAGTTGCAGGAATTAGATATTCCCATGGTGGGAGTGGATGCATCACTGGTACTGTGTTATCGCGATGAATATACTAAAACGTTAGGGGAGGCGAGAGGCCACTTTTCTGTTCTCACCGTGCATGAATGGCTATTATCGCTGCCAGAGTCGATTTGGCCCGTCCTTTCAGCCGCGCAAGCCACCGAACCATTAGCGCTTTTCAGCCACTGTACAGAAAAAACGGCATTACCAAAATCTGAAAACCAATGGCAGTCGATTTTTGCTCGTATAAAACAGCCTCTTGATATCGTTGCGGTTGGCTGTTGCGGTATGGCAGGGACATACGGTCACGAGGCTGATCAAAAGGAACGTTCACTAGGCATTTATGCTTTGAGCTGGGAACAAGCAGTTCAGCGATACCGGGCAAGCCAAATTCTCGCAACCGGCTACTCTTGCCGAAGCCAGGTGCATCGCATTGAAGACTTTAAACCGCGCCACCCGTTGCAGGCATTGCTTTCTTTAATACGAGTGCACCCTTAAACGATGCCAGATCGGTCGCCGAATCGACTGGTCTGGTGCGAAATATTTGTTTTAGCCCTGCCGGAAAAAGCCGGTTCCCTTGCTAACCGTTTAACCGATATTGTGCTGGCTCCAGATCGCGTGGCTCGCGCCGCAATCATTCATTCGCATTTCTCTTCTATCTCTACGTTTTAAATCCTTCATCAATCTGTCATTGATGTTTCATATTGTCTTGCCAGTATCGCTATTCACACTGTAAATCCTGGAGAAAACTGATGGGCGTGAATATGTGGCAGATCCTGCTGGTATTAGCGATATTTTTACTTTTATTTGGTCGCGGCAAGATCCCGGCGCTCATGGGTGACCTTGCGTCGGGTATAAAAAACTTCAAGCAGGGGATGCGAGAAGATGAGGAGGAAACGCCAAAAGACACTCTGGCAAATCGATCCTCTACAGAAACATCAGCGGTTGAGCCTGCCGCCACTGCTGCTGCATTGTCTGAAAAAACAAGCCGCTAATTATGCTGGATTTCAGTTGGGCTGAACTATTTTTTGTCGCTGTTCT
Source organism: Alteromonas pelagimontana (assembly GCF_002499975.2). Taxonomy (NCBI): domain Bacteria; kingdom Pseudomonadati; phylum Pseudomonadota; class Gammaproteobacteria; order Alteromonadales; family Alteromonadaceae; genus Alteromonas; species Alteromonas pelagimontana. The sequence goes on from NZ_CP052766.1 coordinate 3,953,353, forward strand.
GGCACTTATCATTCTGGGGCCGAAAGATTTGCCTCAGCTTTTCCATATCGTCGGAAAATTTATTGCTAAAGTGCGCCGTATGTATGCCGACCTTCAAGGCAGCATTTTGCAGCTGGAAAAGGAAGTGAATATTGCATCAGGCAAAGGAAAAAAAGGTGATGACAGCTGGCGTGATTTACTTCCGCCTGAGTTACGCGAATTACCCGCCGATTTCCGTCCCGGCACAATAAGTGCGGCTCAGCATCAGCAGCGGCAAGAAATGATAACTGCTGCTCGTAATCAACATGCTGAAGCCACCGCGAATGCTGCAAAAGAAGCAGCGTCACCAGTTACACAAACATCTTCTAACATCGGCAAAGGCTTGGACAGATGAATCAGGAAAACCTTGATCTTTCCCGGGCGCCGTTGCTGGCGCATCTCACGGAGCTACGGACCCGACTGCTATATTGCTTACTGTTTTTTGCGGCCGCTTTTGGTATCGCATACTATTTTGCTAACGATATTTACCGCTTCCTGCAACAACCATTAGTGGAGATATTTGGCGCGCAAAGCGGAAGAAGGATGATTTATACCAGCTTGCAGGAAGCATTTTTTACCTATTTAAAGCTGTCCTTTTTTACCGCGCTTTTCTTCACTTTGCCTCTTATGTTAATGCAACTGTGGCGTTTTTTGGCGCCTGGGTTGTATTTACACGAACGTAAAAGTTTGATTCCTTTGTTTTGTATGACACCGGTGCTGTTTATAGCCGGCGGCGCTCTGGCCTTTTACGTGGTCATGCCGATGGCGTGGGAGTTCTTTATCAGCTTTGAAACCACAGGAACGCAGCAGGCCATCAACGTTGAGCTTGAAGCCAAAGTCAGTGAATACCTTTCTCTCGTAATAAAGTTGATTTTAGCCTTTGGACTAAGTTTTGAACTACCGGTATGTCTACTAGTGATGGCAAAAGCGGGTTTGGTCACTGCCGAAACGTTGAAGCGTTATAGACGCCACGCCATTGTGATTATTTTTCTACTTGCTGCGTTAATTACGCCGCCAGATTTAATTTCACAAATAGCATTAGGCACACCCATTATTTTGCTCTATGAACTGTCGATTATGATGATTAGCTGGATGCAAAAGCAGCAGCAAAAGGAGAGTCAGCAGGCTGTAAGCGATCTATAACATAAGCCGTTGTTTAACCGTAACAAAACTGTACGAAAAACGTAAAAAAAAATGCCTAATCCTGTCACTTTTGGACCGTAGATTGGTGTTGGAAGCAAGACCTGAGGAAGCCGTACCCTTACACCATTTGGGATTTCTTCTTGATAATAACCCAACATCAACAGGTATAAAAAATGTCAAACGTAAAAAAATCTTTGGCCGCCTCGAGCCAAGCTGTAGTCAACCGTCGGGAATTCGTTAAAGGCAGCTCCGTTGTCGCTGCCAGCACCGCTTTTGCAGCAATGTCGACTAAGGCAGTAGCCGCAAATTTGCCTTATTCAGATTCTTACGGCCCTCTTTCGCTAAAAAAGGACAAGGCCACTGGTCTTGAGCTACTGGCATTGCCAGAAGGATTTGAATACACCTCATACGGATGGACCGGGCAGATACAGTCTGACCGTACCCCAACTCCAACTGATCACGATGGCATGGCGGTAGTTGCAGCAAAACAAAACGTGGTTTGTCTTGTTCGTAACCATGAACTGGATTTTGGCGAAAGTCATCCCTGTTCACCTGTTAGCGGCCGCGGCATTTATAACGCTGCCCAAAATGGTGGAACAACCAACGTCTTGTTTGATGTGATGGAGGGCAAGTTCCTTTCTTCCTACAACAGCTTAGGTGGCACTATCCGTAATTGTTGTGGCGGTCCTACGCCTTGGGGCAGCTGGCTTTCTTGTGAAGAAACCTATCAACAACAACAGGGTTTTTATCACGGATACGTATTTGAAGTACCCGGATTCGGTATTTCAGATGGCAATCCAATTCGCGAGATGGGACGTTTTTCTCATGAAGCAGCGGCTGTCGATCCCGCTACCGGCTATGTGTACATGACAGAAGACACTGGCGCTTCTGGCTTTTACAAGTTTGAATCTGCAGGAGAATACGGCGACCTGAAAGCGGGCGGCAAGCTTTACGCCATGGTATTAAATAATACCCCTCGTGTTGATTTGCGCAATGGTCTGGTAGAAGGTTCTTCGTGGACAGTAAGCTGGCAGGAAGTGCCTGATCCAGATGCGTTTAACGAAACCTGTTTTTCTCAGGCGTCTGATGCTGCAATTATCGAGCGCGGTGAAGGTTGCTGGTATGACGATGGCAAAATTTACTTTGTTTCGACCAGTGGTGGCGCGGCAAACCTGGGTCAGATTTTCTGCTTCGATCCTAGAAAGCAACAACTGACCATTATTTTTGAATCACAAAGCGACTCCCAGGTAAATGGCCCGGATAACATAGTGGTAAGTCCTCGCGGCAGCATTTTGATGTGTGAAGACGGAAGCTCTAATCCTAAGCGGTTGGTGGGTCTGACGCAGGGTGGTGATACATTCACTTTTGCGGAAAATCATATGATGCTGGATCAAGGCGATTTGGAAACCATTGATGGTGTGTATCCGGGCGTTAAAGACAACTTTTCTGATTCTGTGGGAAGCTCGACTGACGGTAGCGCACGTCGCAGTTTCTCGAGCAGCGAATGGGCTGGCGCCTGTTTCTATGGCCGTTGGTTGTTCGTCAACATTCAAACTCCAGGTGTGACTTTTGCAATTACCGGTCCGTGGGAAAACGGCGCTCTATAAACTGCGCGAAATTAAATAATGCTACGCCCGCTAAGGGCGTACTTCACATAATAAAATAATATAGGAATACACAATGAAACAATTAATTAAAGCCATTGCAGTGGCGTCACTTATGATTGGAAGTTTTGCCGCGAACGCAGGAATTATGCCGATTTCACTACCTTCATCTTATACTGGAACGGTAGCGTCAGAAGACGGTTGGTTGGCAGGAGATACTTCAGCCATCGATTTCTTCGTATTTTCCTTGGATAAGGAAACTGAGATTAGTTTTAATATCGACGCTTTAACGTCATTCGGCATGAGCTTATACGCCGGTGAACTATCGGCAGATCCGAGTTTTCTTTTCTCGAACTCCAGTGACTTTATCACGTTCACTGGAGAAAGCTTGACGTACCTGACAGGCATCGACGGATTTACACCCAATGCAGGTGAAAATGAACTTGATGCGGGATGGCTTGCTGCGGGTGTCTATACACTTGCGCTAGGGGGTAACGAAGGTATAAGTTTTGCCAGCGCAGCATATACCTTAGAAGCTATTGCCAATGCTGCACAGGTTCCAGAGCCAGGCACTTTTATCTTAACGATAATGGGTGTGGCTGCCTTGATACAACGTAAAAAACGTAACGCCTACAAGTAGACATAAAAAAAATCGCGGCAGGAATGGGCTTGCCGCGTCTTTTCCACGCTATCACACATTTTGCCAATCAAGGTACGCTGTACAGTAATGCTAATTACATCAAGCTGCTGTGCAGTAATCATGACAGATAATAAAGCCAACGAATTGACTGACGAACAACGTGCTGCTTGGGTAAAACAGCAATACCAGAAAGCCAATAAACATTTAGCTGAGCATGAAATATTATTTGATACAGTAGATGCGCCAGCCAGTCGTTACCTAGCTCCTTTTGTTGCCATCTGGAAAATCAAATCTCAGGATAATAAGCACTACTGGGTTCTTACAGGTAATTTACCTTCAGACGTTACAACCATTGATAACGCGCAAAATGCCAGAGATGCCGTTCGATATTTTGCCATGTCTTGGCAAATTAAATCAGCTAACCTGGCTCAGGCAAGTGAGGATAAGATCAAAATGGATTTTGCCGCACTTTTACAGCAACGTGCAGAAGATCTGTACGATATATTTGATAATGAAAAATTGTGGCCGTCTGTTTCTTAGTTCTGTCTGCACGCAGTTAATGCATTTTAGTAACATCAGGTAGTGGAAAGTTATTCACCGAACAGGCCATACGCTGGCGCGGAATCCCAGCTTCCATAAAAACCGGCCCCGAGGGTTTGAAGCCTAATTGACGGTGGTGTTCCACCCCTTCCAGATCGCAGCTTACGCTTACGGTGGGAACTTGTTCAATTTTCGCCAGCCCTATTAAAGCATTAAAAAGTTTTTGATAGACTGCTTGATCCCGATGCTCTTGCTTTACCGCAATTCTGCCAATTTCTCCGTCGCGGGTTAAACGTCCGGTTGCAATGGGTTCACGTTTATCATTGCTAATCAGAATATGGAATGCATTAGCGTCACGTTCGTCAAACTCCGCCTCTCGCGGAAGCCGCCATTCAAGAATAAAAACCCGTTCTCGTAATTGTGTTAGTCGATTTTTACCGCTCACCCAATCAACGTTTTCTACCTGAAACGCCATATGATTTACTATGATGATGTTTTAAACTGATTATGTTTTAAACTGATTATGTGTTGGTTAGGGAACTGTTAATCATGCAGTCATTCGTGCAGTTCCCAATACCCCTTATTGATAAGAGTAGACACAATTTCTAAAAGCGCGAATTTATTTTCGCACTTGCTTATGCATTCAGAAGTTACCCACTCGCCAGAAAGTATAGCGAGCACAGACGATTCGCAAGCCCGTGACGCGGTAAAGAGTTCTCCGTTGACGAAAAACGTAAAAATACTGCTGTTGTTAGTGGGGGTAAACAGCGGGCGACATCCCGGCACACGCTGAAAAATAGCACCAGCTTTCAGCGCGTTGTTTAAGGTTTCCGGTTGATAAAGCGTAGCGGGAAAAGATTCGGGCAGTTGCTGATCACTTAATAACCGCAGCATAGCTTGTTGCCACTGATCGCCGTTGAGTACGTCCATCAGCAGGGATTTCAACGTTAAAAGTGCGGTAGAGCTGACGAGGGAAGGGTGTGATTGGGCAGTCAAAGCCGGATCGGTGTAACGTATTGCGGTATCGGAAGCTGTTGCAAATATCTCTGGCAGGCTTTGAACGATTTGCGCCTGATCTGGTGCTCTGAAACCAACCGAGTATGTCATACATTCATCTACAGCCACGCCATTGTGCGGCCAGTTTGGCGGGATATAAAGCATGTCTCCTGGTGCAAGTACCACGTCCATAACAGCTGCAAAAGGCTGGATTTGCTTTAGGTCAGGATGAGGATACTGCGCGATATGTTCCCCAGGCTTTCCCACTTGCCAGCGGCGTTTGCCTTTTCCCTGAACCAGAAAAACATCGTATTGGTCAAGGTGGGGCCCAACTCCGCCTCCAGGGGAGGCAAAACTTACCATTAAGTCATCCATGCGCCAATAAGGAATAAAGTTAAACGCTTCCATTAAGGCATCAGCGTCGGGTAAGTATTTATCGACTCCCTGCACTAACAGCGTCCATTTGTCCCGGCAAAGCTCGCCAAAATCTGTTTCAGTAAAAGGACCATGCTCAACGTGCCAGCCGTGCGCATCTTGAATAACCATGCGACTGTCTGCTTCCTCTTCCATTGCTATGCCAGCTAAATCATTTTCATCCAGAGGATCAACGAATGGCGAAAAGACATGGCGGAACACAGCGGGTTTCTTTTGCCAATGCTGGCTCAGAAAGTCATGAATGGAGAAGTTTGTCAGCGAGAAAGTCATGGCATGAGTCATTTAGTAAAAGCAGAATTATGCGGATTTGTTCTCTCAGCTTCAAGTAACAAAAGCGGGCGGCGGATGCGTCACTTTGAAGGCGGTCAGCGATAAACTGGATGCCGGGACAGCGAGTGGCTGATTATAGTATGTGACGATTGCATTGTAAGAATTTTGACAGAGGAAAATGGTGCCGGGTGTAGCGGCGTGTTCCAGGCGTGCGGCACGATTGACTGTCTTCCCCCAGATGTCAAATACCGGTTTTTCTTTACCTATGATTCCTGCGGTTACAGCACCAGTCGCGATACCTATTCGCAAATTGCACGGTAAATGTAACCTTGTACAATAGCGTTGAAACGTTTCATTTATCCGCCAGGCAAAGCGGTACATTGTCACGGCGTTGGGTTCCGATGTGGGTCTAGAGCTTACGGTAGAGGGAATGCCGACTGCTGCCATATATTCATCGCCGTTAGTTTTTATCTTCTCGACACCTAGTTGCTTGGCAATAGCGTCAAACTGGCAGTACAGGCTATCTAAAATCTCTACTACCTCTTCATCCTCAAACGTTTCGCTTAAGCGAGTAAAGCCTTGTAAGTCAGCGAACATTACGCTAGCACAGGAGACTGTCTTCGTTTGTCCCATTGGCCATAGCTGCTGCAGATTATTGCTGCTTGAAGGCGGAAATATATTGGCTAATAAAGCGCGTGTGTCATTGTTAACCTTCTTGAGCGCCTGCCACCTCGTTTGAGTTTGTCTTTGAAAGCATAACAGGATGATGAGAGTGGCAAAGGTGAGGGTAAGACTGTCTGCAAGACGAACAACGTGCTGCCATTGCGCAAAATCGGTATTCATCATTTCTATAGCAATAAATAGCCCACTAAAAGCCATTGCGGTGCCTAGTTGTTCAGTTCGCTCGTTAGTGCGGTAAAAGAATCCACACACAAGGTTACCGAGCAACAAAAAGTGCTGGATGCCAAGAGACATTCCCCAAATTACGCAAGCACAGCATAAATAACTGGCAAAAATTACGTTTAGTAAACGACGAGCGATAAGAACCTGCTGGCGGGAACAGTAAAGCAGTATTAATGGAATGGCGGCACTATGACAAAGCAGGTTTATATAACCGCCAGCACCAATGGTTTCAACATAATAAATAGCAATGGAGAGCTGAATAACGAAGCAAAAGCTCATCATCAGTGTTATCTGCTTTATCAGTGCAGACAAGTAGCCGCGGGAAGAGGTAGATGATGAAAATATCTGATGATGCATTAGCCTTCCAATAATAAAAAAGACCGGCGTTAAAACCGGTCTTAGAAGGCTACAAAACATTTCCTATTTTGGTAACTGATCTACCAGACGGATTGCATCGCCAATATAATTTGCAGGAGAAAGAGACTTTAATTCCGTTTTCACATTTTCAGGCAGTTCAAGGTTATCAATGAAATCGGCAATGGCAGCGGCGTTAACTTTTTTACCACGAGTCAACTCTTTCAGCTTTTCATAAGGTTTTTCAATGCCGTAGCGACGCATAACGGTTTGAATTGGCTCTGCCAGAAGTTCCCAGTTATTATCCAGCTCAGTTAGCAGACTCGCTTCGTTCACCTCTAATTTACTGATACCTTTTAGCGTGGCCTGATAAGCAATAATGGCATAACCCACGCCCACTCCCAGATTGCGCAGCACTGTGGAATCTGTCAGATCTCGTTGCCAACGAGAAATAGGAAGTTTCACCGCCAGGTGATTAAAAATCGCATTGGCCAGGCCGAGGTTCCCTTCTGAGTTTTCGAAATCTATCGGGTTCACTTTATGTGGCATAGTTGAAGAGCCAATCTCTCCGGCCACCGTCCGTTGCTTAAAGTGACCAAGCGCAATATATCCCCAGACATCCCGATCAAAATCAATCAAAATGGTATTAAAGCGGCTAACAGCATCAAATAACTCGGCAATATAATCGTGGGGTTCAATTTGCGTAGTATAAGGATTCCACGTCAAACCCAGGCTTGTCACAAATTTTTCAGCTGCATCATGCCAGTCAACATTGGGGTAGGCTGAAAGGTGAGCATTATAGTTGCCCACGGCGCCGTTAATCTTGCCGAGCAATTCTACCTTAGCAATCTGCTCGCGCTGACGCATTAAACGCAACGCCACATTAGCCATTTCCTTGCCCATAGTGGTAGGCGAGGCTGGTTGACCGTGAGTTCGCGCCATCATGGGAATTGCTTTGTAGTCTTGTGCTAAGCGCTTTAGCTCAGCAATAAGCTTGTCACAGTAAGGCAAAATTACTGAATCACAAGCCTCCCTCAACATCAGAGCGTGGGAAAGATTGTTGATATCTTCCGATGTGCAGGCGAAATGGATAAATTCACTGATGGCATTAAGCTCGCTGTGGTGCTCAACTTTTTCTTTAAGAAAATATTCAACTGCTTTTACATCGTGATTGGTGGTGCGTTCAATGTCTTTAATACGCTGAGCATCATCGACAGAAAATGACGAAACAATCTCGTCGAGCAGCGCGTTTGACTGCTGGCTAAAAGCAGGGACTTCTGCGATCTGACTGTGACTGGCTAACATCTGTAGCCAGCGAACCTCTACCTGTACCCGATATTTTAACAGGCCATATTCGCTGAATATTCCCCGTAGCTCAGCGCTTTTACCGGCGTAACGTCCATCAACAGGGGAAATTGCGGTTAACTGACTCAGTTCCACCTTTAGCTCCTCAACTAATTAATCAATCTTAGCGCTTGGGTAGCGCTTTCCAGAATTTGCTTTCGACTAAATAAAATCTGTCTTCGTCTGCCACCCATCTGTCGCCACATAACCGCAGAACGCAAGCCAGCCAGTAACAGAGCGCGCACGCGATGCTGATTTATAGGTTGGCTGAGTAAATCTTGATTTCCAGCCACCTGGATACGTGGTGCAAGAGGACTGATGATATCGCTGTAGATACTGGCGAGCGATGATACAATTTGAACATTATCAAACTCCACATGAGCAAGCTGACGCTGCACATGAGAAATGCGCTCTGCAAGTTTATTCAGTGCATCTGGCTTTTTAGCTAATTTACGCTCAAGCCCAAGTAAACTGGCGATATAACGGGTGATCTCGGTATCTTTTTTCGCTGTTTTATCAGATAACTGACTAAATAGCGTGCGGTAACCAATTTTTAGATTATCCAGCTTACCAAATACATGCTGGGGAGATTCCGGGTCTGTGACTAAAATACTCGAAAGACTGGCTTCATAGGCATCTTTGTCAACATTGCCTTTGCGGGCCAGTTGCTGGACAAGGGCCGCAGCCTGACAAACCCCGGCAAGCGCAAGATGCTTTTCAATTTTCGGATCTAACATCAGCGGATGTAACTCTCAATGATGCCGCCGCCAAGACAGACTTCCTCTTGATAAAAAACCGCCGACTGACCCGGGGTGACCGCCTTTTGCGGCTCATCAAACGTCACCTTTATTTCATCATCGGTTGTCGGTGTCAGTACGCAAGGAATGTCATTCTGGCGGTAGCGGGTTTTAACCATAGCACGAACCGAGGTCGTAAGCGGATTGCGATCGACCCAATGTAGTTGTTTGGCAATCAAGCCATTAGAAAATAAACGCGGATGATCAGCGCCTTGGCCAACAATCAACACATTGCGGGAGACATCTTTATCCACGACATACCAGGGGTCATCGCCAAAATCTTTCAGCCCGCCGATATGCAACCCTTTACGTTGTCCTAACGTATGATACATCAAACCTTCATGCTCACCGATAACATCGCCTTCAGCGGTTTCAATGACACCAGGTTGAGCAGGTAAAAAACGAGCGAGAAAATCTTTAAATTTCCGTTCGCCGATAAAGCATATACCGGTAGAGTCTTTTTTATCGTGGGTAACCAGCCCCTGATCTTCCGCTATTTTCCTTACCATCGGCTTTTCCAGTTCCCCTACAGGAAACAAGGTTTTAGCGATGTGCTGTTCACCTAATGTATAAAGGAAATAGCTTTGATCTTTATTGCTGTCCAGCCCCCGCAGCATCTGCCAGCCATCCTGATATTTACGCCGTCTTACGTAGTGACCGGTGGCGATATAATCAGCGCCTAAATCTTCCGCGGCGAATTCAAGAAAGGCCTTAAATTTGATTTCTTTGTTGCACATGATATCGGGATTGGGAGTACGCCCGGCTTTATATTCAGCCAGAAAATATTCAAATACGTTGTCCCAATATTCAGCAGCAAAATTGATAGTGTGTAGATGAATGCCCAGTTTATCCGCGACGGCTTGAGCATCGGCAAGATCTTCTGCTGCAGAGCAATACTCATCATTGTCATCTTCTTCCCAGTTTTTCATGAACAGGCCTTCTACCTGATATCCCTGTTCTTTTAACAGGTAAGCAGAAACGGACGAATCGACACCGCCGGATAGGCCAACAATGACTTTTTTCTGTTCAGGGGAATTGTGAGCAAATGACGAATTATTCACCTTTTATAACACACTCTTTTACAGGTAATTCAGGGTCGCGGATTCTACCAGATTAATTGTCATTTAGCACGACTCAACACGCACTTATACTGATCCGCATTGATGCGGATGTGTATTACAGTGTTGTGCTTTCGTGCAGACTCTGGAATTACGCACGCTGCGTCGACGCGTGGCGTTAAAGCGGAATACTGCGGTATGCGCCATTCGCCAGACCGTCAATAGTCCAACTGCCTACACGATAGCGAATGAGTCTGAGTGTAGGATAGCCGACATTGGCCGTCATTCTACGAACCTGGCGGTTCTTGCCTTCTGTAATGGTGATGGATAGCCAGGTGGTTGGGATAAGCTTACGGAACCGAACCGGCGGATTTCTTGGCCATACAGAAGGCGGCTCCATACGTTGAATTTTAGCGGGTAAAGTTCGGCCATCTTTTAGTTCAACGCCGTGGCACAACATCCGAATGGCATCATCTGTGGGCTCACCTTCTACTTGCGCCCAATACGTTTTACTGGTTTTGGCGGCTGGGTGAGCGAGTTTGTGCTGTAACTTGCCGTCGTTTGTCAACACCAGTAATCCTTCTGAATCACGATCCAGTCGACCGGCTGCATACACGTTAGGAATGGGAATAAAATCTTTCAATGTTTTTCGTCCATCCTCGTCAGTAAACTGAGAAAGAACGTCGAAAGGCTTGTTGAACAGGACCACGCAGGGGGAAGCAGACATGAAGTACCTCTACCGATAAATGTAGCGTAGTGTAACAGAGGAAACATGCTTAAGCTGATGAAAATGTAAGTGCATGGGAGAGACGAAGAACCTCTACGGCATTGTCAAACGTCTATTTTCAATGATCACCTACGCTAACACAAAGGTATGACTTGTAACTGCATTATTCGCCCTTATACTAATGTGCGCGGCAAATTTACGTAGCTGGTAGTAGCTGAATGATGATGAGATGTCTCACTTATAGACATAACGACTGTTTTTCTTTCTCAAATGGCGCAGAGCCGCCTTAAAGAATGTAACATCATTGATAACTTGCCGCTGCTACCAGACCGCCTGAATGATCATTCGGCATAGTAATATGTTCGGTGACATGCGCCGTATATAAATGGAATAAATAACGGTATTACAGTACCGTCAACCTTGAGGTATATAATGACCAAAGCCAAGTCGACCATCATCTATACCAAAACCGACGAAGCGCCCATGCTGGCGACCTATTCGTTGTTACCTATCATTGAGAAATTTGCCAGTGCCGCAGACATCGGTGTCGAACTGAGTGATATTTCTCTAGCCGCACGGATCCTGGCAATCTTCCCAGATTATTTATCGGATGAACAGAAGGTGCCTGATGCGTTAGCTGAGCTTGGTGAAATGACCCAGGATCCAAATGCTAACATTATCAAATTGCCCAACATCAGTGCGTCGATTCCCCAACTACGCGCAGCAATTAAAGAACTAAATGCGAAAGGTTTTAACGTACCACCGTTTCCTGAAGCACCTAAGTCTGATGAAGAAAAAGAAATTCGCGAGCGTTACGGCAAGGTATTAGGAAGTGCGGTAAATCCTGTTCTTCGTGAGGGAAATTCCGATCGTCGTGCGCCTACTGCGGTAAAAAACTTTGCCCGCAAGCATCCTCACTCTATGGGTGCCTGGAGTCAAGCCTCCCGTTCGCACGTAGCACATATGCGCGGTGGTGATTTTTATTCCAGTGAAAAATCCACCACAGTGGATAAAGCAGGTCATGTAAGCATTAAATTTACTGATAAGCAGGGGAAAAAGAAAACCCTTAAGCCACGGGTAGATTTACTTGCCGGTGAAGTTATTGACGGCATGTTTATGAGTAAGAACGCCCTTTGTAAATTCTTTGAAGAACAAATTGAAGATGCTAAAGAAAGCGGCGTACTGTTTTCTCTACACGTAAAAGCGACCATGATGAAGGTGTCACATCCTATCGTGTTTGGTCATTGCGTTAAGGTATTTTATAAAGAACTATTTGAAAAATACGGCGACCTGTTTAAAGAGCTTGGTGTAAACCCTAACAATGGCTTAGGCAGCGTTTATGACAAAATTTCTTCGCTACCTGAATCACAGCGTTCTGAAATAGAGAGCGATATTAACAAGTGCTATGCTGATCGCCCACCGATTGCGATGGTCAATTCTGATAAAGGCATTACCAATCTTCATGTCCCTAGCGATGTCATTGTGGATGCCTCTATGCCCGCCATGATCCGCAATTCCGGTCAAATGTGGGGACCTGATGGAAAATCTCACGATACCAAAGCAGTTATTCCCGAAAGCACCTATGCGACGATTTATCAGGAAGTTATTAATTTCTGTAAAACTCACGGTGCATTCGATCCTACTACCATGGGAACGGTGCCCAATGTCGGACTGATGGCACAAAAGGCAGAAGAATACGGTTCGCACGATAAAACCTTTGAAATTGAAGCTGACGGTACAGTGGAAATTGTCGATCAGGACGGCAACATACTGATGTCACACGATGTTGAAGAAGGCGATATCTGGCGCATGTGCCAAGCGAAAGACGCGCCTATTCAGGATTGGGTGAAACTCGCGGTTACTCGCGCACGTCAATCTGGAATGCCAGCGGTATTTTGGCTTGACGAAGAACGAGCTCACGATGCTCAGCTAATCAAAAAAGTGGAAAAGTATCTGCAAGAGCACAATACCAATGGTCTGGATATCCAGATTATGTCTCCGGTTCGTGCTATTCGCTTCAGTATGGAACGGGCGATCCGCGGGCTAGATACCATTTCAGTCACCGGCAACGTGCTACGAGATTATCTGACAGATCTGTTTCCTATTCTAGAATTAGGAACCAGTGCAAAAATGCTGTCCATTGTTCCTCTAATGGCGGGTGGTGGTCTGTATGAAACCGGCGCAGGTGGTTCTGCACCGAAACATGTTCAGCAGTTTGTTGAAGAGGGACATCTACGTTGGGATTCGTTAGGTGAATTCCTTGCGCTGGCGGTATCGCTTGAAGATGTGGCTATTAAGCACGACAATAAAAAGGCGAAAATTATTGCGGATGCGCTTGATAAGGCCACCGAAACGCTTCTCAATACCGATAAATCCCCCCAACGTAAAGTGGGACAACTGGACAACCGGGGTAGCCACGTTTATCTGGCACTCTACTGGACCCAGGAAGTGGCAAATCAGACGCAAGACGCTGACCTTGCCGCACAGTTCAAACCGGTTTATGAGGAACTTAAAACCAATATCGATAAAGTCATTGCTGAAATAGATTCTACGCAAGGACAAGCTCAGGAAATTGGCGGTTACTACTATCCTGATGAAGACAAGCTGGCAAAAGCGATGTCTCCAAGCGAGACGCTTCACAAGATTTTAGCCAAATAGTTTTTCGGAACGTTCAAGATACCAAGCCTGCGAAAGCAGGCTTTTTTGGGCCTTCGCCGAAGTAATATTGATCCGCATAGATAAGTACTTACTCAGCGTGAGTCCACCCACTTGCTGACGAAGAAGTCGTACGCCGCTATGGTGGTTCCAGAGCAAGTGGGACTGATGCAGCTTTAGCAAGCGGGCAGGCTTCACGCCACATATCCATACCTATACACTGGCTTCTATCGCTGACATTAATAATTTGAAATGATCAGAGGAATTTGTTGAGGCTAGAAAATGTGATGCTATCTACAAATGGGTATTATTGATTAGGTATAGGTGTTTCGTTTAAAGCATGAGGGGGAATACGCAGTATCTAAGGAAGATACTCCAGCAATAAAGGATAAGTAAAGAATCCACCTTCTAAAGAAGGTGGCTTTGTGTGAACCCCCTAAAAGGGGGCCTTCTATTCTAGGGCGAGCTGAGCTTGCTCTTGTCTTTCAACCTTCTCCTGGTGACGTACATAACGTCTAATGATCTCTTCGTTCACTCCCACTGAATCAACAAAGTAACCTCGTTGCCAGAAGTGGTTTCCCCACATTTTGTTCTTTCTCAAATGTGGGTACTTATTGAATAGTTTCAAAGCTATCTTGCCTTTTAAAGCACCCATCAGGTTTGATATCGACAGCTTTGGAGGAATTTTTACTACTAGGTGAACATGGTCTATCTGCACGTTCAACTCCATCACTATGCAGTCGAGTTGCTGACAGTAGACGTGAATACACCTGTAAACATCTTTGCCTAATTTATTCGATAATATCCTGAACCGGTATTTCGGAGTCCAGACTATGTGATATTGACATCGCCAAAACACGTGCGATGCTTGCTCGTATCTACTCATGTTATTTTCCTTTTTGACTTCGCTAAAAATCAAAGGGAGATTTAACATGGGTAGGTATACGGGCAAAGCCCTGACATTAATGATAACCACCTACTGAAGTAGGTGGTTTAGGGCTGAAAATAAAAAAGACTCTTTACTGACTGCACAACAGTAAAGAGCCTCTTCGGAAACGCTAGTCTGATAGTATCAGTTAACGCTCAGGCTCGTCGACCAAGCCAATATTTTCGGCATGCAAGCCTTTGGGGCCCTGCTGAACATCGAATTTAACTTCTTGCCCAGCTTTTAATGAACGATAACCTTCCATCTGAATGGTAGAATAATGGGCGAAAATATCTTCACCGCCATCTTCCGGAACGATAAAACCAAACCCTTTTGCGTTGTTAAACCATTTAACTTTTCCAACCGCCATACTTCGACTTCCTCTTAATCCTTGAACTAACATGTATATGCCCCCACAATAGAAAATACCGAGAGCACAATGGCTATGTGCGTCACTTCACATACCCATATTGAAACTGTAGATATTTTAACCACTAAATGTCAAGCGTAAATTGCAGAATTATTCAATTAGAAAAAATTCTGTTCTGGACACCTACAGGCACTATCATAATACTATGAGTAAAGACAACGCGATCAGTATAGAGAAAGAAAAGCAGAGAGAAGCGGAGCGCCAAAAAACGCAACCGCCGCCGATGTACAAAGTGTTGTTAAACAACGACGATTACACCCCTATGGATTTCGTGGTCGAAGTTCTCACCCATTTTTTTAATTTGGATGCTGAGAGGGCCAATCAAATTATGCTCACAGTCCATTATCAGGGCAAAGCGGTATGTGGCATATTTACTGCAGAAATTGCGGAAACGAAAGTGATGCAGGTCAATCAGTACGCACGTAAGCACCAACATCCGCTTATGTGCACCATGGAGCAGGCGTAAGTCAATTAACAGAGGGCGAGCGATATGTTGAATAAAGAATTAGAGCAAACGTTAAACGAAGCTTTCGTGTTTGCCAGAGAGCACCGTCATGAATTTATGACGGTGGAGCATCTGTTACTCGCATTAATGGATAATACAGCTGCTCGGGACGCTCTAAAGGCCTGTGGCGCAGATATTGATGCAATCAAAAGCGAACTCCTGGATTTCGTAAAAGACACCACACCATTAATTCTGGATGATCAGGCGACGGACAGAGAAACGCAACCTACCTTAGGTTTTCAGCGTGTGTTACAGCGCGCAGTGTTTCATGTTCAGTCTTCGGGAAAGGATGAAGTTACCGGGGCGAATGTGCTTGTCGCGATTTTTAGCGAACAAGAATCTCAAGCGGTGTACATTCTTAAGAAAGCGGATGTCACCCGCTTGGATGTAGTAAATTATATCAGTCACGGCGTAAGTAAAATGGACGATGACGCTTCCGGTGCACCGGAAGGCGGAGAAGATGCGGCTGAAGGCGAGGAAAACGGATCTGCCTTAAGCAAATATGCCACCGATCTTAACAAGCAGGCGAAAGACGGCAAAATCGATCCACTTATTGGACGGGATTCTGAATTAGAGCGGACAATCCAGATTTTGTGTCGGCGTCGCAAAAATAACCCGTTGCTAGTGGGCGAAGCGGGTGTGGGTAAAACCGCCATTGCCGAAGGTTTGGCGTACCGGATTGTAAAAGAAGATGTACCTGATGTTATCGCTGCAAGTACCGTCTATTCGCTGGACTTGGGCGGGCTGCTAGCAGGCACCAAGTATCGCGGCGATTTTGAAAAACGTCTTAAATCAATTCTACGCGAACTGAGTAAAGATCCTGACGCAATATTATTCATTGATGAAATCCATACCATCATAGGTGCTGGTGCGGCATCGGGTGGGGTGATGGATGCGTCCAATCTGCTCAAACCGAAGTTGAGCAGTGGCGAGCTACGTTGTATTGGATCTACCACGTATCAGGAATATCAGAGTATTTTCGAGAAAGACCGTGCACTGGCCCGTCGTTTTCAGAAAGTTGATGTGGTTGAACCTAGCGTTAGCGATACTACGAAAATTTTGCTGGGGCTTAAGTCGCGATATGAAGAGCATCACAGCGTGCGCTTTACGCAAAAAGCATTGCAAGCAGCAGCGGAATTGTCGGCAAAGTATATCAATGAGCGGCACCTGCCCGATAAAGCTATCGACGTAATGGATGAAGCCGGAGCTAGCCAGCGCTTGTTGCCGCAGTCTAAACGGAAGAAAACAATTAACGTCGCGGACATTGAACAAATAATTGCAAAGATGGCCCGTATCCCTGAGAAATCGGTATCAGCGTCTGACAGAGAAGCATTAAAGCATCTTAATCGAGACCTGAAGATGATGGTGTTCGGACAAGATAAAGCCATTGAAACGTTAACCGATGCAATACATTTGTCTCGTTCTGGTCTTGGAACGGAAACTAAACCCATCGGTAGTTTTCTGTTTGCGGGACCTACCGGTGTAGGTAAAACAGAAGTTACACAGCAGCTTGCGAAAATCATGGGCGTAGAGCTTGTGCGGTTTGATATGTCCGAGTATATGGAACGGCACGCTGTCAGCCGGCTCATAGGCGCACCTCCTGGATATGTAGGCTTCGATCAAGGCGGCTTACTGACAGATGCCGTAATTAAAAACCCATATTCTGTAGTGCTGCTGGATGAAATTGAAAAGGCGCACAGCGATATTTACAATATATTGCTGCAAGTGATGGATCACGGCACCTTAACGGATAACAACGGCCGCAAAGTCGATTTCCGTAACGTTGTGCTGGTAATGACAACCAACGCTGGCGTGCAGGAAACTATCCGTAAGTCTATTGGCTTTAAACAACAAGATCATAGCCACGATGCGTTGTCGGAAATCAATAAGATATTTTCGCCTGAATTCCGTAATCGTCTCGACGGTATTATATGGTTTAATCATTTGGATTCGGAAGTCATTCTGCAAGTTGTCGATAAATTTATTATTGAGCTTCAGGCGCAGTTGGATAATAAAGGCGTGTCGCTTGAAGTTTCCGCAGCGGCAAGAGCTTATCTGGCCGAGAAAGGATATGATAAAGGTATGGGCGCGCGTCCGATGGCACGTCTTATTAAGGATGAAATTAAGAAAGAACTGGCGAACGAGCTGTTGTTCGGAGAGCTGAATAAAGGTGGTAACGTTAAGGTTGATTTAAGTGAAGACAAACTCACGTTTTCTTATTCCGGCGTAGAAGCACAAAATGCCGAGGCAGAATCGAACTAACTATTGAACAAGTAAGGATCAAAAAAGCCCGATATTTATCGGGCTTTTTTATGAGTGCTGAAAACTGCTTACTGAATATTACCTGGCACGATAAACGATACGACCCTTCGTCAGATCGTACGGGGTCATTTCAACAGTGACTTTGTCACCTGTTAAAATTCGAATATAGTTTTTACGCATCTTTCCTGAAATGTGCGCCGTCACGACGTGGCCGTTCTCCAGCTCAACGCGGAACATAGTATTTGGTAAGGTATCAAGTACCGTACCTTCCATTTCGATTGAATCTTCTTTTGCCATGTAAAGCAGTTACCTCAGTATGTCGAATTTTTTGCCGCGCAGACCTTAACCAATCTAAGGCGCAGTGTAAAGTTAATAAGCTAAATTTTTGTCAATTTTACGCCATTTGTTCTCAATAAAGCGTTCATTGGGTAAAAACCTGCCTTTATAGTTCATCTTATTACATCCCTCTATCTGGTATCCAAGATAAAGATATTGTCTGCCCAGCTGTTTAGCATGAGCAATTTGTTGCAAAATCATCCAGGTACCAATGGAGTTTTTCTCAAGCTCTGGCGCGTAAAATGTGTAAAGTGCAGACATAGCCGTATGATTGCAGCCATCACTAATGTCATCAGTGACCGCTACCGCCACCAGGGTATCTTCCTTCCAGGCTTCAATAAAAACAGGTCTTTTCCAGTGGCAAAGAATAAAGCTTTCGTACTGCTTGTGGCTCGGCGGAAACATGGTGCCATCGGCGTGGCGTTCACCGATATAGCGTTCGTACAATGCGTAGTACTCTTCCTTTGGTGTCAGTACGAGCTCACTTCGCAACCTGGTATTACGCTTAAGTATACGTGTCTGGCTTCGAGAAGGAACAAACTGGTTAACGGCAATGCGAAGCGACTGGCATGCATTGCAGCTTGGGCAGTGGGGGCGATAGATTTGATCTCCACTTCGCCTAAAGCCAGCCTGAATAAGCTGCCCGTACCGCGTCGCTTGATCTTTGTCTCGTTCGGCATAAACCAGAAGCTGCTCGTGCTGCTCTGGCAGATAACTACATGAGAATGTCTGCGTGATACCAAACTTCATAGCGTAATTACCTGTTTTAACCAGCAATGACGATAAAAGCGGGCAATATTTCCCTGTTCATCCAACGTTTGATTGAGCTTGTGTAATCGCGAAATAAAGTCGGCCCGCGAAAGCGTTTTGGCTCCAAGCGAAACCAAATGAGCGGTAGGAAGCTGACAGTCAATAAAGGCCAGATTATGGTTCTTCATATGCGTTACCAGCGCATACATGGCTAGCTTTGATGTGTTATCACGTTTATGGAACATAGATTCTCCACAAAACACCTTGCCGACAGCGACACCATATAGTCCCCCGACCAGCACATCCTTTTCATCCCATACCTCGATTGAGTGGGCTATTCCTGCAATATGAAGCTGCTCGTAAGCCCGTTGCATTTCTTTTGTTATCCAGGTGTCCCGACTTATTTTCCCTGTGTGGGGATTCAACCGTGGAATACTGGAACACGCTTCGATTACCGCATTGAAATTATAGTTTAACGTCACGTGGTACTGCTGTCTTTTTATCAATTTACGCAGACTGCTGGACGCATGAAACTCGTCTAGTTCTATAATAGCTCGTGGATCAGGAGACCACCACAAAATAGGTTCTTCGCGACTAAACCAGGGGAAAATGCCATGAGTATAGGCTTCAAAAAGCCGGTTAACATCAAGTGCACCGCCAAAAGCCAACAGTCCATTTGGTTCTGTTAAAGCCCGCGACACATCGGGGAAAGGGGTGTCGTCCGTGAGATAGGGGAGTTCTATCATAGAGGGAGACAGGAAAGGGGTTAGCCCTTTCCCATTATTCTTTAGCCTTGAACCACTCGCATACCATCAAGATACTTTTCAGCGTCCAGCGCGGCCATACAGCCTGTTCCCGCAGAAGTAATCGCTTGACGATAGATATGGTCGCTTACGTCACCCGCTGCAAATACACCTTCAACACTTGTTTGCGTAGCGTTACCTTGTAATCCGCTATTCACCACGATATAGCCGTCTCTCATTTCCAGCTGACCTTCAAAGATATCAGTATTAGGTTTATGACCAATGGCAATAAATAGGCCCATTACGTCCAACTCTTCTTTTACATCTTCGCCGGCAGTACCAGCAATGCGAATCTTGGTAACGCCCATTTCATCCCCCATGACTTCTTCCAAAGTCCGGTTGAGGTGCAGGACGACGTTACCATTTTCAGCTTTATCCAAAAGACGCTGTTCGAGAATTTTCTCGCTGCGGAATTCTTCTCGACGATGAATCACATGAACTTCAGACGCAATGTTGGAAAGATAAAGTGCTTCTTCAACGGCTGTGTTCCCACCGCCGACCACGGCAACTTTCTGATTGCGGTAGAAAAAGCCATCGCAGGTCGCGCATGCAGAAACGCCCTTGCCCTTAAACGCTTCCTCGGATTCCAAACCAAGATATTTTGCTGAGGCTCCGGTAGCGATTATCAATGCATCACAGGTGTAGGTGCCGTTATCCCCGTGTAAAGTAAAGGGGCGTTTGCTGAAATCAGTTTTGTTGATGTGGTCAAAAATAATTTCAGTATTAAATTTCTCTGCATGCTTTTGCATTCTTACCATTAGATCCGGACCGGTTAATCCTTCTGGATCACCAGGCCAGTTTTCAACTTCGGTAGTGGTGGTCAACTGTCCGCCTTGCTGAATACCTGTAAGGAGCACAGGTTCAAGATTTGCGCGAGCTGCATACACCGCGGCCGAATAACCTGCGGGGCCGGAACCTAATATAAGAAGACGAACGTGTCTGCTTTCTGCCATTTTAATCTCCAAAACTATCGCTTCTTTGCCGAAGCTTATCTCTTATTCGATGTTCACAGGTTATAGGGGCAAAAACCTATTATTCAAGCATCGTTACGTATTAAGTATGATGCCTCTTTATCTCAATATTGTCACTTGCGCGATCAAGTGGGCTATAATGTCAATTAGCAAGTATTATATGAAAAGATTATTACCCATACTGCTCTAAATACGGTAACGTGGCGATGCAGTATTTGTATTTAATGAGGTGATTTATGGCTCAATCTATGACTTCTATGTTCCGGGACGGGCAGGAGTATATGAATATCTGGCCGGTAAAGAAGGAATTGTATGCCATATTCCCTGAATGTAGGGTAATTTCCGCCACGCGACTGGCGATTAAAACCATGCCGCCAATGGCCGTGCTGGCATGTGCCATGATGATAAATACCTTTGGCGCTGAATATTTACCTCAAGCTATCGCTATAGGCGCTTTTTTTCTAAGTTTACCTATGCAGGGGCTTCTTTGGTTGGGGCATCGTTCAAACCAGCTTTTACCCCCTCAGTTGCGTAGTTGGTACCAAGAAGTTCATTCAAAAATGCGCGCTGAGGGTTGTGCGGTGCAGTCGCTCAAATCTCGCCCGCAGTATCGTGAACTTGCTAGTTTACTTAAAACCGCATTCAGTGATTTAGACCGTATGCTCACTCGTCACTGGTTTCAGTAAGCTTCCTTGCAAGCAATCAGCCGTTACCCCAACTAAAGCACCTTCAAAGGTGCTTTTTTAATGTCTGTTTTCCCACTAATTCCTGAATCAAAATGCCGTATCCCTTAAAGGCGATGATCTACAGCGACTCTAACAAAACGTTGCAGCGCAAGCAGCGGTACTGCTGTCCTTTAAGAACTTTATTATGGCGTCGAACAGAAAGTTCAACGGTACTGCACTGGCACCGGTAGGGATAGGTCTTTAACTTCAGAGGCGTTAAATCAAATTGGTGGGTGGTGTTCGGCTCGACTTCAAATACAAATTGCATAATATATTGCCATTCTTTGCCGTGAGGTTTCACCCGTCCGAATCGCTGGAAAGTGATGAGATGACTGACTTCGTGTGGAATAACGTCGGTGAAGAAAGCCGCTTTATTATGGGCAAACAGAAGAGGGTGAAGATTAATACGGTTTTGTTGGAGAAAAGCTGTACCCGCATTTTTTCCAGACTTACGAAATGTGACTTCCGGAAGAGGGAATCGGGTATTCAAACGTGTAAAGGCGATGTGATACAAACGCTCGACGGCCTGTATCACATCTTGTTTATCGCGTAGCGAGAAGCTGTTCACTCAGCTACTTAACCTGACATTCCAAACAAAGTATATAAACGCCCATAGGATCGTTTAACTGTTTAAGTTCATCAAACTCTGAGACTACCTGGCGAACAAGTCCCATCAATTGACTGTTACTGTCAGCGAATTGCACCTTTGCGCCCCAGACCATTGCCTGACCGAACATCTCTTTCCAGAAAATCTCCTGAGGGGACAACTTTCGTTGCTCATAAAAAGTGTCGAAGTCATCCAGTTCGGCCAGCTCAGCTGCGGCAACGACGGCATCATTAAGATCGCCGAGTTCATCAACCAACCCGAGTTCTAATGCTGTGCTGCCAATCCATACTCTTCCTTGCGCAATTTTATCTACCTGCTCAGGTGTCATACTTCTGGCTTCAGCTACCATATTGATAAAACGATTGTAGCTGCTTTCCACATTGCGCTGCAAAATCTGACCAAACCGAGGGTCGAGAGCGCGGGTGGGG
Organism: Alteromonas pelagimontana; assembly: GCF_002499975.2. NCBI lineage: Bacteria > Pseudomonadati > Pseudomonadota > Gammaproteobacteria > Alteromonadales > Alteromonadaceae > Alteromonas > Alteromonas pelagimontana. The sequence continues at coordinate 3,975,579 of NZ_CP052766.1, forward strand.
GACATGCCGGTTATTTCAGTTGAGCCGGTGCCATCACTATTAACACCGATGTAGTCGAGTGACTTCTCGTAAGTCATAAACATGCCGAACACGCCGATGGAGCCTGTAATGGTGCTAGGCGAAGCGATAATTTTATCAGCCGCTGAAGATATCCAGTATCCTCCTGACGCTGCGTATGTGCTCATAGACGCAACTACCGGCTTACCTGCAGCTTTAAGTTCCAATACTTCCTGACGAATGACTTCTGACCCAAAAGAACTGCCGCCAGGAGAATCAATCTGTAGTACAACCGCTTTCACGGAATCATCAAGGCGCGCCTGTCGCAGCAAACGGGCTGTACTGTCACCACCAATCGCACCTGCGGGTTGATCGCCATCAAGGATTGTTCCCTTTGCCACGACAATCGCAACTTTATCTGTGTCATTTTCATGGTAAGGAACGGGGGGATTGATCACTTTTACATAGGTATTATAGGGAGTTACGTTTACCCCTAACTCGTTGTCATCGGAGCCTACCAGGTTCACTAGCTCCTGACGAACTTCTTCACGGGTTTTCAGCGCGTCTACCCACCCGTTTTCCAAAGCATATTGCGCAAAATCGCCCCCGGCAGCATTAAATTTTTCGACTAAAACATCTAATTTTTCATCAAAATTAGATTCATCCATATTACGCGCAGCACCGACATCAGCTTTATACTGCGCCCAATAGGTGTTTAACCATTCCTGATTTGCTTCTTTGGCAGCATCAGACATGTCGTTACGTAAAAAGGGCTCAACCGCAGATTTATAGGTTCCTACTCGAAAGATGTGAGTAGTCACATTAAGCTTCTCTAATAAATCTTTAAAATAAAGGCCGTATCTTCCGTAGCCTTCAAGCAGTAGAGCTCCCATCGGGTTTAAATAAACGTGATCTGCGTGAGAAGCGAGATAATACTGAGTCTGGGTATAGTAGTCGCCAATAGCGTAAACCGGTTTCTCAGAAGTTTTAAAATCATCAATAGCTTCTGCGACTTGACGAAGCTTGTCGAGCCCGCCATCTGTCAGATCTTGTAAATCCAGAACAAGGGCTTTAATTCGGCGATCTTGCTTAGCGTTTTGGATGGTTTTTATAACGTCTCTAACAAGAACCTCAGGATTTTCCTGCTCATTTCCTAAAGCTTCCTGAATGAACTGAGAAAAAGGCTCAACAGCTTCCTTTTCTATCACTAGCGAGCCGGATAAATTTAGGTAGAGCGCACTATTGGGCTTAACAGTAAGAGGGTCTTTATCACTGGAAAGAGCAATGAAAATACCGACGATGATAAGAATAAAAATAAAGTTGAATAATAATTTCCGGCAAAAATTCAGTACCGTCCAAAGACCAACAAATAAGGATTTGGTCCAGCTTCCTTTCGCTGACATAGTCGCTCGCTACCTCTGAGTTATTTAGCTGTTCATGTTAACGAAACTTGCTGGAATCGCTAACTTAATTTGTAATGAATTGTAAGAACGGGACGTGGACAACATTGCTACTGTGTCTGGTTCGTTGTTTTGTCTATTATCTGCCGGCATCGTTCCCCCCTCTACTGTACTCTTGATGAGGTTACCAAACATAGATAAATTATCATACTTATACCAGCCTAATGCTACGCTTTGTTGTCTCTATAGCTGGCGTAGTTACTCGTGTTCGGGCCGCGAGGCAGGGAAGCACTTGCGATGGTGCAAAATAAGAGTCTTGGGGTTATGCCTGCAGCAATTTTAGCAAAATCTTCCGTATCGGTGCATTGCAGCTTATGTCTTGTAGTTTAGATTGTATCGGGATGGGGCAACCGCTATATGAGAAAGCTGTTTAGGCCGAACGCCCACGTCAAACCCGAACAGTGGCAAAGTTTGCATTAACCTCTAGTTTTTCTTTTTGCATGTGCGTAGGATAAATTATCACAATTTTGGGTTTTTAATCAGCTTAAGGAGCATTGCGTGGATGCACTGGAATTACTTTTACATCGCCGCTCGCAGCCTCGTCTCAAAGCGCCAGCACCAAAAGGTGAGGTTTTGGAAAACATTATGCAGGCGGCACTTCGAGCGCCGGATCATGCAGCATTAACTCCCTGGCGGTTTATCATCTGTGAAGAAAGTGGATTGCAGAAGCTTGGGGCACTGTTCGAGCAGTCTGCCATTGACAATGGTAAGTCGGAAAAGGAAATTGAACGGGCGCCACAATTGCCCCTGCGTGCGCCAATGGTAATTGTGGCAATTGCAAAATACACAGAAAATGCGAAAGTGCCGCGAATAGAGCAGGTTGCATCAGCATCCTGTGCAGTTATGGCAATGCAGATGGCTGCAATAGCACAAGGGTTTAACGGAATATGGAGAAGTGGCGCATATGCACAGTGTGATGTTGTGCGCGAAGGACTGCGGGTTGGAGAAGAAGATGAAATTGTAGGCTTTCTTTACCTTGGCACGCCCGCGTTTGACACGCCGATAGCGCCAGCCCGAAATTCAGCGGATTATTTTGAACGCTTGATATAAAAAAGCCGGAGATTCAGCTCCGGCCCTTTATCGTTTTAATACTTAGTCGACTTGCACAATTTTCAGCGCATTTGTGGCGCCAATTTTTTCCATTTCATCACCATAGGTCATGATCACGCTGTCACCAGATTTAACTAATCCATGTTCCTTTAAAACCGTCATCACATCGTGTTTCAATTGACCAGGCTCGCTGTTTCTTGAATCAAAGAAGATGGGTTGCACACCACGAAACAGCGCCATCGTGTTCAGGGTTTCAAAATGGCGTGACATTGCAAGGATAGGCAGTCCAGTGGTCATACGTGACATCAGCTTTGGTGTATTTCCACTTTCCGTTAATGCAACAATAGCACGAATGCTGGGCAAATGATTGGCAGCATATACGGCTGATAAAGCAATACTCTCGCTCACCGTAGCAAAAATATCGTCCATGCGATGCTTGGATATTTTAATACTCGGCTGCGTTTCAGCGCCCTCACATACCCGTGACATTGCTTTCACAGTTTCTACCGGGAAGCTACCTGCAGCTGTCTCTGCTGAAAGCATCACGGCGTCAGTGCCATCCAATACCGCATTGGCTACATCCATAACTTCAGCCCGGGTTGGCATCGGGCTGTTAATCATCGATTCCATCATTTGCGTGGCGGTAATGACGACTTTATTCAACTGACGAGAACGGGCAATCAGCTTTTTCTGTACGCCGACCAGTTCAGCATCACCGATTTCTACACCAAGATCGCCTCTGGCAACCATCACTGCGTCAGACGCGCGAATAATGTCATCAATAGCTTCATCAGTGGCAACTGCTTCAGCACGTTCTACTTTAGAACAAATTTTAGCGTAACAGCCTGCGGCTTCAGCCAGTTCTCTAGCATAGTCAAGATCGGCACCACTGCGAGGAAAGGACACAGCCAGGTAATCGACGCCAATTGTGGCCGCAGTTTTAATATCTTGTTTATCTTTTTCAGTTAAGGCTTCAGCAGATAACCCACCGCCCTGGCGGTTAATGCCCTTATTGTTTGATAATTTTCCGCCTACGGTGACCGTGGTATAAACTTTCCGGCTTTTAACTTCCAGGACTTCTAACTGAATACGGCCATCATCAAGCAGTAAAATATCTCCTGCCGACACATCATCTGGTAAAGCCTTATAATCAATGCCTACAGCATCGACAGTACCTTCGTCTTTGTCTAGCTCAGCATCAAGAATAAAGGGGGCGCCGACGTCCAGATGAATAGCGCCGCCTTTAAATCGAGCTACGCGAATCTTTGGCCCTTGCAAATCGCCTAGAATAGCGACGTATTTACCTAAGTTTTTCGCTGCCTGACGTACTCTTTTTGCGCGTTCGATGTGGTCTTCAGCCTGACCGTGAGAAAAGTTCATTCGCACAACGTTGGCACCGGCAGCAATAATTGCCTGAATGCTTTCTAATGAATCTGTAGCAGGTCCCAGGGTGGCAAGGATCTTGGTTCTTCTAGTCATAATGATGTGTCGCTTTGTTGATTTTATGAGTGAAATAAGTTGAAGCAATACACTGTTTTCGAATCACAGCGCGATCCAGGCAGTGTCTGTAATCACTTTACGTAATTTAATTACAGAATAGTAGTGTAATCTGACAAAAATGTGAATGTCAGCAACAAAATTGTTTGCTTTCCCCTGCATTATAGCAAAACTATCAGGAGGCCGAGGAAATTGTAGACACGCTGTTCGGATAAGTGGCTTAACGTGAAAGCCAGCTATTCTCTTTTGTCATACCGCGAACCGCGCAAGGTGTCTTTTACACGTTTAAGGTTTTCTCTGAACTTATTGCCGCGTCTTAAGGTGAAACCTGTAGCCAACACGTCTATTAACGTAAGTTGAGCGATACGAGACGCCATAGGCATGTACATGTCGGTATCTTCTGGCACTTCCAGAGAAAGCACAAAGTTACATTCTTTAGAAAGGGGACTGTCAGCAGAGGTGATTCCCACCACGGTTGCGTCATTCATTCGCGCAATCTGGGCTATTTCCACCAGGCTCTTGGTTCTGCCAGTATGAGAAATTAACACAACCACATCGCCCTCGGCGCAATTCATGCAACTCATACGTTGCATAAGAATATCTTCAAAATAAATAACCGGCACGTTGAATCGGAAAAATTTATTTAGCGCATCGTGGGCGACTGAGGCAGAAGCCCCTAAACCGAAGAAAGAAATTTTTTGCGCCTGAGTGAGCAAATCTACGACTCGATTTACTGTATTTACGTTAACCGATTGACGAGCCACTTCCAGCGACGCCATAGTAGACTCAAAAATTTTGGTGGTGTATTCCTCAGGAGTATCATTTTCATCAACATGACGGTTTACATATGGCGTCCCATTTGCGAGGCTCTGTGCCAGATGAAGTTTAAAATCAGGAAAGCCTTTCGTATCCAGTCTTCTGCAAAACCGGTTGACGGTGGGTTCGCTAACATCAGACATTTTCGCCAGTGTTGCTATACTCGAATGAATTGCGGTTTGGGGGTTGGCCAGGATCACTTCGGCAACTTTGCGTTCGGACTTACTGAACGCGGCTTTGTTTTGGGTAATTTTCTCAAGTATATTCATACGGATATAGCAATATGTAGGGGTATTCGTTCAGTGCGATTGTTCAATATACTACCCAAAGTGACACAAGTGACAAGGAAAATGTAATTTTTTGACAGTTTGTCATACAAATGGCGGAAAAACGCGGCTAATGACGGCATTGAAATTTACTGAATCGCCCCAAGTTGTAATTTTACTACATTTAGTGTTAACTATGTTCCAATAACATTTAGGTAACAGTTCGCAGCACGCCTACTGATGCTGTTATCTTCTTTTCATTAAGAGGTCGACAATATGGTAATGGATAATTCCTTTGAACCCTGTGATTTTGTGCTTTTTGGTACATTAGGGGATCTCTCTCGACGCAAACTTCTGCCGTCACTTTATCAGCTGGAAAAAGCTGAGCTTATTCATCCGGACACCACCATTATCGGCGTTGCCCGTCAGGATATTTCTGTAGATGAATACCGCGAAGAAGTAAAAAATAACATTGAAAAGTTCGGCGAAAAGTCGGTATGTGAAGTAACGTGGGAACGTTTAAAAGCGCGTTTGCATTATCTCTGCGTGGACATGAAAGACGCTGAAAGCTATCGCGCATTCGATGAATGTGTGGACGCGTCACGAACAATGGTCTGTTATCTGGCAACTCCACCGCCCATCTACGGTGATATCTGTCGTGGCCTGCATAGTTGTAACATTATTGACAGCAGTGTTCGGGTTGTACTTGAGAAACCGATTGGCCATGATCTTGAGTCTTCTAAAGATATAAATGATCAGGTTTCAGAATATTTCAAAGAATCGCAGATTTACCGTATTGACCACTATCTTGGTAAAGAAACGGTATTGAACCTGATTGCACTGCGTTTCGCTAACTCTATTTTTGCCACCAATTGGGATCACAATTGTATTGATCACGTGCAAATCAGTGTAGCTGAGTCGGTGGGAATTGAAGGCCGCTGGGGCTATTTTGATGATGCCGGTCAAATGCGCGATATGGTACAAAATCACCTGCTGCAAATATTAAGCTTAGTTGCCATGGAGCCACCTGCGACGTTAGATGCCGACAGTATTCGTGATGAAAAACTAAAAGTGCTGAAAGCGCTGCGGCCCATTAATTCTTCTAACATTAGTGAAACCACCGTGCGCGGCCAGTATAGCTCTGGTTTCGTGAAAGGGCATGAAGTGCCTGGCTATCTTGAAGAAGAGGATGCCAATACCAGAAGCCAGACAGAAACATTTGTTGCTATTAAGGCAGAGATCGACAACTGGCGATGGGCTGGAGTCCCATTTTATTTAAGAACAGGTAAACGACTTCCCACCAAAGTGAGTGAAGTGGTGATTTATTTCAAACGGCAGCCTCACAATCTGTTCGGCGACAGCTTCCAGAATCTGCCACCGAATAAGCTGGTTATTCGTGTTCAGCCGGATGAAGGTGTCGAAATTACGGTTATGAACAAAGTGCCGGGCTTGACAAGTTCTGGCTCCATGGACTTACAAAAGTCCAAACTGGATTTGAGTTTTTCTGAAGCATTTTCTCAGGATCGCATTCCTGACGCTTACGAAAAGCTGTTGTTGGAAGTTATGCTGGGGAATCAGGCGCTGTTTGTGCGACGCGACGAAGTTGAACAGGCTTGGAAGTGGGTCGATTCAATTTTGGAAGCGTGGAAGCATACCAATGAGCCGCCTGAACCGTATCAAGCAGGTACGTGGGGGCCGGTTGCATCAATAGGCTTATTGGCTCGTGAAAACCGCAGTTGGTATGAAAGCAAAGTTGTGAAGAAGAAATAATATGGCACTTATAACCAAAAATTTTGATAACGCAGAAGCGTTGACCCAGAGCTTTGCAAAAGAGCTGATTGCCATTCTTTCAGATGGAATCGCGAAGCGCGGTCGAGCCAGTCTCGTTGTTAGTGGTGGACGTACACCCTTGGCTTTATTTAAAAAGCTAAGTGAAGCAGATGTGCAGTGGGATCAGGTCGATATTACCCTGGCCGATGAACGCTGGGTAGATGAAAGCCATGACGCTAGTAACACTGCTCTGGTAAAAGAAAATCTTATCCAGAACAAAGCTAAGGCTGCGCACTTTATACCGCTGAAAACCGATGATGCTGATGCAAATGATGGCTTAAATGAAGTGCAATCTCGCCTTGCCAACATAGTACAGCCTTTTGATGCGCTGATTTTAGGCATGGGTGAGGACGGGCATACCGCTTCGCTGTTTCCTTGTTCAGAACAGATCGAGGAAGGGCTGAACATGTCCAGCGGCATGATTTGTGTCGCTGTTACGCCAAAAACCGCACCTCACCAGCGCATCTCTCTTACGTTACCGGCACTGTTAAACAGCCGGAACATCTTTTTACACCTGACAGGCGAAAGCAAAAAAGCAGTATTGACCGAAGCCTTAGACGGTGCCACCGAGGTGCAAAAACCCGTCACAGCAGTGATAAACCGGGCACCGGTTACGCTGATGTGGGCGCCATAGGAGCTATATATGAATTCCCAAATTGCTGAAATTACTCAGCGTATCATTGAGCGTAGTAAAGATAGCCGTAAAGCCTATCTGGCAAAAATTGATAAAGCTCGCAGACAAGGCCCGCACCGCGGAGTGTTGTCGTGCGGGAACCTGGCCCACGGTTTTGCTGCTTGCGGCACCGGGGACAAGACTGATCTGCGCAGTATGACAAAGGCAAACGTAGCGATTGTTTCTGCCTATAACGACATGCTATCTGCACATCAACCTTATGAAGCTTATCCCGCAATTCTCAAGGAGGCCGTCAAAGAGGTAGGAAGTGTGGCGCAGTTTGCCGGCGGCGTGCCAGCAATGTGTGACGGCGTGACGCAGGGCAATCCAGGCATGGATTTGAGCCTGATGAGCCGCGATGTTATCGCCCAAAGCACGGCAGTGGCGTTATCCCATAATATGTTTGACGCCGCCTTGATGTTAGGGATATGCGATAAAATAGTGCCTGGATTATTGATGGGCGGATTATCTTTTGGCCATCTTCCAACGGTGTTTGTCCCCGCAGGTCCTATGCCTTCAGGTCTTCCCAATAAGGAAAAAGCACGAGTTCGCCAAGCTTATGCGGAAGGCAAAGTAGGCCGTGAAGAGTTGCTTGAAGCAGAATCTCAGTCCTACCATTCTGCCGGAACCTGTACGTTTTATGGAACGGCAAACTCTAATCAGTTAGTCGTTGAAATTATGGGGTTGCACTTACCTGGCGCATCGTTTGTTAATCCCGGCACGCCCTTGCGTGATGCATTAACCAAAGCGGCGGCGATTCAGGCAACACGGTTGACGGATCTAGGCGAGAATTATATGCCTATGGGTCACGTAGTGGATGAAAAAGCAATAGTTAATGGCTTGGTTGGTTTGTTAGCAACGGGTGGTTCTACTAACCATACGATGCACTTGGTCGCAGTAGCGAGAGCAGCCGGAATCATTATTAATTGGAATGATTTTTCTGAAATTTCTAATGCTGTTCCGTTATTAACCCGGATTTATCCCAATGGCTCTGCCGATATCAATCACTTTGTTGCTGCTGGCGGCATGGCGCTGTTGTTTAAAGAGCTGCTTGATGCTGGCTTAATCCATAACGACGTTAAAACGATTTGTGGTGAAGGGTTAGAACAATACACTAAAGAGCCAGTGTTGCGCGACGGTGTACTTGAATGGGTAGATGGACCAACCAAATCACTCGATGATCAGGTACTTGCTACTGTTGCAAAACCATTTAAGCCGGATGGCGGACTTAGCGTTCTGCAAGGTAATCTTGGACGTGCTGTTATTAAAACGTCTGCGTTACCGGAGCCTCATTGTCACATTAAGGCGCCGGCAGTAGTGTTTGAAGATCAATTTGAACTGGATGCCGCGTTCAAAGCGGGTGAACTTGATAAAGATTGCATCGTTGTGGTTCGTTTTCAGGGACCATCCGCTATCGGTATGCCTGAGCTTCACCGTCTGACTCCGCCGCTTGGCGTACTGCAGGATAAAGGATATAAGGTCGCTTTGGTTACTGATGGGCGTATGTCTGGAGCATCAGGGAAAGTTCCTGCTGCAATACATGTGACCCCTGAAGCCAACAAGGGCGGCATGTTAGCTAAAGTGGAAAGTGGCGATTTAGTTGAATTAGACACTAAAAATGGTGTTTTGCGTCTTTGTGTAGATGATGAGACGTTGGAAAAACGCGAGGCGAAACCTGCTGATTTGTCACATCACCAGGAAGGTATGGGGCGCGAAATGTTTGCCGGTATGCGTGCAACACTTACCGGCGCAGAAGAAGGCGCATGTTCGTTATTCGTAACGCAGGAGCAAGCGCTATGAGTTGGCAGTTTGTCGCCGATGTTGGTGGCACTAACATTCGATTGGCCAGAGTCACAGAAAACGGTGTGACTGATATAAAGAAATATATTTGTAAAGATTTCGCCAGTATTGATCTGGCTATTCTTCAGTACTTTCAAGACTGCCCTCAACAAAAATTTACCCAGGGCTGTATAGCTATTGCGTGTCCCGTTTTAGGCGACCAGGTGGCGATGACTAACCATAGTTGGGTGTTTTCTCAGCAGGCGCTAAAACAGCAACTGAAACTCCACGAATTATTTGTTATCAATGATTTTACCGCTGTTGCGCATTCGCTGCCGGTGCTTTCTGAAGAACAAGTAATCCAAATAGGAGAGGGGACAGCAAAAGCCGGTGGTAACATTGCTGTATTTGGGCCTGGCACTGGTCTTGGCGTTGAACACATTACCACCACGTCTAGCGGCTGGAAGACCCTGGACGGGGAAGGCGGACACATTGATTTTGCACCGGTAGATGAAACCGACATCATTATTTGGCGCTATTTACAAAACCATTATGGTCGCGCCTCGGCAGAGGAAGTGATGTCAGGGCGCGGTATTATGAATATTTATCGTGCACTTGCCGAACATCGGGGTGTTGCTGCTACGCTGACAGAACCCGCTCAGGTTACGTCTCAGGCGCTTGATGGTTCTTGCGATATCTGTGAAGTCACCCTTACTCAGTTTTGCCGCATTATGGGCAGCTTTGCGGGCAATCTTGCGTTAAATATGGCGACCAGTGGCGGTGTATTTGTCGGTGGTGGTATCGCCAACCGGTTTGCCGATTTTCTCAAGCGTAGTGACTTCCGGGCCCGTTTTGAAGCAAAAGGCCAGATGAAGCATTACGTTAAAGACATTCCTACTTATCTGATTGCAGAGCCTGACCACGGTTTGTTAGGGGCATCAGCGTATTTACAACAACATACTGCGAGTTGAAACATGACAACGAATTGGAAACTCTCTCCAGCAGAAATTTTTGCTGCTGGTCCCGTCGTCCCGGTACTGGTTATTCATGATGTGGAGAAGGCGGTACCGCTAGCAAAAGCGCTGATGGCAGGAGGTATTAGAGTGCTGGAAGTGACATTACGTACGCCAGCCGCACTGGATGTCATTAAGGTGATCGCAGATGAAGTACCTGATGCATTGATTGGTGCGGGTACAGTGACTAACGCCCAGCAGTTAAAATCAGTCATTGAAGCGGGTGCAAAATTTGCTATTAGCCCCGGTATGACCGCTGAATTACTTAAAGCAGGAATGGAGTGTGAAATTCCTCTCATCCCAGGCATTTCATCAACGTCAGATTTAATGAAAGGAAAGGATGCAGGTTACACACACATGAAATTCTTTCCTGCAGAAGCGTCTGGCGGTATTAAAGCTATCAAATCCATTAGCGGCCCTTTTCCTGACGTAGTCTTCTGCCCGACAGGTGGGATCGGACCTGACAATTACAAAGACTATCTGGCGTTGAAAAACGTGGTTTGTGTGGGTGGATCCTGGGTAGCACCTGATGAAGCTATTGCTAATAGCGACTGGAACACTATTACTAAACTAGCGGAAGAAGCGGTTAAAGGATCAAAGCAGTAGTGTTGACCTAGCTTTCATTATTAAAGCCAGATTGCGAGATCTGGCTTTCTCATTTAACCCGCAACTTTTATTGATGGATTTCGCTATCTCTGAGTTGATCACAGATCAATGTGGATTAGTGTAAAACCTTACCCTAACAAATTCGAGCGATGCAGAGTAGAGAGCTCTTAAATTAGTCTGACGTAAATATTCCAGCGCTTTCGCTTTTACATTGTGTCAACTACTTTGAAGCAACCGAAATGTTGTACGGCTTCTTAGTCAGCAAATGGAAGGCTCATGTTGAGTGAGTGCTTTTCTACAATGACTGGTGTTTGCATCAATAGCTTCCATATATTCTTTGTAAAATCCCATTACACCTCGTAAATTTTGCCAGAAAAACCTTTTCTGTGAGCTGCTCATTAGTATCAGAGGCTACGCAGATATGGTATCTAATTTTAAGTCGACTCTTCCTCTCTTCTCATTGCCACTGAGGTTAAGGCAGGAGAGCTCAATATTGAGCACATATTGATGCGGATTAGTATTAGACATAATCAGAACCAACGGCAGCTTGCACTACCGTCTGTCCTTTCTTTTCTCAGGCGGGAGAAATAATCTGGGTGATAGAGTGGGTGTCGCCTGGCGCAACTTCACAACCCTGAGTGAAAGCAGTTTCGACGCAGAGCATGTGTTTAAAGCCAAATGCGTCCATATCCGAAATTGACGCAGCACCTTGCCATGGATTCCAAACTACCACAGAATCATGTCCTGACGATGACACAGACGTTAATGGCGTGTCGCTATCGTTGATTATCACTTCCGGAATGGCCGTTAAGTGAATGCGATCAGTTTCTCCGCTGATGGTGTAAGGCATCGGAGTGGCTTTTACTGCCCAGTTATCCGTCTTATCTTTATAATTTCCATGGATACCGGTTAATGAAGTATTGCCGATATCTGGCACTTCAAAATAGGTGTGTAATGCTGTATTAAATACAAAAGGGATTACGCCGGTATTTTTTGTATGTAAGGTGACTTCTAACGTTGCGCCAACCAGCAGTTCAAGTGTCACCTGACAATCATATTCAAAGCCATCACCGCGGCTGAAGGAAGGTGTTAACAGGATTCTTGTGGCGTCATCTAAGTCTTCAGACTGTTGTAATTGCCACACTTGCGAGCGAAGAAAACCGTGGGAGGGGAGGGTGCCCTTTTCCTTTCCATGATCGTCGCTAAACCATGGCCAGCATATGGGAATTCCTCCGCGAATAGGGCGTTCACCATTAAGGTATGCGTGCGGACTGAGCCAAAGGCGCTCCTTTTGGTCGCTTTTAGGAATAAACGAAAGAACATGGCCTCCATAGAGGCTGATTTTGCCGGTCGCATAGGCATTATCTACTTCTAAAAAGGTGATACCGGCTGACTCGTTAACCGTAATACTCTTTGCGATGGACATAAATCCTCTCTGTGAAACTGCTAAGTCATTGAAGCGCTGATACTGATTAACATTGTGCCCTGAAACGAAAAAAGGTGCGATACATAATCACACCTTTTTTACACCAGATTTTCAGCTAATCATCAACAAAACATCTGTACGCATCTATTTGGCGATATGTTCAACCAAATCCAGAACTTTATTGGAATAGCCCCATTCGTTGTCATACCAGGAAACAACTTTTACAAAAGTATCAGTTAATGCGATACCTGCTGTTGCATCAAAAATTGATGTTTGTGAATCTCCGAGGAAATCAGTAGAGACAACAGCGTCTTCGGTATATCCCATGATCCCTTTTAATTCGCCTTCTGATGCCGCTTTCATTGCTGCACAAATTTCTTCGTAGCTGGTAGGTTTAGCCAGGTTTACGGTTAAATCAACAACAGAAACATTAGGCGTAGGTACACGGAAAGCCATACCTGTAAGCTTACCGTTTAATTCAGGAATAACTTTACCTACGGCTTTCGCCGCACCAGTAGAAGAAGGTATTATGTTTTGGCTAGCGCCACGTCCACCACGCCAATCTTTATGAGAAGGGCCATCTACGGTTTTTTGCGTAGCCGTTGTCGCATGAACAGTAGTCATGAGTCCATCTACGATGCCAAAATTGTCGTTAAGAACTTTCGCCAAAGGTGCAAGACAGTTCGTGGTGCACGAGGCGTTTGAAACTATTGTCTGACCATTATAGCTGTCGTGATTAACACCCATAACGAACATCGGGGTATCATCTTTTGATGGTGCGGACATTACAACTTTTTTAGCGCCTGCTTCCAAGTGCTTTGCTGCTGTTTCCTGGGTGAGGAACAAGCCAGTAGATTCAACCACTACATCTACATTTACATCGCCCCAGGCAAGATCAGAAGGATTCTTTTCAGCTGTCACTCGAATACTTTTGCCATTGACAATTAGTTGATTATTGTCAACCTTAATATCACCGTCAAAGATTCCATGAGTCGAGTCGTATTTTAACAAATAGGCAATATAATCCGTGTCAAGCAGGTCGTTAATTGCAACTACTTCAACATCAGCGCGTTTCATTGCGGCGCGCATTACCAGACGTCCAATGCGTCCGAAGCCATTAATACCAATGCGTATTGTCATGACGTACCTCAAAGTTAGTAGGTGAAAATAAATTACGTAAAGTATGGATCAGAATGGCATAATTGGCAAAGCAAATGCAAATTTTGTTGCAAAATTACAGAAGTGCATCTATGCAATCGTATTCAGTTTCTTTGATCCGTGACTTTAACTAATAATGTTAAAAATTTGTGCGTTGGCTAAATGTGCCTATAGTGGTAGCAAAAGCACAACGCGCTTCGAACAGGAATAAATTTACATGACAAATCACGTTCTGCAAAAGCTGGTTGAGATGCGTGGCATAGAAACTCACTATGTGGACGCATGGGGCAAACCCACAACCATCTCAGAGGCAAGTAAAGCCAAATTGTTAAACGTCTTGGGTTACGACACCAGCAGCGAAGAGGCCATACAAGCGCAACTCACTCAGGAGGCCAAAGATATATGGCAATCGCCTCTGAACCCAGTACAAGTTAATCGTGAAACTGACAACATTCAATTTACGGTACGTTTACCGATTGAATTGGTTAACGACAACTATACCGTCATTGTGACTGACGAAAGTGGCCAGGAGTTCCGTCATTCTTTCATTCCCGTGGACCAACAACTTATCAGCGCTGCCCAATTTGACGAGGTTGAATATCAGGAATACGCCGTGGCGTTTCCCCATCAGTTGCCTCTGGGCTACCACAATTTCGCGCTACACGTAGACGGCGACGCTCAATCTCTCGCTGATATGCGATTAATTGTAGCACCTCAGGCGTGTTACACACCGAAAGCGATAGAACAAGGCAAAAAAATCTGGGGTCTGAGTGTCCAGTTATACTGCTTGCGAAGCGAAAGCAACTGGGGTGTTGGTGATTTTTCCGATTTGGCGAAACTAATTCGTAAGTCAGCAGATGTCGGCGCTGAGTTTATCGGATTAAATCCTATTCATTCGCTTTATCCGGCCAATCCGGAAGCCTGTAGCCCTTACGGGCCTTCTTCTCGCCGTTGGTTAAATTATCTTTATTTAGATGTCTCCGCCATTGAAGGCTTTCGTGATGATTCGGTACAACGCATTGTTAATGATGATGATTTTCAACGTAAGCTGCAGCACGTGCGTGAAGTGGAGTACATTGATTATACTGGCGTAGCTGAACTGAAATTAAAGGCGTTAGCTGCCGTTTTTGAAGTTTATAATCACCAATTTCTTTCTAAAAACACAAAAGAGAATCGCGCGTTTAAAAAATTCGTCGACGAAGGCGGAGAAAGCCTCGACATGCTGGCGGTTTATGATGTTCTGCAAGAAAAGCTGAAATCTGAAGAGAAGCCTTCGTGGGGATGGCCAGTATTTCCAGACAATGTGAAGGAATACCATAAGCCAGACGTCGCTAAGTTTAAAAAAGCCAACAGTAAACGGGTAAAGTTTTATCAGTTTTTGCAATGGCAAGCTGCGCTTCAGTTAGCGCAAGCAAGCAAGGTGGCGGATGATGCAGGTATGGCTATCGGGCTGTATCGCGATCTGGCTGTGGGTGTGAGCGAAGGAAGTGCAGAAATTTGGGGTAATAAAGATCTTTACTGTGTGAACGCGAGTGTGGGTGCTCCGCCAGATGTTCTGGGGCCGTTAGGGCAGAACTGGGGCCTCCCGCCGATGGACCCGCACAAGCTATATGAGCAGCGTTACCAGCCTATTATCGATTTATTTTCCTCTAATATGGCGTCATCAGGTGCGTTACGTATTGATCACGTCATGGCGTTACTGCGTCTATGGTGGGTAGTGAAGGGCGATCACGCCCGTGATGGCGGCTACGTGTATTACCCCGTTGATGACTTGCTTGGCATCTTGGCGTTGGAAAGCCATCGTCATCAAAGTCTGGTAATTGGCGAAGACTTGGGAACTGTGCCAGAAGAGATCCGCAGTAAGTTGGCAGACAATGGCGTTTATTCCTATCGGGTATTCTTTTTTGAGCAAGCTGAAGATGGGGGATTTTTCTCACCGTCTCACTATCCCGTACAATCAATGTCCACGCTTACCACTCATGATATGCCAACGCTAATTGGCTTCTGGCACTGTTTGGATCTGCAGTTGGGGAAAGAGCTGGGGCTATATCCGACAGACGAAATCCTGTCGACGCTGTATGCTGATCGTCATGAGAACAAGCAGGCCATACTGGATTCCTTGCACGGGCACCACTCTGTGGGGGACGACGTCGGGCGCGACGTTAATCATACTGCTATGAGTCGAGCATTAAACATCGGAATGCAAACTCATATGGCAGGAGGCTCAAGTGCTCTGCTAAGTTTGCAACTGGAAGACTGGCTGGAAATGGATAAACCTGTGAACGTTCCCGGCACCTTTAACGAGTACCCCAATTGGCGACGCAAACTCAGTCAAAACCTTGAAGCTATATTCGATAACGAGGAAATCAGCCAGTTGGCCAGGACGCTGACAGAAAAACGTAAAAGTGCGAGCACCAATAAGTAAGTTTTACCGTAACAGGTATAACAGGAGGTCCGCAGTCAGGGTGACTGCGGTCTTTAACAGGAGTACTTCATGCAAATTGAGCAGCAACTGGCATGGGCTAAATGTGCACAGCCTTTTTCTACACTCGGTCCAACTTCAACGCCAGAAGGCCTGCAAATTACCGCATGGCTCCCCGGTGCAACCGCCGTTTCAGTAAGCCGTGTGGGCGAAGAGACAACGCTTTTTTCTCTTCAGCGGGTAAACGATAGCGATTTGTTCAGAGGAGTATCAACTCAACTGAAAGAAGACCAGCCGTATGAGCTGCTGGTTACGACGTCAGAGACCGAATACCGAGTTATCGATCCTTACCAGTTTCAGGAGGAAGCCTTTCACGCGGTGCACTTTATTGATCACGCGCCACAGAACCTTTATCAGCAAGCGGGCGCGCAACTTCTCAATTTGTCGGTTAATGATGGCGAAATAGAAGCCACTCGTTTTGCAGTGTTTGCCCCAAACGCATCAGCAGTATCGGTTATTGGTGATTTCAACCAGTGGGATGGACGCAAGCATCCGCTACAACGCACCGATATTGGTTTTTGGGTGTTGGTGGTTCCGGGAGTAAGTGCTGGAACACGATATAAGTATCAGATTAAAGATGCGTGGGGAAATGATCTGCCTCATAAAGCTGATCCCTTAGGTTACCACGCTGATCAGTATCCTTCGCATGCATCACGCGTGTTTGATCACAGTCGCTATCAATGGGAAGACGCGCAGTGGATGGAAGCCAGGAAAGCCGACAAATATCATCAGGCAATGAGTATTTATGAAGTTCATTTAGCTTCTTGGAAGCGGCCAGATCGAGAATCGGGAAAGCGATATCTGAGCTACAGAGATTTAGCTGCCGATCTTGTACCCTACGTTAAAGATATGGGGTACACCCACTTAGAGCTAATGCCGGTATCTGAATTTCCATTTGATGGGTCTTGGGGATATCAACCTGTAGGACTATTTGCTCCGACCAGCCGCTTTGGTGATCCCGATGAATTTAAATATTTTGTCGACAGTTGTCATCAGGCCGGAATCGGTGTGATTATTGATTGGGTGCCTGCACATTTTCCGGAAGATGGCCACGGTTTAGCGCGCTTCGATGGTAGCCACGTTTATGAATATGATGATCCCCGTCGTGGCTGGCATCCGGATTGGAATTCATGTATTTACGATTTCGGCAAGGGCACCGTTCGTCAGTTTCTCGTCGCCAATGCACTTTTCTGGCTGGATAAATTTCACATCGACGGATTGCGAGTAGACGCGGTCGCTTCAATGTTATATCTGGATTATTCGCGCAAACATAACGAATGGATCCCCAACATTCATGGCGGCAACGAAAACTTTGAAGCGATTAGCTTGTTGCGCTGGATGAATGAAGAAGTGTATCGGCAGTATCCTGATGCCATGACGATTGCGGAAGAATCAACGTCGTTTCCTAAAGTGTCACGACCCGTTCACGAAGGCGGCTTAGGGTTTGGCTTTAAGTGGAACATGGGATGGATGCACGATTCGTTGCGGTTCATTGCTAATGACCCTGCAAACCGGCGATATCACCATGGCGATATCACCTTCAGCATGATTTACGCTTACGATGAAAGCTTTGTGCTGCCGATTTCCCACGATGAAGTGGTGCATGGCAAAGGCAGTCTGATTGGTAAAATGCCGGGGGATGAGTGGCAACAAGCGGCAAATCTTCGTTGTTATGCCGGGTTTATGTATGGGCACCCGGGAAAAAAATTAAATTTCATGGGAAATGAGCTAGGTCAGACGAGAGAATGGAATCATGACTGTAGCCTCGATTGGCATTTATTGGCGTTTGATAAGCACAAGGGAATTCAGGCACTTTATAAGCAGCTGAACGATGTGTACAAAACGCTACCCGCGTTACACAGTTGTGATCACGAACCCGCCGGGTTTAGCTGGATTGATAGCGGAAATGCGGATCAGAGCGTACTTTCTTTTATCCGCCAGACCGCGGATGGCAGCCAGAAAGTCTACGTTATAAGCAATTTTACACCCACTCCGCGTTCAGATTTTAAACTGGGTGTCCAGGATAAAGGTAAATACAAGCTTGTACTGAATACGGATAGTCAGGTATTTTGGGGAAGTGAGTATCCCGTTGAACAGGTAGTGGAGGCGGTTGAGCAGTCTCATAACTATCGACCTTATTCCATTAAAATATCTTTACCGCCTCTCGCCACTATATATTTTATTCATGAATAGGAGATTGCGTGGACGCGCAGGTAGACTCAACGCAAAAAGTTCTTGTTAGCGCGGGTAATCCTCAGCCGCTGGGCGCTACACCCACTGATGAGGGATGTAACTTCGCCGTTTTCTGTCCTGATGCACGGGCAGTTATACTCTGCTTGTATCATGGCGATACCGAAGAACCCGTTAATGAAATACTCTTACCCGCGAAGTCCGGCGACATCTGGCATGGGTTTGTAGAAGATGTCGCTGATGGACAGTTGTATGGTTATCGGGTTGACAGAGGTGATGGCCAACTGCACAGCGCCCCGGCAGACAAATTACTTATTGATCCTTATGCAAAAAAGCTGAGTCGTCCCATTCAGTGGAACGCCCGGCAGTACGCGCACGATTCACAATTTATGGTACCTAAGAGTATGGTTGTGGACGGTACACGCTATCCGCCTTCTACGATTAAAAAGCCAGCACTCCCCCGTCACCGAAGGATTATCTATGAGGCACATGTTAAAGGCTTAACAAAGCTTCATCCTCTAGTTCCTGAAGAGGATCAAGGTAAATATTTGGGGGCATGCCATCCTGCCGTCATCAGTCACATTAAAGCATTGGGCGCAACCACAGTACAATTTATGCCACTGTGTTCTTTTATGCCTGAACCTTATATTACTGAAAAAGGGCTGACAAATTATTGGGGATATAATCCCATCAATTTTTTTGCGCCGGAACCTCGGTATGCGAAAGCCGATGCTTTGGCTGAAATTAAAGCTATGGTTGATGCATATCATCAAGAAGGGCTTGAAGTGATTGTTGACGTTGTCTTCAATCACACCGCAGAGGGAGGCAACGGCGGGCCAATCCTCTCCTATAAAGGGCTATGTCCTTATCAGGCTTACTTAATGGAGCAAACTGCCAGCGGCGAGTTGGTATTTAGCAATCATTCAGGTTGCGGCAACACGATTCACTCAGCGCAGCCGACGATGATGACATTGATTTTAGACGCGCTGCGGTATTGGGTAAAGGTCATCGGCGTAGACGGCTTTCGTTTCGATCTGGCAGTTTGCCTGGGCCGGGATCCTCAGCATTTTTCACAAAATGCCGGTTTACTACGCGCTATCAGACAAGATCCTGCGTTGAAAAATAGTATCTTGATCGCAGAACCCTGGGACATTGGCCCTGGCGGCTATCAGCTCGGAAACTTTCCATCAAGCTGGTTAGAAGTAAATGATAAATTTCGCGATACTGTACGTGCATATTGGCGCGGCGACCATGGTATGACAGCAGAATTTGCTACACGTCTGATGGGATCCCGAGATGTCTTTCACAAAGATAAGCGTCATATCAACACGTCCGTAAATAACATTACGTACCACGATGGTTTTACACTGCAAGATTTGGTGAGTTACGAACAGCGGCATAACGAAGCAAACGGTGAGAATAATCGCGACGGCCATGGCCATAATGTTTCCTGCAATTATGGTGAAGAAGGGGACACTACGAATGCTGGGATCATCTCCTTGCGAGAACGGCAAAAAAGGAACCTCTTCACTACCTTGATTTTATCGCAAGGAACACCACATATTCTTGGAGGAGATGAACTAAGTCGCACCCAAAAGGGTAACAACAACGCCTACTGCCAAGACAATGAAATGAACTGGTTTGACTGGACGTTGAATAAACGAAAGCAAGATTTCCTTACGTTTTGTAGTTATGTTGTTGCGTTACGGCAAAGCAGCGAATTGTTATCTCATCTGCTACTGGAGGACGATAATTTTCAGCGCGAAACGAATGTGGCTGCGATTCGATGGTTTAAGCCTGATGGCAGCAGTAAAGTTTCGAAGGATTGGCAGGACGCCGATAATCAAGCTTTTGGAGCGGAAATTCGAGGCCGATCGAAAGATAATGAACCGCCGGAACACTGGTTTATGTGCTTTAATTCCAGCGATAACGATGTGCGGTTTAATTTACCCAGTTTGTCTCCCCATGGTGGCTGGACGTTACACTTAGATACACGATATGCGTCTATTAATGATCAACCCAATATATGTATTCAGCGCGTATTTTTACAGGCTGGGCGGAGCTTAGCGATTTTTAGTTACTCGGAATTGCAGAGTAACTGACATGATTGGGCCGGACGCCATTCGTAAAAGCCAGGTTACGCGGATCACACCTGCGCTTTTGTTTTAGAAGGGTATCGCGTAACAGTATTTATACAGAACGGATGGTAAGATCCGTACTCATCCGAAACTTAAGGTAAAATCCATGCAAAAAGAAGATGGAAAGCAGAAGAACGAATTGGACTGTAACATTGGTTTTATCGGGTTGGGTGTAATGGGAGCAAATCTCACGCTCAACTTGGCAGATCACGGTTACCGGGTAGCCTGTTTCGACTTAGATCAATCTAAGGTTGATGCCATTGTAGCGAAAGATGCGGATGAACGCGGGGATGCAGAGGCGCGAATCACCGGGTGTAGTTCTTATACCGAACTTCTCAACAAGGTAAAGTCTCCGCGCCTAATTATCCTCTCCGTGCCTGCGGGAGATCCGGTCGATAATGTGTGCCAGCATCTGATTGATGCGGGTGTTCATGCTGATGACATCGTGGTTGATACCGGCAATAGCTTATGGACAGACTCTGTAGCTCGGGAAGAGAAGTACAAAAGCAAGTTTATCTTTTTTACTACCGCGGTCTCTGGGGGGGAAGTTGGTGCGCGGTTTGGTCCTTCTCTTATGCCTTCAGGTAATCCTTACGCGTGGACCAGAATTGAGCCGGTACTAAAAGCGATTGCAGCCAAAGTGGATCCTGAAACTGGCAAGCCTCTCGAATCTCTTATTCCGGGTAAGCCTGTGTTAGACGGCGAACCTTGTGCGACTTATATTGGTCCCAACGGTGCGGGACATTATGTAAAAATGGTTCACAACGGCATCGAGTACGCGGATATGCAGCTTATTTGTGAAACCTATCAGGCTATGCGCACTGCGCTACATATGGCGCCCGCAGAAATTGCCGAAGTATTCCGCCGCTGGAACGAAGGCAAGTTGAATAGTTATCTCATTGAAATCAGCGCCGAAGTTCTTGAGCAAATGGATCCTGAGACGTCTCAGCCTCTCGTCGACGTCATTCTAGACCAAGCTGGCCAGAAAGGTACTGGGCTATGGACAGCAGTAAGCGCGTTGCAAGTGGGAAGTCCTGCACAAACTATTACTTCCGCAGTATTTGCCAGAAGTCTGTCAAGCTTAAAAGATGAGCGGGTTCAGGCCAGCAAAATATTAAAGGGGCCGAATGCGCCAGTATTGAGCGACGAACAAAAATTAGCGGCAGTAAACAAGCTGGAACAGGCTTTATACTGCTCTAAAATCTGCGCGTATGCTCAAGGTTTTCAACTGATGAGTCTTGCGGCGAAAGAACACGGGTGGGATTTGCAATTTGGAGATATAGCCAAGATATGGCGCGCCGGCTGCATCATTCGTGCGGAGTTTCTGCAGTCTATTGCGCGGGCTTATGAGAACAATGAGAGCCTGCCTAACCTTCTCATGGACCCATTCTTTGCTGATCAAATTACGCAATACCAGCTGGATTGGCGTGAATCTATCTCGCAGGCCAGCCTGGCAGGAATACCTTGTCCGGCAATGATGTCAGCCTTAAGTTACTATGATTCTTATCGCACGGCAGTGTTGCCAGCTAACCTGCTGCAAGGGCAGCGAGATTATTTTGGCGCACATACGTATCAACGGGTAGATAAACCCGCGAGCAAGCGGTTCCATTTAGAATGGAGTGATCCAGCCAGACCACAGGTAGCTATTAAACGTTAATCGACTTGAGGGGATGATGTCATGAGTAACAACGACGACTGGCAGAGTAAGCTGACAGAAGAAGAATTTCGGGTTACTCGTCAGGCCGGAACAGAGCGACCTTTTACGGGTATTTTGCTGAACGAAGCGCGTAGCGGTGAGTATTTGTGTAAATGTTGTGGTGCCGTGCTTTTTGAAGCATCTACCAAGTTCGATGCCGGTTGTGGTTGGCCTTCTTTTTACGATCAGACAGACAGTGAAAACGTCGGTTTTCGTGAAGATGTTAGTCATGGTATGCATCGCACTGAGATCTACTGTAAACAGTGCAACGCACATTTGGGCCATGTCTTTCCCGACGGACCTGAACCTACGGGGCAACGATATTGCGTAAACTCTGTTTCCTTGACTTTTGAATCTGATGACAAGGAAATAGTGAAAGGCTAATGGTAGGGGGGCGAGGCATTATTCCTTGTCTCGCTGTCTCCTGACCCGGTGGTTTCTGCACATTAATGCTTTTTAGCTAAGCTTACGCTCCATTCAAAACCCTCTCTAGAACGGCAATTGAATCCGCTGCTGACTGTTGCTTATACAGTTTTATAAAAAAATATATTTTTTTTATGAAAGAGAATTACAGAACAGCACCAGTTCTCATTTTCTCGGAGTCGCTGGATTTTAGCGCATATTTGAAGACGCTAAGGCTGTCAGACGATTACTTCCCATCCATTGATGCAACGTTCACCCGCCATTAATAAACGCACTTAACAACAGTTCAGCGGCATTTGGCAGGTAAGTGAGCGCCTTACACAAGGCGCCTGGTGCTGCTTTTCATCTTCTTAAACGACGGTTTTCCGGCTTCTAGTCTCTTATTTCCTTAACTTAAATTGCGCTAAGTGGCGCTGACGATGACAGTGGCTCGTACCACTCATCGATTCCTTCTTCTGAACACAACGCCTGCCTGATGTTAACGTTGGCATCGCGCTGCGATGGGACACCTCAGATTCATAACCGCGAAATCTGGTGTCATTTAATTTTGTAGAAAAATTACTAAATAATTACCGCCTCTACGTTTATATAGACTTTTTCTGAAATTAATCAACAATTTGGCGTTCTTCAATAGTTTAATTAGAATGCCCCTCGTCCATGCCAGACTAATAGAATCACCTTTGTACCCTCAAAAAAGAAGCTGGCATGGTCTCTTTTTCAGCACAAACGTATGATAAGGCGAAGGAATGAATCAACAGGTCGAACTGGAATTGCAAAGCAGTTGGCAGGAAAGACAAGATTATGCGGAAATGATGTTGCCGCTTATCGGTAAGCTATATCGCAATCATGCGGTAGAAATTTCTGTCTATGGTCGGTCACTTCTCAATGCCAGTGCCATTGATGTAATTAAGGCGCATCGAAAAGTCCGCTTGCACGAAGGAATTAAGCTGCGCTTGCGGGAAAGCTGGCCCATATTGCTAGCGCTAAGCGAAATGAAATTAGCACCTGCCCAAATAGATATTGGCAAACTGGCGTTTAATTTTTTTTATGGTACGGCTCTAGAAAAGCAAGACTTATCAGCCTATTTACGTGAGCAACTGTCAACCATTGTTGATAAATCTGACGATCAACAGCCTCAAGACATCGTGCTGTACGGTTTTGGCAGAATTGGGCGCTTACTGGCGAGGTTACTTATTGAGCGCCAAGGCAAAAATAACAAACTGCGGTTGCGAGCGATTGTGGTGCGTGGCGGTAAAGACGGCGATCTCGAAAAACGGGCAAGCTTACTGCGCCGGGACTCGGTTCACGGCCCTTTCAATGGCAGCATTACCGTCGACCAAGAACGGCAGGCTTTAAAAGCGAACGGCGCTTTTATTCAAATTATTTATGCCGATAGCCCTGACGACATTGACTATTCGCTTTACGGTATCAATGACGCGATTGTTGTAGATAATACCGGCGTCTGGCGCGACAGGACAGGGCTAGAGCGTCACCTTAGCGCTAAAGGGGCGGCAAAAGTATTGTTGACCGCACCGGGAAAAGACGACATAAAAAATATTGTTCACGGTGTAAATCATTATGATGTAATGCCCGAAGATACCATCCTTTCTGCTGCAAGTTGTACTACCAATGCTATTACGCCGGTGCTGCAAGCGTTGGACGAAGAATATGGAATTGAAGACGGTCATGTAGAAACTATCCATTCCTACACTAACGATCAAAATTTGATAGATAATTACCATAAAGGGGATCGTCGTGGACGAAGCGCCCCTTTAAATATGGTAATTGCAGAAACTGGTGCAGCAAAAGCCGTGGCGAAAGCCTATCCTAAGTTAGCCGGCAAATTATCCGGAAATGCGATCAGGGTACCCACCCCAAATGTGTCACTGGCTATTCTTAATCTGAATTTAGCTAATGCCACTGATCGCATAACTGTAAACAAATTTTTACGAAATACGGCTTTATTTTCGAAACTTCAAAATCAAATTGATTATACCGCAAGTAAGGAAATTGTCTCTACTGATATGGTAGGCTCGCGAGCGTCGGCAGTTGTTGATTCCCAAGCGACCATTGTCGCTGGCAAACGGCTAACGTTGTACGTGTGGTATGACAATGAGTTTGGCTATAGTTGCCAGGTAATGCGAGTGATTCGCGACATGGCAGGACTTTTATTCCCAACGTTACCTGCCTGATCCAAAGGCAGGCGTTTTTCAACCGGCTTTGCTTGCATTGCCGGTTTTTTTTATCTTTAAATAGTAATTTGGGGTAGGCTGTAGCGACTGGCGCAGGATTGCCATTCACAGTTGTTGAGGATCACAGAGGTAAGGTATTGTGACCGCTAAAAATAAAACGAGCCGAGGTACGCTACGGTGGGGCCGATGGGTTAGGGATGGGCTCATACTGGCGTTGCTGATGTTTTTTGCCTCGAAATGGCAGACAAAAGATATGTTAGATACCGACAGCAGCGTAGTCATTGCTCCTTTCAGTCTCCCCTTAGTCGATGGAGGAAGTCAGCGAATGGGTCCGGGTTCAGGAAAGGCTACGCTACTATACTTTTTTGCGCCCTGGTGCGAAATATGTAAAGCGAGCATCAGTAATCTTGAATATGTCGATAGCAAAAGATTTAACGTTTACCGCATTGCCCTTGATTATAAAAACGTTAACGAAGTAAAAGCCTTCAAAGCTTTATCGGATATCGAAGGTCCGATATTGTTGGGAGATGAAGGTTTAAAAGATACTTTTAAAGTGCAAGGGTATCCAACGTATTACCTGTTAAATGAAAAGTTTGTAATAAAGGCCAGTTCAATGGGTTACTCTTCGGCCGCCGGACTTAAAATGCGCACCTGGGTGACAGCACAGGAAGCCGAGCAGGTTGAATAAGCAGCATCTGTGTTACCGTTAATAGTAATATAGTGGCGCGTTGTGCTAAATTGTTGCGCAAAAAAAGATTATATGAATACCGGAGTCGACAGTAGCATGCATATTTCAAGTCAGTTTGATAGCGGGAATATCGAAGTTATTCGCGCAGAGTCGCCAGATGATATCGTTTTATCAATCCCGAAAGACAATCAGTCAGAATTTTATCAATGGTTTCATTTTCGTCTGTTCAGCGAGGCGTTTACCACTCACCGTATCGCCATCACTAACTTAGCAAAATCCGCTTATCCAAATGGCTGGAAAGACTATGACATCCTGGCTTCCTATAATCGCCAGGATTGGTTTCGTATTAAATGCCAATTTGACGGTGACAATCTCTCTTTCGACTTTACTCCTGAGCAACCCGCCGTCTATTTCGCTTACTTCATCCCTTATAGCTACGAACGTCACCTGGATTTAATACATGATGCAC
The DNA here is from genome assembly GCF_002499975.2 of Alteromonas pelagimontana. Taxonomy (NCBI): domain Bacteria; kingdom Pseudomonadati; phylum Pseudomonadota; class Gammaproteobacteria; order Alteromonadales; family Alteromonadaceae; genus Alteromonas; species Alteromonas pelagimontana. Next base: position 4,001,428 of record NZ_CP052766.1, read on the forward strand.
AGATGTCGTTGCTGTGTGAGCACCGCCTGCTCGGCCTCACTGTCGATGGTCGCGATATGTCAATGCTGGTAATTGGTGAAGAAGACCCCGGCAAGAAAAAGATATGGGTGACGGCCCGACAACATCCCGGTGAGACTATGGCGCAGTGGTGCGCTGAAGGGTTAATTTATCGGTTACTTGATGAACAGGATGGACTATCGCGGCATGTGTTAGAAAACGCGGTATTTTATATTGTACCTAATATGAATCCTGATGGTGGAGCCAGAGGGCACCTGCGCTGCAACGCGGTGGGTACCAATTTAAACCGTGAATGGGCAGCACCTTCTAAGGAAAAAAGTCCTGAAGTCTGGTGTGTGTTGGAAGCTATGAACGCGGTTGGGGTAGATATGTATCTCGATTTACATGGTGATGAAGCATTGCCTTACAACTTTGTTGCGGGTAGCGAGGGGATCCCCGCTTATTCAGAACGTCTCAAAGAATTGGAAAACAAGTTTAAAGATGCGTTACTTACTGCAACACCTGAATTTCAGGATGTTCACGGATACGCGAAAGATGAACCTGGCAAAGCGAACCTTACCGTTGCCTCTAATGCTGTCGGTAATAAGTTTGATTGTCTGGCGTACACGTTGGAAATGCCATTTAAAGATAATAAAGATTTACCTGACCCGGTATACGGCTGGTCGGTGCAGCGCTGTAAACAGTTAGGGGAAGATTTACTTATTGCGGTGCGAGCAGTCGCATCTCAGTTGCGATAATAATAAATGTGCTAATAAAGCCATAATAAAAACAACAATCAATTGAGGGGAACACTTTGGAAGGCTTGTACAACTTTTTAGTGTCATTGGATGGCATGCTTGGGGGAGCGGATTGGTTTCCCTTCGTGTTGCTAGGTGTTGGTCTTTTTTTTACTATTTACCTGAAATTTCCGCAGATACGTTTTTTCAAGCATGCGTGGCTGGTGGTGACAGGAAAGTATGATAGCGACAGCGATCCTGGCGATACCACCCACTTTCGCGCCTTAACTACCGCGCTTTCCGGGACCGTTGGCACAGGAAATATAAGTGGCGTCGCTTTCGCCATATTTTTAGGCGGTCCTGCGGCTTTATTTTGGATGTGGGCAACGGCGTTTTTGGGAATGACCACCAAGTTTGTGGAAGTAACGCTCTCTCACAAATATCGCGTGCAAACCGAAGATGGCACCATGGCTGGCGGACCTATGTATTATATGGATCGGCGCCTGAACATGAAATGGTTGGCAATCGCCTTTGCAATTGCTACCGTAATCAGTTCCTTCGGAACCGGGAATTTGCCTCAGAGCAACGGCATAGCGCAGAGCATTGAAGCCACTTTTGGCTTTGATCCCCTCATTGTAGGAAGTGTACTGGGTATTCTGCTAGCACTGGTTATTCTTGGCGGAATCCATCGTATTGCAGCAGTTACGGCGAAGGTGGTTCCGCTTATGGCTGTTATTTATCTAATAGGTGCACTGGCCGTTATTTTTGCAAATCTGGAAAACATCGGTCCAGCCTTTATGGCTGTAATTGGTGATGCTTTTAGTGGCTCAGCTGCTGCGGGTGGTTTCTTGGGTGCGTCACTGGCTTATGCTTTCAATCGAGGCGTAAATCGTGGGCTCTTTTCCAATGAGGCCGGGCAGGGCTCAGCGCCTATTGCTCACGCTGCAGCAAAGACTAAAGAACCCACGTCAGAAGGAATGGTATCCCTACTGGAGCCATTTATTGATACGATTATTATTTGTACCATTACCGGATTAGTTATTTTATCTTCCGGCGTATGGAAAGAAAAGCACCAGAACGTGTTTGATCGTTCCGACATGTACTTTGTTGCTGGACAATATGACGACAAAAATGCCGAGGATATCAACAAGCTTTACCGTTTTATTAATGGTGTTGACGGGGCTGCCATTGCTCCGTATACAGGCCCTGTATCGGTGGTTAACGGCACGGCAGTAAGCGGCGGGTTTACACTTCTGAACGCTCGTTCTGTTGCCGAAGAGGTTAATTATAGTGTGGGAGGCGATGAAGCTTACACCGGTACGTTGCAAATAAATGAAGGTAAGCCGGTTAAGGAAAATATTCAAATCAGCGGTAAATCTCTGGTTCATTCAGCAGCACTGACCACCATTGCATTTACCCGAGGCTTCTTTGGTGATTTTGGCAAATATATTGTTTCCATAGGGTTAATGTTGTTTGCTTTCTCCACGGCCATTGCTTGGTCTTACTACGGCGACCGGGCAATGACTTATCTATTGGGGCCTCGTTCGGTGATGCCCTACAGAGTGATTTATGTGGCTGGTTTTATCTGGGCGTCATTTTCAGATACCACGCTTGTGTGGGCGCTTTCCGCCGTGGCTATCGTCGTCATGACATTACCCAATCTTTTTGGAATAATGATGTTAAGCAAAGAAATGAAACAAACTGTCAACGAATACTGGAGTAAAGTAAACAAGTAATCGACGGCTTCGATGTTAGCGTGATTATGAGGTAATTTATCTAATCACGCTTTTCCTTAGTGGCGGTTCTGGCGTGTATTCTTAGTTATTGAACGTATAATAGCTCTGGCTTAAACATTGTGCCCGTTTAACGCAGAGAGTTAAAATATACAGGAGCATTTAATGGCATTGATTGATTGTCCCTCGTGCAACAAAAAGATTTCTGATAAAGCCGCAGTTTGCCCGCACTGTAATTTTGCAGTAGGCGATGCCTCTTCTGAAGATATCTTGCGTAAGCAGCAAATGCAGCGTTACAAAAAGCTGCACAGCATTCAGAACCAGTCGATGATCGCAATGTTGTTGTTCATCGCAGGTTTCGGATTTATGTACTGGGGCGGCACCAAACCTGGAGATTTACAACATAATTTAGCTATTCTTGCCTCGGTGGTGGGTTTTATATGGTATGTTGTGAATCGCGTAAGAATACTCATAATTAAACGATTTTCTTCATGAGCATAGAAAGATTACTTGCAGGTATGACGCCGGAGGTCTACGACCGTCTGCGTCAAGCTGTAGAAACTGGAAAATGGCCTGATGGCACGCCTTTATCAGAAGCGCAGCGTGCCAGTTCGATGCAGGCGGTTTTGTTGTATCAGTCAAAAGTGGAAAAATCATCTGAACACATGACCGTTAACGAACGCGGTGAAATTGTGCATAAAAGTAAACGTGAATTTAAAGACGCGTTAGCCCAAGATGGTGATGAAAACACAATAGCCCGGTTTAAGCAGGATGATATTTAGTCGTATATTTTCACCATCGCACACCAGTGCCAATCCCAAAGTTCGTCTTCAGGCTATTGCGAAGCTGTCTCCTGAAAAGCCCGCAGATAAATCGGTTTTACACGAGTTGGCTTTTAATGATGATAGCACCGAGGTTACGCTTGCGGCATTGGATAAACTGAATTCATTTGCGTTGTGGCAAAAAATGTCACAAATCGCCCGTGATCCAATTGTAAAGAAGCGGGCAGAGCAACATGTAGAATCTGCTATTCTCGAAGAAAATTCGAGACTATCTCTTCAGGAAAAACGAAACTACCTTTTACAGTCAGCTTCTCCAGGAATGTTGCGAAAAGTACTAATGCAAAAGGAAGCGCTGCATGATGACGCCGATCTTGTCATGCAATTGCTGAACAAAATCAACAAAAGTGATTTTTTGCAGCAATATTTTCTAACCTATGCCAGTGCTGGGTTAAAGCAGAGGATAATCGCCACTGTTGATGATATTGATTTTCTGCAAAAGCTGCAGCGAAAAGAGCAAGATTCTAACGTTATAGCGTTAATTGAACAGCGTATCGCGCATCTTCAGGCGCTTGTGCAAAAGCCGCAGATTGTTGAACGAGACACTACCTTAGTATTGTCAAAGATGCAGGCGTTAACGGAAAAAATGAATTTTCCTGAAGTTAAAAGCCGGCACGCGCAATTGACGCAGGATTATCAGCAATTAGCAGAGGATTTTAGTTTTCTTGATAACCTTGTTGCCGACAATTTTCGTGACAAATATCGCCGGATTTCAGCAGCAATTGAACGCCATAGCGAACGTTTGCGTCCCCGTTGGGAAGCTGAAGAAGCAAAACGTGTAGCCCAGCAGCGTTTGCAGGAAGCGCAAGAAGCTAGGGCGGCGGCACAAGATAACGTAAATTGCTTGTTTAATGAAAGACTGAGCGACGCTACCATTGCTGATGTTGAAACAGCAAACGCCAGTGTTCGTAACTTCGAAAGGGCCCTATCTGGGATTTCTGCATCTGATGTCGATCGTGCTGAAATCGTGAAACTGTCTGAGGTCGTAGCCTCCTTGCTAGGAAAGATGGATAATTTTTCTGCGCAACAGCAAGCCGGCATTCGATTAAAACAGATTTTAGATACCGCAAAAGAATTGCCGCAAGCCGCGCAAGCGTCTGAGGATGACTGGCAGCAGTGGCGTGCCTTGGAAACAAGATGGAAAGAGACGTGTAGCGTGCTGCTCCACCTGCCTGAACAATGGCAAAATGAATGGCGAGAAATCCAGAGTTCCTGGCAAAGTGTTGTAAAGGAGCAGCAGGCGGAGCAAGAGCAAGACCTGAGAATCTGCCGCAAACAGCTAAGTATCATAAACAACTTGATTGACAATGGCCGTTTTCGTGTAGCTATGGGTAAGTTTAATCAACTGGCAGAAAATTTTGCCGCTTTACCCGCATCAGCACAAAGTTCGCTTTCCCGGCGTTTTGAGCAAACTAAAGAACAAATCGAAAGGTTGGAAGGTTGGCAAAACTATATTGCCAAACCGCGTAAGCCTGCGCTTCTCGCTCAGGCTGAAGCTCTTGCTGACGCTGTGCCTGAAGATGTTCATGCGCGAGCGGAAAATATAAAGTTACTACGCCAACAATGGCAATCGCTGGGAAGTACCGGCGACGATGGAGATGAAAAACTCAATCTTCAGTTTGATGAAAATCTAGAAAAGGCATTTGTTCCCTGTCGCGAGTATTTTGCTAAACAAGACGAACTTCGTGAGCAGGCTAAAACTCAGCGAATAGCGTTAATTGAATATCTTGAATCCTTGGCCGAGGACTCTTCTGAAGCAGAGCTACACCGATCACTGGAAAGTGCTAAAAAACAGTGGCGCAGTGCAGGGCAGGTTGACCGGCAAACTTATGAAAAGTTACGTAAGCGTTGGGAATCCGCGTTGGCTCCTCACGCAGATCGTATTGCAGCGTGGCATCAACAAAATAAGCAGAAAAAACAGGCGTTGATAGAGAAGGTTAAAGTGTTGCTCGAAAGCAACAGCCTTGATCATGCCGGTGAACAGGCGCGTTTATATCAGGAAGCATGGAAGGACGTTGCTTCTGCAGGGCGGCGCCATGAAGCTAAGCTGTGGCGGGCGTTTAAAGAGCTTAACGACGCTCTGTTTACTAAGCTTAAACAAGAGCGGCAAGCAAAGAATAATGCGATATCCGATTCTGTCGCATCATTGGCTGAAAAGGTGGATTTGTTAAAAGGAAAGCTACCAACGCAACCAGTAAGCGAAAGCGAAGCGCAATTAGCGCAATTGGAAGCTCAAGCCAGAGAACATTCCGGGAAGGTCAGCTATCAGTTGAACGCGCAACTGCGTCAGGTTTCTCAGCAAATCGAGGCCGTAAGGCAGGAGCAAGAGTTAGAGCAAAAATTTGCACGCCTGGATGCGCTACTGGAGGCGCTGGAACACTGGCAGCAGCCACAGAATGCGGCAGAGCAAATTCCGCAAGATTGTTATCAGCGCCTCGACAAACGATGGCAGCAGGCATTTCTGATGCAGAATACGCCTTCGCACAACCGCGCCTGGTTAACTACCATGTTGGAGGTGACTTTGGGCGTGGTTTCACCACAAAGTGCTGCGTCGCAACGTCAGGATGTTCAGTTAGCGTTGATGACGGCTAAGTTGGAAAAAGGTGAGAGCACTCGTGCTGAGGATGTTATAGAAGCGTGGTTGTCTCATGGTCCAGTCAAAGCAGATGAAAAACCTTTGCTTGAACGCTTTCGCTTAGCAGTAACAGCTTATCAGGAATTGGTGGTACAAGAAAAAGGAGAGCAGGGATGGTAGTTCAAACTCAATATCGCTTTGCCTCTGAAAAAATGGCTTATCGTTTCTTAAATACGGCAAGCCATTTTAACGCTGAGCAGCTTATCGTTAAGTATGGGCGAAATAATCGTCATGTATTAGTGAAGTATCAGTATGCAGAGGGTACCTTTGACAGCACCGCCTCTGAACTTGACGATTTAGCCCGGGAGCTGGAAGGCGAAGAAGTACGGTAACGGTATATCAGCAGTAATAATTGCTCTCTCAGCAAGGGTGGAAAGGGTCCTTGCCCAGACACTTAAGTGAAGCACAGCATTGCTCTTTAAATTGTAAGTAAGCCAAAGTCATACCGCTTTTCAAACTGGCTTAAAGCGGCTAATGGTTGTCGGTTCAGCTACTTGAAAAAATACTCGACTGAAGTACAGCGGCGTCTTTTTCAGCCTTTGAACGGCGCCAGCTGCGTTCGCTTTAGCCCCACTAAACCTTCATGAAACTGGCTTGTCAAAAGTTAAAAAATATTCGCGCTGAGTGAGCGCACATCAACGTCGATTAGTATTACACTGCGATCTCGATTTCGTATCCTGAATATTTGCGCATATTGATGACGCGATCACCGTCCAACATCCAGTACTGTCCTTTTATCCCTAGTAGCGCGCCGGAAAACTGCGGAGTTTTATCCAGATTAATGGATTTTACTTTTTGAGGGTAAGTAGTGACAGGATAATGAATATCATGTACCACATCTTTCACTTCGGCGATTGCCTGCAGGCCTTTTTCTTCTTGAAGTGCTTGTAAAGGGGCGGAGATTTTTTCCAGAATTGTATTTTTGGTGTGGATCAGGTCTTGTTTCTCAGGCTCGCCTGTTAACATCTTCCGCCAATTTGTTTTGTCGGCAATATGACTTTTACATAGCGTCTCGACCAGGCCGCTGGTAAGTCTGTCTGGCACTCTCATCACAACTGTTGCCTGTGTCGCCCCCTGATCAATCCATCGAGATGAAATTCCTTCGCCGATGTGACGCGTAATTCCTACTTTAAGTGAGCCAGTGTTGGCGATATATACAAAATGATCGCTCAAACAATGCGCCTCACCCCATTGCGGCTCGCGGCATGTGCCTTGGTCGTAGTGACATTTTTCTGGGCTGATAATGCAGCTATCGCATTGAGCCAGCGTGATCAGACAGCGATAGCAGTAACCTTGATTAAAGCTCTTCCTGGTTTTTCTCTCACAATTCAAGCATTTAATTGTGCCGCGATATTCTGCTGTAATAGTTTGACCGATAAGCGCGTTTACATCTAATAGTTCCTCACCTACTGGAAGATGATACTTTACCTGATTGCTGGAATCGGTACTTACTCGCATTTTACGTATAGTACCTGAATAATACTGCATGTTGCTCCTTTAGTCGCTGAGCTCTCCGCGAAGGTTCGCCGCTAGTTGATCTTTTAATTGTGAAAATGTAAGAGATTTACTCAGTAGATAATGTAATTTGGCGAGGGCGGCTTCCGGGGTCATATCGCTGCCTGACAGCACACCGACTTCTCTAAGACTTTGTCCGGTGGCATATCCTTCCATATTAACACGTCCACGCATGCACTGAGTACAGTTGAGTACCACGATCTCACGCTCTTGAGCGTAGGCTAGCTGTTTAAGCAACTTAGGTTGTTGTGGCGCGTTGCCCACACCATAGCTAAGTAGAATTAACGCGTTAACAGGCTGCTGCAGAGTATTTTTAATGACTTCTGAAGCAATGCCCGGATACAGGCTGATCAATCCAATCGGCTGTGCAGTCACAGGACTAACCTTCATAGGGATGGAAGTAGATTCTGCGAGTTTTCCCGCTTTCAACCGAATACTAATGCCTGCTTCGAGTAGTGGCGGAAAGTTGGGTGAATCAAACGCGTTGAAGCCATCTGCATCCACTTTACGGCTACGATTCCCGCGAAAAAGTTTGTTGTTAAAGAACAACCCAACTTCAGCAATGGGATAATTTGCAGCGATATACAGCGCATTTAGCAGATTTACCTGACCATCGGATCGAAGCTCTGCCAACGGAATTTGTGAGCCTGTTACAATCACCGGTTTGCAAAGATTTTCCAGCATAAAACTCAACGCCGAGGCCGTATAAGCCATGGTATCCGTACCGTGTAGGATAATAAACCCGTCATAGCGGTCGTAGTTAATCGCGATATCATCGGCAATTCGTTGCCAATCAGAGGGATTCATATCAGACGAATCAATTAAATTTCCGTACTCCTGCAACGTAAACAATGGCATTTCCGGACGGTGAAATTCGGGCATGGCAGAGAGTGTTTGGCTTAAAAATCCTGCGGCTGGCACGTAGCCATGAGAGGACGGCTTCATTCCAATAGTGCCGCCTGTATAGGCGATATAAATGTGTTTGCGCATAAGCATTCCGATTTTTGCGCTTATTGTAACAAGGTGGGTATGAATGTCATCTATCTAAAGCACCACTGATTAAGGGACAGCGTAAAAGCAATATGGCTGCTAGCACGAATAAGAGAATTCGATGTATACGGGAGCGACGAAGAAGTGCTGATTGAAGAGGCTGCGCCTCAGAGCAACCGCGTGAGTGAGCGAAAAACCATCAGCTGAGAAAAATAGGTAAAAGTTTCTTAGCCGAAACGCCGCAGATTCTCCCTGATGGCTCTGCTGGAGCATCCATGCTCCAGAAGTTTTGCTAACAAACTTTCACTTTTTATTTGAAGAATGTTCACGATTCCGCCTCGGGCTACCCCAAGCCATAACCGCAAAGAACATCAAGCGCTGATTCACCAATTAACAGGGTGAAAGAAAAAATTCATTACACTTATCTCAGTAGAACCCGGGACGCCTCCACAATCAATTGGGTATGAATAATTATATATAGGTATAAAACTTACATGGCAAGCATTAGGTTTTTCCTTGCGTCAAAATAGGAAAGCAGCATAATTAGTTCAAATACAGCGGTTGAAACAATTCGTAGCACCTTATGCAAAACAATAAAGGAAGTTTGGTATGCGTGGGCCCAGGTATGACCCTCGGTGCTCATATGTCTGTACGCTGTCGCAGTCACATTGAGAACGCAGAAGTAGTGTTTACCAGTTGTCATCCGCTTATGGAGAGCTGGATCGAAACGATGAATCCAGACGTACGGTCACTCCAGCACCTGTACGCGGAACACAAAGATCGCAGAATCACCTATCGCGAAATGCTGGTTCGGATAATGGCTGAAGTTCGACAGGGAAAACGGGTAGTCGGTGCGTTTTACGGGCATCCCGGAGTGTTTGCGCAGGTACCACATCACGCTATAGCGAAGGCTCGGGAAGAAGGATTTTCCGCGCACATGGAACCTGGAATATCAGCCGAAGATTGTCTTTACGCAGACATGGGAATTGATCCTGGGGCCTTTGGGTGTCAGCACTTCGAAACCAGTCAATTTATGTTCTATCATCGCCGTTTCGACCCTACTGCCTATCTTATTTTATGGCAGGTAGCCTTAGCGGGTGATCTGACAATTTCAAAACGGATAAGTAGCCGAGGGGAGCGCCAGATTCTGGTAGATCTTCTTTTACAAACCTATCCTGCCGACCATTTGGTAGCTTTATATGAGTGTCCGACCTTAATTACCGATAAGGTAAGAATAGATTGGGTACCGTTAAACAAACTGGCTGATGCACAATTGCAGCCGATAACCACACTTGTTGTTCCTCCTGCACAAAAACTTTCTAAAAATACGGCTATACTTGCGCAACTGGAACAACTTCATAAACTGGAAGGAAAATAGTATGGGTCCCATTATAGTTCTGGAACAACTTGCACAAGACGTTAATGCATCATATGAGAATTTAACCGTTGCGCAACAGCAGGAAATTGCGGAGCTTAAAGCCTCTGCAGCTGATATCAATGCCATTATGGCGATAGTAGAACCTACCGATCCAAATGATCCCGCACCAATGCCCGACGATCATCCTGAAAAAGATCCTCGCTAGGGAACCAGTCGTTTTGAGGAATAGGTTTTGCCAAAATACCTGATCGGGCTTTTGTGTGTTGTATGGTTGCAGGTTACGTTTGCCTCAGGTGCCAGTTTACTCGAGCAATCTGACAAGCTACGGTTGTCTGATACACAAAAGGCGCTGACGCTTTTCATGCAGATTGAAAGGCAAGGCCTTTCTCCTCAAGAAAAACTTCATTATCGATATCTAGAAGCCTACTTCAGTACGTTTGAAGGTGACCTACAGCGTACGCTTTCACTATATAGAGAATTATTGGATGAGGTGCCGGCGTCGTCACCTTTGAAGGTGCGAATACTCACCTCAATGCTGGGTATAGCATCCTATTCCGAACAATGGGGAGTAAGTGTAGAGCTGGCCGAACAGTTAGACGCAATGTTGGCGCATATTGCGGATACTAAAGTGTTAATTGATGCCTACAAGGGCTTACTCATTTTTTATAACAGTACTGAGCAAGCCAGAATGGCACTGACTTATGCTGAAAAGATTTTGGCGAGTCCTGACATCACCGTTGAGCAGCGCTGCTTCGCGCTCACGATGCAAAATGAAATCGTAGTGAGGGAGTCTAACACTTCAGAAAAGCAATTTTCCCGCGCTATTACCATTTGTGAAGCAGCTGAACAACCTTACTACGTTGCTTCTAACTATGTTCACTTGTTTTCATTTTATGTCCAGAACGGCAATATCAACAAGGCCAGAATGATATTTGAAGATACGCAAAGTCAGGTTGAAGCGCTTGACGTCGCCTTTCTTCAGTCAAGCTTCTTTGCAGCAGAATCTAAGTTTCACCTGGCTATGAATGAATTGGACATGGCAAGAAAAACATCTTTTGCCGTTATCAGTTTGGACAAAGCGGGCCAATTTTTACCTCCAAAAATTGAAGCTTATAAGGTTCTGGTTGAAGTGGCCAAACAGAAAGGTGAGTATGAACGTGCCTTAACGTTACTGGAAAAGCAGAACTCCCTAAAAGAAACGTTGCACAGTGAACGCGTCGTAAAAGCATTGGCGTTACAGCAGGCCAAATACGATTTGAAAGCGAAGGAAAACGAGATTGCGCTTCTCGACAAAAAGAACAAGCTCCTTGGCACTGAATCGGATCTTAGAAGACAGCAGATCGAAAGCGCACTACTTGCGCTGGTGTTCACCTCAATAACGGTTATCGGTTTACTCTGCTGGACATACCGTAGCCGTAAAATCCAACACAGGCTTAAAGTGCTTGCCACCACAGACTCATTAACGGGATGTGCTAATCGGGGTTATTTCTCCGACATAGCGACAAAAGTTTTGAAGACCGCCTCCCGCCAGGGGAGTCCGGTATGTATGCTACTTCTAGACTTGGATTACTTTAAACGGGTCAATGATAACTACGGTCATCAGGTGGGGGATTGGGTACTACGGGAGGTGGTAAACGCGATAAACACTGTTTCGGATAAAAACTGTACTTTGGGTCGTATGGGCGGAGAAGAATTTGGCATGTTAATTACGGATGCAGATGTTAAAGAAGGTTTAGTATTTGCCGAACAGTGTCGTGAAGCTATCGAAATGATTGATTCATCAGTGTCGGGACATTCATTTTCGGTATCGGCGAGCTTTGGCGTGAGTGATACCCGTCAGGTAGGATACAATTTGGATAATCTTTTCTCGGCTGCTGACCTGGCGTTATATCAATCCAAAAAATATGGCCGCAATCAGGTATACGAATACGATCAACATTTGTACTCCGGTACCTAAGCATGAGTTGTAATTTTGGGGCTGAACCTAATCGAAAAGAGATAAGTCTTATAATTTACGTTCAATGAACTGTGTTGTGATTACGTGAATGGGTATTGCCCCTTCAAAAGAAAGGGCAAACAATTTTTTATTTCACTTCATGACCAGCGGCCTGACGATCTGCGTGATAGCTGGACCGTACCATGGGACCACAGGCTGCATGAGAAAAACCGATACTTTTAGCATAATCTCCCAACGCATCAAATTCTTGTGGGTGAACGTATTTTTTCACAGGAAAATGGTGACGGCTTGGCTGTAAATACTGCCCCAACGTTAACATATCCACATTATGCGCACGTAAATCGCGAAGCACGCCTTGAATTTCTTCACTTTCTTCGCCCATTCCCATCATTAAACCAGATTTGGTAGGGATGTGAGGATGTTGCTCTTTAAACTTTTTCAATAGATCAAGAGACCATTGGTAATTCGCTCCCGGACGGCACTCCCGATACAATCTTGGAATAGTTTCCAGGTTATGATTAAAAACATCAGGTACGCCGTGCTGAAAGATATCAAGGGCGCGATCCATACGGCCGCGAAAGTCTGGTACCAACACTTCAATAGTTGTAGTGGGGCTATGCTCGCGGATGGCATTAATACAATCAACAAAGTGTTGTGCGCCGCCGTCGCGCAAATCATCTCTATCTACAGACGTTATTACCACGTAACGCAGGTTCATTTCTGCAATTGTTTTTGCCAGTTTTTCTGGTTCTTCGGCACTCGGAGGGAGGGGCTTGCCGTGGGCGACATCGCAAAAAGGACAACGCCGTGTGCAGATGTCTCCCAAAATCATAAATGTCGCCGTGCCATGATTGAAACATTCTGCAAGATTAGGGCAACTGGCTTCTTCACATACTGAGTGCAGATTGTTTTTACGAAGCGTTTGTTTTATGTGATCTATTCGGTCGGTGGTGCGCGGAAGTTTGATTTTTATCCATTCAGGTTTGCGCAACATTTCTTCTTTCTCGGAGGGAATAATCGTCACCGGAATATGTTTCACTTTTTCATCGTCGCGGAGTTTTACTCCGGCTTGTGGACGTGCATTACTCATCAAAACCTTCTTTGCGTTGTATATGCTGAATCTGTAATTGATCCAGTAATTTTTGTACAAGAGCCGGGCCAGCTTCCGCAACTGTGGCAGGACCGCCGAGCCGTCGAGTATCAGTCATTTCCATTCCTGCGTATCCACAGGGATTGATTCGGGTAAAAGGTGCCAAGTCCATATTAACATTCAACGCCAGTCCATGGAATGAACAACCGCGCCTGATACGCAAACCTAACGAGCAGATTTTCATCTCTTCGACATAAACGCCAGGTGCATCCTTCTTGGCGTAGGCTGTAATATCAAAATCTGCCAGTAACTGAATAACCGCGTTTTCCATGGCGTTCACCAGATGTCGTACACCTAACTTCCGCCGTTTAACATCCAGCATCAGATAAACCACTTGCTGCCCCGGCCCGTGATACGTTACCTGCCCGCCGCGATCCACGTTTACAACCGGAATATTTCCCGGCAGTAGAATGTGCTCGGCTTTGCCTGCCTGGCCTTGAGTAAAAACCGGCTCATGCTCTACCAGCCAAATTTCATCTGCCGCATCGCTGTTGCGAGTGTCAGTGAAAGTTTGCATGGTCTGCCACACCGGCAAATACTGGCGTAGGTTCAGCTGCCGGACAATGACCGAATCAGTATTATCGTTCACCTATAAAACAACCCGCACAAGCTCTAAATCTGCCAGTTCGGTGTACAAGGTTTCCATATGCTCTTTACTGGTTACGCGAACGCTAATAGAAAGAGAGTGATAGTTACCCTTACTACTGGGTTTTACCGTGGGCGAATAGTCGCCGGGGGCATGTTGCTGTAAACACGCAATTACCTGAGCTGGCAGGTCTTCGTGGGCAACTCCCATTACTTTAAATGTCTGATAGGTCGGAAAATCGAGTAGTTCATCGAAATGGGTATCCATGAGATATCCTTGACTGCAATCTATAAAAACAAAAACGGCCGGATTATAGCAAATCTGGCCGTCTTTGAACTAGTGGAATGCGTTGATTAGGAGGGTTATTCGTCCAAACCTAATTTCAGCATCACGTAATCCATCATACGGTCTATAAAACCACCTTCGTTCACTTCCTGCAAAGTCACTAAAGGGTATTCAGCTACGTCTTCACCATCTAACTGAATATAAAGTTTACCTACCACTTGGCCTTTTGCCAGCGGCGCTTCAAGTTTTTTATTCAGTTCAAAATTGGCTTCAAGATTTTCAGCCTGACCGCGTGGAATGGTAATGGGGGTAGATTGGTTAATTCCAAGGTCTACAGTCTCTCTGTCGCCCATAAATATACGATGGGAGACAAAACTTTCTCCGGCTTTATAAGGAGTAATCGTTTCATAAAAACGAAAACCGTAACGTAACAGTTTCTTATTTTCTTCTTTGCGTGCGCGCTCGCTTTCGGTTCCCATTACCACAGAAATTAACCGCATTCCGCCTTGTTCGGCAGAGGTAATTAAGCTGTAACCTGCATCCGACGTGTGGCCGGTTTTTATGCCATCAACATTCAGGCTTTGATCCCATAGCAGGCTGTTTCGGTTGTATTGCTTAATACCGTTATAGGTAAACTCTTTTTCACTGTAGATAGCATAGATTTCAGGTGTTTCTGCCACTATAGCGCGAGAAAGCGTGGCCATATCCCGCGGAGTAGTGAAGTGTTCAGGGTCATGTAAGCCATGGCTATTGACAAAATGCGAAGAAGACATTCCCAATGCTTGTGCATGGGCATTCATCATACTTGCAAAGGCACTTTCCGACCCTGCTACATGCTCTGCCATTGCGACGCACGCGTCATTACCTGACTGCACGATAATTCCTCGCATTAAATCTGCGACAGATACCTGAGTGCCAACTTCGATAAACATTTTAGACGAGTCAGGAAATTTCTTCGCCCACGCGTTCTCCGAAACGGTAACAATATCGTCCATACTGATATTGCCAGCTTCCAATTCCTTACCAATAGCATAAGCGGTCATCATTTTGGTTAAGCTGGCGGGATCAAGCTGCATGTCAGCATTTTTTTCGGCAATGATATGTCCTGTCTCATAATCCATTAATACAAAACCTTCCGCTGCGACACTCGGCGCCGGCGGAATAACCGTAGCGCTGTAAGCAAAAGAAGCAAAGAAGGTTAACAACAGTATACAGGCTGCCACCATTTTAGAGATTGCAGACGATTTAGCGCGATTAATATTATTATACATGGTGATAATTTTTACCGTTTTTTTGATTGGGAATGACTTATCGAGGGAATTCTAACTTAAGCCCCCCACTAGGACTAGGCTTTGCGGGAAAAGTTTAGTGTTTTCTACCAGCAAGTGGGAGTTTCCTCGACAATGTCACAAAATAGAACGATGAAATTCAATTCTCATCGCCAACGCGAAATGGTCCTGCGTTCTTAAGCACATTTTAGAATGACTAAGGTAGACCCATACCCAACCACGCTACATCTGCTATAACTCAGTTCCCACTGTGTATGCACCGGGATAGCCATTTTGCTTTAGGTCCGCAAGCAGCATTTGTACCTGGAAACGATCAGTAAGGGGACCAAGACGTAGTCTATAGATGTTATCAATAAAGGGAATTTCTGTTGGCACTTGATAAAGAGCGGATAACAAGCTGGAAACTGATTTGGCTTTCTCAATGTCACTCAGCGCAGCAACTTGAATATATACGCCATCGCTATCAACTGTCGATGCTGGCTTAAGCGTTTCTTCAGGTGGGGTTTCAAGCCCCGCATATTGAGCATAGCTGACGGTGGGTTGGTTGCCAACTGTAACATTATTGTTCTCATCAAAGTGAATCACCTCAAGTTTTACCCGCGCAGTGCCCTGAGCCTGGTACCCCAGCTTTATCGCTGCCGCATAGGATAAATCGATAATTCTATCGGAATGAAAAGGGCCGCGGTCATTGACTCGCACAATTACCTGTTTATCATTTTCCAGATTGGTGACTCTTACGTAAGAGGGCAAAGGCAGTGTGGTATGGGCTGCCGACATGGCAAACATATTATAGGTTTCGCCGTTTGATGTAAGATGGCCGTGGAATTTTTGCCCATACCAAGAGGCATAGCCCGTTTGTTCGAAACCTTTTCCGGTCTGCAGCGGATAATAACGTTTACCAAGCACTTCATAGGGACGGCTGCTATATTCACGATAGGGTTCATATTGCGGCGTAGCATCCTCAATACTTGGCTCAGCGTAGGCGAACGTAGGTGCGGAGTCTTGCTGCTGACTATATCGGCTGGAAGACTGACATCCAACTAAAGATGTGACAAAAAACAGAGCTAGAAAGTATGAAAACCGCATTACCGTGATAAAAACCGCTTTTGTGTGCCAATTGCCATCAGGATGCCAAACCCTGCCAACAATGTCACCATTGATGTGCCGCCGTAACTGATTAATGGAAGAGGAACACCCACAACAGGCAAAAGCCCGGAAACCATTCCCATATTAACAAATACATAGACAAAGAAGGTGAGAGTAATGCTGCCAGCCAATAGCTTGGTGTAAGGATCTTGAGCTCGGTTGGCAATAATTAACCCACGCACGATGATAAAAATATATATAGCAAGTAAACCTAGAATGCCCAGCAGACCAAATTCTTCACTAAACACAGCAAATATGAAATCCGTATGTCGCTCAGGTAAAAACTCAAGTTGAGACTGCGTTCCCTGTAGCCATCCCTTTCCCTCAAGTCCTCCGGAGCCTATCGCAATTTTCGACTGAATAATATGATAACCAGAGCCAAGAGGATCGGTTTCCGGATTGAGAAAAGTGATCACGCGCAGCTTTTGGTACTCCTGCATCAGGAAGTACCACATAATGGGGAGGAAGGCTCCACCTAGCGCTGCCACAAAGCCAATCAGTTTCCAACTCATTCCGGCAAGAAAAATAGCGAAAATCCCAGAGCTCGCAATAAGTAAGGATGTACCCAGATCCGGTTGTTTAGCAATAAGAATTGTGGGTACAAGAACCAGCATGAAACTAACAAACACCTGAAGTAAGCGGGGAGGCAAAGTAAACTTGCTGATATACCACGCCACCATCATAGGTACGGCCAATTTCATTAATTCTGACGGTTGAAAGCGAATAAATTTAAGATCCAGCCAACGTTGCGCACCTTTTCCCACGTCCCCAAACAGGAGGACTGCTACTAACATCAGCAACCCAAGGATGTACGTATAAGGGGAGAAACGCCGATAAGCTAGTGGAGGAAGCTGTGCCATCCCAAACATAAAAGCCAACGCAATACCAAGCCTTGCTAACTGGCGTTCCATCTGCTCAATATCCTGTCCGGATGCTGAATAGAGGGTGATGAGCCCCACGCCCATCAGCGCCAACAACCCCAACAGCAGTACGCCATCAATGTGCAGCTTTTGCAAAAATGTAGTGGGATTGTTTTTCAACGTATTTCTGTTCATTCCGCCGCCTTAGTCAACGTGTTGTTTGTGACAATTTCAGGTTCGGAAAAATCTTTGTAGCGGAAATAAAAGTCCATAACTTCTCTGGCAAGCGGGGCGGCGTTTGAGCTGCCTCCGCCCGCATTTTCAAGAACTACTGACACCGACACCTCAGGATCCTCAAATGGCGCATACGCGACAAACATGGCGTTATCCCTCAGATGTTCTGACACACTCTCTGCTTCGTATGATTCATTTTGTCCGACAGAAAATAACTGTGCCGTACCTGATTTACCGCCAGCCTGGTATTTTGCATCACTAAACGCTTTCCGTCCCGTACCGTCTTCACCGTGAATAACATCATGCATTGCGCCGAGAATAATGTTCCAGTTCTTTCGCTCTGAGATGGGAACCGGACGCAGTGTTTTTAGCGGTTCCATAAGAACCTCGCCGTCTTTATTACGATAACCTTGCATAATTTGCGGTATATAACGTTCGCCGTAGTTGATCAAAGCGTTCAGGGCATGGTTTAACTGAATGGGAGTGGCTGTCCAGTAACTTTGTCCAATTCCAACCGGAATGGTATCGCCGATATACCACTGTTGATCAAATCTTGCCCGTTTCCAGCCTCGACTTGGCATATTGGCATCAGATTCTTCATATAAATCAATGCCGGTATAATCCCCGAAACCAAATTCTGACATCGACTCACTGATCCGGTCAATTCCCAGCTTATAGGCAAGATCGTAGTAAAAAGTATCGCAGGAAACTTCAATAGCTTTGGTGACATTGACTTTGCCGTGCCCCCATTTTTTCCAGTCACGCCAGACATGAGAAACGTTGGGTAACTTGTAGCGTCCGGTATCATTGATAGTGGTTTTGACATTTATTACATTATCCTCAAGACCTATTAAACCTAAAAAAGGCTTAACGGTGGATGCTGGAGGATATTGTCCTTGTGTGGCCCGGTTTATCAACGGCCTACCAGGAGAATTCAAAAGCCGGCTATAATTGGCTTGGCTGATGCCATGCACAAATAAATTTGGATCATAGCTTGGGCTTGAAAACATCGCCAGTACCCCTCCTGTTTTAGGCGATGTGATGACAATGGAGCCGCGTTGCCCTTTGAGTGCACGTTCAGTCGCCATCTGCAACTCCAGATCAATATTTAGAACGATATCTCGTCCCGGCACAGGAGGGTCAACACTAAGTGTGCGAATAATACGTCCCTGACTGTTCACTTCTACCTGCTGATACCCGACCTGACCGTGGAGTTTTTCTTCATGGAACTTTTCGATGCCGAGCTTTCCGATGTCATAGGTGGCGGCGTAATTTGCTTCCTGACCTGCTTCTACTAATTTCTGCAGATCTTTTTCATTAATTTTTGCTACATAGCCCAAAACGTGGGTTAGGGTTTTTCCAAAAGGGTAAAAACGTGATAAACGAGCCTCAATAGAAACACCAGGGAAACGATGCTTTTGCGCCGAAAACGTCGCCACTTCCTGTTCGGTTAACTGGCTTCGCAGCGCAACAGGCTTAAACCGGCGCTGGCTTTTTAGCGTGTTAAAGAAATTTTCTTTTTCTTCTTCTGTAATTCCCATTAGCCAAGTCAGTTCCTTCAACGTGGCATCTAAATCTTCTATCTGCTCTGGGACCAACTCTAAACTGAATACGGGCTTGTTTTCTGCCAATATTGTGCCATTGCGGTCATAGATTAGGCCGCGATTAGGCGCAATGGGCAAGACTTTGATCCTGTTGCCATTGGATCGCGTCTGATAATCTTCGTGCTGCTCTACTTGTAGACTATAAAGATTGCGTACTACAACCCCCAGCGCGATGAGCACAATCAACATAGCGACTGCTGTGCGCCGGGCAAACAGATTTGCTTCTGCAGTATGGTCGCGGATGATCTGACGTTTTCTGGCCATACTGCCTATTCCCTATGGTAAGGGTGGTTTTGGACGACAGACCAGGCGCGATAAAGACTTTCCGCTACAATAATGCGCACCAGAGGGTGGGGCAGTGTCAGTGGAGAAAGCGACCATCTTTGCTCAGACAATTGAATACATTCTGGGGCGAGTCCTTCGGGGCCGCCTATCAATAGGCTGATGTCGCGACCGTCCATCTTCCACGCCTCCAGTTGGGTGGCTAATTGCGGTGTATCCCACGGCTTTCCGGTTACTTCAAGAGTAACAATGCGATTTCCTTTCGGGATCGCCGTGAGCATCGCTTCTCCTTCTTTTTGCAAAATGCGTTTGATGTCAGCGTTCTTGCCTCTTTTCCCTGCGGCAATTTCGTTAAAAAAAACAGGCATATCAGGTGGGAAACGTCGAATAAATTCATCGACTCCGGCAGCAACCCACGCAGGCATTTTTGTTCCAACTGCGACAATCTGTATACGCACAGGCTCAGTATTTCCTCACACTAACTAACAGAATACTTCACTGAAAACAGCGAGCTACATAAATAACTTTCAGCAGGCCCCGCGGCCAGGTAAATTTTAAGACCACAGTTTTTCTAATTGATAAAAATCCCGCGTTTCATCTTGCATAACATGAACAATGATTTCACCCAGATCTACCAATACCCACTCTCCGGTTTCTTTTCCTTCCACACTGAGAGGAAGGTGCCCCACCTGTTTCGCTTCTACAACCAAATTATCGGCAATTGCTGAAACATGACGTTTGGAATTGCCTGAGCAAACAATCATCATATCAGTAATGGTGGATTTACCTTGTACATCCAGCTGGACAACATCTCTGCCTTTCATATCGTCAATTTTGTCAATGACAAACTGTTTGAGCTTATTACTCTCCAAAAGTTCTCCTCGGTAGGTCGCAAAATTCAGGCATACAGCCTGTGTTGTTGGATATAGTCTATAACGCTTGGCAAAAGCCAATCTGCTACTCTTTCAATTTGGTTAGACGCCATATCTGGCGATCTAAACATTTCTCGTAATTGCGTCGAAGAAACTGTTTTCAACGACGTATGAGCGAAGTATAACCCGCCTGCAGGGCAAAAGGTTAGTGCTCTTGCTGAATCTACCTCATGTTGTTCAATCAGCAACTGTAAATCTTTCTGCAACCCGGCAGGCTTTTCATCGCCAGCGACATCCCGTTTTACCACCACCAGGTGAGCCAACTTCAGAAGCTCGCGCCAGTCGTTCCATTGAGGCAGGCTATGCCAGGAGTCTTCTCCCATAATAAAGATTATCGGTTGTGTGGGAGAATCTTTACGCAGATGTCGTAGCGTTTTTGAGGTATAGGAAGGCGTGCCTAAGGATAATTCCACTAACTCAGGATAAAGCTGAGAGTGATGGGCGCAAACAAGCTTCACCATATTTACCCGATGTTTTTCCGCTATTCCCTCGGTGGATTTATGGGGAGGTAGCTTACAGGGCATAAGGCCAAGTTGATCTATACCTATTTGACTAATGGCTTGTAGCGCAGGTTCGACATGGCCCTTGTGGGGTGGGTTAAACGTGCCCCCGAGCAGGGCTATAGGATGGCGTCCGCTCATTGATCTTAATCCATAAACGGTAATGTTTGTAGCGGTATTGCTAAAAACAGCATGCAAAGATGGCATATTTTTATATACGGTCGTACTACGGTTTGTTGTTTAAACGCGATATCTGCATCACGTAGCTGATCTCGTATTACCGTTAGTGTGTTTTTCGACAATCTGTTCAATGCTGCCTGATATAAAGCTTGCTTATTTCTCCAGATACCGTGTCGTTGCCATTGGATTGCTTCTCCTTCATCCAGCATTCGCCGCAATTTCCAAAGTAGTTGCCATTCACGCAATAGTGCCCAGATAATAATATTCGGTTCAATACCTTCGCTTTCCAAACGGTAGAGCATTTTGATACAGCGTTGTTGTTCCCCCCCCAGCATGACATCAATCAACTGAAATACATTGTAGCGGGATTGATCCACCATTGCGGCTTCAACTTGGTCCTCGGTAATATGTTGTTGATCAAACAACAGTGACAACTTCTGTATTTCTTGTTTGGCGGCCAGCATATTGCCTTCACAAAAATCAGCGATAAGCTTGACGCAGGCTGGGGTGGTAGAGACGTTAGCAAGCTGTAACTGTTGCTGAACCCAGCTGTAGAGTTGCTTTCCCTCAAGTGCATAGCTCAGTGAGAAGACACCTATCTCATCGAGCACTTTAAACCATTTAGCTTTTTGCACATCTTTAGCTATGCGCGGCCCGTGAATGATAAGCAAAATGTCTGTGCCCAGCGTCGCTGCAATGGTCTGCAAAACCTTACTACCTTCTGTTCCGGGTTTTCCAGTCGGTAATTCTAGTTCAATAAGCTGCTGAGAGGAAAAGAGAGACAGCGTTTGCGTAGCCTCAAGTAATGCGCTCCATGAAAACTCCTTATCGGCGACAAATACGGTTCTCTCCGTAAACCCCTGTTGCCTGGCGCTGTTTCTTACCGCTTCTATCATTTCAAATTTCTGTTGCGGCTCATCGCCGAACAGCAGATAGACCGGTTTAAGAGAGCGGCTAATCTCCTGGTTGAACTGATTCGGGTAAACCTGCATAAATTAGCGTGCTACTCAATATCGCTGACAGGAGACTGGCTGGCAAGGCGCCGGATGATTCTATCTGCTGCCTCCTGTCGCATCTCCTGCAGTACCAGATTAAGTTCTCTGGTTTTCGCCAGAACCTGGGCAGGATCATCCTGATAATCTCTGAGAACCTCAAAATATGCAGAAACCGCTTCTTGATCGGGAAATATCACCTGATAGTTTACGCCATATATCAGCTCATATTCGGCGACCTGTCCAGTCGAAAATACCGAAAGCAGCCGCCTTTCTAGTTGCTCAGGCATAATCCTGATCAGCACAGTGTGATCAGGATTAGGAGTATCAGCAAGGTCGCCTGCCTGAATATCGTAAACTTCTAAGCGTTGTTTTAACGCTCGGGCAAGTGGAGCATGTGCTTGCGCAGAAGTCACGGCAACATAATTCACCGAAGGAGGTAAAGGTTGATTGCCGCGAAGCGAAAAACCACAGCTGGCCAACGCCAGGCTGACCAGAAATAGTGGTAGAAAAGCATAGCTTCTTATCATCAGTTCGCCACGATATTTACAAGCTTACCAGGCACGACAATAACTTTGCGCACCGTTTTCCCCTCGGTAAATTGCTGAACGTTTGGTTGCGCAATAGCCAAGGTTTCAACTTCTTCTTTAGGGGCGTCAGCGGCTACCGTAATTTTTGCCCGTACTTTCCCGTTCACCTGAACAATAATCAGCTTTTCATCTTCTACCAATGCGGCAGAGTCTGCTTGAGGCCAGGCTACGGTTTCAATATCTTCTGAATGTCCTAGTGCTTTCCACAATGTATGGCTGATATGAGGCGTAATGGGATTCAGAATCAAAAGCAGTGCTTCGACGGCTTCGCGCATTACCGCAACATCGGCATCAGATTCCTGTGAGGCTTTTTGCAAATGGTTCAAAAGCTCCATCACTGCGGCTACTGCAGTATTAAAGGTTTGACGACGACCAAGATCATCCGTAACTTTATCGATGGTTTTATGCACTTCACGACGCAGCGCTTGCTGCTCTTTGTTCAGGGCGTTTTTCTTCAGCGGGGCTGGTGCGCCGTTGTCAATATGGTCGGTAACCAACTTCCATACACGACGTAGAAAACGATTAGCCCCTTCGACGCCAGAATCCACCCATTCAAGTGTCTGTTCTGGTGGCGCGGCGAACATAGTAAATAAGCGAACGGTGTCAGCACCGTACTGATCAATAACCTGTTGAGGGTCGATACCATTATTTTTCGATTTCGACATTTTGGTCATGCCGCCGTGCTCGACGGGCGTGCCATCTTTGGTCAGCCATGCTTTTATAATGCGGCCTTTATCATCTTTTTCGGTACTGACATCAGTGGGAGAAAACCAGGTTTTCTTACCAGCATCGTCTTCCGAAAAATAGGAATCGGCCAGCACCATACCCTGGCAGAGAAGACGTTTATAAGGTTCATCGGAATCGACCAGACCTTCATCGCGTAGCAACTTGTGGAAAAAGCGTGAGTACAACAAGTGTAAAATCGCATGTTCGATACCACCAATATACTGATCTACTGGTAACCAGTAATTAGCCTGCGCCGGGTCAAGCATGGCAGTATCATTCTGTGCACACGAATAACGGGCGTAGTACCAGGATGATTCCATAAAGGTATCAAACGTATCTGTTTCCCGTAAAACCTCTTCGCCATTCAGGGTTGTTTTTGCCCAATCCGGGTCTGCCTTTATCGGTGATGTCACGCCATTCATTTCTACATCTTCAGGCAATAGCACGGGCAGATCTTCGGCTGGAACCGGCGCAGATTCTCCGTTAGGCAGCTTTAACATAGGAATAGGCGCGCCCCAATACCGCTGGCGACTAACGCCCCAGTCGCGAAGGCGATAATTGACTTTCCGCTTTCCACTGCCTCGGGCTTCTAGTGCGCTGGATATTTGCTCGAACGCCTCGGTAAATAACAAGCCATTAAACTTATCAGAGTTAATAAGTACACCTTTTTCAGTGTAGGCGCTGGTTGCTAAATCACACTTATCCTCAGCACCCTCAACCGGTGCAATAACCTGAGCAATCGGCAGCTTATACTTGGCGGCGAACTCCCAGTCGCGCTGATCATGGCCTGGCACGGCCATTACAGCACCTGAGCCATAATCCATCAGTACAAAGTTCGCTATCCAAATCGGTACTTTATCGCCGGTCAGCGGATGAACTGCGAATAAGCCAGTATCGCAACCTTTTTTCTCCATGGTTGCCATTTCGGCTTCGGCGACTTTGGTGTTTTTACATTCTTCAATGAAAGCGGAAATTTGCGGATTCGTTGCGCCGGCAAATTCTGCTATAGGATGCTGTGCGGCCACGGCAACGTAGGTCACGCCATAAAACGTATCCGGACGAGTGGTGTAGACTGTTAAATCACTCACATCACCCGCAGCTTGTGCCAATTCGAAAGTGATTTCCACACCTTCTGAACGCCCAATCCAGTTTGCCTGCATTGCCTTAACCTGATCTGGCCACTGCTCGAGTTGTTCAAGGTCTTGAAGCAGTTCCTCGGCATAATCGGTAATTTTGATAAACCACTGAGGAATTTCTTTTTGCTCAACCAATGCGCCGGAGCGCCAGCCACGACCATCAATAACTTGCTCATTCGCCAGTACGGTTTGATCTATCGGATCCCAGTTTACCGTTGCATGCTTTTTATAAACCAGACCTTTTTCGTACAAACGGGTAAAAAACCATTGTTCCCAACGGTAATAATCTGGTTTGCAGGTGGCGACTTCACGATCCCAGTCATACCCAAAACCTAAAGACTTTAACTGGTCTTTCATGTAATCAATATTGGCATACGTCCATTTGGCAGGGGCAGTACTGTTGTTAATTGCAGCATTTTCTGCGGGTAAACCGAAAGCGTCCCAACCCATAGGCTGCATCACGTTTTTCCCTTGCATACGCTGGAAACGACTGATTACATCACCGATGGTATAATTGCGTACATGGCCCATATGAAGCCGCCCACTGGGGTAAGGAAACATTGAAAGGCAGTAAAATTTTTCCTTATCAGGATTTTCAACCGCTTTGAAGGACTGATTATTTTCCCAGTATTGTTGAACGGCTTGTTCTATTTGCTTAGGGTGGTACTGTTTTTCGGCCATGAAACTAAGGCTTCCGCGTTTAAAATATGTCTATGTATCGGGTCGCATAGAATACCCCAGCGGCCTGCGTTGTCACAATAGCAGGTGCAGATTTTCTGCCAGGGAAACATTATTTTTGCCGTAATCTCCTAGAGATCGAATCCGATGTGTATTGTTTAATGGTCATAACCTTTTCTTTAAATTCTGACGGTAAAGATAAAGCTTTTCGAGAGTCTGCCTCATTTCTATGATATTTTTATCAGCTAGTTCATGATTAGTTATATAGATGCTGTTGGACGGGGTATTTTCAAACCTGCTCCGTCAGAACTTGGACTAACAATGCCGGGTTCAGTGAGGACGCCCTAGTTAAAACTCGCTGAAGTTTTTGTGAGATACGGAGTCAATCGCGATTACTGCTTATCCAAAAATTTGAGGTAGGCCGAACGCGATTCAATAAAGAGAAAATACTTACTATGTCAGGCGCTGCCAATTATACGCCTCTATTACCAACGCAACTTTCTCCCGGTATTAACCGAAGAATTATCAATCAGGCACTAAATGATGACGACGTGATGAATACGACGTTCATCGGTCAGGAACGTGCTCGCGAAGCGCTTACTTTTGGCCTGGGCATCAACGCTAAAGGATATAATCTTTATGTAATGGGCGAACCCGCGACCGGTCGATTTTCGCTGGTGAAAGATTATATTGAGCGTCAGGTTGCTACCTTACCGACTCCGGATGATTGGTGTTACATCAATAACTTTGATGAAGAACGGGAACCTTATGTTTTACGTATGCCGCCAGGCGGGGGAAAAGCGTTCTATAAAGATATGAGCGGATTGATAAATGAGCTGCTTGACACGTTTCCAGCCGCCTTTGATCATCCGGGGTATCAGCGTAAGAAAGCGTCAATTGCGCGGGAATTTGATCAGCGGTACGATAAAGCTATTGATGCAGTAGAGCGGTACGCGCAGGCACACCAGGTCGCGCTTCTTGAAGAGGGTGGAGCAATACGTTTTGCGCCAATCATCGACGGTAAACCTGTGGATGATTCCGAATTCTCACAACTAACTGATGAAAAGCGGCAGTACTACTACAACCTTGTTGATGAACTGGAAAATCGTTTAAGCGAAAGCCTGTTAGCTTTACCTACCTGGAAACGAGAAAACTCAGAACAAATTCGTAAGCTGAATAAAGATACTGCTGAACAAGGAACCCGACCTTTATTAAAGGCCCTTGAGCACAAATATGCTGGCCACCTGGGAATTTTAAAATATCTTCGGCAGTTACGCGTACCCCTCGTTAACACTATTGTTTCTTTGCTTTCCGATGAAAGTAAAGAAGAGAAGCCCGACGAAGTTGATAAACGGCTTCTGCTTGAAGAGCAATTTTTGCCTAACGTTGTTATCGGCCATACGATTTCCCAAGGCGCGCCGGTAATTTATGAACCCAACCCCACGTATCAGAACTTGTTCGGTAAGGTTGAATACACGAATGTTCATGGCAGCGTTTACACCAACTATCGAATGATACGGCCGGGCGCGCTACATAAAGCAAATGGCGGATATTTATTATTGGAAATGGATCATCTTATCGAGCAGCCGTATGTATGGGAGGTGTTGAAGCTCGCCATCAAGTCGGGTTCTTTAAAGATGGATTTTCCTCAGCAGGACGTAGGGATGGTAAATGCCATCACCCTTGACCCTCAGCCTGTTGAGTTAAACGTAAAAGTTATTTTGCTTGGTTCCCGGGATCTTTATTATACGTTGCAAGATTACGATGACGAGTTTGCGGAATTATTTCGGGTACTGGTAGATTTCGATTATGAAATTCCCTTAACTCGCCAGGCTCTTTATGATTTTGTCGGTAGAGTGCGGGTACACATTCGCCAGATAGGAATGAAAGGTATTACCTCTAACGCGATGCGTCGGTTGGTAGAGTATTCATTGCGAATGGCTGAGCACCAGGAAAAGCTATCGGCCCATTTTGCCCACGTCATTGAGCTTATTAATGAAGCACAGTTTTTTAGTTGTAAAACGGCTGATGATATTCTTGATATTCAGCATATAGAAATTGCGCTAACAGCGAAAAAGCGGCGTACGGGAAGAGTCAGTCAATCATTGTTGAACGATATCAAAGAAGGCCATGTATTAATTGCTACAGACGGTATGGCTGTTGGTAAAGTGAATGGCCTTACCGTATTGGATGTTGGAGATACCGCATTTGGCACGCCAGCACGCATCACCTCAACCGTGTATGCTGGTGCAAACGGAGTGGTGGATATTGAACGGGAAGTTGAGCTAGGTCAGCCGATTCACTCCAAAGGCGTCATGTTGCTGAACGGCTACCTCGGCAATAAATATGCCCAGCATTTTCCATTAACTCTGTCGGCCAATATTGCGCTGGAGCAATCCTACGGTCACATTGACGGTGACAGTGCCTCTTTGGGAGAGCTTATTGCCCTGATTTCAGCGCTTACAGAAATACCCGCCAATCAAGCGCTTGCTGTAACGGGTTCAATTAATCAGTATGGTGAAGTGCAGGCGGTCGGCGGAGTAAACGAAAAAATCGAAGGCTTCTTCGATTTATGTCAGCACCGAGGATTGACGGGGAAGCAGGGAGTTGTCATCCCTAAATCGAATGCCGTGAACCTGGTGTTAAATGCGGCGGTAATTGATGCGGTAAAAAAAGGACAATTTAGTATATACGCTGTAGAAACAGTTGATGAGGCATTAACCATACTAATGCAAAAAGAGGCGGGCAAAATGACGTCCCGCGGCAGGTATCCGAAAAATACCGTAAATTACCACGCCGTAAACCGACTCTATAACATTGCGTTAATTGTTAATGGTGGCGAAGAATAGCGAGGGGGCAGGGTATTATTCCTGTTCTGTTCCCCTCACTAAACCCGCGACGGGTAGTAAGCGTTACTTGGGCGGCATTCTAAGGGCACCATCTAGTCTAATAGTTTCACCATTAAGATAGGCATTGTCGGCAATATGCAGCACTAATTTGGCAAACTCTTCAGGTAATCCCAGACGTTTAGGATACTGCACATTGGAATACAGCGCCTCCTGCACGTTTTCAGGCATTGCCAGCAACATAGGCGTTCCCATTACGCCTGGCGCAATGGTATTCACGCGAATGCCAAGCGGAGCCAAGTCTCTCGCCATTGGTAAAGTTAACGCGATAATCCCACCTTTACTGGCTGCGTAGGCAGTTTGACCAATCTGACCTTCATACCCGGCAACTGAGGCGGTATTAATAATTACCCCACGCTCATTATCATCGTCAGATAAAGAAGTCTGAGATGCCATTGCCTGGGCAACAAGACGCGCAACATTAAAGCTTCCGACAAGGTTAATATCTATTGTTTTTTGGAAATCAGCGAGGGGAGCAGCAGTACCTTCACGATTTAACAGGCGCTTCGCGGGAGCGATGCCTGCACAATTCACACAAAGGTGAATCTCTTTGAACCGTTCCTTAACGGCATCAATGGCTTGCTGTACATCCGATTCCTGGCGAACATCTACCTTATGAAACACGGTTCCGTCTGCGCCAAGCTCGTTTACCCGCTGCACACCTAATTCTTCATTAAGGTCTAACAACCCAACGTTTGCGCCAGCCTGTCGTAGCGCAATAGCGGTGGCGTGACCCAATCCTGAACAGCCACCTGTCACAATGGCCGTAGCACCTGATAAATTCATGCAAATACCTGCTTTTCGATAACGAAAACGCATAGTACTGACAGGTGAAGCAGAAAACTATGTTTCGAGCCAGATTAGGAAAAACAGATTCTAGTGTTTTGGCAACTGTATTTTACGCTCTTCACTGGGGCGAAAAAGCACCAGGGTATGGCCAATAGCCTGAACTTTGATTGAATCTGTTTCCCGCACAATCGCATCCATTATCAATGTCTTTTCTTCTCTGTCATCAGTGGGAACTTTAACTTTAATCAGTTCATGATAGTTGAGCGCATTGTTAATTTCAGCAACGACTCCCTCTGTGAGGCCGTTTGCACCAAGTTGAACAACAGGCTTTAATGCGTGTGCTAAACCTTTAAGAAATTGTTTTTGTTTATTTGAAAGCTTCATTTAATAGGTTTTCTTACAATTATTATGATAATTACATCTTGAAATGACGTATTCTACCGCCATCTTTACCACAATCCTAATCAGAATGCGCTGAAATGGCAAAAAAGAAGTATATAGCCGGCATCATGTACATGTGGATTTCAGGAACGCTGTTAAGGCTAGAAAATTTCGGATTCAAGTTAGATAGCAGATCTGCTTGAAACAGACTCTACGTTAAATGGATTTATTGAAATTGAAGGTAATGGCGAGGATTGCTACTGACACTGTTGTTGGCCAGCATTTTTTTCCCTGTCCTCTCAAAAAATGTTTTGAACAGGTTGTTGAACGGAATCAATGGGAACTTCGTAGAAATAGCATTGCCTGAGCTTGGCGCTTTTAATTTGTCAGGAAGTATGAACGTCCTTTTTCTTTTATAAAGGCAAGAAGTCAGCCAGAACGGAAAACGAACGTGCGGTTGATAAGGTGTAGTAAGTAGGGCTTTGAAATTTTGACTGAAGGAGTTTCGTTAATATTTCATTGCCTTTGTTGGTTTTACTTTATTATTCTTTAAAATGACAACTCCGATTTTTGCGCGTTGTGCTGTTTTTAGCGCATTATGCTTAGGAAGTCTGGTGGCATGTGGTTATAAAGTGTAGTAATCTTGGTGTGCGATGAAAGGAACGTATTTCGTTACGGAAAGCACGGGTGGCAAGCATTTTCTAGTAATTTCATTACTTGTTATGTAGTTTACTTGATGAATGCGTCAGTACGATTCCGGTTTTTTAGAGGTTAGTAGCATTGAGCGATATGGCAAAAAATTTAATCTTATGGTTGGTTATCGCCGTTGTGTTGATGTCGGTGTTTCAAAGCTTTTCACCTGGTGAATCGACGCGAGCGCAAACAGATTACACAACTTTCTTAAAAGAAGCGAAACAAGGCAACATTCGTGAAGTCCGCATTGATAGTGACTCCAGAGAAATTCGGGGCACTAAGCGTTCGGGTGAAACGTTCGTAACATACATTCCTTATTTTGATGATCAGTTAATTACTGATTTAATCAAACAGGATGTTCGTATTCTGGGTGAGCCACCAGAAAAGCCGTCAATTCTTACATCAATTTTTATCTCCTGGTTTCCAATGCTGCTTCTTATTGGTGTGTGGATATTTTTCATGCGTCAAATGCAAGGGGGCGGTGGTCGTGGTGCTATGTCGTTTGGCAAAAGTAAGGCGCGCCTGCTAGGGGAAGATCAAATTAAAACCACATTTGCCGACGTGGCAGGTTGTGATGAAGCCAAAGAAGACGTTGCGGAGTTAGTGGACTTTCTCCGTGATCCATCAAAATTCCAGAAACTGGGCGGTAAAATTCCCAAAGGCGTATTGATGGTTGGCCCTCCTGGAACGGGTAAAACGTTACTGGCCAAAGCTATTGCCGGGGAAGCAAAAGTTCCATTCTTCACCATTTCCGGTTCAGATTTTGTAGAAATGTTTGTTGGTGTGGGAGCGTCTCGGGTTCGGGATATGTTCGAACAAGCTAAGAAAGCAGCACCGTGTATTATCTTTATTGACGAAATTGATGCGGTAGGTCGCCAACGCGGGGCAGGTTTGGGAGGAGGTCATGATGAACGTGAGCAAACTCTTAACCAGATGTTGGTGGAAATGGACGGGTTTGAAGGCCACGAAGGAATTATCGTGATTGCCGCGACTAACCGCCCAGATGTACTTGATCCTGCGTTATTACGTCCAGGCCGATTCGATAGACAAGTTATTGTCGGACTGCCGGACATTCGCGGTCGTGAGCAAATTCTTAAAGTACACATGCGTAAAGTACCGACGGGCGATAATGTAGATGCCGCAGTAATTGCCCGAGGAACTCCTGGCTTCTCTGGTGCAGATTTAGCCAATTTGGTTAATGAAGCTGCGTTATTTGCTGCTCGGTCCAACAAGCGATTAGTGTCAATGGAAGAATTTGATAAGGCTAAAGACAAAATCATGATGGGCGCTGAGCGTAAATCGATGGTGATGTCAGAAAATGAAAAAGCCATGACAGCCTATCACGAAGCGGGTCACGCTATTGTGGGACGCCTGGTGCCAGAACACGACCCAGTGTACAAGGTGTCGATTATACCTCGAGGCAGAGCGTTGGGTGTAACAATGTATCTACCAGAAAGAGATAGAGTCAGCCACTCTAAGCAGCATTTGGAAAGTATGATTTCCAGCTTATTCGGCGGCCGGATAGCAGAACAAATCATTTATGGTGACGAGAAAGTTACCACAGGTGCGTCTAACGACATTGAACGAGCCACGGACATTGCGCGCAAAATGGTAACGCAGTGGGGCTTGTCCAGTAAAATGGGGCCAATGCTTTATGCAGAGGAAGAAGGGGAAGTTTTCCTTGGAAAAACGATGTCTAAAGCATCGCATATGTCAGACGATACCGCTCGCGCTATTGATGCTGAAATTAAAGCCGTAATCGATAGTAACTATGATAGGGCGAAAAAGATTCTCATCGAGAATGAAGATATTCTGCATACGATGAAAGACGCTTTAATGAAATACGAGACCATCGATGCGAAGCAAATTGATGATCTGATGGCGCGCCGTGATGTACGTCCTCCAGCAGACTGGGATGACCGTACACCTTCTGGCGGAGATAAGCCTACAGGTGGGAAGCCTGCCAGAGAAGGCGAAATTACCGATGATGGAATTGATAAACCATCGGTAGGTAAGCCTGGCGATTTGCCTAGCTAACTGACAATATTGTTGTTAAAAAGCGCCAGTTGATCTGGCGCTTTTTTATTGCGGGACGTGGTAAGGTCTTTCACTGAAAATCCTGAACGTCCTTACCGGCAAACGATTTTCGAGCCAAACAACTATGCATTTTAATCACATCGACTTGGACTTACAGTTCCCACAGGTTATGGGAATTTTAAACGTCACGCCGGATTCCTTTTCAGACGGAGGCGCTCACAATTCTTTGGATGCCGCCGTTCTTAAAGCGAAAGCTATGATCCGCGAAGGTGCGTCTATCATAGACGTTGGCGGCGAATCTACGCGTCCTGGCGCGCCGGAGATTACAGAAGAAGAAGAGTTAGAAAGAGTGATTCCTGTAATAAAGCGGCTTCGTCAGGAAACTGATGTGGTTATCTCAATTGATACCAGTAAAGCAACGGTCATGCGTGAAGCAGTTGCAGTTGGCGCAGGATTGATTAATGATGTGCGGGCGCTTCAGGAACCTGGAGCAATGCAGGCAGCCGTAAACGCACAGGTACCGGTATGCCTGATGCACATGAAAGGGCAACCGCGTACTATGCAGCAAAATCCTCAATATTCTGACGTAGTGGCAGAGGTGATCGAATTCCTGCAAGAGCGTATAACTGAATGTGTTGAAGCGGGCATTTCTAAAGAAAATATTATTTTGGATCCCGGTTTCGGTTTCGGTAAAAATCTGGAGCACAATTATCAGCTATTGGCGCAGTTGCCACGATTGATAGCAACGGGTTATCCCGTTCTTGTAGGCGTATCACGTAAGTCAATGATTGGACAATTACTCAATAAACCCGTTGGTGAACGTCTTGCTGGTGGTATTGCAATTGCCACAGTAGCGGCCCAGATGGGCGCGCAAGTATTCAGGGTGCACGATGTTGCTGAAACTGTCGATGCAATAAAAATTATAAACAAATTACGTGCCGTAAAATAAAAACAAAGGAGCTTTTATGGGGCAACGCAAATATTTTGGAACCGATGGAATTCGGGGGCAGGTAGGGCAGAGCGTTATCAATCCGGAATTCGTCATTAAACTCGGCTGGGCAGCTGGAAAAGTACTGGCTGGTCAGGGAACCAACAAGGTACTTATTGGGAAAGATACTCGAATTTCCGGTTATATGCTCGAATCCGCGTTGGAGGCGGGCTTGTCTGCGGCCGGAATTAATATCGGCCTCTTAGGCCCTATGCCGACTCCTGCTATAGCTTATCTAACCAAAACATTTCGCTCCGAAGCGGGCATTGTTATCAGCGCTTCCCACAATCCGTACTATGACAATGGTATCAAGTTTTTTTCCTCTGACGGCTTCAAGCTTGATGATGACATTGAACTTGCTATCGAACGTATGATGGACCAGCCACTACAGTGTGTTGCTTCTAACAAGCTGGGGAAAGCGTCGCGCATAAATGACGCTGCTGGTCGCTATATTGAGTTTTGTAAAGGTTCTTTTCCGTCAGAATTATCGTTAACGGGTATGAAAATAGTGGTGGATTGCGCCCATGGTGCTACCTATCATATTGCTCCAGACGTACTCTCGGAACTTGGTGCAGACGTAATAGAAATAGGTACTTCACCTAACGGTTTAAACATCAACGAAGACGTCGGTGCGACCTCAATGAAGGCGGTAGTCGATAAGGTGCTGGAGACAAAAGCTGATTTAGGTTTTGCGCTCGATGGAGATGGTGATCGAATTATGTTGGTAGATCATCTTGGCAATATCATTGATGGCGATCAGATTATTTATATAATTGCACGCGATGCGCTGAAAAGCGGTCGACTCAATGGCGGCGTAGTGGGAACGCTGATGAGCAATCTGGGGTTAGAAATTGCTCTGAATAAACTGGGTGTGCCGTTTGCGCGTAGTAAAGTGGGCGACAGGTATGTAATGGAACTTCTGCAAGCGAAGGGTTGGGCTATTGGTGGAGAGAATTCAGGACATGTGCTAAATCTAAATACGGCATCTACTGGAGATGGTATTGTTGCCGGGCTGCAGGTATTAGCATCTATGTTACGTGCTAGCATGAGTCTGCATGATCTCGCCAGCGGTTTTGAAAAATACCCACAGCAGTTAATCAATGTGAGATATCAGGAAGGGAATAGCAATCCCTTAGACGATTCCACCGTTAATGAGGCTGTGTTGGAAGCTGAACGCGTGTTGGGGAAAAATGGCCGCGTCTTGCTTCGTAAAAGCGGTACTGAGCCGTTAATTCGGGTTATGGTTGAATCAAACGATGCAATGGCTTCTTTGCAGTGGGCTGAATATATCGCTGAGGCTGTACGCAAAGTAGCCAAATAGTTGAAATCGATGCAAGATTCTGCTTTTTGTACTTGTATATTTTTGCGGGACTCGTTACTATCACGCCCGCTTCAGGACAGGTAAGGTCTGACTGTGAACAAAGTAAAACGCAAGCCTTTGGTGGCTGCAAACTGGAAAATGAATGGTGACCGAGCATTAGTAGAAGTTTTTACTAACGCATTGAATCAGAAATGTTTTTCAGGATTGGACGTGGTTTTGTGCCCGCCATTCCCTTATTTGTCTTTGTTCAACGCTGAGACCTTTTCTATAGGCGGGCAAGATATAAGCCATCTTAAAAATGGTGCTCACACCGGCGATGTTTCTGTAGCAATGCTTCAGGAAATGAATTGTAAGTATGTCATAGTCGGGCATTCTGAGCGACGTGAACATCACGGCGAAACGAACGAGATTGTCGCTGAAAAAGCGCATAGAGCAGTTTCAGAAGGACTTATCCCTATTATCTGTGTGGGTGAGTCGCTGGAAGTTCGTAAAGAAGGCTTTGTTGAGCGTTTTATTACTGAACAACTACAAGCCGTAGTCTCTGTGATGTCTGCTGACATTTTGCAACAGTGTGTTATTGCCTATGAGCCTATCTGGGCTATCGGATCTGGGGAAACGGCTACCCCTGAACAAGCACAGGAAGTTCATGCTTTTATCAGAGGCTTTCTTGCTGATTACGATGAGGCGATGGCTTCACGTGTAAGAATTATTTATGGAGGCAGCGCTAAGCCTTCTAATGCGACTGAATTATTTAAGCAGACAGATGTAGATGGCGGTTTGATTGGCGGCGCCAGTTTAAATACAGATGATTTTATAGCAATTTGCCAAGCGGCAATTTGACGAGGTAATTATGTTATATGAAGTGCTACTGGTCGCGTATTTGATAATCGCACTGCTTTTGATTGGGTTTGTGCTCATTCAGCAGGGAAAAGGCGCAGACATGGGTGCATCATTTGGTGCGGGTGGTTCAAATACCGTTTTTGGATCATCGGGCTCTGGTAATTTTATGACCAGAACAACCGGTATTCTTGCAACCCTGTTTTTCCTGATAAGCTTAATTTTAGGAAATTTAACTGCTAATCGTGAGAAGGGCGGCGATGAGTGGGAGAATCTTGAAGTTCCAGTGCAACAGGAAACTGTTCCAGCAGATCAGGATGTGCCTGTAGATAATGACGTTCCTGCCCCAGCGCAGCAACCACAAACTGATGATGTACCTAATTAATAATTTGCGGAAGTGGTGGAATTGGTAGACACGCCATCTTGAGGGGGTGGTGAGCATAGCTCGTGCGGGTTCAAGTCCCGCTTTCCGCACCAAATAGTATAAAGAGCCGGCGAAAGCCGGCTTTTTTCTTTCTCTTTTTCTATCTGTATTATAATGTTAGCTGTCACGCCCTTCGATCATGGCCGTGAACAGTGAAAAGGATTGTTAAACCTGCTACCAAACCAAGCTACAATTGTTTAATACAAACGCTCGCGTAGAAACCATATAGAGGTGATACATTAATATTTCACTACAGCGTCTGCTTCTGTGGACAATAGCGTTGATACTGTTATCAAATCCACGGATGGCGGTTCATGCCAAGCTATTACTGCTGGTAGATCAAAATAATCACCCGATTGAAGATGTCATTGTAAGTGTTCCGCGAGCAGCAATTATTGATCGTAAGGAGCATCTTAAAATTCCCAATACTGTTGCCATTATGGATCAGCAGGGCAAACAATTTTATCCCCGGGTCTTAACAATAGATAAAGGGCAGTCGGTGTTATTTCCTAATAGTGACAATATTCGTCACCATGTATATAGCTTTTCTGCACCCAAGGCTTTCGAAATTGAGTTGTATAGCGGAAGAAATGCCCCTCCCGTTCAATTTGATATACCCGGAATCGTGGTAATCGGATGTAATATTCACGATCAGATGGTGGGTTATATCTATGTAAAAGACGAGGAAATCACGTGGCAATCTGATGCTTCTGGGCAGATTTCGGTACCCGATAATGTTGACGAAGTTTCTCTCTGGCACCCCCTGCTCGACGAGACCCACAATAAACGATTCGCTGTAAAGTTGAGAGATACAGCGGTTAATGAACCCCAGGTAGTGGATCTAACACTTGTCGAAGCGCCCGCTGTGGACTCAGGTACAGTTTTTGGAAAGCAGAAGTTTGGCGGATAATCGCTAGGTGGAAATATCTCTTCGTCAAAGTATCTTTCGAATTTTGCTAGGTGGAGTGGTTTTCACTGCTGTACTCATTCTATTAAACGTATGGACTGCCACGTCCAGAATGGTCAATAACCAGGTAGAAAGGGAGTTGAACGTTGCTCAAAGCGTGTTTACTAAGGTTGTAGAGGGTAGGGAACAACAACTTATAAACTCTGCCACCGTTCTCACGGCGGATTTCAGTTTTAAACAAGCGGTAGCAACGGGTGATATTCCCACCATCGCAAGCGCTTGGACTAATCAACGCTCACGCATCCATGCCGATCTTATGGTGCTGTTAGACCTTCAGGGCAATGTCATAAACAGTCAACCTCAACAATTTCTCAGCGGGATGAGATTTCCTCTCCCTGATCTTCTTCAGCAGGTCTCTAAGCAAGGTGGCGCCAACGAATTCATTGTTGTCGATGGTCAGCTTTATCAAATGATCTTGTTGCCTGTAGGGGCGCCTACGCCTGTTGCTATTGCCGGTATCGGATTAGTAATCAATGAAGCATTTTTAGTAGATTTAAAAGCGGTAATTCAAGCCGATATCATTATTTCCACCGATAAGGAGCGTAATGCTTCTCCTGTGGTTATGACAGCAAGTCTTGCTGAAACTAAAGCTCAGCATATTTTGCAGCACAAGCCTCAAGCAGTCAGCTGGCTGGACATAACAATGGGAGGCGAGAACAATTACGACACTCGCGAGCTGATGCTACCGAATGGCGAAGTAGCCCCTGTGGATATTTTAATGGCTGTAGATATCAGCGATCACTATAAGAACTTCTCTGAGCTTCAGTTTAGTATCATCAGCATTTCTCTTGTCGCTATGGTGTTTTCCCTCGCTGTGTCAATGCTGTTGTCTCGGCGGGTAAGCAAACCTGTGGCGCATCTGGTAAAAGCTGTCGAAAAAGTGGCGGAAGGTGATTACGAGCAAAGTCTGAATGTAAAAGGCAGATTATCTGAAATCTCAAATCTTGCTTCAGCATTCTCCAGTATGCAGCGCAGTATTAAAAGTCGTGAAGATCGCATTCGGTTTCAGGCACAACATGATTTACTTACGGGCTTGTTCAATCGTAGTTATATCGAACACCTGATTAATCAACGAATGGATTCTGCAGAGCATTTTCAAGTTATTGCTATCAATCTGCTAGGGTTTCGAACTATTAATGATCTTTACGGTTATGCTAATGGCGACTACTGCTTAAAAATTCTATCTGAGCGACTGTTGCGATGGCCGGGCGTTGCAGGACGATTGTCCGGAAGCGAGATTCTTTATATTCCTGAACAAATGCTTTCGCAATTGCAGTTGGAAACGCTTCGCCACATTCTTGAACAGCCGGTTGAATCAGACTTGTTAGCCATTCCAATGAAGGTTGTGTTCGCAGAAATTCGTTGTCCTGGCAATATCGATAACGCAGAAGACTTGTTTCGTAAAGTGAATATTGTTATTGATGAAGCGGTAAAGTCATCGCAATGGTTACTGCCTTATGAACAGGCGCTTGAAAAAAGCTATCTACGGCGGTTAGCTATTATTACAGAATTAAAAAATGCACTGGTTGCTGAGCAGGCTGAATTAAGTATGGTGTATCAGCCCAAGGTATTTCTTTCAACCCTGCAGATCTGCAGCATGGAAGCTCTCGTCCGATGGAATAATAAGCTGCTGGGTTTTGTTCCTCCCGATGAATTTATTGCCATTGCAGAACAAGCTGGAATGATTGAGCAGGTCACCACCTGGGTAATGCGAAAAACAATAAATGACTTAGCCATGTTTAGAGCGGCAGGTCACACATTTACTATCGCTATGAACCTGTCATCGCATGATATTCAAAATAGAGCATTACTGGATAAACTGGCTGATTTACTGGCGGCGCAGGGGTTAGAGCCAACTGATCTTGAATTGGAGATTACCGAAAGTGACTTGGTCGCGGATGCTGATCTCGCTACCGAGAATTTAAGACAATTAAAAGCGAAGGGCTTCCGTTTAGCGATTGATGATTTTGGGACAGGTTACTCTTCGCTTGCTTATTTAAAGCATCTGCCTATTGATACCATCAAGATAGATAAAAGCTTTGTTTTGAATTTATCTAATGATGTCGATGATCAACAAATAGTGCGTACGATTCTACACTTGGCTTCAGTCTTTGAACTCAAAGTGGTGGCTGAAGGTGTCGAAGACGAAGCTGCCTTTGCTCTTCTGCGCGACTGGCATTGTGATATTGCTCAAGGCTATTTCATCAGCAAGCCATTATCGATAGCGGCATTAACTGAATGGCTAGCGGTGTCGCCTTATTCGCAAAACGCAGAGAAATTATAGGTTGAAGAGTAGCGATTAGCGCTATTGATATTAAATGGCCGCAACCAAAGTTCATTCAGGAGCCATAGCGGTTAACCTGTTTACAGGACGCCAGACAGAAGCAAAGCAGTTAGAAATTAGGATTATTAGGTTTTGGTCATACTGGCGCAGTTACCAGTGAATGACGAAAAGGGGCGGTAGGACTACTTCTGAGTCATCATCTAATCCTATGGGCTGGGTGCAGGCAAAAGTCAGATAATCTTCGATTAAGTGAAGAAGACTGGTGGATGTATTTGTTACATATATACCCAGCAAGTCTTTCATTATGACGTTTGCTTCACCGAGTGTGGCAGCATTGCTGATGCAAAAGATTAGAATGTGGATACTTATCAATGGGCGGATGAAGCTTAGCGGCGCTAGCTTATTCTATAGACCCTCTGGCGCTGGTTTTCGATATCCGCAGCAGTTTATGAGCAACTAGGCGGCGAGACAGGCGTTGCAACCCTTCTTGCTAGTCTTGTTCATAAGATTGAATATTACCCGAGAGGACTGAAGTACTTGAGTAGCACGGTCGTCGTAACGTTTAAGAGCAAGTCAGCAAAGCCGATTCGCGCTTTGGTCGATGTTTCTTGTACCTGTGCTGACCATACTATGCTCCAATTTTGTTGAAGAATGAGATCAGTGAAAGCGATCCTAATTGAACAGTGGACTTGTTGACTATGGCGATGAATAAGGCCGATATCCGCATTAGCAACAAAATGGTTTGTTGGCAAAGTAAGCACCGCTCCGTACAGAAACGCTCGATCATTACGCTTATTATTAATGGCAAAGTAGTTGCATAGGTAGGATAGATGTTTTCACTTTATAAGGAACAGGAAATGGATATTTTACGTATAATTCTTTCAATACTTTTACCCCCATTGGGCGTATTTCTACAAGTAGGTATTGGTGTGCAGTTTTGGATCAACATTGTACTGACGTTGCTGGGGTATATTCCCGGTATCATACATGCGATATATATTATTGTTACACGTTAGGGGATCCTGGTATAAACGATCCAGACGCTACGGGGCGATCTAATTGAACGCCCCTACACTTGTGTATGGCATCCAATATCATACTGAAGATAACGACGTCGAAACGGTTTCTTCCTCTATCTTTCTGATATAACGTTTTTTTTATCCCTCATTCCTTACCGATACCGTGGAGCTATCAAGGTATTAAGCCTCAGGGCAACCGCTAGACTGAGCGAAAAACCATCAGCAGTGAAAATAGGTAAAGCTTTCTTATCCGAAACGCCGTAAAATCATCCCTGATGGCTCTTCTGGAGCATCCAAGACTCCAGAAATTAAAGGCCCCAGAAGTTCTGGCTAAGAAAACTTCACTTTTTGGGTAAAAATATTCGCGATCTCGCCCTAGATTAGGCATCATCACTTAGTATTTACTGCGTTATGTTCAGCAGATTATTGATGTTTGGAGAATCTGAATAAAGTTCAGACGTTTAGTAGTCCACATCAAGGTGGATTAGTATTATCCGAACTACATGAGGCTGATATAATAACGCGCTAACGCCTCCTTCAGAATATCTTCGGGCAATGTGTAAATGACGTATAAGCTTCCTGAATTTCTCGTTTATCCTTTTCACTTATCCGCTCAAGTTCGATTAGTTCAACGGTAGCTTTAGCTTGTTCATTAATCTTCTCTTGAAACTCTTTATCAAAGTGCTCCTTTAATTTACTAAGACAGTGCAATATATGCAGGGCAACATCGACGTGCGCTTTGCCCGCCTGACGAATTTGGTCGAAACTGGTGTCGATAACACTGTGTAAATTAAAGGTGCGTCGCTTTAACCAGATATTCGAGGAGGTGTTCACTACGCAAGAAGCAGGAAAAACGCGATGTGACATTAGAATACACGCTGAAGTTAATTTATCTAAACAAGTAATTGCGGTAAAGGGGTCGTTTATTCCTGGTGAAAGCGCGCGTAATGCAATTTCTACCAACTGGCTGACTACGAATTCCGGATCCTGTATGGGCGTGCGCTGCCGGCCGATAACAATAAACTTCCTCAACTCTTCTATAGTCTCTTCCTGCAATTGACAAGTTGAATGAATAATTAGAATGGTCGCGTCTGGCATAACATGATCGCCGCTTCTCGCCTTCACCTCAATCCCTGTAATCCTGTCCGATTCAAGGTTTAACATCTTCGAGTAATTGATACTCTGCGCATAGCCAATGCGTTTCGCTTTAACGGATGTCTGATAAAAACCTACGCTTACCAACGCCTCGGAAATCGGTAGCTCATTCGCTTCGCCTTCGGGACGAGGCAGTAATGTGTCAAGATTCGCTTCTAAGTTTCTGAAGCACCGATAGATAACTTCATCTGCCTGAATAAACCGTGCAATGTGATGAATAAAGTAAACTATGGTGAAAGTATCAATAATAGCAAGCAGCATGGCCAGTGCAGAAAGGAGCGAAAGCGCATCTCTGTTTTCTGTAATACTACTTAAATGGTGCAGTGCAATAATACAAAAAAGAAAGGTCGATACCATTGTGCCCAGCACGACTTGTGTGCCTTTGTCTATCATAAATGTGCGTAGGAGACGAGGCCCAAACTGCGCTGAAGCCATCGTTAGCGCTACGATTGTCATAGAAAACACGATACTTGTAGCAGTTATAATAGCTGTAGCGATGGTAGAAAGTAATTGCTGGGCACCGGCTTGAGTCACCAGCGGGATTAAACTTAACATTCCCTCGGGCATCGAGGCGCGGCGTGCCACCGTTAGACACACCAGGCAAAACATCGAAGTGACTATCATCATGCAAACGGGAATAAACCAATAGCTGGTACTGATCCCTTCCACCCATGTTCGAATTCGAGTGGTTAACACAGAATAGCTCACCACAGTCTAATATCCTTTTACTGACCTTATATTGAGGGTAATCCCACGGCCGTTACCATCATCAGCTGCGAAAGGTACGGTTTCGTATCTGAAACGCCATAGAATGTTGCGCGATAGATCTGTTGGCGCACTCCTACTTCGGAACTGCGGTTAATGAGCTATCAATTATCGGTTAGTTACGGTTAGCGATTTGGCTGACATCCTATGTAGTTACAACACTACATGTGAGCCATTCGGCAAAAGACGAATTAAACACTGTGATATCGCCTATTTGCCTCATCTGCACCGCGTATAAACACTAATTTTGCTTACCCCGAACTTGCTATAGAAGAAATAATAAATACCCTCTTAGATAACTAAACTACATAACCCTATCTTTTGGCGCTAGTCCGCAGTACAGGACATAACATCGGGTAGTTGAGGACGAAAAATTAAAAGCCCCGGTTTTTCGACGCGGCATTTCCTCCTAATGCTCATGGAGTTCAGCCTGCATCTCGTCCCTGTACTCTTTTGCCAGGTGATTTTTCTGCTGTTTACTGAGAACTTTATCGGCAATCGGAAAGAAATCTTGTTCTTCGTCGTTAAAATGATGTTCGACGAGTTCCTGAAGCGCTTTCAAATGGTGTAACCATCCAGAAGAGCTCATATCTGTCTCATCCAGTTTTTCGAGTAGCTCGTCAATTTCATGGTGTTCCGCCATTCCGTGACGGGAAAGTTCTATAGCTTCGTCCGTATCTATTAAAGGCGAATAAAAAAATCGTTCTTCTGCAATTGCGTGACTTTCCAGTTGGTCCTTTAACTCCTGATAATACTCTTGTCTCGCAGGCGTATCTCCGCTGGTTTCCGCAAGTATCTTCAGTAATGAGCGTTGCTTTTCGTGATCTTGACGTATGGCTTCAAAAATATTCATAGTAGTACTCCCAGTTTACTATGTCTTTCCCTGCGAATATCGTTCCATTAAGTGAGGTGATTAACTCATTGAAAGTTAAAGTCTTTTCTCGCTGCGAGTGCGGCAGTTGCTCTTCGAATAATAACATTCCGTAGTTTTTACACTTATTTTGCATTTCTTGCGGTTACAAACTGAGGGGAAATCGCTAAGAGCCTGCGAAAGACATTGAGACTCCTTAGGCAACTTGCTGGAGCGAGAACGCCCCAGCAGAGATATCATGATTGACCTATCCATGCTCATTCGATTACCCGGTTAGACTCCTTGCGCCACCATGGCATCGGCCAAACGTCGAAAAGCAGCAATATTAGCGCCTTTTGCATAATTAACGCGCCCATCTGCAGTGCCAGCTTCCACGCATTGCTGATGAATGTTCAGCATAATGTCCTGAAGCGCATCATCAATTTTCTTGTAAGTAGCTCGTTTGAATGTGGCGTTTTGAGACATTTCGAGCCCAGAAATGGCGACGCCGCCAGCGTTAGATGCTTTTCCAGGAACAAATGGAATGCCTTTTTCTTCAATGAGATCCAGGGCTTCATTGGTGCACGGCATGTTGGCGCCTTCAAGAATGTATTTACAACCATTAGACAGTAAAGCCGCCGCTGCATCTTTATCTAATTCATTTTGCGTAGCACAGGGCAGGGCAATGTCCATTGGTTGTTGCCACGGCGTGGCATCTTTATGCCAATCTCCTCCATGATGTTCACACAGGTCAATCAGGATGTTGTCGCTTTCAGCTTTGTTCTTAATGGCCCACGAGATAGCCGATTCACTGAACCCTTCTTCTTTAATAAGGCAATCACGGCTGTTGGAAAGGCTAATAACTTGCCCGCCAACCTGTACTGATTTTAGAGCAGCATGTAAGGCTACGTTCCCAGCCCCAGAAATGCCTATTCGTTTATTCTTAATCTCATCCTTATGCTGCTTAAGTACGGCTCTTAACATGTAAATGAGGCCGAAACCTGTCGCTTCCGTACGCACATGACTCCCGCCAAAGGAAATATCCTTTCCGGTCAGGCTGCCACCAAAGCGATTGTGGATCTTCCGATACTCGCCGTATAAAAAGCCAATTTCCCTGCTACCTACATTAATATCACCAGCTGGCACATCGGTGTGAGGCCCTATATGGCGCTGCAATTCGCCCATGAAAGCCTGACAAAACCGCATTACCTCTGTTTCACTACGTCCTTTGGGATTAAAATCTGATCCTCCCTTGGCTCCGCCTATAGGAATTCCGGTAAGAGCATTTTTAAAGGATTGCTCAAACGCGAGAAATTTAAGGACAGATTCGTTGACTGACGGATGGAAGCGCAGTCCCCCCTTGTAAGGGCCAATCAGGCCGCTATGTTGTATACGCCAGCCGTTGTGGATTTCCACTTCGTTGGCGTCGTTGAGCCAGTGAACGCTGAAATGAATAATGCGCTCCGGTTCGCATAGTCTTTTAAATACATTAAGTCGCCGGTAACTTTCATTGTTGCAAAAAATTGGTATGACATCCTTTGCAATCTCTTTAGTTGCCTGCAGATATTCGGGTTGAGAAGGGTGACGTTCATCTATCCAGGTTTTAAATTCGTTTAAAGTAGATTCCTCATCCATATTTAGCCTCTTTTTACTTAAGGAATAATGTCGGTACCCAGAAACCGAAGATCTTGATCAATATATTTATCACCGTTAAGGAGAGCCGCCGACAGCGGGTAAAAAATACGTTTCTGATAAGGCAATTTATCCGTAACAGCAGAGCTATTCTGGTTTCGAAGCCATTACCCGTAGATTATTGGAATGAATTTGAATATGAAGTTCCTCTGCCTGTTTGATTTCGCCATCTAATGCGTAGTGTTCCATACCAGAAAACTTAACAATTACCTGCTTTGCCTGGCGATAGCGGATTCTCTCTGATTCCTTCTTGCTTTCGCCACTTAAAAAAACGAGTTCCGCTAATGACAGAAACTGCTTATCGGAGCTTTCCTGCGGTTCCAGCCAGGTTATATCTAACTTACCGTCAGTTGCATCAGGAACATCACCACCCTGAGCGAGCGCTGTAGTCACCGGAGCGGCGTTTGCAATAACAAGGCTAGGCGTCGTAAGTTTAACGCTTTCCTCATTATCAAATCGAATTTCAAAAGTACCGGTATCATTTTTTGATATCGCATCCCAGAGTCCGCGAAGATATGCCAACTGCCCGCCAGCATCTTTTTGAGTGCGATCAGCAGAAGATATCATTTGCTGTTCAAAACCCACTGCAGCCACAAGCAGCATCAATTCGCCGTTACATAAGGCGGTATCCATTTCTATGACTTTTCCCTCGATTATTGCATCGCAGGCTGAACCGATTGGTACTATTTTGCTGGCATAACCATGAAGAACATGGCTAAGTGTATTTGCCGTTCCCAACGGAATGAGGCCCAATAT
This sequence comes from Alteromonas pelagimontana, assembly GCF_002499975.2. NCBI lineage: Bacteria > Pseudomonadati > Pseudomonadota > Gammaproteobacteria > Alteromonadales > Alteromonadaceae > Alteromonas > Alteromonas pelagimontana. Next base: position 4,046,243 of record NZ_CP052766.1, read on the forward strand.
TGCATTGGTATCAACACATGCCGCAGCGACTTCCGTAATGGTGCCATCACCTCCGCACGCTACAACGACCTCGGCTCCTGCCTTTATTGCTTTACGGGCTAGATGAGTGCCATCAAGAGATTCTGTAGTCTCGTGTACAGTTACCCGATAGTGGGGATTTAGCTGTGCAAGTATATCGTCTTTTTCTTCCAGCCATTTTCCCCCGCCAGCCACCGGGTTAGCTATTAATGCCAGGGAACGGGTAAATTTAAGTCTGCCGCCTTGTTTAATTTTAGATAGCGACCGCAGCTGGCGCTTATTCAACCGTGCTGTGGCGCGAATGGATTGAATTTTGTTAAGAGCATCAAGCACAGAAAGCGTGTTATCTCGGGCAAGCAGGTAAGCGGCCATGGTGAGGACTGATCTGCCTCTTCCTAGCGCACAATGCACGACCACCTTTTTCCCATCTCGAATCTGCTGGTCAATCCAGTTCAATGCGGTATTGAGCTGTTCACCAGTTGGACTAGTGTGATCGAGTACCGGAATATTTAGATATGCACAATCCCATTGATAGGCGGTCCAGTCCAGGCCGTCGAATTCAGCTGTGACATCAAGTATGGCGTTAACCCCATATTCATGGAGAGTTTCCACATCTTTGCCGAAGAGGCGGCAGGCGAGAAAAAGATTTTCATCTATTTGCTGTATAGCCGGGACTTTGTCGTTTCTTCTGGCCCACGAATTATATGCGTCTGTTCCCAATAAAAAAGGAATAAATAACCAACGCACGTATATGGGTATAGATCCGTCCTCACGTTTACGAAACATCGAAGGGTACTTAAGTAAGTATGCGGTGCTTACTGCTGCTAAAGAAAAGCAAATCCATAAAAATAAAATCTGTACTGGCCAAAAAGGGATAAACCAAGCTAATAACGCTGCAGCAATTGCACCTAGCACGTAGTACTTCACCATTTTCAAGCTGAATTCTCCTTGAAGCTTATTCCTTTCCCGACCGATTATGGAACTTCAGACATATTGCCCATACTAAGAGGGAATTATTATGTTATAAACAGTTAAAACATCCCGTCATAATGCAGAATGTCTGCCATGTTGAACACAACCGGCGGAAAAATCGGAATTTTTTATGGTTTCCAGCAATTTGGATAATAGCTGTCATTTTTCCGTTTCAGTTGATGTGGATAATTGTTCTGCTGCTAGAGAGCTTCTTCATCTTCTCTAAAGAACGTAACACCGATTTTCACTGTGCAGTTGCAATTGGATTATTAGGTACTGTTAGTGACAGCCTTGGCTGTCGCCATCGGATTGTTTATTTTTCCTGATCATCCATCAGCTCCACTTGCTCCGGTATGATTGGTTTTTATATGGGCGGGATTTGGTGTAACAGTGCGCTACAGTTTGCATTATTTACAGGGTCGCTGGTTTCTCGCTGCTATATTGGGGGCATTAGCTGGGCCCTTAATTATTGGGCGGGGCTTCGCCTGGAGGCTGTGACTTTTGATTTAAGCCTGGTGCAATCGTTGGCTGTGCTGGCGATAATATGGATTGGTATTTTGCCTCTTACGCTTTTAATTGTAAAAAAGGTAGAACAGCCCGAAATATATAATGGCGGAGCTTGCGATAAATATTTGGCTACTGGTATGGCTCCTGTGGAAAATTATTCAAGTTTTCATCTTTCGTTGTTCTAAGATGGCTGGAGGTTGACATAATGACCCGAAAGGCTGCTACTTGCGGAAATTGCAAAGCGCTCAAATCAGAGCGCTTCAACTTTCTACAGCTTACTGAGCAGATTCCACTACTTTTCGACTGCGCTGGGAAAGCACATCAACAACTGCTTTAATGGACTGATGCTTCTTAAGGTTAACGATGACTGCGTAATGCTTTCTGCGAATGGCGTGTCTTACCGTATCAATAATTTCTGTTCTGTCGGGGCGAAGACCCATCAAACCCGCGACGAAAAGACCGATGAATATGCCTGGGCTAATAAGGGCAATAAATGTAAACATTGGATTATTCTGCGTGAGCTCAGGACCAAATTGAACGAGTAAAAAGGCAATGGTTAGTCCGACCGCCAATCCTACCGCTCCCAATATCAAATGGGAATTCCACATCATTCTACCAATACTTTCACTATCCCCTTCTAATTTTTCGCTAAAGTGACTATCAGTTGGATCGACAATAGTGATTTGATCGCGTCCAACTCCGGTATCGTGCTCCACGTCAGTCACAGACGCACGGGCTTCATCTGCTGTTTCAAATACTGCAGCAACCTGAATGTGTTGAGGGCTCAAAAATGCTGCCCGAATATTTTCATGATTAGCTGGACTGTTCATACTTCCTCCACACTGTGACTAAACATCAATCCATTTTTTTGCCAAATCCCGTAACTCTACTGGAATACCTGGCTGGAGCATTACGCTCGAATTCCTTCAGGATTAGGAAAGTAGCCTTACGTTCCTTTTCCATTCTCTAAAATGATGATACAAGATTTGTACCGACGGCTATAAGTAGTTGAAAGGTAAAGGACTGTTCAGTCACAAATGCTTGGAACACTTGAAAATCTTGCTGAAACAGGAACTTTTTGCGGGAACAAATGAAAATTTTTCTGATTATTCAAGATTCCGCTTTAGCTAACTGAGCAGGATTCACCTGCCTGCAAAAGAATTTTCGGGTACTTACCTGATACTTGGTTAGTTGGTCTTAAGATTGCACTACCAACTGCCAGAGAACAATGCGGGCACCTGGTCGAGCCCTGAAATTTCGCCTAAAGGGGTGCAAAATGTTGACGCATTGAATATGAATCATCGAGGTAGCAGTAATGGAAAGTGCAATGTTAGATATTCGGCGTAGACGTCGTGGAAAAGGGTTTGAGTTTTTTTACTCATCCGGGCGGAAGGTACAAAGCCAAAGAGTGCTCCAGCGAATTCAAAAGTTGGTTATCCCTCCTAATTGGTGTGACGTACGTATTAATCAACAAGCTACTGCTAACCTGCAAGTTACCGGCATAGATGCTAAGGGGCGAAAGCAATACATCTATCATCCTAATTGGCACAAGGCTCAACAAAGCGCAAAATTTGCCCGGCTAAGTGAATTTGGCGCGGCCCTGCCGGCGTTTAGAAAGTTTTGCTGGTCTCATGTAGATGATCTTCATTGGACCCGCGATCGCACTCTTGCCCTTGTTTGCCTTATCCTCGATCACACAGGTCTACGCGCGGGAAATAAACAGTATACCGTTAGTAACAACACCTACGGCCTTACTACGTTAAGACGTAAACATATTCTTCAAGATGATAACACCGTTAAACTTTCCTTCATTGGAAAGCACAACAAGCCGCGAGAGGTCCAGATTGAAGATCCAAAACTGGCAGACCTTGTTGCTGAAAGTGCTGAAGAGCGTGGTTATGCACTGTTTCGGTATGAGGATAGCCAAGGAAAATGGCATGATGTGGACAGTCACGATGTTAACGCCTTTATCCACGAAAATATGGGAGACGGATTTTCCTGCAAAGATTTTCGCACCTGGGGAGCGAGTCGTTTTGCATTAATGAGTTTGCCCCAGGTCGAACGCGCAGTCCTGGAAAATCCTCGCCGTGGCTGGTCTACCACATTGGTTAAGCACGTCGCGTCAATGTTGGGAAATACGCCAGCAGTTTGTCGCCAATATTACCTTCACCCGAAATTATTTCAGGTTGTTGATACCGCCTCTAAGCGAGAACTGACGATGGAAGAAATCAAAAAAATTATTCCGGAAGATCAGTTGAACGATGAAGTAATCGTCGCGACAGAGAAACTTCTCAATGGAATAATAGCTGCTTGAGACAAACTCTCCCCATAAATTAACCGAACCCGTAAATTAAATGAGTAAATCATGTTTTGTTGAGGTATTTTATTCAAAGTTAATTTATAAAGGATATTGAATTAAACCATAATTATAATCTATAACAATGACTTATATATTTTATTGAGAGACATTGTAGACTTTTGTTAATCGTGGAAGTACTTACCTACGAAACCGACAATAACCTGATTTTATCCTCTACAGCTTGCAAAGCAGTGCTCAAACTTGATATAGTTAGAGCTCAAACTAATTGGCACATCCATCTAGTGACGCATGGCCGAAAATGATTAGGCGGCAATGTGAGAGACTTTCGTCCGTTTATTTACCAAATTTCAAAAGGTTGAATAGATTTGACTACTCTTAGAAATAGAAAAGATTGTTATTGAGCGGCGCGGCTTATTCTGAGGTGGGGTTACATTAAGGTGGCGGTTAGTTTAGCTACGGCGATGAGTGCAGAAGTGTCGTTAGTCAACGAAAAATTACGAAGTGCTGAGTGTCTTCGGGGTTGGCGGGTAATAAGTAAATATCGCTTTATTGGCTAACGCGCTCTTGAATACTTAATTGTTGGTAGCATAACAATTAGACATCTACACTATGTCTATTGATTTTGGGTAGTGCTGGGTTAACGAAGGATTAGTGATTTACTCTCGTTTTTCGTAAATGGAACGAATTTAGTCCTGCTTTTGCTGTGCGTACCGTGGAAGGTAGGAGCACTTTTTAGGCTTAGTTTTCACGCAGGTGATGCGCTTAGTTGTCTTCAGTAAAGTAAGAATTCGCAGAATAAATGGTTTGAGGTGATTAAATATGAGTCGTTCAAATTGGAAACGTATCGTAATTAAGGTTGGGAGTGCATTAATTTCTCCGAATAAAAAGGGGTGCAGCAGCCACTATTTGTTGAGTATTGCGCAATTTATTGTGAAGTGTAGGGCTGCTGGTACCCAGGTGGTGCTGGTTTCTTCCGGTTCCGTTGCGGCAGGATCTCAGTTGTTTCCTGAGCAGGAAAAAACAGATATCGCGGTTAAAAAGGCAATGGCGGCAGCCGGACAGACAGAAATGATGTCAACATGGGATCGGTTGTTCGATTTCCCTTCTGCGCAAATTTTGTTGACCCACGGCGATTTGCGGGACAGGGAGCGGTATGTCAGTATTCGCGAGACCATATTTTGTCTGCTGGACAACGGCGTTTTACCTATCGTAAATGAGAACGATACGGTAACGACTGATAAGCTTAAAGTTGGAGATAACGATAATCTGTCAGCAATGGTGGCAGCGGCTGCTGATGCAGATGCGCTGATAATCTGTTCGGATATCGATGGGTTGTACAATAAAAATCCTCATGAACATGATGATGCAAAATTATTGTCGTGGGTGGAACATATTGATGAGAGTATCTATGCCATGGCTGGTGGCGCTGTGAAAGGCGGTGTAGGTACCGGCGGAATGCGAACGAAAATCGAGGCGGCCGAAAAAGCGGTTTCTCATGGCATAGATACATTCATCATTAACGGTTTTACCGAATTGTCATTCAATATGTTGCTTGAAGGCAAGAATCCGGGCACCCATTTTCAGGCGCACGAGACCCCTATGCAGGAGAATATTCACTGGATGCGGCACACCTCTAATGCGCAGGGTGAGGTTATCGTGGAAAGCAATTTCGCCGCGTCTTTAGAAAGTGACACAGATCAGTTAACGAGTAGTGAAATAATTGAAGTGAAAGGTGAGTTTTCCGTCGGCGATACGATTTTAGTGCGAAAAGATGATGGTACCAAGCTGGTAAAAGCGAAATCCAATTACAGCAGTTGTCTTTTAAACTTTATCGCCAAGCAAGATAACGAAGATTTTGCCACTGAGTTTGAACAAAAAACCGGTCCGATTATTTCAAATCAAAACATCGCAAATTTGGAGAAAGAATGAGCTTAATTTCAGAGTTAGCGAAAGAGACAAAAAAAGCTGCACAAACCTTAGCTGTCCTGGATGAAGCTAAAAAAAATGCAGTGTTAAAAGATATGGCAGCGGCGCTTCGGGCAAACAAAGAAAAAATAAAGCAAGTTAATGAAAAAGAAGTCGCTCGAGCGAAAGAAAACCAATTAGATTCTGCTATGGTAGATCGGTTGATTCTCAATGACGAACGCATAGAAAGTATGGCTGAAGGCATTGAAGTCATTGTCAGCCTTGATGATCCGGTGGGGCAGGAACGGGTAATAGGAACCCGCCCCAATGGTATCGAAATTAAAAAAATGCGTATTCCATTGGGGGTGGTGTGTATGATTTATGAAGCCCGCCCTAATGTGACCGCCGATGCAGGAGCACTATGCTTCAAATCGGGTAACGGAGTAATTTTACGTGGGGGCAAAGAAGCGCTCGATTCCAGCCTCTGTATCGCTGAGATTCTACAAGATGTTCTGGTAAAGCATGATCTGCCGAAAGCGTTGATTAACGTTGTACCTGATGCAGATCGCCAGCTTATGCAGGAGTTGATGGAGCAGCGAGATTATATTGACGTAATTATTCCACGTGGCGGCGAAGGGCTGATTAACTACGTGACAGATAACGCAAAAGTGCCTGTCATCCAGCATTTCAAAGGCGTATGTCATCTTTACGTTGATAAAGCCGCTGACTTGGACAAAGCGCTCAATTTGCTACTTAACGGAAAAACGCAAAGAACGGGTGTATGTAATGCACTGGAAGGATTAATTGTCCACCAGGCGGTAGCTGGAGATTTCCTTCCGCGAGTTGCGAAATCCTTAGCCGAACATGACGTAAAAATTCACGTCAATGACAAAGGTGCTGCTTATTTTGAGGGCGCAGATGTTATTAGTGAAGAAGGTTACGGTGAAGAGTATCTTGGCTTGGAAATCGCTATTCGTGTGGTGGAGGATATTGACGCCGCGTTCGAACATATTTTTCGGTTTGGCAGTCACCACACAGAGGTTATCTGTACTGAAGATAAAGAAGCAGCGGATCGTTTTCAGCGCACAGTCGATGCGTCAGTAGTGATGGTTAATGCTTCCTCACGTTTCTCAGATGGCAGTCAGTTAGGACTGGGAGCTGAGATAGGGATTGCAACCACCAAACTACACGCTTACGGCCCAATGGGACTGGAATCTTTAACGTCGGAAAAGTATCTGGTAAATGGTACTGGACAGGTAAGAGATTAACCGTATGGGATTGTCTCTTGGTTAGGCATTGGTCATAATGAAAGCACCGGGTTGGATAGAAACCCGGTGTTTTTTTATGTGGAGCGAAAAATTGAAGCCAGGGGCTAAGTGTTGAATATTGATGTAGATAATTGGTGGTTACAAATTGTTTATCTGACAGACACCTACAAGCTGTTTTCCTCCGCTATCATTGTAGTGCTGTTTTTGGCGGCAAAACGTCTTATCCTTAAGCTCATTAAAATGCGCAGTAAAAGAAAAGGTGAGGACAGACGCCATACCATAAATATTCTTGAACAGCTGGGAAACGCCTCTCTTCTTATTCTTCTCATGCTGCTCTGGGGCAATGAAATCCAGAGTTTGGCTATTTCCATCGCTGCTTTTATGGTAGCAATCGTACTTGCCACCCGGGAATTCATTCAGTGCTTCATGGGTTTCATCTACTATCTGGGAGCCAAGCCTTTTAGAGTCGGCGACTGGATTCAGATGAATAATATAGTGGGCGAAGTGGTTGAAATGGACTGGGCAAAAACTGCCTTGCTCGAAGTTGATCACGAATCATTTAGCTACACTGGAAAACATGTGTATGTTCCTAATAGTCAACTGGTCACCCAGACCGTTAAGAATCTCAACTTTTTACGAAGATATACGCTTCACTCATTTTCTATTATTAATGAACCCTCAGTAAATCCCTATTCTTTATTGCCCACCTTCATCGCAAAAGCAAAAGGCCATTGTGAATATTTTCGGGACGTTGCTGAACGCTATAAAGGGCTAATTGAGCGGCATATGGAAGTGGAATTTATTCAAATCGATCCTGATATTGCCGTGGAAACAAATCAGTTTGCAAAGCTGAAAGTCACGGTATCGCTTTTTTGTCCTACTGCAGAGGCACATGCATTACAGCAGAAAATCAGTGCCGACTGGATGGATCTTTGGCATTCGGCGTTACAAGGGCAAACGCTTGAAAAGCAGGCTTCCTCGCAGACGGTAGATAATAATTAACCCAACTCGAGATAAGCCGCGCCGCTCAATAACGATCTTTTTGCGCCTGGCATCGTTGCGCTTTTTAATCATAGCTGGCTATGACGTACGAAATCTTGCTTTGCTATGCGCAAAAATCTCGTCCTCGAGCCAATATTAACTTAAGAACAATCGACTTCTATATATAAGCTGCTGATTTAAAAGTATATTTAAGGTCTGTACGATACTTCTTATCTCGGGTTGGGCTTAAGCTGCCCCGACATATTTGTCGAATAAACCTGATGATAAATTTGTCATTGAGGTAAAAATCAGAACAAGAGCATGAATGAATAAACATTCTGCAACCTTAAAAAATGAGTAAATTTCTTATTCGAAACGCGGGAAAGTCATTCCTGATGGTTCTGCTGGAGCGTCCCCGTTCCACAAGTTCGGCTAAAAAAACGTCACCATTGTTTGAAAGTGGCCATCTCTCCCTGCGTTAACCACTGGCGATCCACTCGCGACGCTGGGTGAAGTGACTGGCAAGAAAATTCATTTGGTCTGCAAGAATACGGCGATTCATTAAATAAAAACGCTCGTAAATATTGGGTCTAAACGGTACGGCGAGCAGAGGCATACCTGCTTCTTCGGGCGTTTTAGCACCTTTCGCGTGGTTACATCGGGGACAGGCTGTTACCACATTAGTCCAACAGTCTTTCCCGCCTCGAGAGCGAGGAATAATGTGATCCCGAGTGAGTGTAGAAGGCGAAAAGGTTTGGCCGCAGTAGAGACAAAGATAATTGTCTCGCCGAAAAAGGTAACGATTAGTAAGGGCAACCTTGCCGCTGATATCAGTTACTTTACCATCACAGGCGATGATGGAAGAAAGGCGCAATCTACTCCTATTGCCAAGGCGATTCCAACCTCCCAGCATCGTATAGTGATCGGTACCCAGTTCAAACAGCACTTTATCTTGAGAGTAGAGCCGCGCTGCCTGCTCGACATGAATCCACTCCTGGGGCATACCTGCTTTATTAAGTCGTAAAACCAGCATGATAACTCCTTTGCGTTCATCTGCTAACAGCATACTCTTTTATATGTCATTTTGATGAAAAAATAGACTTATTTAAAAGCAAAATAAACCGAATAAAAAGTAAATTTAGCGGGTTTGTTTCAATGCTGTGCAATAGACGATACGGCAAATAGAAAAGTGGCTTTAAAAATAAGGTCGCAAATGAATGATAGATTACACCTCAGAGAGAGCGTAAACGGGATGGCGGGGCCGCTAGTAGAACAGTTGATTAACCGGTAATACTGCTATGATAATTTCGCTAAACCAGGATTTGTCAATGGAATTAGGTGCTATTCATAGCTATACTATGCGCCGCGTTCAAAAGCGAATATATATAGATGAATATTTAAAGGATAAATAGTGACTCCTATTACAAAATCTTTTCAGTACGGACAGCATACTGTCACATTAGAAACGGGTGTGATCGCTCGTCAGGCAACAGCTGCAGTTATGGCTAGTATGGATGATACGTCCGTGCTGGTAACTGTTGTAGGGAAAAAAGAAGCAAAAGCCGATCAAGACTTTTTCCCACTTACCGTGAATTATCAAGAGAAAGCCTATGCTGCGGGTAAAATTCCTGGCGGCTTCTTCAAACGTGAAGGGCGTCCTTCTGAAGGCGAAACCCTTACTGCGCGTTTAATCGACCGCCCGATTCGTCCCTTGTTTCCTGAAGGCTTCAAAAATGAAGTTCAGGTTGTGGTAACAGTGATGTCGGCGAATCCTGAAATTCCTACTGATGTCATTTCCATGATTGGTACATCAGCAGCATTGGCTATTTCTGGCATTCCTTTCAATGGCCCGATTGGTGCCGCTCGTGTGGGTTATTCCGCGGGTGAATATATTCTTAACACTCGTGCTTCTGAGCAAGAAAACAGCGACCTGGATCTGGTTGTTGCTGGAACTCAGGGCGCTGTGCTGATGGTAGAATCTGAAGCTAACGTACTGTCTGAAGATGTGATGCTTGGCGCAGTGATGTTTGGTCATGAACAACTGCAAACCGTTGTGTCGGCAGTCAACGAATTTGCCGCATCCGTGGGCACTGAACGTTGGGATTGGCAGCCAAAAGCAGAAAACACGGCGCTTAAATCGAAAATTAAGGCGTTAGCGGAAACTGGTATGACAGAAGCGTACCAGATTTCAGATAAGCTGGTTCGCAAAGATACCGTTACTGCAGTGACAGAAAAAGCGCTGGCCGATATTATCGCTGAAGATGAAGAGCAGGATAAAAAGGAAGTTTTAGATTTACTGCATGAATTGGAAAGCGACGTAGTTCGTTCTCGTATTCTCGCGGGTGAGCCAAGAATTGACGGCCGTGATCCGGCTATGATTCGTGCGCTAAATGTTGCTACTGGCATTTTACCACGTACCCATGGGTCTGCATTATTTACCCGGGGCGAAACGCAGGCGCTGGTTGCTGCTACCCTTGGAACAGAACGTGATGCTCAGATGATTGATGAGCTTGCTGGTAAGCGTGACAGCCGCTTTATGTTGCACTACAACTTCCCTCCATACTGTGTGGGAGAAACGGGTATGATTGGTTCGCCTAAGCGTCGCGAAATCGGTCACGGCCGTTTGGCGAAGCGTGGTATTCAAGCTGTTATGCCTGACGAAGCTGATTTTCCCTACGTGGTGCGTGTAGTATCAGAAATTACCGAATCTAACGGTTCATCGTCAATGGCTTCTGTGTGCGGTACATCTTTGGCATTAATGGATGCTGGTGTTCCTATTAAAGCCTCTGTTGCTGGTATTGCAATGGGTCTTGTTAAGAGCGACGATAATTTTGTGGTTCTTTCCGATATTCTGGGTGATGAAGATCATCTAGGAGACATGGACTTTAAAGTCGCGGGTACCACTAACGGTATTACTGCACTGCAAATGGATATCAAGATTGAAGGTATCACGCAGGAAATTATGCAGGTTGCTTTAAAGCAGGCGAAAGAAGCGCGGTTGCATATTCTGAAAGTGATGGATGAAGCTATCTCTGGCCACCGCGATGAACTGAGTGAATTCGCTCCTCGCATCTACACGATGAAGATTGATCAGGATAAAATCCGCGATGTTATCGGTAAAGGCGGCGCTATGATTCGCCAGATTACTGAAGAGTCAGAAACAAATATTGAAATTGAAGACGACGGTACAATCAAGATTTTTGCCACCGAACGTGCAAAAGCTGATATTGCGATCAAGAAGATTGAGCAAGTTACTGCAGAAATTGAAGTAGGCAAAACGTATAACGGTAAAGTGACGCGTATTGTTGACTTTGGTGCGTTTGTAGAAGTACTTCCGGGGAAAGAAGGCCTGGTTCATATTTCACAAATTGCCCATGAACGCGTCAATAAGACATCCGACTATTTATCTGAAGGACAAATGGTCGATGTTAAAGTTATGGAAATTGACCGTCAGAATCGGGTACGTCTCAGCATCAAAGAACTGCTAGAGAAACCTGCACCTAAAGAATCTAACGACGAATAATCGTTATTTTATAATTAAAGAGGGAGCATCGCGCTCCCTTTTTTGTATAGGAAATACGAATGAACAAACAAACTCAGACTGAAGTAGAAGCCGCTACTTTTCGCCGCTTACTTGAGCATTTAGACGCTAACAAAGATGTTCAGAACATTGATTTAATGATACTTGCCGATTTCTGCCGCAACTGTCTGGCAAAATGGTATACCACGGCCGCGACGGAAAGAGGAGTGGAGATAGATTATGAGCAAGCTCGGGAAGTTATTTATAAAATGCCTTATTCCGAATGGAAAGCTAATCATCAGGCGCCAGCATCCGAAGAACAACTGGCGGCTTTAGCAGCAAAGGCAAAATGATCTTTCGGTAACGGTCAGTTTTGTTACGACGCTATGGTTTAAGCCGAAATGCGTAAGGTAAAAGCTCACCCACAGTAACAGTTTTTGATTGTGCTCCCTGAGTGACAAGTATGACAGGTATCTCGTCATCAGCGAATTCTGCAATTTTTTGTCTACAGCCGCCACAGGGAAAACAATAGTCATTGTTTGGGCTGGCAATTAAAACAGCTTTAATGTTTTTACTGCCGTGAGAAACCATAGCACCGATAGCCGATGCCTCCGCACATTGTCCCTGCGGATAGGCTGCATTTTCTACGTTACAACCACTGTAAATCTGATTATCATGGGTAAGTATAGCTGCACCGACCTGGAAGCCGGAGTAGGGAGCGTGTGCATTTTTCTGCGCAACATGTGCGCGTTCTGTTAAGAGTTGTTCAATTTCAGTGTCCATACAAATACCTTATATCACCTCTTCGGGCTTTACTTTTACCAGTAAATGCGCGATCGTTGCGCCTATCACAACGGCTTGGAACGGCAGCGTTAGTAGCCGTTGGCGCAATTCTATTAATTATTGAGAGACCCCATTTTTAACATGCGTAAACTCTTTAGTCTCATCTTTTTTTCATTCTTTCTTTTCTTTTTAGCTGGATGTGCACAAACACGTGATGTTTCGCAGCGAACGGAGATGGGGAATCTTCTTCTTGCCGAGCCCGCGCCCGTTAATCCGCGTTCGCAAATGGCAATTGCTCGGTACAACCAAATTTTGGCAAGTGCCTCATTGCCTGATGAAGATCGTGCTGAACTGCATTATCAGCGTGGCATGCTTTATGACAGCGTTGGACTTGCCGGGCTTGCTCAGTTTGACTATGGTCAGGCACTGCAATTAAAGCCGGATATGGCTCCAGCTTTTAATTCCATCGGCATTCATTATATTCAGCAAATGGAGTTCATCCAGGCATACGAAGCTTTTGATTCCACGTTGGATATTAACCCTGACTATGACTTTGCTTATCTTAACCGAGGTATAGCATTGTACTACGGTGGAAGGGCTGATCTTGCGATCAATGATTTAAACACCTTTCTTGAGAAAGAAGAGAGTGATCCGTTTCGCGCGCTATGGGCCTATTTCGCTAAAGCTGATGTAGAACCGGTGCAGGCTCTGGCTGATCTAAAATCTGTACGGGATAAACTCTCGCCGCAGCATTGGGCAACCCGGCTGGTCGACCTGTATTTGGGTGAAATAACAGAAAATACGTTACTGAATTCTTTAATTGAAGGCGTTTCGAGTCAAAAGGAACTTACTGACCGGCTCTGCGAAGCCTATTTCTATTTAGGCAAATATCACAGTGCCCGTGGGAACAGAAGTGTTGCAGCTAACTACTTCAAGTTGGCACTTAGCACCAATGTTTATGACTACGTAGAGCATCGTTATGCTCGACTGGAACTCAGCCGCCTGCGCAATGCAGTAGACGAAACGAATTAAACCAAGCCCATGCGAGGTTTATGCTTAGCGTTGCTGGCATTATTGCTGGTAAGCGCGGATTCAGGTCGTCAAAATCAGCAGCTAATTCAAAATGCTCAAGCGGCATCATATCCGGCCCCGTTACTGTGGCGTGCGGCTCTGCAGGGTAGCGACTCGGCTCAGCAATTACTAACCGGTTATGCGCAATCTAATGGCGATGAATACTGGTTGAACAAACTGGTGGCGCTGGGCAATGCGGACGCCGCTTGGGCGCTGTACCAGATGGTTAGCGACGATGACAAAAGCACCACCTTGATGCGACTTGCTGCAAGAGGAGAAGTGCCCGAAGCGCAAATGAAATATGCACTTGCCACGGACGATCCAGAAAAGCGGGAGGCATGGTTAGTTCGTGCCGCTGAGCAAGACTATTTGCCTGCACAAGCTGCGTTAGCCGACTGGTATTTGCTCCACTCACAGCCCGACAAAGCGCGTCCCTGGTTAAAGAAAACTGCGAAGGACTATGCGCAAAGCGCGTTTCAGTATGGCCGGTTGTTATGGGATGAAGGAAGCAAGAAAGAGTCAGAAGGATATCTTGAACAGGCTGCGCAGCAAGGTCATGAGCTAGCGCAAAAGTTAACTAAGGTGCTTGCGCTGTATCAACCGGTGACGGTAAACCAGATAAAACTACAACAATGGCCGTCAGATCAGCTTTGTCAGCAACGCATCCAGATTTTTGCGACCTCCTTATCTACCATAGAAAGAGCTCACGACATAAAGAAGCGCTTTACCCACGACAAGCGTCTTTCTTCTTTACCAATATGCATGCTGGATCCCGTGTGGCTGAAAAAAGATGTACTGAAGTGCGATGACAGCTGGCAGCAATCCGGCAGGCTTGGTTGTGATATCCGTCCACTTGCAGCTGCTGTAAAAAAACAGAGTTTTACTCACGCCGTTATTGTCGCAGATTTAGGGAAAGCCAATGTCAACAATGGAGTCATGTTCCTTGACCTTACCGATGCTTATTCTGTGTTTGTGCATGAGTTAGCGCACTTTGCAGGGTTTGTTGACGAGTATGCACTAAGTGAGCCTATGGCAAAACGGTATTGCGGAAAAATACCTGCACCGAATCTGATTTTCGATGGTGTGCTGACTTACGCGCCCTTGGCTACACTTGAAAACTGGCAATCATTAGAGCCTGATCTCAGTATATGGCCGGCAAAATCCTGTGACGGGACGGGTGAACGTGCGTATAAGCCCAGCGATAAAATTACCTTTTTAGAACATCACGACAGCGGCGAAATTCCGCCCATTTACTTGCAACTTTGGCAACAGCAGTTAGCGGAGCCCACAGCGCAAAGGCCTATATTTATGAATCTTTTTCAAAGCTTTCACAAACACGGGCAAACCGCTCAAGCAGGCGAATGGCTGGCAAAATACGAAGCCTACAATCGCTCCGAGCCCATTGTCAGGGGTAATGAAAACACCCTGGCAGAACAGCCGCAAGCGGATTCGCAGCCTCCTGTTATTCGCGAATAATTTCGCCTTTTAATTCGTTAACCCACATTGCAGTTGCGCCACAAATTGCTACGGGCATAACAATGAAATTAACGATGGGAATAAGCGAAAAAATATTTACCATTACCCCAAAAGAAAATGCTTTTCCTTTGTGCTGACCGAGATGGTAGCGCATAGTTCCAAATGGCACTTTATGGTTGTCGTATGGATAATCACAGTATTGGATTGCCATCATCCACGCACTGAAAGAAAACCAAAGAATCTGTCCAAAAACCGGAACAAACAAGAAAAGCAGGAGAAAACCCAGTGCTCTAGGGATGTACCACAGAAGCTTGGATAGCTCGCGGCCCAGCGTTCTGGGAATGTCTTTAAGCAAATCGAAGAGGCCATCATCACCAAGACGTTTGCCAGTAAGATGTCGTTCTACTTTCTCCGCTAAAATGCCATTAAACGGGGCGGCAATCCAATTCGCCAGCGTCCCGAAGATCAACGCGAAAACCAGCAGCACGCTAATTACCGCTAATGGCCACAAGAGAAACGCCAGCGCCGACTTTAGCCACCCAAGCCACTCAGGAATTAGCGACAGGATATACCAGATCCCTCCCTCAATTTTGCCAAATAAAAAGTAGAAGGCGGTGGCGAATAAAATAAGATTTATACAAAGCGGTATAAATACAAAACGCTTTAATCCTTTGGTTTTTATTAAGGAAAATCCGGCAATAAAGTAGCCGAAACCACTGCGGGATTGCATAATCTCTCCTTTAATTTATTTGATGTGCGAGTATACAGAGAGGCAGGCCAAATCTCTAAATCCAATTGTTACAGCGTATGAGTTTTGTTAAAGTCGCAGCATAACAATAATTTACATGCGCGCTGCTAAACGGTGACCCAACTGACCTTCATCAATATATTTACGGTAGCACTGCAGCTCCGGAGCCAGGGTCTTCTGTTACGTGACAGAACGGGAGCAATGCGGTGCGCCTGAAGAAAATTAAACTCGCCGGATTTAAGTCTTTCGTAGACCCCACCACAATACCCTTTCCCGGCAAAATGACCGCAATTCTGGGACCAAACGGATGCGGAAAATCCAACGTTATTGATGCTGTCAGATGGGTGCTTGGCGAAAGCTCAGCAAAAAATTTGCGCGGCGATGCCATGACCGATGTCATTTTTAATGGTTCTTCAGCACGCAAACCTGTAGGGCAGTGTAGCGTAGAGCTGACCTTCGATAATAGTTCAGGCCGTATTGGCGGTGAATACGCGAAGTACAATGAACTGGCAGTAAAAAGACTGGTCACGCGGGATGCGCAATCGCACTACTTTCTCAACGGCGTAAAGTGCCGCCGCCGCGATGTCACTGATTTGTTTTTAGGTACAGGCCTTGGCCCTCGAAGCTATGCCATTATAGAGCAGGGCATGATTTCCAGGCTTATCGAATCCAAGCCACAGGAGCTGCGAATCTTTATCGAAGAAGCCGCCGGAATTTCCAAGTACAAAGAACGCCGAAGAGAAACCGAAAGCCGTATTCGCCATACCCATGAAAACCTTGAAAGACTTGAAGATGTGCGTAACGAGCTTGGCAAGCAGCTGGAAAAATTGCAGCGCCAGGCTGCGGCGGCGCAACGTTATAAAACGCTTAAGTCTACTGAAAGAACGTTGAAGGCCGAGCTGGCTGCGATTCGCTGGCTAAAGCACAACGAGCATATCAGCCGTCTGGAAAGCGATGAGCGCCAACAACAATCTGAAGTTGATGCACTCGTCGCGCAGCAACGTGGCGATGAAGCCGGCATGATGGTATATACCGAACAGGCTGCTTCCCACAAAGCGCAGCTGGATGACCTGCAACAGCAGCTATTTGGCATCAGTACTTCAATCACTCGTATCGAACAGAACATGCTGCACAGTCAGCAGCGCAACAACCAGATTACAGAAGAACTTGATGAGCTCAACAATAAGCGCAACGTACTTGCCAGCGCGATGAGCGAAGCGAAAACCGCCAAAGCCATGGCGCAGCAGCAGCTTGAGGAGCTTATTCCCCGTCAGGAAATTATCGATGAAACCCTTTTTCAAGCGCAGGATAATCGCGACCAAGCGGAACAGGCGTTAAGAAGTTTTAATGCGAAAAGCCGTGATCAGGAATCGGGGTACAACGACGTAAAGCAAAAAGCGCAAAATTGTCATGGCCAAATTCAGTCGGCCATGAATATGCAGCTGCGGACTTCTCAGAGAATCTCTGAACTTAAACAGGAGTTGAGGGAACTCGCGCAGGACGATTTGACGGTTAAACTCGCTCAGTTGCAAAATGAGATTGAGTTAGCGCGCGGAAAACTTGGTAGCTGCGAAGTCAGTTATAGCCAGCGCGCAGAAAATCACAATGCTGCAACAGAAAAATCTCGCCAAACGCAGGGGCTACTTACCCAGGCACAAGGTGATGTCCAGCAGATGGAGTCACGGATTGCAGCACTGGAAACGCTGCAGCAATCTGCTGTAGCAGAAAATGGCGAACTGCCAGATTCAGTCCAGGCGCTGTGGCAATCGTTAGTAGTGGAACCGGGCAGAGAAAAGCTGGTAGAACAAACGTTAAAGTATCTCCAACATCCCGTCGTTGCCAACGAATTGTCGTTACAAGACCTTATCGATGACCTCGACAATGTTCCCGCCGGCATACCCATTTACACCAGTGATAGTTTTACGACCACGAAGATTCCTGGAACACTTGCGCAGAGTTTGAATCAGACACGCGTGCCGAACATTTTCAATAGCATTTACATTGCCAGCGATGTTGCAACGGCTATGGAGCGGGTCTCAAGTTTAGATAACAACGAAAGCGTTGTATTAGAAAGTGGGGGATGGATTGGCAGAGACTGGCTGGTATATGGGGAGGCCAGCGAGGAGACTGGAGCTTTGCAACGTGCAGCACAGTTATCATCATTATATGAACACTTGCAACAGTTACAGGCAAAGCTGGAAGAGACAAGCGAGCTTGCCGATAACTTTCGCGCCAATGAAAGAGAGACCCTAATCCAGCTGGATGAGGCAAAAGCTAAGCGGAACGAGACCAGCAATGCGTTGCAGCAGCTACAAAATCAATACGGTGTGGCAAAACTGCAAAAGGAACAGAGTGAAAATCGTGCTCAACGCACTGCAGAGGACTTGGCAAAACACGAAGAGATGTTGGAAATGGAGCAACAACAGATCGAAGCGTTATCTGCGCAACTGGAAGTGTTGGAGGAATCGATTGTTGATCATGAAACTCAAATGGAAGAGAGTCAGCAACAGCGCGAAAAACTTGAGCATCAGGCTATTGAGTTTCGTCGTTCTGTGGATCAATACACCGCAGAAAAACATCAGCTGGCTTTATCCATTCAACAACAGCAAAGTCAGCAGTCTTTATACGAGCAGCAGGTCACGCGTAACCAGACTCAACTGGCTGAATATGAGAATCGGGAAAGGCTGTTAAGGGAAGAGCGCGACAGCATAGCTACGCCGCTTGAAACTCAGAAAGAACAGTTGCAAACGCTGCTTTTGCAGCGTGAAGATACTGAAGAGTTGCGGCTAACTGAGCAACAAAAACTGCAAAATGCAGAAGCATTATTACAGGAAGCGCAGCAAGGGCAAAAAGGGCTGCAGGAACAAATTCAGCAGCGTCAGAAAATTATTGATTCGGTAAAAATAGAAATTGAAGGCTACCGTGTCAGAGCCAACTCTGTTCTTGAACAATTGCAGGAAACGGGACAATCACTGAAACCGATATTGGAAAATCTTGCCAATAATGCTGATGAAAATGAGTGGCAAAAAGAGCTGGAAAAAACGACAGCTGCTGTTGCCCGTTTGGGTGCCGTTAATCTTGCAGCTGTAGAAGAGTACGAAGTTCAGGCGGAAAGAAAAAATCATCTTGATATGCAGCACGAAGATTTAGTCACGGCGATGGATACGCTACAAACGGCGATACGAAAGATTGATAAAGAGACCAGAACCCGCTTTTCCCAAACCTTTGAAGATGTGAATGAAGGTTTGAAAACGCTGTTTCCGAAGGTATTTGGCGGAGGAGCAGCTTATCTGGCATTAACGGATGATGATTTACTGGAAACCGGTGTCACCATCATGGCTCGGCCGCCGGGAAAGAAAAATAGTACAATTCACCTATTAAGCGGTGGAGAAAAAGCCTTAACAGCTTTATCATTGGTGTTTGCAATATTTCGGTTGAATCCGGCGCCGTTTTGTCTGTTGGATGAAGTGGATGCGCCATTGGATGATGCCAACGTGGGGCGTTTCTGTAATTTAGTTTCGGAAATGTCTAGTTCAGTGCAGTTTATTTACATTACCCATAATAAGATTGCGATGGAGATGGCCACCCATCTTACCGGCGTTACCATGGCTGAACCCGGGGTATCTCGTATGGTAGCGGTGGATGTAGATGAAGCTATGGCCTTCGTAGAAGCATAACAAAGGGCGATTTGATTAATGGAAGATGAATTACGTCTATCATTACTGGTAGCAGGTACCTTATTTATCGTTGCAGTTCTTGCACATGGTATCTGGAAAATCCGCAAAAACGGCAAATCAGAGACAAAGCGCCGGGTAGAGCCGAGGCGTTGGGATGAAGAAGCAGATAACGATACTTTGGATAATGACGATGTAGCGTGGTCGGCTGATGATATGGGAACAAAAAGCGCGGCAGCGCGCTCCCCTCGTGAAGATGAAAACGAGTATGACGAGCTAGGGTTGGGGCCAGTTCGTGTTGTCAGCAGCAATCCAGCGACAAAGTCAAAACCTGGTGATTCAGCTTCCGCGCCGGAAACCCCCAATGCAGAAAGCGCTAAATCTGCGCAAGGTGTTAAAGCAGATACTCGTTTGTATGGTTCAGTGATCAGTAACCCTAAGCCTCATCTTCAATCGAACCGGTCTCCGTCAACTGATAGAGACAACGAACTTAACATGCCTGAACCACCTGGATTTTTGTTGAAGAAAAACGAAAGCACTCATTCTTCTTCTCAAGATACAGAACATCCTATGAGTGACGCTGAAAAAGCAGACAAAGTGAAAACCGATGATTTCAAGCTGGATGTTCAATCTTTGCCAGAAGACGATCGGCATTCTGCTGGGCATCCTGCTGGGCATCCCTCTGAAGAAGATAACGACAGCGAGGAAGGCGGAAGCTTAGGCGAACAGGCTCGCCGTTTCGTAAATCGTAAGCGTTCAAAAGGCAGTCCCAAGCATCGTCAGGAGCCTAGCTTTGGCGATGATCAAATGCGCATCGACTTTGAAGAAACCACTGCCAGCGCCGCGACAACAGAAGAGAATGCGACAAACTCTGATACTTCACAGAAACCATCTTCCGCTGCCGAGCAGGAAGTATTGGTATTAAACGTGCGAGCACCAGAGAGTGAACTAATTTCCGGAGCGTCACTACTGCCTCTTTTGCTTACGCTGGGCTTTAAATTTGGCGATCAGGATATCTTCCATCGCCACGTAAATTCAAACGGGAAGGGGCCGGTATTATTTAGTTTGGCGAACATGTTCAAGCCTGGAGTATTTGATATCGACAATTTAGAGACGTTTACCACTCAAGGTGTGACGTTGTTTATGATACTGCCCATTGAAGGCGATGCGCATCAGGTTTTCAACATGATGCACAACGCCGCGCGTAAAATTGCCGAAGAATTTTCAGCACAGGTGCTTGATGGGCGAAGAAGCGTGCTAACAAAACAAGGGCTACAGCAGTATATTGAAAAAATTCGCGATTTTGAGCGTCAGCGAATGATCAATCGTTACTGATTTCAAGTCGGCCATCAGCACTCGCTGGTGGCCCCAAGCTTTTCGAGAATCCTATGTCTACACGTTCCTCCTTTGCAGAGCGCGCGTCGCAGCTGCGTGAAATAATCAACGAATATAACTATCAGTATTATGTACTGGATAACCCAAGTGTCCCCGACGCTGAGTACGACCGATTAATTAATGAATTAAAATCGCTTGAAGCTCAGTATCCTGAGTTGAAAACGCCGGATTCACCGACTCAGAAAGTAGGGGGGGCGCCGCTACCATCATTTGAGCAGGTGGTTCATGAAGTCCCGATGCTTTCACTGGATAATGCTTTCGACGAAGCCTCTCTGTTTGCTTTTGAGAAGCGGTTATCCGATCGCCTGAAAGATAATGCTGTTTTGCAATTCAGCTGTGAGCCCAAGTTAGATGGGTTAGCAGTTAGTATTCTTTATGAAAGTGGGCAGTTGGTACGAGCAGCTACCCGCGGGGACGGTCAGGTGGGTGAAAATATCACACAGAACGTTCGAACCATCGCCAACGTCCCGCTTTCGTTGCGAGGAAAAGGTTGGCCGGAGCGTCTGGAAGTCCGCGGTGAAGTATTTATGCCAAAAGCCGGTTTTGAAAAACTTAATGAAAGTCAAAAGCAGAACGGCGCCAAGGTGTTTGCCAATCCTCGAAATGCAGCTGCGGGAAGTTTACGCCAGCTCGACTCGCGTATTACTGCCAAACGACCACTTATGTTCTATGCCTATTCTCTGGGATTGGTAACGCCAGCAAGTTTTACGTTACCGGCCAATCATAGTGAGCGTTTAGAACAGCTGGCGACGTGGGGTATACCGCTGTGTCCTCAGGTTGACACTGCTGAGGGGGCAAAGGGCTGTATGGCTTATTATGAAAAAATCCTCGCAGCAAGAGTTTCACTTCCCTACGATATCGACGGCGTAGTATTTAAGGTTGATGAAATTGACAAGCAACAGCGACTGGGTTTTGTTGCTCGTGCTCCTCGCTGGGCAATTGCTCAGAAGTTTCCGGCACAGGAAGAAATGACGCGACTGCTTGAGGTTGAGTTTCAAGTAGGTCGAACGGGTGCCATTACGCCGGTAGCGCGGTTAGAGCCAGTGTTTGTCGGTGGCGTCACGGTTTCCAATGCCACTTTGCATAATCAGGACGAAATCCTGCGTCTTGGGGTGAAAATAGGCGACACAGTAGTCATTCGCCGGGCTGGAGATGTTATTCCTCAAGTTGTTTCTGTGGTCGTGGCTGAGCGTCCAGCAGACACTCGTGATATTGCGTTTCCTGCACATTGCCCCGTTTGTGACTCCCAGGTAGAAAAGCTGGCCGAAGAGGCTGTAGCGCGCTGCACCGGCGGACTTTTTTGTGCCGCCCAGCGAAAGCAGGCGTTAAAGCACTTTGCTTCGCGCAAGGCAATGGATATCGATGGTTTAGGAGATAAACTGGTAGAGCAACTCGTCGATGCCGGCATGGTTAAAAGCCCGGCGGATTTTTATAAGTTGTCATTGGGGTCATTAGTTTCACTTGAACGAATGGCGGAAAAATCGGCAAGCAATTTACTTCAGTCACTGGAAGATTCTAAAAAGACGACACTAGCAAAATTTCTTTATTCGCTGGGGATCCGCGAAGTCGGAGAAACCACAGCGGCCAATTTAGCAACGCACTTTGGTACGCTTGAAGCGTTAATGTTCGCTGACATTGAGGCCCTTAAGGCGGTGAATGATGTGGGAGCAGTGGTGGCGCTACACGTGTTCAACTTTTTAAACGAAGCCCACAATGTTGATATTATCAACGACCTGATTCATGAGGGTGTTACATGGCCTGACGTGGAAGTCCCGTCTTCAGATGATTTACCGCTCACTGGGCAAACTTGTGTATTGACCGGTACACTTGCGCAGATGAGTCGAGATGATGCTAAGGTGCTTTTACAACAACTTGGGGCTAAAGTAGCCGGTTCGGTGTCTGCTAAAACAGATTTTTTGGTCGCTGGAGACAAAGCAGGCTCTAAGTTGACGAAAGCACAAAGCTTGGATGTGGCAATTTGGGATGAAGCCAAGTTGATAGAAATGTTAAAAGAATACGGCGTTTATTAAGGATAAGTAGCGACGCAGATGTTATTAATAAAAAGAGGAACTAACATTCCTCTTTTTTTTGCTGCCTTGCCAGTCTTCGTTTTTCCCAGGATTTGCGGACCGAAAATCGCCACAGCCAGTTTAAACCGAAATAACCTGCCAGCCCACCAACTACGGAACAGATAGCGCAACCTACCAGGAAAGCGGGGCCTATCGTAGACAAACTTTCAACAACCCACTGCCAACTGAACTGAAACTCGAAGTGCTTCGGGTCAGACCCAAGTACAGTAGTTCCTATTTTATAAGCACCGTAAAATATCGGAGGAATAGTAAAAGGATTAGTAATCCATACTGTGGCTACAGATAACGGTAGATTGACGCGAAACGGAATTGCAGCGGCGGCGGAAAGCCACATCTGAAAGGGGACTGGCCAGAAGGCAAAAAATAATCCGATTCCTAATGCGCCTGATGCCGAACGACGATTTAAATGCCACAGGTTCGGC
This sequence comes from Alteromonas pelagimontana, assembly GCF_002499975.2. NCBI lineage: Bacteria > Pseudomonadati > Pseudomonadota > Gammaproteobacteria > Alteromonadales > Alteromonadaceae > Alteromonas > Alteromonas pelagimontana. The sequence continues at coordinate 4,069,393 of NZ_CP052766.1, forward strand.
TCATGCAATATCGTCCCGAACATTCGCAATGCACGCTGTTTCTTTATTGTCTGATGATCGGGCAAAAACCGCTTTATAAATTTTCTTGGCATACAAAAAATGACCAATTTCGTAGGAACGAAGCAACGGAATGCAACAATATACCACTATTTGGCTGGCCGCCTTTTGTGCAGGAGCACTATCTGCGGTGCTATGGCCTGTATTGCCAAACCTGTGGGTATTGTCAGCCGGAGCCCTGCTTTTATCGGCGCTACTTTTAAGCAACTGCCGAAATTCTCTTTACTGTGTACCTTCGCACCCACTAAAAAGTTCGTTTACCAACGCAATCTCCCGTAGTGTTGGGCCGATTATTGGTGGTGTCGGTTTACTATTCGGGGCACTGTGGGTGGCGAGTGTAGGGCATTGGCACACCGCTTGGCAACTCCCTCTGGACAAAATTCAACAAGATGTCGTTTTAACAGGACAGATCGTGGAATATCGACATGATGCGCTTCGCTCGACAATGGTAATGTCTGTCAGCCAACTAGATGAAAGTCAAATTCAGCCAGCGCGAAAAATAGCGTTATCCTGGGCTAAACCCACAGCAAAACTTGCTGTTCATCAGCAAGTGTTAGTCACCGCCAGGTTGAAACCTGCCTACGGAAGCGCCAATCCGGGTACCAGAAGTAAGCAGCAATATTTGGTGGCTAAGGAAATAGTTGCTACGGGATATATCCGCAACGCTGCGCCTATTAAAGTTCTGCAACCTGCAAAGAGTTTGCACTACCAACTGGGTGCGCATATTGATAACGCGAGGCTAAAGCATGGGCGATGGCTAAAAGCGTTACTGATCGGCGATCGCAGCGACTTCACAGCGGATGACTGGCAAATGATGCAGGTCACCGGCACCGCGCATTTATTTAGCATTTCCGGCTTACATCTTGGTATGGTCGCGGCATTTAGCTACGGGTTTATGATGATAATCGGCGTGGGTTTCTCCTGCTTAAGTGGCCTGCGCACACCCGTGCTGAATCTTGACCGGCAACTGGTGATACCGGTACTGGCGATGTGTGCGGGATATGCGCATCTGGCAGGATGGCAATTGCCAGTAACCCGGGCTTTGGTGTTACTCAGCGTCTATTTTGCCATTAAGCACTTTTATCGGCACTGGGCTGCGCATCACATTGCTCTTTGGATGCTAGTGGCTGTAATTATTTGCTTTCCGTTCAGCATTTTATCCGCCAGCCTCTACCTGAGTGCCGGAGCGGTATTAATGATATGGTTTATCAACTGGCGTTCTCCCGCTTTATCAATTACCGGATATCAGAAATTTAAGCAGCTCATCCGCATCCAATTGTGGCTGTCATTACTGATGTTACCGGTTACGCTAGGGTGGTTTGGAGCCGTTTCCTTAACTGCGCCTGTGGTAAACCTTTTCTGTGTACCCTTGGTTTCACTACTGGTGCCAGTGGGGGAGATAGCGCTGTTATTGAGCTGGTTTTTACCTCATACCGGTATGCCAGCTCTGGAATTTGTTGACTGGCTTATGGGCGGTATCCTGCGTGTGCTCTCCATTCCGGCACTGGAGGAAGGTATGGTAACAACCTCTGCATTTTCAAGTTCAAACGTCGTACTACTTTTAGCTGCCATTATTGCACTGAGCTTTCCACCATTTCAGCATAAACGTCTCATCTCTGGAATATTGCTTGTTGCTGCCTGTTCCGGGTTCGTTCCCTTCGCTTCGTCACCTTGGTACTTTCATAGCTTTGATGTTGGGCAAGGTACGGCGCTGCTTATTTCAAGAGGCGGTAAAGGTGTCATTGTCGATACGGGAAAAAGTTTCCTATCTCAGGGCAGCTATATGGAAGCGGTGGTTATACCAGCACTTAATGCACTTTCGATTACGCAGATTGATCATATATTTGTAAGTCATGGTGATGATGATCACGCGGGCGGACTATCCGCAATACTGGAGTATACTAAAGCAAATGGGCAAGCTTCAGAGCCTGCCGTGCATCTGGCCGACGGCGATTGTCAGCAAGGGTTAAACTTGATGTGGGAAGGGCTCTCGTTTAGTAGTATCTGGCCGTTGCCTGGAAACCACATAACGGATAATAATCATTCGTGTGTTTTACTGGTTGACGATGGAAGCCATCGCTTACTTTTGCCCGGAGACATTGAAAGAAGCAGCGAATATGCGCTTTTATACAGGGCGTCAAACCTTAACGCTGATGTACTTGTGGCACCGCATCATGGTAGCAGTACCTCTTCTTCAGGTATTTTTGTGCAGCGAGTATCGCCCAAAATAGTGGTATTCAGCCAGGGTTATGCTAACCAGTGGGGTTTTCCGTCTTCCGAAACGATGACGCGTTACCAGAAGGTAGGTGCAAAAATGTTCGCGACCAGTTATCACGGCTATATCCGCATTGATTTTACCGGCGTTAACGCGCCTGAAGTTTTCACTTACCGTCAGCACCTTAACCCCCGATGGTTTCAACTGGGCCGAAAACCTGAAAACTGGATAGGTGAGGACTCGGATGGCCGTAAAAACGGAAAAGAATTGATGCCTTAATGGACAATTCGTGGGCTAAATTATGGATTTTCGCATCAAGCAGTTACAATGGTGCTGATAAACAACGTGGTGTTATATTTCATGCAGCAAATCGATTATTCAGCGTCGCAATTGCGCCGGTTCACAGGCTATCTTCGCGATTACAAATTGGCTTTCGCTCTTGCCGTCGTAGGGATGATCGGTTACTCCGCAGTGGATACCTACGTTGTCTCTCAACTACAGCCACTAATAGATGAATCGCTGGGCAACAGTGATCACGAATATTTGCGGCTTGCTGCGTATGCCATTGTTCCGCTTTTCCTGCTCCGCGGCCTTTTTAATTTTCTTGGTACTTACATGCTGTCGTGGATTGGGTCTCGAGTCGTCATGCGTATGCGCCAGCAATTGTTTGAAAAGTACATTCATCTTCCCGTCTCTTTTCATGACAACAACGCGGTTGGAGGGCTGATCAGTAAGGTCACATATGATACAGAGCAAGTCGCCAATGCATCGGGCAAAGCGTTGCTGACTATTGTGAGAGAAGGCGCGTTTGTTATCGGTCTGCTCGGCGTGATGTTTTATCAATCGTGGGAACTGTCGCTGGTATTTCTTGTTATCGGACCTGTCGTCGCCGTTATTGTCGCGTTTGTAAGTAAACGGTTTCGGATTGTCAGCCGGAACATTCAGTTATCAATGGGTAACGTCACTTCTGCAGTCGAGCAGGCAGTAAAAGGCCACAAAGTTGTGTTGATGTTTGGCGGGCAAAAGATTGAAGAAGATCGCTTTGCTAAGAAGAACAATTTTAATCGACAGCAAACTATGAAGCTGGCAGTGACTCAAATCTTGAGTGTATCTTCCATTCAGGTTATAGCTTCAATTGCACTTGCGGTCGTACTATTTATTGCCAGTACGCCGCAAATGATAGAAGAACTTACCGCCGGTGTGTTTATCAGCGTAGTATTCTACATGGTGTTGTTGTTGAAGCCTCTAAAGCAATTAACCACAGTCAATAATGAATTTCAAAAAGGTATGGCTGCCTGTACCAGCGTGTTTGAAGTGCTGGATGAAAATGATGAGCCAGATAACGGGACGGTGACAAAACAGAGAGTAAAAGGAAATCTCAGCTTCGAAAACGTTACTTTTACTTACCCAGGCAAGAATATTCCGGCATTAAAGAACATTTCTTTTTCCGCAAAAGCAGGGGAAACCGTTGCGCTTGTAGGCCGATCAGGCAGTGGTAAGTCAACCATATCATCGTTACTTACCAGATTTTATTCTCCGCAGCAGGGAGAAGTACTGCTAGATGACATTTCGCTGGAGGATTACGACCTCAAGTCATTGCGTAGCCAATTCGCGTTGGTTTCGCAGCATGTCACCTTGTTTAACGATACCATCGCCAATAACATCGCCTACGGGTCGTTAGAAAAAGTTAGCCGGAAAGACATTGAACAGGCTGCGGATATCGCACACGTTACTGAGTTTCTCGCCCAATTACCCGACGGTCTGGATTCAATAGTAGGAGAAAACGGCCTGATGTTATCCGGCGGTCAACGTCAGCGTATTGCTATCGCTCGCGCTATTCTCACCAATGCGCCCGTATTAATTCTGGACGAAGCGACATCGGCTTTGGATACCGAGTCGGAAAGACTGATTCAGGATGCCTTGGAAAAACTGCAGAAAGAACGCACCAGTATTGTGGTAGCGCATCGTCTGTCTACTATTGAAAATGCTGACCAGATTATTGTGGTTGAACAAGGCCAGATCATTGAAAAAGGCAAGCACCATGAGTTGCTGGAAAAGCAAGGTCATTATGCTCAACTGCATACTTTACAGTTTGGTGACGCGGGGTGAGTAAGCTGGAACGAGCCTGGTACAGAGGCCACCCGTTCCTTTGGTTATTGTGGCCTTTTTCAATGTTGTTTGCTGCGGTTACTGCTTGTCGGCGGTATCTTTTCGCTACTGGGTTCATTGCCTCTTCCAAGCCTGATGCTTTTCTTGTTATTGTTGGTAATATCAGCGTTGGGGGAAACGGCAAGACCCCGGTGGTCATAGCTCTAGTTGAACATTTTCGTGCTAAGGGACTTAAAGTCGGTGTGCTAAGCCGCGGTTATGGCGGACGCGCGCAACATTTTCCTCATCATGTTATGCATGCTGACTCAGCTGCTCTCGTAGGCGATGAGCCAAGATTAATTGCGTCGCGCACTGGCGTAGATGTAGTCATTGACCCCCTCAGGCGCAGAGGAGCAGAGTTTCTTGTCAGCCGTTTTGGATGTCAGGTCATTGTGTGTGATGACGGTTTACAGCATTACGCGCTAAAAAGGGATGTTGAGCTGGTAGTGATGGATGAAAGACGCTACGGGAATGGAAAGCTTTTGCCAATGGGGCCACTGCGTGAAGGGATCTGGCGTCTTGACACTGTGGATATGATTTTACACAACGTTAAGTGCGCAGAAGATGCGCGCTTGTTAAGTGTCACAATTCCGCAGTTTCACATGCAATTGCGCTCATCCTGTATAATTAATGTTAAGGATCCTGCGCTCACCTTGGGTATTGAAGATTTTATTGCTCGATATCCTAGCGTGAATGCGATTGCTGGTATCGGTAACCCGCAGCGTTTTTTCACGCAACTGTCGAGTGCCGGTGTGAATGTATTAAAGAAGCGGGAATTTGCAGATCACCATACCTTTGTAAAGGATGATATTCCTATAGGCCCTGTAATTATGACGGAAAAAGACGCCGTAAAAGTAAACTACTTCGCCCACGAAGAATGCTGGTACCTTGCAGTAAATGCAGTATTACCCGATGCATTTTATAATGAACTAAACACCCGTTTAGAAGCCTCTGGATGGCTGAATAAAGGAAGGTCAAATGGCGTTTGATAAAAAATTACTGGATGTGGTGGCATGTCCATTGTGTAAAGGGAAACTTATTTTTGTTGATGATAAAAAAGCACTGGTGTGTCGATTTGATCGACTTTCCTATCCGGTAAAAGAGGGAATTCCGGTGCTTATTGAAGAAACGGCAAATCAATTATCTCTTGATGAACTCGAAGCCATTAAATAGCAGGGATATTATGTCTTTCATTGTAGTCATTCCCGCTCGTTTCGGCTCAAGTCGTTTTCCCGGCAAGCCTCTGGCTGATATTCAGGGTAAACCTATGATTCAGCACACGGTGGAAAGAGCACAGGAAGCGGGCGCCTCGCGGGTTATTGTTGCAACTGATGACGAACGGATTGCTAATGTGGCGAAGGGGTTTGTGGATGTATGCATGACTTCCAGGGATCATACATCGGGCACCGAACGTATAGCGGAAGTGATAAGCAGAGAAAAGCTCATAGACGACGCTATTATTGTAAACGTTCAGGGTGATGAACCCTTTGTGCCCGCTGAGAATATCAATCAAGTGGCTGCTAATTTGTCTGCTAACAGCGATGTCGCCATTGCAACGCTCGCTACACCGATTATTAGAGCGGATGAGGTATTAAACCCAAATGTGGTAAAGGTGGTAACGAATCAGTATTCTCACGCCATCTATTTTTCCCGCGCTGCCGTGCCTTTTGAACGAGATAGAATGCTTGGCAACCCTACCTACGCTAACCCTGATTTGTATTTCCGCCACATAGGGCTGTACGCGTATCGGGCCAAATATGTGCGTCAGTACGTAGCTTATGAACCTACCGCGCTGGAACATATAGAATCGTTAGAGCAGCTACGGGCGCTTTGGTACGGGGACAAAATTCATGTAGATGTAGCACAAGCTCCCCCACCAGTAGGAATTGATACGCCAGAGGATCTGGCATCTCTACTACATATATTGTCAGAACGTTAAAGAAGGAGAAACGAAAATGAACGTAGTCATAACGGGCGCAAATCGAGGTATTGGTCTGGCATTGGTTCAGGCCTATCTTTCTCGTGGTGATAGAGTATATGGCGTCTGCCGAAATAGTAGTGATGAACTTAGCTCCTCAGGTGCGACAGTGGTAACAGGTGTCGATGTATCCAATCCAGAGAGTCTTCATCAGTCATTGGCCTCACTGTTAAGCGTTAAGATAGACATGCTAATTAACAATGCCGGCGTGCTTGGGCGCGAAAGTCTGGAAGACTGGGACCCGAACACGATCGACTATCAGTTTCGAGTCAATGCGCTAGGGCCGCTGTTGGTAACTCAGTTGCTGCTACCGGCAATGGCGGAAAATGCCAAAATTGGCTTGATGACCAGCCGTATGGGCTCAATGACTGATAACGGTTCTGGTGGTTATTATGGTTATCGTATGTCCAAAGCGGCGTTAAACGCGGCGGGAGTATCCCTTGCCAGAGATTTGCGGCCCAGAGGAATAGCGGTGGCGCTTCTCCATCCGGGCTTTGTTCAAACAGAAATGGTAAACAACGCAGGCGATATTGATGCTGCCACTGCGGCGAAAGGACTGGTAGAAAGAATGGGTGAGCTTACGTTGGAAAGCACCGGGGGCTTTTTCCACTCTAACGGAGACTCCTTACCGTGGTAAAATGGCTGGTTGCAGGATTGTGGCTGACAGGAACCTTTGCCAGTGCCATAGCTGCTGAGCCGGTAACAAACTACCGATGGTCATTAGGACCTTCTTTACCTCAGCCGGTGCAGGAAATTTATCCCGCGGTGTTACATAATGCGATTTATGTCGCTGGCGGATTACGCGCAACGGAAACCGGTGGTTTAAACGTTTCTGCTCACGTTTATCGGCTGCAAAAGGACCAAGAAAAATGGCAGCGATTGGCCCCTTTGCCAGCACCTCGGCACCACCCGATGTTGGTCGCGGTTAAGGACAATATATGGTCTTTTGGTGGTTTTGTCGAATCTGACGACGGGCAGTGGACAAATACTAATTCCGTCCTTATGTATGACGAAAATGTGAATGAATGGGCCGAAAAAACGCCTATGCCAGTCGCATTATCCGAAACCGTTTCAGGTATATTGAACGGGAAGATTCATATTGCTGGGGGGCGAACTCCTAAAAAAGGTAGCAATGGGAAGTGGGCGGATCAGGAAGATGCAAATTGGCATGGCGTATTTGATCCCGAAGCTGGAGTTTGGCAGACAGCAGCGCCAATGCCTACTTCCAGAAACAGTGCATGCGCTGTGGTAGCGAAAGGTAAATGGCATGTCATTGGCGGACGTACGGTGGAAGAGGGCAATCTGGATTCACATGAAATTTTTGATCCCGCCACCAATGAGTGGGTTGAAGGAAAGCCGCTTCCACAGCCGCAGGCGGGGCTAGCTTGCGCGGTATTACACGGCAATATTTTTGCTTTTGGTGGAGAATACTTCACCGAGGGACGCGGCGTATTTTCATCAGTATGGCGCTATAACTTGAAGCGAGAAAAATGGTCGCAGGCCACAGTCATGCCGGTGCCCCGGCATGGATTAGGGGCGGTGTCTGTTGACGACGCTATATGGATAATCGGTGGTGCGGCTAAAGCGGGTGCAAATGATACCCGCTCAACTGTCAGCAAGCTTAAACTTCACCAATAATCTGTATTCTCGCTAAAGAAAGCCTGCAAAAGCAGGCGTTACTCATTAATTGAGTAAACTATCTTCTTCATCGTCCGACAGTACGCCCCAGATATCATGTTCGTCAGCATGAATGATTTCAGCCCATACTCTTTCACCGGGTTTGAGATGATATACACCATTAAGATGAACCACACCGTCCACCTCTGGTGCATCTGCGTAGGTTCTTCCTGTTGCGCCTTCACTATCTACTGAATCAATGACTATTTGATATTCTTTGCCTATGCGTTGTTGCAAGCGAGCTGCAGAAATTTTCCCTTGAACTTCCATAAATCTTGCTAAACGAGCCTGTTTAATATCTTCAGGAACCGGATCAGGTAAATCGTTGGCTTTTGCGCCGTCAACGGCGGAATAGGTAAAACAGCCTACGCGGTCTAGTTGCGCCTCTTGCAGAAACTGGAGTAACTCTTCAAATTCTTCTTCAGTTTCACCAGGAAAGCCCACTATGAAAGTGGAACGGATAATAAGTTCAGGGCACAGTTCTCGCCACCGTTTTACGCGTTCAATGGTTCTGTCTGCACTCCCTGGACGCTTCATCAGGCGTAAAATTCGTTTGCTGGCATGTTGGAAAGGAATATCTAGGTAAGGCAGGATCTTGCCTTCATTCATTAGCGGAATGAGATCGTCCACATGAGGATAGGGATACACGTAATGCAGACGCACCCACATGTCTAATTCCCCCAGCTTTTCACAAAGTTGCTGCATGTGCGTTTTTACCGGCATACCATTCCAAAAGCCGGTCCGATGTTTTACATCTACGCCATAGGCACTAGTGTCCTGCGAAATCACTAAAAGCTCGTTAACTCCTGCGGCCTGCAAACGTTTTGCTTCATCTAAAACTTCGCCCACGGGACGACTTACCAGATCGCCTCGCATAGACGGTATAATACAAAACGTACAGCGGTGATTACATCCTTCGGAAATTTTTAAATAGGCGTAGTGTCGCGGCGTTAACTTAATACCTTGATCAGGGATCAAGTGCAGATAGGGATTGTGTTCTGGTTTCGGCAAATGCGTATGCACCTGCTCCACCACTTCCTCATAAGCGTGAGGGCCGGTGATAGCAAGAACATTAGGATGGACTTCACGTATTTCGTCATCCTTTATTCCCAAGCAGCCGGTGACTATCACCCGCCCGTTTTCTTTAAGTGCTTCACCGATAGTATCAAGCGATTCCTCCACCGCAGAGTCAATAAATCCGCAAGTGTTTACAATGACCAGATCGGCATCTTGATAAGTGGGAACCACATCGTAGCCTTCGGTGCGTAATTGTGTAAGAATCCGCTCAGAATCGACTAAATTTTTTGGGCAGCCGAGACTGACGAAACCGATTCTCGAGCCCAAAGCAGGTGCAGCTGAACGGTTTTCCTGTAGCGTTTTTACAGGGATTTCCATTGTGGTAGTTTGATTCGGGCGATAGGTTTTAACGGTCATAGGCGGCTTTGGCGTTTGGGTAAAAGTTAAGAAAGGACGCGGATTATACATGATGATAATCGTAATCGCAGTAGATTCGGCGGCTAATTTCATCCATCACAGCCGAGCGCTGAGAAAGAAAAATAACCAAAAGGAATTATTTTCCGGTGTCGCGGTCTTACTGACCGCGAAAAAGGCGCTGGTTTATCCAGGTAAAAGCGAGACAGGCCGTTAAATAAAGATATACGTTTAACTATGAATATAAAAGTGCAAGATTCAGAAAGGAAGGAAGAAAATGCAGCAACGGCTGGTGACTTAGGGCGCTTGGTTGCTTCTTTGCGCAACCAGATCGTGGCGAAGCTCGATTGTAAACTGAAACCTTTGGATTTAACCGCTTCCCAGTACGCAGTGATTAAATTGATAGCAGGCAATCGCGCAGATACGCTGGCGCAGTTATGTGAACTCACGCAAAACGATAGGGGAGCAATGAGTCGTATGTTGTGCCGGATGGAAGCAAAATGTCTTATCGTTCGCACGCCGTGCCCTCACGACGGGCGAGCGTTTAAACTGGCGCTCACGGACAACGCGTGGGCATTATTCCCGCAAACAGTTAAGCACGTGAACACCGTGTATGAAGAGGCGCTAAGTGGGTTAAATATGAAGCAGCGTGAGCAGTTGTTCTCGTTGCTCGGTCATTGTCTGTCCAATTTAGAATAGTTCATCGTAAAGAAACCTGGCTTTACCTCAATATAGTTGCCTGGGCAATAAAGTGGGTGGGAAAATAGTTGCCTTGACAACTATTTGGGTTCGTAAAATTGGACACGTTAATACAGTCCTTGCAGCAGTACTTTCCCTCACATTTTTTTGACGTTCGTCATCTTAGCATTATTAATGAAGGACGGTTCGCGAACGCTATCGTGTATCGGTACTGTGATCATGTTTTTGACTTGGTTATAAAAGACTTTTCCTCACGTCATTGGTTAATCAGACATTCAGTGGGAAGAATGTTTATCAATCAGGAATTTAAGGCAATAAGTGCGCTGAAGCATATTGATGGCATTGCAGAGAAGTGCTACCGGCTTACCTCCTCGACCATTGCGTATTCGTATGTAGAAGGAAAAACCCTCAAGAGCCTTTGCGAGAGCGGCGAACAACTCTCGCCTCAATTTTTTTATCAACTTGAAAAGCGTATAAGCGCTATGCATAAAGCCGGCAGAGTGCATTTGGATTTACGCAATTTGGGAAATATCTTAGTTGATACGCACGGAGAGCCGGCAATTATTGATTTCCAGTCGAGCATACGCTGGCATTCGCTGCCCCGTTGGCTGTCGCGTTTTATGCGTGGAGCAGATATTACAGGCACATACAAAGCCTGGCAGCGCCTTGGGAAAACGCCTTTGCCTCAATTTCGCAGCCGTTTTTATGAAAAATACAATAAAGTACGTAAGGTATGGATATTTCGCGGATATCCTCTCCACCGGTTGCAGGTTCGCGTTCAGGCGCTTTTTGCCAACATCTTGAGTTTGGATATTGTAAAAAACATACTGGAAAAGTTCTGGTAGACTGCGCCTTGTTATGTAAGCAGCGGTCCTGAAAAGATCATGTTTCGTCGCTTTTACGGTTTGGAATACTTACATCTGCATTTACTTGCCAAGTGAGTGGGAAATAGGTGAAAGAAATCGGTAGTGGCCGGGAATGTGAGGGAAGGGTGTAATGTGGTCTTCCTAAAAATACGTAAAACAATGGGAAGTTATGGAACTTCAATACATTCATTTAACCACTTATTCTTCTCTACTGGCTGCTGCACCAGTGATGCAACAACTCAGACCGCATGATTCGCTGGAGAAACTTGCTAATAAAATGCACACGCAAATGAAGTCCGGCTACCGGCTTCTTGCTGCCATGCAAGGAGAGCAGGTCGTTGCTCTGGCTGGATATGTGATAAATGAGAAGCTGGCGTGGGGAAAACATCTTTATATTGATGATCTTGTAACCGTAGATAGCGCTAGAGGAAAAGGAATCGGCGACGGACTGATGGAAGCCTGTATTCAGATTGCCAAAGAGCAACAATGTGAAAGTTTACATCTGGATTCCGGAGTCCAGCGTTTTAACGCGCACCGATTCTACTTACGTAAACGAATGGCAATTGCCAGCCACCATTTCGCATTGACGTTAAGCCATGACGCGTAACACATTGCCATTGCCTCTTCATTGCTACGATGAAGGCGGTGTCGTTAAACCGCCTCTTTGGTTATACATGCTGTTGCTGGCAGCATGCGCTGACTGGCTCATATTTATTTTTGCGGTTGCGATAAGAGATCAAACAACATTCCTGCTTCAGTTATTTTATCCCCAAAGCAGCTACCTGATAATTAGGCTTGTAATCACACTTCCTTTTTTGACTGTATTGTTGTTGCTGGGAAATCGGGAGCGCCTTTGGAAAAAATCGCGCACCTCCTGGCGACATTGCATTTACCCGCTTTTAATCTTCGGAATACTTGCTTCTGTTACTGTGCAGGTATGGCAAATTGCGGTTTATCACTGGCTGTTTCAGTTTGTCAACGCGCTGATGCTGCTACTCTCGTGCTTGTTTCTTGTTTGCTTGGTGAGGAGTCGCCATGTAAAACTAATGATAAAAGATTGGCGCCACCCCAAGCGCACTGAGGCGGGACCTTTATCTTCAAGCTCTGAAAAGCCCGGTTAAACACGCTTGACTACCATTAATGCATTTGATTTTGGCTAGCTTTATCGAAGTAAGCTTTTACACTTATTTGGCTATCGTTTACCAGCCTTTCATAGCAAATTCCCGCGAATGCGTAGGAGCGGTCACCTACATCCAGTACAACAAAGGGTGCTTGCGGATCAGTTTGATCGTAGCGCCAATTGCCGCCGGCTATTTTTTTAAAACTTTCCCCGACATAAGCGCCGAAGATATTACAGAGAGTGAATACGGCATTGTCTTCCAGCGCTTGGTCATGATACCTGTCTACAAAGCTCAGCAATACGCTATCTACTTGCCGGATACTTTCGGGTGTAAAATCCAGGGAAACACCAAACTCTTGTTTTGCAGTTTGCACTGCATCGTTGGCACTCTCGGCCATTAATTGCTCCAGATCAGCCTGTTGCATATAAAACTCCTCAGTGGCGATTACGCTCGTGAATTATTATTTTTCACCGGTAAGACGATTTATGATTCGCGCTGCGGCAAACATTCCAAAGGTTGATGTTACCGTGACCACGGCACCAAAACCACCTGCACAGTCGAGCCGGGTTCCACCTTCTAACACCGATTTATTGAAGCATACACTGCCATCGGGCTGAGGGTAGCGTAATTGTTCAGTGGAATATACGCACTCCACGCCAAACTTACGTTTTACATTCTTCGTAAAATTATAGCTGCGTCTCAATTCACTGCGCAGCTTTGCCGCCAGTGGATCCTGTATGGTCTTGGAGAGATCGCCCACCGTGACCTGAGTTGGATCAATCTGTCCTCCGGCGCCGCCAATTGTTACCACGGCTATTTTGTTACGTTTACAAAACGCGATAATGGCCGCTTTAGCGCGAACGCTGTCGGTTGCTTCCACCACTGCATCCATCTGCGTGGTTATATATTCTGACACTGTATCTGATGTTGCAAAATCTTCAATTGCATTTACCTGGCAGTCTGGATTGATCAAACGAATACGCCGGGCCATAACTTCTACTTTCGGTTGGCCTATGGAATCAGTGAGGGCGTGAATCTGCCGATTGGTATTAGTTACACATACGTCGTCTAAATCGATAAGCGTGAGATTGCCTACACCACTCCTTGCCAGGGCTTCTGCTGTCCACGATCCCACGCCTCCGATGCCAACAATACAGACGTGTGAGCGGGCGAGAGTAGTAGTGGCATCGGCACCGTAAAGCCGGCTGATACCACCAAAACGTTGTTTGTTACTCATAAATTAACGACTAATCCGGAAAAAAGTATTTAGGATGCTCTGCTGACTGTAGCAGCTGACTACCGTAGAACTTGTCATAATACCTTAATCAATTGAACGACACACTACCGCAACCGCAGAGAGTCGTGTACTCAACACGCCCTAGCGTCAATATCTAAAAAATAGGATGAAAAATCCAAAATTATGCGCAATACGTTCAACTTGGTATATGGTGAAATAGCGCAAGATCAAATTTACGGGAGCAGACTAATGGGCTTACTGGTTGACGGCAAGTGGCAAGACAAATGGTACGACACTGACAGTAACGACGGCAAGTTTAAGCGTGAATCATCGTCTTTTCGTGATTGGGTGGAAGACAGTAAAGACGCCAGGTACACTCCGGAATCAGGTCGCTATCACCTTTACGTATCGCTAGCCTGCCCGTGGGCGCATCGGACTCTGATATTCCGCAAGCTTAAGCAGCTAGAATCTCACATAGATGTATCTGTTGTTTCTCCGGAAATGTTGGATAAAGGCTGGAGTTTTAAATCCTTTCCAGCAGCAACGGGAGATAAGCTTTATAATTATGAGTATTTACACCAGCTCTATACGCGGGTCGATGCGACCATTACCAGCCGGGTGACAGTCCCGGTGCTGTGGGATAAAAAAAGCGAAACTATTGTAAATAACGAATCTGCGGATATTATTCGGATTTTTAATCAGTCATTCAATTCGCTGACGGGCAATCACGATGATTACTACCCGCAATCGCTTCATGCCGAGATTGAGGAGATAAATCAACTGGTTTATAGCAACATCAACAACGGTGTTTATAAAACCGGCTTTGCCACTACGCAAAAAGCTTATGAGGAAGCCGTGGCGGCTCTTTTTGACGCTCTTGATCTAGTTGAACAACGGCTTTCTACACAGCGGTACCTTGTTGGCAAACGTATTACGGAAGCAGACTGGCGCCTATTTACGACACTTATTCGCTTTGATCAGGTTTATCATGGGCACTTCAAGTGCAATATAAAACGGATTGCAGATTATCCCGCATTAAACGGCTACATGAAGGAGCTTTATCAGTATCCCGGTGTTGCTGAAACTGTTAACTTTGAGCATATCAAGCGTCACTATTACTTTAGCCATACCATGATCAACCCGACGCAAATTGTACCTGTCGGGCCTGATTTAGCCTTGAATGCTCCCCACGGAAGAGAATCTCTATAATGACGACAAGAACCGTAACCGGTGTTTATGAAGGAATGGCGACTCAGGATGGCGCTGGTGTTTCGTTAACTCGCATTATTGGTCAGCCTGCCATTAAACGACTGGATCCTTTCCTCATGCTGGATTTTTTCAGTTCGGATAAACCGGGCGAATATATTGCCGGTTTTCCTCCACACCCTCACAGAGGCTTTCAAACCGTTACCTATATGCTGGCAGGTAAAATGCGGCATCGGGACTCTGTTGGTAATGAAGGTTTGATTCAAAGCGGCGGCATCCAATGGATGAATGCGGGTAGGGGGCTGATTCATGAGGAAATGCCAGAGCAGGAAGAAGGTTTGCTTCAGGGTTTTCAACTATGGGTTAATTTACCCGCCTCGCAAAAAATGTCAGCCCCGGGTTATCAGGATATTCAACCCGATGCTGTTCCTCACGTTTCTCTTACTGACAAAACCATTGTTAAAGTGTTAGCGGGTAATTTGGAAGGACAGGCGGGGCCGGTGCAAACTAATTCAGTCAAGCCACTTTTTACCGATTTTATCGTATCAGAGCGTGACAAATTTGACGTTACGTTACCCGCAGATCACACTGCTTTTGTATATTGCTACGAAGGTGGCGTAGAAATTGCTGAAAAACCGGTAGAACAGGGACAGTTAGCTGTGTTGTCCGCCGGTGACTTCTTTTCCGTTAAGGCAGAAAAAGCTGCCAAATTTATTCTTGTTGCGGGGGCGCCTTTACGTGAGCCAGTGGTTCAATATGGGCCATTCGTTATGAATACCGATGAGGAAATTCAGCAGGCGTTACAGGATTACCAGAGCGGCAAGCTAGCAAACTGATCTGTATTACCAGTTTTGATTTAAAAAGGGGTCTGTTGAACCCCTTTCTTAGATTAAAAACGAAAATAGACCATGTATTTGCATTACCACCATTGATTGGATTTAATGCCTTGATTAACATGGAGTAAGGATAAATAAGGCTTTCGCCAATATTTCACAGGAAAGTAAATGAAACCAGTCATATTAGCCGGTGGTACCGGAAGTCGTCTCTGGCCGAAATCTCGCGCGGCATTGCCTAAGCAGTTTTTAGCCCTTACCTCAGAACAAACCATGCTTCAAGAAACTATTGGAAGGCTGAAAGGTACGGGAGCAGAAGAGCCTATTTTAATCTGTAATGATGCACATCGTTTTCTGGTGGCGGAGCAACTACGCCAACAGAACGTAAAGCACAGCGGAATTTTGCTGGAACCAGTAGGAAGAAATACGGCGCCTGCAATTGCGCTGGCAGCTTTACATGCGGTGCAGGGAGGAGAAGATCCTACGTTGCTCGTTCTTGCAGCAGACCACTTAATCAAAAAGCTTCCAGCGTTCCATGATGCTATAAAAAAGGCAGAGGAATTGGCAAATGCAGGCTATTTGGTTACTTTTGGCATTGTGCCTGACCAAGCGCATACCGGTTATGGCTATATAAAGTCTGGACAGGAGCTGGAAAACGGTTTCGCCGTTCAGGAATTTGTAGAAAAGCCGGATATGGCGACAGCAGAGCAATACGTGGCATCGGGTAATTATTTCTGGAACAGCGGTATGTTCATGTTCAAAGCCAGCCGCTATCTGGAAGAACTTGAAAAGTATCAACCAAAAATTCTTAGTGTTTGTAAGAAAGCCATAGATTCCGAATCTCAGGATCTTGATTTTATTCGAGTAGATGCTGACGTGTTTGCCTCGTGCCCTGACGATTCAATCGATTATGCAGTGATGGAGAAAACTCAGAAAGCAGCCATGGTGCCTCTGGATGCGGGTTGGTCAGATGTAGGAAGCTGGACGTCGTTATGGGAAACGTCTGATAAAGATGCCCACGGAAACGTGGTTGTGGGTGATGCCATTTTGGAAAATACCCGCAACAGCTACATTAACTCTGAAGAAAGGCTCATTGCTGTAATCGGGTTGGATGATATCGTTGTCGTTGAAACCAAAGACGCTGTCATGGTGGCGCACAAAGATAAGGTGCAGGAAATCAAAAATGTGGTTAACACGCTTAAGGCCGAAAAGCGCCCTGAGTTTGAATTCCATCGCGAAGTCTTCCGGCCCTGGGGTAGTTACGACTCAATTGATAATGGCGCGCGATTCCAGGTGAAACGTATTACTGTAAAGCCCGGCGAAAAATTATCTGTTCAAATGCATCATCACCGCGCCGAACACTGGATTGTGGTTTCAGGTACAGCCAGTGTAACAATTGGCGATACCACACAAATGGTGACAGAAAACGAATCTACATATATTCCCATCGGTGAAGTTCATGCGTTAGAAAATCCTGGAAAAATTCCGTTGGAGCTGATTGAGGTTCAATCTGGAGCCTATCTTGGTGAAGACGATATCGTAAGATTTTCCGATCGCTACGGCAGAACTGAGAGTAAAGAGGCCAAAAAATGAGTAAGCCTATAACATGCTTTAAGGCTTACGACATTCGCGGCGAACTCAATACCCAACTAGACGAAGAGGTGGCTTATCGTATTGGTTTTGCTTTCGCTAAAGAGCTTTCTGCACAACGTGTTGTGGTGGGTGGCGACGTACGGTTAACATCCACTCCGCTCAAGCTAGCACTTGCCGCCGGTTTAATTGAGGGCGGCGCAGCGGTGACTGATATCGGCATGGCCGGAACAGAAGAAATTTATTTTGCTACTACCTATTTGGGTGTAGATGGTGGAATCGAAGTAACCGCAAGTCATAATCCTATCAACTATAACGGCATGAAATTAGTAAAAGCTAATTCCGTGCCGATTAGTGGAGATACAGGGCTAAACGCTATTAAAGAGGCTGCCCAAGCGTTATCTGATGACGAAGTAAACCAGCGAATGGCGTATTACACCGATGGTGTTACCATTGATAAAGAAGCATTCTTTAACGGAAAGGCACATATAAAAGAGGGGTTGCTTCAAAGCACGGGACGCTATGAGTGCAAGAGTTGCCTAAACAGTTATGTGGCTCATGTATTGTCATATGTAAATTTAAACAATTTTACGCCATTGAAGATAGTCGCCAATGCGGGGAATGGGGCGGCGGGTAAAGTGCTGGATGCCATTGAATCAGCGTTAAAGGAAAAAGGCGTACCTATTGAATTTATCAAAGTCCATCATCAACCAGATGGTACTTTCCCTAATGGTATTCCCAATCCTCTCCTTCCCGAAAATCGCGCTGATACAGCCCAGGCAGTTGTCGAAAATAATGCTGATTTCGGTATTGCGTGGGACGGCGATTTTGATCGCTGTTTCTTGTTTGACGCCCAAGGTAACTTTATAGAAGGTTATTACATAGTTGGGTTACTTGCGAGAGCCTTTCTGGATAAAGATAATAAAGCTAAAATTATTTATGATCCACGGGTCTGCTGGAATACGGAAGATATTGTCACTACTGCTGGCGGTACGCCTATAAAATGTAAAACCGGCCATGCTTTTATAAAAGAGCGAATGCGTAAAGAAGATGCAGTATACGGCGGTGAAATGAGCGCGCATCATTATTTCCGAGATTTTGCCTATTGTGATTCCGGCATGATCCCGTGGCTGCTAGTGGCTGAATTACTCTGTACTAAACATCAAACGCTGGCTGAAATGGTAAAAGCCCGCATTGCTGCATTTCCCTCATCAGGTGAAATTAACAGCACACTAAAAGATGCTGACGCGGCGTTGGAACGGGTGATGAAGAAATACCAACCCGAAGCAGAAGTTATCGAGGAAATTGACGGTCTAGGGCTAGAATTCGGGACGTGGCGATTTAATTTACGCAAGTCTAATACTGAACCTGTTATCAGACTGAATGTGGAATCGAGAAATGATATTCCTTTAATGAAAGAAAAAACGGCAGAATTGCTTGCCGTTATTCGAGACGAATAACTCGCTTCTAATTAGGAGCTGCCGTAAGTCACGGTAGCTCCTTTTTTACTAGAGCGTCAGTGTTCCTGTCGTTTCCCCAAGCTTCTTCAGCAAACTCTTTTATAGATATCCAGCAAGTTGTTAGGGAACGGCATTTATTGCAGTTGAAAAATCATGATTGCGTGACAGATAACTACAACGGTGGTAAGTAGCACGCGTAGCGAGATATAGCTTACAACCAGCTCTTTATCAAAAGCTAATGTGTATTTATCGTACATTAGAAGAAGCACATAAGAGACAGAGAGTACGCCAAGTACCCGCACATCGCCATTAAAAATAAGACATAGCCAACCAATGATAGTGGGAAGCATCGCCACATATAACTGGTGATTAGTGCGCCGGTTTTGAATCGCATCCAGCCAATGAACGCCGCCAAAAAATGACAGAAGCACCGCGGAATATTGAGTAAAATATCTCGCAGCTTCATAGACTGGAAGCAAGTCAACAACTGCAGTAACGGCTAGAAAAATAAAAGGAATGAGTCCAGCAATACCTAACGCGAGAGCAGGATAGGGCATAGTCGCTACTCCTTATTTAAAAATAGCGCCATGCAGGCGCTATTTTTGCGGTTCGACAAAAAATTAATTGTCGATAGGGGTGTATTTACGTTTACTATAGCCCGTATAAAGCTGACGAGGACGTCCAATCTTTTGTTTAGGATCGCTCATCATTTCATGCCAATGAGAAATCCATCCCACGGTACGGGAAAGAGCAAAAATACACGTAAACATATTGGTTGGAATACCAATAGCTTTCAAAATAATGCCTGAGTAGAAATCCACATTCGGGAACAGCTTCTTCTCGGCAAAGTAAGGGTCTTCAAGTGCAATACGCTCAAGTTCCATAGCTACTTCAAGCAAAGGATCTTTAATTTCCAGCTCTTTAAGAACTTCATGACAGCTTTCACGCATTACTGTTGCGCGCGGATCGTAGTTCTTGTAAACCCGATGCCCAAAACCCATGAGGCGGAAGGGGTCTTTTTTGTCCTTCGCACGCTCAATAAATTCCGGAATACGGTCAACGCTTCCGATTTCCTCAAGCATTCGCAGACACGCTTCGTTTGCACCACCGTGAGCCGGGCCCCATAAAGAAGCCACGCCAGCAGCAATACACGCGTAAGGATTAGCACCAGAAGAACCGGCTAACCGTACAGTTGATGTAGAAGCGTTTTGTTCGTGATCGGCATGCAAAATAAATATACGATCCATTGCACGTTCAACCGCAGGGCTGATTTTGTAATCTTCAGCCGGAACGGAGAATAACATGTTCAGGAAGTTGCCCGCATAGCTAAGATCATTACGCGGATAAACAAAGGGTTGACCAATGTTGTACTTGTAACACATTGCTACCAGGGTAGGCATCTTCGCGATGAGACGGTGCGCGCTACGCATGCGTTCATCACAATTGGAAACATCCAGGTCGCTATGGTAGAACGATGACATTGCACCCACTGTTCCGCATAACATAGCCATTGGATGGGCATCGTTACGGAAACCATGGAAGAACATATTTATCTGTTCATGAACCATGGTATGACGGGTGATAGTTGCTTTAAACTCTTCGTATTCTTCGCTACTCGGAGCTTCGCCATTTAATAGCATGTGACAAACTTCAAGATAGCTTGCATCCCGTGCTAATTCTTCAATGGGATAACCGCGATGTAACAATACGCCTTTTTCGCCGTCAATATAGGTAATTTTCGATTCGCAGGATCCTGTAGCCATGAAGCCCGGATCATACGTGAAGTATCCGTTTGCCCCAAGTGGACGCACGTCAATTACATCTTGTCCTTCTGTGCCAGACAATATAGGAAGTTCAATTTCCTTGTCGCCGGCTTTAAGAATGGCTTTCTGATCTGCCATAAAATGCTCTCCTCAGAATGGTTCTGTTTGCAGCGAAACAGCTTTAAATGGACTGCTTCGTTGGGAAAAGTGGCGTAGTTTTACTTTATTATGTATCAATAAGTCAATTTAAATGCAGGTTTGCGCAATAAATATTCTCAATTCTTTAGCATTATACACCAGACCTGACACAAGTATGGTTTGGTAAACGTAAATTGATGCTGCTTTATCTGAACTGAGATGCAAACATCAATGTTGGGCTTAATTTGAAACTTTCAACTGAGAAACGTTGGCAAAGCTACAGCCGATTCTTACAACGACGGGTAAATGCTTACCGCTTAATACCGTTTCATTTAATGTATAGCAATATTGATAAAATGAAATCTCTTTGTAATTTTAATTTACTTACCTGGTTATCTTTAACTGCTGTCTTAGTTGAGAACAGAATATCGACAACTAACGCCTCAATAGGCCACAAAAAATTGTAATTATACAATGCGCTGGATATACTCATGCGAGCTTTGAAGACAGAATATTTGTTCTGTTAAACAAGTAATAAAAAATTCACAAATTGTTAACGACTCAACGGATGAGGCAATTAACAGGTTATAAGCGGAATAGCTCAATTAGGACATAAAAACAGTGAGTGATTCCTTCTCCCTACGGAATAAACAGGCATACATTGTGAAAAAGCAAAGACCAGTAAATTTAGATCTTACTACCATAAGATTTCCTCCCGCTGCTATTTCGTCAATCCTCAACCGTATTACCGGCGTCGCATTATTTTTTGCGTTGTTGTTCGTCATCTGGGCGTGGGCAGTTTCTGTTTCCTCCCCAGAAGGATTCGCTGATGTACAAGAGATAATGAACGGCTGGGTTGGGAAAGTGATAGCAATCGGCACAATATCGGCTCTGATATATCACACCCTCGGCGGCATTCGTCATCTCATAACTGAGATAGGATATTGGGAAGAACTTAAATCAGGAAATCTCAGTGCACAAGCGATTATTGCACTTTGGATAATACTGACCGTCGTATTGGGAGTTGCAATATGGTAACAAATCAATCAGGTGCTAGACGTAACGGAGTGCAGGATTTTATTTCACTGCGTACGACCGCCTTAATCATTACAGCGTATGCCATCTTTATGGCGTGGTTCTTCTTCACCACAGAAGAAATTACGTTTACTGTCTGGCGTGGTCTGTTTGCTGGTTTGACAATGAAGGTGTTTACCCTCGCTACGCTTGTCGCCACCATGATCCATATTCGAATTGGTATGTGGCAGGTGCTCACTGATTATGTAAAAGCGCTGAAACTGCGGGCCACTATCCAGTTTTTAATTAACCTTATTGCTTTTATATACGTTGCTGTTGGTCTGTTTGTTTTGTTGGGAGTGTAATATGAATTTACCAGTACATGAGTTTGACGCCGTAGTTATAGGCGCCGGTGGTGCAGGTATGCGTGCTGCACTTCAGATATCACAGTCAAATAAAACGTGCGCATTATTGTCTAAAGTATTTCCGACTCGTTCACACACCGTGTCAGCCCAAGGCGGAATTACGGTTGCGTTAGGCAATTCCCATGAAGATAACTGGGAATGGCATATGTACGATACCGTAAAAGGCTCTGATTATATTGGTGATCAGGAAGCCATTGAGTACATGTGCAAAAACGGCCCTGAAGCCATTGTTGAAATGGAAAACATGGGCCTGCCTTTTTCCCGTTTTGAAAACGGTAAGGTTTACCAACGTCCGTTCGGTGGACAGTCGAAGAACTTCGGGGGCGAGCAGGCTGCACGAACTGCCGCTGCTGCTGACCGTACTGGTCATGCTTTACTGCATTTGTTGTATCAGCAAAACGTAAAAAACAACACTACGGTATTTAGCGAATGGTACGCTCTTGATTTGGTAAAAAATCAGGATGGCGAAGTTGTAGGGTGTACCGCCATAGATATCGAAAGTGGCCAGGTGGTTTATTTTAAATCTCGTGCTGTTGTTCTGGCAACGGGGGGAGCGGGACGCATATTTGCATCTACGACAAACGCCCATATTAATACTGGTGACGGCGTGGGTATGGCTCTTCGTGCGGGCGTATCCATGCAGGATATGGAAATGTGGCAATTCCATCCCACTGGTATTGCAGGTGCTGGCACCTTGGTTACTGAGGGTTGTCGAGGCGAGGGTGGTTATCTGCTAAATAAAGATGGTGAACGCTTCATGGAGCGTTATGCTCCTAATGCTAAAGATTTGGCAGGTCGTGATGTTGTAGCTCGTTCCATGATGACAGAAATTCGTGAAGGCAGGGGTTGTGATGGCCCGTGGGGTACCCATCTTAAGTTGAAGCTCGATCATTTGGGTAAAGACGTACTTGAATCTCGTCTACCCGGTATTCTTGAGCTTTCGCGCACTTTTGCGCACGTAGATCCTGTGAAAGAGCCAATTCCCGTTATACCGACTTGTCACTATATGATGGGCGGTATACCTACTAACGTTCATGGTCAAGCGTTACGCGTGGACGAGAACGGCCAGGATGTAGTGGTAAAAGGTTTATTTGCTTGTGGTGAGATTGCGTGTGTATCTGTGCACGGCGCCAATCGCCTGGGTGGAAACTCGTTACTCGATTTGGTGGTATTTGGTCGCGCAACTGGCTTGCATCTGGGCGAAACGCTTAGCGAAATGGCCCCAACTCGTGATGCGTCAAACTCTGACATTGAAGCAGCTATGTCTCGATTTAATCGCTGGGAAGGGTCCGAGAAGGGCAAGGGAGAAGATCCTGTTCAGATCAAAAAGGATATGCAGGAATGCATGCAGCTTAATTTTTCAGTGTTTCGTGAAGGCGATTCCATGGCAGATGGCCTCACCCAGCTAAAAGAAATTCGTGAAAGATTGCAACATGCGCGCTTAGACGATAAGAGTCAGGATTTCAACACGCAACGTATTGAGTGCCTTGAGTTGGATAATTTGATGGAAACAGCCTATTGTACAGCCGTTGCCGCAAACTTTAGAACGGAAAGTCGCGGCGCGCACAGTCGGTTTGATTATCCAGATCGAGATGACGACAACTGGTTGTGCCACTCCATTTATCGGCCTGAGTCTGAATCAATGCGTAAACGTGAGGTCAATATGGCGCCGAAGTTACGGGAAGCGTTTCCACCTAAAGTGCGTTCGTATTAAAAGAGGTAAAAATCATGCAAATGTTTTTTTCGATTTATCGCTATAATCCAGATGTTGATAACGCGCCACGAATGCAGGACTATGCGCTGGAAGTGGAAGAAGGTCAGGATATGATGGTGCTAGATGCACTGATAGCATTAAAAGAGCAGGATCCATCGTTATCATTTCGTCGTTCATGCCGCGAGGGAGTCTGTGGTTCTGACGGTATGAATTTAAATGGGAAAAATGGTCTAGCTTGTATTACTCCCCTTTCTGCACTGGGTAAAGGCAAGATTGTAATTCGTCCGCTTCCTGGTTTACCGGTTATTCGCGACTTAGTTGTGGATATGACCCAGTTCTTTAAGCAATACGAAAAAGTTAAGCCGTTTCTAATTAATGATCACAAGCAGCCTCCTGCAGGAGAAAACCTGCAATCTCCTGAAGAGCGGGCTAAGCTTGATGGATTATATGAATGTATTCTCTGTGCCTGTTGCTCAAGCTCATGCCCATCGTTTTGGTGGAATCCAGAAAAGTTTATCGGTCCTGCGGGTTTGCTTCATGCGTATCGTTTCATAGCGGATACTCGCGACACAGCAACAGAAGAGCGTTTAAACGACCTTGATGATGCATTTAGCGTTTTCCGCTGTCATAGTATCATGAATTGTGTGAGTGTTTGTCCGAAAGGATTAAACCCGACAAAAGCTATCGGCCATATCAAGTCGCTGCTTTTGCAACGGGCTGTTTAGTACTATTTTCTGCGAAATATTGTATTGCAGATAGTAATGCTTTAAATGGCCATCCATCCGGGATGGCTATTTTTTTTATATGCGGGCTAAATGGTTGGTTCTGAAATCAATAACGGTCATAATAGACGCTCGTGTTATTTAGTTCATAAAACGTAGCAAGGCACAATAATGCAAGAAAGCGTGATGAAAGCGTGGTGGGATTCTTCACATATGGCTGGCGCAAATGCAGCTTATGTTGAACAATTGTACGAGGCGTACCTTGAAGATCCCCAAAGCGTGTCCGATTCCTGGCGCCAAGTTTTCGATAGCCTACCTAAGGTCGATGGCGTTGAGTTAGAAAGCAACCACTCCACTATCCGGGAGCAGTTTAAAAAACTCGCTGCCTTGGGGCCCGCCGCCAGAATGAGTAGTACGCCAGCCTCTAATAGTGCTGCGGTTTCTGATGAACGTCAGGTTAAAGTGTTGCAGTTGATCAACGCCTATCGTTTTCGAGGCCATCAGCATGCGAATCTCGATCCCTTGGGCCTGTGGAAGCAACCTCGCGTACGCGATTTGGAATTAAGCCACCACAATTTATCGGAAGATGATTTTGACTCCATCTTCAACGTCGGATCTTATGCGATTGGCAAAGACACCATGTCGTTGGGTGAATTATTTAAATCGCTGAACCGAACCTACTGCGGTTCTATCGGTGCAGAATATATGCATATCACCGATACCGAACAAAAGCGTTGGCTACAACAGCGTATCGAGTCGGTGCAATCGAAGCCTGAAGTAGCGAAAGAAGAAAAACTTGCGCTGCTAAAAGGTTTGACCGCTGCAGATGGAATGGAAAAGTATCTGGGCGCGAAATTTACTGGCGCTAAGCGTTTTTCGCTTGAAGGCGGTGATGCACTCATCCCCATGCTTAAAGGCTTGATTACAGAAGCAGGCGTCGTGGGTACGAAAGAAGTCGTTATCGGTATGGCACACCGTGGGCGTCTTAATGTTCTTGTGAACGTATTAGGTAAAAATCCTTCTGTACTGTTTGATGAGTTTTCAGGTAAGCATGATAATACGCTGGGCTCAGGTGACGTAAAATATCATGCAGGATTTTCATCTGACTTTGCGACTCCTGGCGGCAACGTTCACTTGGCGCTGGCATTTAACCCCTCTCATTTGGAAATTGTTAATCCAGTAGTCATGGGCTCTGTTCGTGCTCGAATGGATCGCCGCAGTAACGATTCCCACAAAGTATTACCAATCACCCTTCACGGTGATTCGGCCATTGCCGGACAGGGCGTGGTGCAAGAAACGTTTAACATGTCGCAAACTCGTGGTTTTGCCGTTGGCGGAACCGTGCGCATCGTTATAAACAATCAGGTAGGTTTCACTACATCTAAACTGGAAGATACCCGTTCTACCCAGTATTGTACCGATATTGCGAAAATGGTACAGGCTCCCATCTTTCATGTTAATTCCGACGATCCAGAAGCGGTACAATTTGTAACCAAGCTGGCATTGGATTATCGAAATAAGTTCAAAAGAGATGTTGTCATCGACCTGGTTTGCTACCGTCGCCATGGCCATAATGAAGCCGACGAACCAAACGCAACACAGCCTTTGATGTATCAGAAAATTCAGAAGCATCCGGTTCCCCGTCAGTTGTATGCAGATCAGCTAATTGCTGAGGGTGTTATCAAAGAGCAGGATGCCCAGAAACTTATTGATGATTATCGTGCCGCACTAGATCATGGCGCTTGTGTGGTTGATGAGTGGCGTCCAATGACAGAACATTCCGTAGACTGGACCCCCTATATTGGCCATGACTGGGATGCGCCGTATGACGGCAAAGTGAGCGTTGATAAACTTAAAGAATTAGGTGAGAGAATCACCAGCTATCCAGAAGGCGTGAAGCTCCAGTCTCGTGTAAATAAGCTATATCAAGATCGTAAAGCGATGATGACTGGTGAGAAGAAGCTCGATTGGGGTATGGCCGAGACATTGGCTTACGCTACTATTGTCGATATTGGTAATGATATTCGGATGACTGGCCAGGATTCTGGTCGTGGAACCTTCTTCCACCGTCATGCAGTTTTACATAATCAAACCGATGGCAGCACCTTTATCCCCTTGCAGCATGTGAGAGAAGGACAGGGTGATATCGAGATTTACGATTCGGTCCTATCTGAAGAAGCCGTCATGGCATTTGAGTACGGTTTCGCCACTGCTGAGCCTTCATGTTTGACAATTTGGGAAGCGCAGTTTGGTGACTTCGCAAACGGCGCGCAAGTCGTATTCGACCAGTTTTTAAGTTCCGGCGAAGCAAAATGGGGGCGTCTGTGTGGTTTGACCGTGTTATTGCCCCACGGATATGAAGGGCAGGGACCAGAGCATAGTTCTGCGCGACTTGAGCGATTCCTCCAATTATGTGCTGATCACAACTGGCAAGTCTGTGTACCATCTACACCTGCCCAGGTATTTAATATGTTGCGGCGCCAGGTTATCAGACCAATGCGGAAGCCGTTGATCGTGATGTCTCCCAAGTCGTTATTGCGGCATCCGTTAGCCACTTCTACATTAGAAGAATTAGCTGAAGGTGTATTTCATAACGTCATTGGTGAAATAGATGATCTGAATCCTTCTGAGGTTAAGCGCGTAGTAATGTGTTCAGGAAAAGTTTACTACGACTTACTTGATCAACGTCGTAAAAATGAGCAAACCGATGTGGCGATCATACGTTTAGAGCAACTTTATCCTTTCCCGCAGGAAGAATGCGCGAAAATCGTTGCTAATTACAGTCACGTAAAAGATTGGGTTTGGTGTCAGGAAGAGCCGCAGAATCAGGGTGCGTGGTATTCCAGTCAGCACCATTTCTGGCAAGCCATTCCTGAAGGCGCCCATTTGACCTATGCAGGTCGTGAAGCTTCAGCTTCGCCTGCGGTTGGCTATGTTTCCGTTCACAACCAGCAACAGAAGGCCCTGGTTGAAGACGCACTCACTATTAAATAAGGAACAAAGATGACAATAGAGATAAAAGTTCCGGTCTTACCTGAGTCAGTTGCCGATGCCACCATTGCAACCTGGCATGTGAAGGCCGGTGACACAGTTAAGCGCGATCAGAACCTGGTTGATATTGAAACAGATAAAGTCGTTCTGGAAGTTGTTGCTCCTGCCGACGGCGTTGTTGGTGAAATTCTTGATGAAGAAGGCGCTACTGTTTTAGGTGAGCAAGTGATTGCTAAATTACAAGAAGGTGGTAAGGCAGCATCGGCCTCATCAGACAATACGTCTTCCAAAGAAGAACCTAAAACTGCTTCCCATGAAAAGGTAGAGGCTACTACATCTAACGAAAGTGCTTCTGGTAAAACTAGTGAAGTAAAAGTTCCTGTTCTGCCTGAATCTGTCGCTGATGCCACTATTGCCACTTGGCATGTTCAGCCTGGTGAAACGGTAAAACGTGATCAAAACCTGGTGGATATTGAAACCGATAAAGTGGTGTTAGAGGTCGTTGCGCCTGCTGATGGTTCTATTAGCGAAATTCTTGCAGAAGAAGGCGCAACAGTTACCGCTGAAGAAGTCATTGCAAAGTTTGTTGAAGGTGCATCCTCAGGCGCTTCTGCACAAGCACAAGTGAAATCCGATTCTACGGATGCAGACGATAGCGACAGCAGCGACGCACTTAGCCCTTCTGTTCGCCGTTTATTGTCTGAAAAAGGGATTGACGCAAACAAAATTAAAGGAACAGGCAAAAACGGCCGTATTACCAAAGAAGACGTTGAGCAGTATTTGAAATCCGATAGCGATGCGAAGAAAACGGCTTCTGCCCCAGCTAAAGATAGCGGTGATTCACTGCCAACGGGTGAACGTACGGAAAAACGCGTTCCTATGACTCGTTTGCGTAAGACCATCGCGACGCGCCTCCTAGAAGCAAAAAATTCTACCGCGATGCTTACCACATTCAACGAAGTTAACATGAAACCTATCATGGAACTTCGTAAGCAATATCAGGAAAGCTTTGAAAAACGTCACGGTATTCGTTTAGGCTTTATGTCCTTTTACGTCAAAGCAGTGACAGAAGCCCTGAAACGTTTCCCTGATGTCAATGCCTCTATTGATGGCGACGATATTTGTTATCATAACTATTTCGATATTTCTATTGCCGTATCTACTCCTCGCGGTTTGGTTACACCAGTATTGAAAGATACCGATACTTTGGGAATGGCAGGTATTGAAAAAGGCATTAAAGATCTCGCCATTAAAGGCCGTGATGGCAAACTTGCTATGGCTGACCTGCAGGGTGGGAACTTTACTATTACTAACGGTGGTGTGTTTGGTTCACTGATGTCGACGCCGATCATCAATCCACCACAAAGCGCAATTTTAGGTATGCATAAAATTCAAGACCGTCCAATGGCAGTGGATGGCAAAGTTGAAATTTTACCTATGATGTATTTAGCGCTGTCTTATGACCATCGTATTGTTGATGGCAAAGAATCGGTGGGCTTTCTGGTAACTGTAAAAGAGATGCTGGAAGATCCGACACGTCTGTTGCTGGACGTATAAGATTCTATTTCAAAAAATTGTGTGCGGATAGATGCTTTGGTTTTCCAGAGCATTTATCAATCACAGCGCTGGTATTTATCCTATAATATCAGCCAAGCTAATCAAGTCGCGGACCGCGGCTTTTGTCTTACTAAAAATCGGATAGAAACACCATGAATTTGCATGAATACCAAGGTAAGCAGCTATTCAAAGAATACGGTTTACCTGTTTCTGAAGGATACGCAACTGATTCTCCTGAAGAAGCTGCAGAAGCAGCGGACCGCATTGGCGGCGGAGAATGGGTGGTAAAATGTCAGGTCCACGCAGGTGGACGCGGTAAAGCCGGCGGCGTCAAACTCGTGAAGACTAAAGATGAAATTCGCGCGTTTGCAGAAAAATGGCTTGGCAAAAATTTGGTGACCTTTCAGACTGACGAAAAAGGTCAGCCGGTCAGCAAAATTCTGGTAGAGTCTTGCACCGATATCGCCAATGAACTCTACCTTGGTGCTGTTGTTGATCGCGCATCACGTCGTGTCGTTTTCATGGCTTCTACAGAAGGTGGAGTCGAAATTGAAACGGTAGCGGAAGAGACACCAGAAAAAATCCTAAAAGCTGAAATCGATCCTATCGTTGGCCCTCAACCTTACCAAGCGCGCGAAATGGCGTTTAAACTTGGGTTAGAAGGCGTTCAGGTTAAGCAGTTTACGCAAATTTTCCTGGGTCTTGCAAAGATGTTCGAAGATTTGGACTTAGCATTAATCGAAATCAACCCGCTCGTAATTAAAGCTGATGGTAATCTTCATTGCTTAGATGCCAAGTTAGGTGTTGATGGCAACGCGCTTTATCGCCAGAAGAAAGTAAAAGAAATGCATGATCCTTCACAGGAAGATGCTCGTGAAGCTCATGCTGCTGCTTTTGAACTTAACTATGTGGCATTAGATGGAAACGTCGGTTGTATGGTTAATGGTGCGGGTCTGGCTATGGGAACGATGGATATCGTTAACCTGCATGGTGGCAAACCTGCTAACTTCCTTGACGTTGGTGGCGGTGCGACCAAAGAACGTGTTGCTGAAGCTTTCAAAATTATTCTTTCTGATGCCAATGTTAAAGCGGTATTGGTAAACATCTTTGGCGGCATTGTTCGTTGTGACATGATTGCTGAAGGCATTATCGGTGCTGTGAAAGAAGTTGGTGTAAATGTACCTGTAGTTGTTCGTCTTGAAGGTACTAATGCTGAGCTAGGTCGTAAAGTTCTAGCTGACTCAGGTTTGGATATTATCGCTGCAAGCAGTCTTACAGACGCAGCTCAGCAAGTTGTTAAAGCTGCGGAGGGCAAATAATGTCAGTACTAATAAATAAAGATACCAAAGTTATCTGTCAGGGATTTACTGGCGGGCAAGGTACTTTTCATTCTGAACAAGCAATTGAATACGGTACGCAAATGGTTGGCGGCGTAACACCTGGAAAAGGTGGCACAACCCATTTAGGCCTTCCGGTATTTAATACCGTGCGTGAAGCAGTAGAGGCAACTGGTGCAACAGCAACGGTTATCTATGTACCAGCACCATTCTGCAAAGATTCAATTGTAGAAGCTGCAGATGCCGGTATCGAATTAATTGTTTGTATTACGGAAGGCATTCCTACCCTGGATATGCTGTATGTAAAAGAGTACGTAAACGCGAAAGGCGTGCGGATGATTGGTCCGAACTGTCCCGGTGTAATCACTCCGGGTGAATGTAAAATCGGTATCATGCCTGGTCATATTCATAAGCCCGGAAAAGTGGGTATTGTATCCCGTTCTGGTACATTGACTTATGAAGCAGTAAAGCAAACCACAGATGAAGGTTTCGGACAATCTACTTGCGTAGGTATTGGTGGCGATCCTATTCCAGGTTCTAACTTTATCGATATCTTGAAAATGTTTCAGGAAGATCCGAAGACTGAAGCGATTGTTATGATTGGTGAAATCGGCGGCACAGCTGAAGAAGAAGCAGCTGCGTTTATCAAAGAAAATGTCACCAAACCGGTCGTATCTTATATTGCTGGTGTAACAGCTCCTCCTGGGAAGCGTATGGGTCATGCTGGTGCAATTATAGCTGGCGGTAAGGGTACGGCTGACGATAAATTTGCTGCACTTGAGTCTGCAGGCGTAAAAACAGTACGTTCACTGGCTGATATCGGTAAAGCACTACGCGAAGCTACTGGCTGGTAGTAATAATTATCGATTTTTATCTTATAAGCCGTTCGGGGTTAATATCTGGCAGGTAGCCGAACCATCCGAATGATAATGCTTTTTAGGATTTCAAAATCCGATATCAGAGTTACTGATATCGGATTTTTTCGTTTCTCTTCCCAAGCATAAAAAATCTTTACAAATTATGTCTCACTCAGCCAGAGCTTTCCCATTTGTTGATAAAGAAGACATAGATCATTTGGATAGCTCCAAGGTAAATCCGACTGATGGGATTTGAAGAAGCAGGGCACCTGGGCCAGCAGAACTTTTCTGCGTTACATGATTTCGAATGGCGTAAATACTACGCAAGTAAACGTCTCGAACTGCAAAGCTCGGTTTTTTCTGAGTTGACTACTTTTCTTTGCTGATCTAAATGCGGTTCTCGCTACCATTGGTGTCGAAAGCTATATTCGAAACATCCTCCACAAAGTGAATGGTGAGCATTAAGAATTAAGTCTATGAAGTTTTAGCTGCGATGAACGTAAGGTGTCTTCACCGCGTTATCAGTTCACGTAGATCCAACACCAGTGCACGCTGTCTCGGTTAACACTGTAAATTAGAAGAACAAGCAGATACCAACAGCAATCGGTCGGAGACGCTAGCGCAACTTCTTTGCTAACTCTCCACTTAAAATTGCGCAAACGGCTTCTCAGCTTTTCTTGCTGTTACCGGGGTAAATAATGATCCGCCTTAATCTGTGCTCATTCAGCGCGAGAAATTTTCAACTTTTGACTAACCGATTTCGCCAAGATTTTGCCTGGCTGAATCGAATGCAATTGACGCAGCTCTAAGCTGAAAAAGCCCCGCCCGAAGGAAGATAGAGGAATTTACTCTTCTATGTGATCTGCTTTTACCTTCTGGCCGTTCTGAGTCCGCTGAGTTAACATTTGCCGGCAAGCCAGGGGCAGTAAAATTAGCTACTAACTGGTTTCCATTTGCTAAATTTTACGTTGAATCAACTTTATATACGGCATTTAGACGATACCAGATGCACTAACAATAGCTCCTAGAGAAGATTTTCACCCTCTGCATCTGTTAAACAGTCGTCATTTCTTTTTGAAATCAACTTATGCAATAAGTGTTAACGGTTATGTTCAATGTTAACTAGATGTTTTTTAAATTTTATGAATACGTATGCAGGGAATTGAGCTTATAGGACCTTAAGGATAGGATTCAAGATGATGACATGTGCCGTTACTAAATTGTCAAAAGAAGAATATGTGACGGTTTTCAGATATTAATGGGACACCAAGATGACACAATTTAAACCAAGCTTAATTAAAGTTGCCATGATTACCAGTGGCTTTGCCTTTTGTGCTGTACCTGTAATTGCACAAGAAAATTCGGCCGATCAAGTTGATGAAAATATGGTCGAGGTAATTCAGGTTTCCGGTATCCGCGGTAGCCTTCAGCGTGCGCAAGCAATAAAAATGGACAATTCCTCCATTGTCGAAGCAATATCTGCCGAAGACATTGGTAAACTCCCGGACACCAGTATCGCTGAGTCACTTTCTCGCTTACCTGGTTTAGCTGGGGAGCGTCGCAACGGCCGTACGTCTGGTATTTCCGTCCGCGGATTCAACGAAAACTATGTTGGCACCACACTTAACGGTCGCGAATTGCTAGGTATGGGCGATAACCGCGGCGTCGAATTTGACCTTTACCCCACGGAAATTATTTCTAACATTCTGGTTTATAAAACGCCAGAAGCTGGCATGACAACACAAAATATTGGCGGTTCCATCGACCTGCAAACGGTGCGTCCATTATCTGCAAAGCAGAATTTTACCGTCAACGGCACTTTTGAGAAAAACAGTGAAGATTCCGCAAATCCGGATATGGACAACGATGGGCATCGGCTATCTTTTAACTATGTGGATCAGTTTGCCGACGATACTCTAGGGCTTGCATTGACATTTGCATCGATGGAATCGCCACGGCAGGAACAACAATCGCGACTGTGGGGCTATCCAACAGCCAATCCAGCCAATGCCGCTGAAGGTGTAACGGTCCCAGAAGATACGGTTATTCTAGGCGGCCATGATTCATTTGCACGTTCTGCTATGCTGGAAAGAGATTCATTAGCGGCTGTAGTGCAGTGGGCACCAAATGATAAATTAAATGTGCAAGTAGATGCGCTCTATATTGATTTTGAAGAAAGCGATGTGCGTCGTGGTCTGGAAGAAGGTGGCCCTGAATGGGGAGGCGTAGCATATACTATTACTGAAGTAGAAGATGGTCTGGTTACAGCTGGATATTTTGACGATTATTACAGTGTCATCCGCAACGACGCCAGACGGCAGGATTCTGATCTCACCACCGTCGGAATGAATGTTGAATATATTTTAAACGATTCCTGGACCCTTGCGGGCGATATTTCCTCAGGTAAAGTGGATAAAAGTATTGTCGATGTAGAAAGTTATTCAGGGGTAGGGCGTGCTGGCGTAGAGGGTCGTCCGTATACCGCTCGCTCCTGGGAAATGACCTCAACTGGCGTGATGTATAGCGATCATCCCACCATTGCCCCAGTAGACTTAACCAATCCAGACCTGATCCGTGTCGCCGGTCCCCAAGCCTGGGGTGCACCTATTTACGAGGGCGACGAACAACTGTACTTTGCTGATCAGCAAGACGGCTTTGTCAATAGGCCAAGATTTGAAGAAGAGCTGACCACTTATCGTCTCTCAGTAGATGGTTTTGTAGAATGGGGTATCTTTACTGGCCTTGAAGCAGGAGTGGTATATTCGGACCGTAGCAAAAGCAAAGTAAACAATGGCGCTTACCTTACTTCGCCGTCTTACCCTGACGCTGATGCCATTCCAGACGTTTTAGGTGTAGTACCACTGGATTTTATAGGCATTGAAGGCGTACTTGCGTACGATTCCCTCGGCCTGTACAACAGCGGCTATTATAGCGAATTAGATGCTAAGCTGGTCCAGAACGATCGTCTCGGCGATACTTATACCGTTGATGAAAAGCTAACTACCCTTTATACCAAGCTTGATTTAGATACCGAATTCAGTGGTATCTATTTGCGTGGTAACTTCGGTCTGCAAGTGGTACGCGCTGATCAGGAGTCATTTGGTTATAGCACTTATTCTAACGCGGATGGTATGACGGTAGCCACGCCAGTGTCAGGAGGCACAGACTATACGGATGTCTTGCCTACCATGAATCTGAACGCAGAAGTGGCGGAAAACCAGTTTGTCCGTCTGGCAATGAGCAAAGTCATTTCCCGGCCACGAATGGATGATATGCGTCCTAATGCGCAGGTTACCTTTGCCTTTAATGATAACCAGATCACCAGTGGTGATATCGAAAACAGCCCTTGGGGCGGTAGTTCAGGTAACGCAGAGTTAAAACCTTTAGAAGCGAACCAGTTTGACTTGGCGTATGAAAACTACTTTGCGGATACCGGCTACGTGTCAGTGGCTTTTTTCTATAAGGATATTAAAAACTGGCACCGTAGCAATGCGGTAGTTGAGGATTTTTCCGAGTTCTATATACCTGAATTGCACCAATCCTCTACTGGTCAAGCACCGATATTGATGCAAGGTTCGGTAACCACCACAATGGATGGATTTGAAGGTTTCGTTCGAGGTTGGGAGTTACAGGGCAGCTTGCCGGGTGAACTTATTCATGAGTCTCTTGAAGGATTCGGGGTGTTTGCCAGTGCTACCTTTATGGATGGCGAAGCCGACGCAGCGCCGGGAACAGAAGAAAACCGGATTCCTGGCTTATCTGAAGAGAACTACAGTCTGACGTTTTTCTACGAAAGCAATGGCTTCGAAATTCGTCTTGCCGGTACGAAACGTAGTGAATATCTAACCGAAGAGCGGGGCGTAAGTCTGGCGCTAACGGATGCGACAAAACAAGGTGGTACTCTGTGGGATGCGCAAATTGGTTATGATTTCTCTGAATCTGGCATTGAGTCTCTCGATGGTTTACGAGTAACGCTGCAGGCACAAAACATTACCGACGAGGATGATATCCAAGCCTCAGAGGCCGATGGGCGCCAAGTGACTATGTATCAATCCTACGGTGCCAACTATTTGCTGGGCTTTAATTATTCATTTTAGTCTGAATGGTAAGCGCCGGACAGGCTAATTCGTTCGGTTAAATAGAGATATCTACCCAAAGCCACTACTATGTCATAGCAGTGGCTTTTTTTTGGAAAATAAATATGCGTCAAATTCAGAAAGTGGTGATATTAGGAGGCGGCACCGCCGGCTGGATGTCAGCCGCACTGATGAAAAAAGTACTAGGCGATACGGTTTCTATCACGTTAATAGAGTCTGATGAAATTGGTACTGTAGGGGTTGGCGAAGCAACAATTCCACCGATAAGGCTCGTTAATAATGTACTTGGGCTAAATGAATCTGAATTTTTAAAAGAAACCAAAGCTACCATAAAGCTGGCGATCAGATTCGAAAACTGGAAGAGACCGGGCGAATCTTACTTTCATACCTTCGGTGTCCCGGGAAAGAGTATGGCGTTCTGTCATTTTCATCACGTATTGGCGCGGGGGCAAAAGCTCGGTGTTGAGGATGATTTGTGGGCTTACGATCTTAATTACCATTGCGCGGTAGCCGGAAAGTTTGCGCAGATAAATAGCCAGGATCCTATAATGGAAATGCCTTTCGCTTATCATTTTGATGCTGGTTTATATGCACAATTTTTAAGAAAAATCAGCGAAAAGGCAGGAGTAAAGCGGATAGAAGGAAAGGTCCAACAGGTATTAAGAGGTCAGAATGGTGATATTTCTGCTTTGGTGCTGGAAAATAGCAGAAAAATAGATGGTG
This sequence comes from Alteromonas pelagimontana, assembly GCF_002499975.2. Classification (NCBI taxonomy): domain Bacteria; kingdom Pseudomonadati; phylum Pseudomonadota; class Gammaproteobacteria; order Alteromonadales; family Alteromonadaceae; genus Alteromonas; species Alteromonas pelagimontana. The sequence goes on from NZ_CP052766.1 coordinate 4,105,249, forward strand.
AGATTTTTATTGACTGCTCTGGCTTTAAAGGATTACTTATTGAGCAAACCCTCGGGACTGGCTTCGACGACTGGTCCCACTGGCTGCCTTGCGACAGCGCTATTGCTGTACCTTCAGAGCACCATCAACAGACCGTTCCCTACACCCGTTCCATTGCGCATAAAGCTGGCTGGCAGTGGCAAATACCGTTACAGCATCGCAACGGCAATGGACATGTGTTTTGTTCCAGATACATCACCGACGAGGAAGCGCGGTCTGTACTAATGGAGAACTTAGAGACCAAAGCCCTCGCTGAACCCAGGCTAATTCGTTTTACCACGGGAAGGCGGCGTCGTCAGTGGAACCGGAATGTGGTTGCCATTGGCTTGTCCAGTGGGTTTCTGGAACCGCTGGAATCCACGAGCATCCACCTTATTCAGTCAGGTATTGTCAGGCTACTGCAACTGTTTCCCCAGCACGACATTAAGCCCGCCATGGTTGAAGAATATAATCGCCAATCTCAGTTGGAATTCGAGCAAATCAGAGACTTCTTAGTGCTTCACTACTATTTAAATGAACGAGAAGAAGATTTCTGGAATGACATGCGACACGTACAGGTGCCCGAGTTATTGGCGCACAAAATCGCGTTGTTTAAAGAAAATGGAAAGCTATTCCGAGAGCAAAATGACTTGTTTCTTGAAAGCTCCTGGTTACAGGTCATGGTCGGACAGGGTATTAAACCTCAGGAATACCATCCGCTGGTTAACACATTACCTGATGCTGCTATTATTAAAATGCTCACCCAACTAAAGGCAAAGAAGCTAGAACCTGTCTTCCATTTGCCTAGCCATGATGATTATATTCGGCATATGCTTAGCAGATAATCTATCTTTGTGATCGGCTCAGGCTTCCCCTCATGGGCCGGTAATACAAAATACCCACATTTATTTAACCCGCACGATTTTCCACATCACCTTGCAACAAATCTGAGTAAAAAGATTCTCATAGGAACACCTGTGAGATCAAGGGGTAATCAACTTTCTAAGGTTCCTGTCCGCGTAACTCCCGCCGAATGTTAATAAAAGGTAATTTAATGTTACTGAATACGTATGCAGTGCATTGTTTCTTTTTCGTACTAAAGGCTAGTATTCCCACTGAAATAAAAAAGACAATTGGGGGCGGTAACCCGGTTGTCAGATAATAAGCAACGGGAAATGCCAAATGAAAACTTTCAAACCCAGTATTATTTCGCTGGCTCTGATGACGAGCGGGCTGGCTTTTTTCAGCCAACCTCTTTTCGCTCAGGAAAGCGAACAAAAACCCTCAAAGGTTCAAGGTGCAGAGGAAGACACCATCGAGAAAATTGAGGTAAGGGGATATAGCACCAGTCTCATTCAGTCGCTTAACCAGAAACGGTACAGCGATACCGTATCCGAGCAAATTTCAGCAGACGATCTAGGGGGATTACCTGATGTGTCGATGGCTGATGCTCTGACGCGGCTTCCCGGTATTTCCGCTGTACGTACGGGTGGACAAGCGGCAGAAATTAACATTCGGGGCCTTGCCGGAGACTTTGTTTTTTCCACGCTCAACGGCAGGGAGCAGGTCTCGACCAGCGGCAGTCGTGCTATTGAATTTGACCAGTATCCCTCAGAACTGATTAGCTCTGCCGCGGTTTATAAGTCACCAAAGGCATCGTTAATAGAAGGAGGCGTTGCCGGTACCGTCGAGCTTCAAACTGCCAGCCCGCTCGCTAACGAACAAACCCATACTTTTAACGTTAACGTGCGCGGAATGTTTAACGACCGCGCTGATGAAATTCCCGACGCTGAAGAATACGGTCATAGACTCAGCTTGTCCTATCAGGGCAAATTTCTTGAGGATACTTTGGGTGTCTCAATGGGCTACGCGCGGTTGCTTCAACCCAGCGTTTCCACTCAATTTGTCGGCCTGGCCTACAACGGTGAGGTGGATGTGGATGGCGTAGAGGGTGATGTGGAGAACATCGGCTCTGATTGCCCGCAGTGCGAACTGATTAGCGAAGGATTCGAAATGCAGCACCGGGGTGGCAAAGAAACGCGCAATGGCTACATTGCTGCCATTGAGTGGGCGCCGCTGGATAACTTTCGCCTAAAAGCTGATGCCTTTGTATCCAGATTTGAATCAGAAACCTTTGCCAGAGGACTGCGAGTAAAGTTTGGCGGCGTTAACGCCAGTATTACTAATCCGGTTATTGTTAACAACAGTGTGGTGGGTGGCACTTTTACTCGCACAGATAACAGCTTTACTCGTGTGGAGATGGTGAATGATGATAATCACGATACTGATCAGGTGGAAAGCTACGGAATTAACGCCAACTGGCAAATTACTGAGAATCTTGCAGCTCAGTTCGATGTATCGCTATCAAAAGCGCAAAGCGACTTTCGCAATGGCTTGCTGTGGGGACTGGTGTCTGAAGATGCATCAGCAGCCAGCCCTGCCTTTGACGAAAATGTTCAGATTTCCTATTTGCTAAATGGGCAGAATTTACCAGACATCGGATTCAGCCAGTTCGACGCTTTTGCTGACACCAGCCGGATTATGATGAGTAAATACGGCATTTACCCTTATGAAAACAAAGACGAATTAGACGCTTATCGAGCGGACTTTCAATATTATCTTGATCTGCCATTATTATCGTCGATGGAATTCGGTTACCGCTACTCAGATCGGGAATATCGTAATGACCGTTCTATCTTTGAATTTGGAAATGATGGCGGATTTTCCGTCAGTCAACCGCCGTTACCCCTTGATGAAAGCTTAGTAGAAACGGTAGATTGGTCGGGAGATTTTAGCTACTTCCCCAGTTACTTGTCTGTTAATCAAGACGCGGCATTAGCAGCATGGTTCCCCGATGGAGCACCGCAGCCTGTACAAACGTGGGGTGTCGGCGCTGCAGGTGTCATCAATGGCGGCACCGGGCCTGCCTCTGAATGGACGGTGCAGGAAAGCGGCACTGTATTTGAAACCGTTAATGCTGCCTATTTAATGGCCAATATCGATACACAAATTGGAGATATTCCGGTATCCGGCAACGTGGGTATTCGTTATGTACGCTCGAAGCAACGGTCAACTACGTTGCAACGAGCTACTAAACTTGTCACCGATCCAGATACGGGAACAACGGTAGAAATGAGCGATCCTTTAGCAGGCGCACAAAATATCGTGGATGAAGCGGGCTTAATCAATAACTTTTACCGTCCAACGATTCTCGCCCACGAATTCACTGACGTATTGCCTTCTATTAATCTTAATTTCAAATTGACCGACAATACTCAACTACGAGTAGCTGCGGCTAAAGTGATGGGGCGCGCGCCTATCAACCGTTTTGCAGCAAATTCTTCTACTTCGGTAGAAACCGTTACCGCTACAATGAACCGGGACTCTAACGAGATTACGCTGTCTCAACCCACTGCCAAAGTAAATGGCTCCGCCCGCAACAGCCCCTATCTGGATCCGTTTTACGCAACCCAATATGACGTTTCTTACGAATACTACTTTGAAGAAACCGAAGGCGCGATTATTGTTGCTGCATTTTATAAAAATATTGAATCATTTATTGAAAATATCGCCATTGAGCCGTACGACTTTGAGGGGAACGGCTTTACCATCCCCGAAGCTGTCGAGGTTCCCGTCTACTTAGAAGCTGAATTTTCAGGACAAGAACCGGAGCTGGCCAGGGATGAAAATGGCGATCCTCTATTTATCTCTGTACCCACCGAAAATGGTCTTTACGAGACCGCCATTAATAACGCCGAAGGCGGTTATATTCGCGGTGTAGAAGTGGCTTATACGCAAATTTACAGCATGTTGCCTGGCGCGCTTGCAGGATTAGGGATCAGTGCCAGTTATTCGTACACCGAAAGCGAAATTCAGCGCACGTTGAGCGATGGCGTATTTTCCAGCCGCTTGCCAGGTTTGTCAGAAAACGTTGCTACGTTGACATTGTTCTGGGACTACGAAGGTTTTGAAACCCGTGTCTCAGGCAGGTATCGGGATGCTTTTGTGTCAGAGCAGGTTGCGGTGAATGATCAAACCGTAAATTTTGATGCGGAATTGGTGATCGATTATCAAGCGTCTTACAACATTAACGATAATTTGAGCGTCCTTTTTCAGGTAAATAACCTTACCGACGAACCTACCAAGAGCTACTTTACCTCACCTGAACAAACCGGAACGATTCAGTTCTTTGGCACCCAATACTTTCTGGGGATGACTTACTCGCTATGAAGACGATAGAAAAATTACAACGCTTTTTCGGGAAATCATTTCTGACATTTAGTTTACAGAGACAAGCCATGCTTTCATTCAAACGAACACTTGCGCTGACAGCGCTAATATATTCAATACTGTTGCTCACCGCGTGTGGCGGTTCAGAGGTGGAATCAGGCGATAACGACCTGCTAACCTGTGACGCGCCGGAAGTGCCAGATGCTGCCGGAACCAGTTGCGTTGCACCGCCGCCTATTGCCTGTGACCCACCTACAGTACCTAATGAAGCCAACGATGCCTGTGTAGTTGGGGCTGATCCAAGTCTGCCGGATCCCGTTTTTTTCCCTGGCGATCAACAGGCGGTGCTGTATTTCAACAGAGCCTCAGTGGATGCTGATAATTCGGCCAATGATCCCGCCTATGAAGGATGGCGTCTTCATACATGGAATAATGATGAGTGCGATGCATACGCTGATGCAGACTCCGATTGGGCGAATGGCAGACAACCCACGGGTATTGATCCTAATTATGGGGCTTACTGGGTGCTGGAGCTAAAAGAAAACTATGGTAGCTGCCACAACTTCATTGTCCATAAAGGTACTGACGACGCAGGTAAGGAGCTCGGTGGCGGTGATTTCCAAGGCTCACTGATTCAGGATGATGAAAAATATACGCGAATGAATTTCACGTTGTCCGGAGAAGCCACGATTTTTGGGTTTCCTATTATGTCACTAGGGCCTCAACCTGTTGAAATAGAAGGGGTAGCTGCGCACTGGCTGGATACGAACACTCTGCTGTGGAATACACCTGAAGGAGTTGAAAGTGTAAAATTACATTATTCAGAAAATGCCACCTTAACCGTGACGCTGGAAGAGGGACTGAATGGCACGACTATCGAGCTGGTACCAGCGAGCTTATCAGATGATCAAGTTGCGACAGCACCACACTTAGCCGCCCTTGCCCCCTGGAGTGGACAGTGGACGCCAGAAGAAGCTAAACAACTTCTCACTTATCAGGTGGTTCTTGCGGGATATAACAGCGAGGGTACGTTGGTGGCGGCGACCGGTGTGCAAACTGCGAAAGCGCTGGACGCGCTATATACTAGCGAAGAAGATGATGCTGATGAAACGCAGTTGGGTGCTATATATACCGATACTGGCATTACTGCTGCGGTCTGGGCACCTACAGCACAAAGTGTAACACTACTTACCTATTCCGACAGCAAAACCCTGGCAAATTCCTTTACCATGACCCGAGATGATACTTCAGGCGTATGGCGCTATGAGGGAAATATGGATTTAGATAGGGCGTTATATCGATATCAGGTGGTGGTGTATCATCCAGCAACAAAAACCCTTGAAACCCTTGAAGTCACAGACCCTTATTCTGTCTCTTTAACTACCAACGGCCGTTTCTCTCGCTTTGTCAATCTGCAAGATGAGGATTTAAAACCGCAGGGCTGGGAAACTCAGGCCATTCCCACTATTGCTAATCCGGAAGATGCAGTGATTTATGAAGGCCATATTCGTGACTTTAGCGCCCGGGACGAATCCACTTCACCAGCAAACCGTGGAAAATACTTGGCGTTTACTGAACAAGGCACAGCGCCAGTCACGCATTTACAAAAGCTGGTTGAAGCGGGGCTTACCCACTTTCATATTTTACCTTCCAACGACATAGCCACCGTCGACGAGGACCCTGCAAATACGGTTTCCTTATACAACACCGTTGGTGACCTGTGTCGGTTAAACGGGCAAGCGCCAATCTGTGACGAAGAACCTGCAACGAGTGTGCTGCTGGATGTGTATAACAGCTACGATCCGTTGGCGGAAGCCGAAAAAGCGCAAGCTCTTACTCAACAAATCAGAGGCGTAGATACCTTCAACTGGGGCTACGATCCTCAACATTATAGTGCGCCAGAGGGCAGTTATGCATCTGATGCTGAAGGCGTGGCACGAATAGTAGAAATGCGCGCAATGATTCAGGCGCTTCATGAGTTAGGTCTGCGTGTAGCTTTGGATGTGGTTTTCAATCACACCAGTACCTCTGGAGTATACCCTAAGTCAGTCTTGGATAAAGTAGTGCCAGGTTATTATCATCGATACGACGTGCAAACCGGCGCGATTGTGCAGGAAACCTGTTGTGAGGATACTGAGCCGCGCAACGTCATGATGGAAAAGGTGATGAAGGACTCATTGCTCATCTGGGCGCAGGAATATAAATTTGATGCGTTTCGTTTCGACATAATGAGTCAGGCAACCAAAGAGACAATGGTGCGTCTAAAAGCGGCGGTTCAAGAGGTGGACTCTGATACCTATTTTTACGGCGAAGGCTGGTTGAAGGAAGACCGGGGCTACGAGCAGGCAAATCAGCTAAATATGGCTGGCACTGAAATCGGCACCTTTAACGATCGTATTCGTGAGGCAGTCCGTCAAGGGAATATTTTCAATCCTCAAAGCGATCAGGCACTAAGTGATCAGGACAGGGTGAAAGTGGGAATGGCTGGAACCTTAACCGAATTCGTTCTAAAAACATCAAACGGCGCTGCCACTGCCACCAGCAATCTTGGCGGTTACGCCACCGATCCCGCAGACATCATCAATTACGTGTCCAAACATGATAATGAAACCTTGTGGGATCAGTTCAACTACACGTTACCAATGGATCTCTCCCTCTCTGAACGCGTGCGAGCGCAGAATATCGGGATCGGCCTTCCGCTGATGTCTCAGGGAATACCATTTCTGCAAATGGGCGGTGACATGTTGCGCTCCAAGTCGATGGATCGCAACAGCTACGATTCAGGCGATTGGTTCAACTACCTCGATTTTACTTACAACACCAACAACTGGAACGTCGGACTACCATTAGCTGAGGACAACGACGTTCGCTGGAAAGAAATGGGCGAGTTCATTAATTCTTCCCAGCGAGCAGCGACCATGAGTGACATCGAGTTTGCTTCTGCAGTGTTCAATGAATTTCTCAGTATTCGGTCACAGAGCCCGCTTTTCAGGCTTACCACTATGCAAGACGTTATCGACCGTGTGGGCTTTCATAATATTGGAAAATCCCAACAGCAAGGTTTGATTGTGATGAGTATTGATGATGGCGTATCGCCAGATTCTGATATCACTCTTACTGATATTGATCCTATGCTGGACGCGTTAGTGGTAGTGGTGAATACCGGTTATGAAGAAAAGTCGATAAAGGTCAGTTCAGCGACCGGCTTTAACCTGCACCCTGTGCAGATGAATTCGGTAGATGCAAACGTACGCGGCGCGTTTTTCGCTGAAGGGGAGGGTGACGACGCAGGTAACGGAACCATCACCGTACCCGCCCTCACTATGGCGGTCTTTGTGAAATCGCAAGCAGGAGCGCAAGGCTATGGCTTATCAGCTTATGCTACTTCCGGTGCACCTGATGTGGTTCCCTTTGGAGATACTGCAGTATTTCTGCGAGGCGACATGAATGAGTGGGGAACACTTAATCCGATGATCTATCAGGGAGGCGGCGTTTACCAGGTGTCTTTGAAGATGACCGCAGGGACGGAATATGAATTTAAAGTTGCATCTGATGACTATACTGCCGTGAACTTTGGTGCGCCTGATTCTGCGAACGTTGCTATTGTTGAAGATGAAGAAAAAGTATTAGCAACGAGTAATAATAATCTGGTCTTTACTCCAGCCTTGAGTGCGACTTATCTCTTCAGCTTTAATGCTATAGATCCAGCATCACCGCAAATTACCATTGTTAATGAAGAACCTTTGGCGGGAACTACCGCGTTTCTGCGTGGCGACTTTAACGACTGGAGCACTGACAATGCGTTTACCTACGTGGGCCGCGGCCAATATTCTGCAACATTATCGTTAGCTGCGGGGACCTACAATTTTAAGGCGGCTTCAGATGACTGGTCGACGGTTAATTTTGGCGCTATCAGTGCTGCATATGTTGATAAAACGGTGATAATAGGGGGAACAACCGAGGTAGCAGATACCAGCGAAAATCTGCAGATCACTGTGGAGGAAGACGCTGAATACAGCTTTATACTGAATATGAGCAACGCCGAACAGCCAGTGGTAAAGGTGTTTGAAACAGCATTTTTTGGCACCACGCCAGTGTTTATTCGTGGTGGGATGAACGAGTGGGGCACCGAGCATGAGCTGGTGTATCAGGGCAGCGGTATCTACAGTACTGAAATTACGTTAAGTAAAGGAGCCACCGAGTTTAAAGTAGCGTCTGAAGATTGGGCTACTATTGATTTCGGCACTCCCGAAGATGCGATAAGTAATGGGATTGTCGCCAATTCGGCCAAGGTTTTAGGGACGAGTAATATAAATTTGTTCTTGGATTTACCTGCTGGCACTTATCGGTTTGAAGTCGCGGGGCCGGACGGTTCTGCGCCAATAGTAACGGTGATCCCGATATAGTGATCATTCAGAAACAAATAATTTAAGCCGCTACTCTTAGCGGCTTTTTTTATTTAAATAGCTTTATGTGCGACAAGATGGGAACGATAAGCGCATGGATGGACCCATTTGCGCCAGCGATAGAAAAACAGGAAGTCTTAAAAAACCGTGAAATTATCTTCGCTGGCTCTGTTAGCGTGCTCCTGCTCCAGAAGTTCGGCGACGAGATCTTCACTTATTGCACAAAGCATCTGCGATTCCGCCCTGCCTGGTTGAGGAAAAGAAACTTCGCACTTTTCGAGCCGAATCAGCTTTATGTATAGGATACTAAACCTGTTGCCAACGGCGGCTGGTTGTTTCAAAGTTCTACGCAGAGCCTCAACAGGCCACAGATCTACAACGACGCTTTGCAATTTATGGACAATCCACCGGCCGATTGCAAGGTGACAATTCTTGCTCCTTCGGAACATTTTAAAATCAGGGCACTCACTATGGATAAATTAAAGCTCACGTTAGGCTATCGTGAAGGAAAGAAAGCGGCAGGCGCGCATTTACGCGGTATTAAAGAAAATGAACCATTAACCGTTGCTCAAGCTATAGGCGGAGTGTGATCCTCATAACCGCTACAGTGGAAGAACCTGGCAGTTGAAACGGCAACTGCAGGTTCTTCATCGGCTGTTTAATCAGCGTTAACAATAATATTGTCTAGCTGATAAACCGCACCCTGGGCTCTATCCCACTCTGGAAATATCAATACAAGTTTCACTTTCTCTAAGTTGAGACCCATGTTAGCTAACGTACTAAGATCGTAGGTAAAATGCTGCCACTGACCAACTTGAGGTTGTGCGCCTTCATTACTTTGAACTAACTCAAGTTGCGCAAAGCTACCATCAGCACCTTCTACCTTCATAAGCAGCAGTGCGCCCGGATCATTGGATGGTGACACAAGCTTCATGTCAAACTCCAGGGTCCCTTCAAAAACCGCTGTCAAATCGTGCGGCAATGTGGCGCTAAGTCCTGAGACAGTGGGCGCAGGTCCAAAAAAATCTACGTTAGCAACGGGACCACGCTCAGCGTCTTGTACAACGGAAATTGCAGCATTGGCGCAACAATCCCACAGGCTCCATCCTTCGGTAAAGCCATCGTCAAAGATAGGAAAGGTATCTGAGACAGTGACGTTGATAGGCGTATTGTTCGAATCATCACCATCGCCGACAAGTTTTACGTTGTCTATTTGCATTACCACGCCTTGCTGATTTCCCCAAGCAGGAAAAACCACTAAAGGCGTATCAACCTGAGTTAAGTCCAAAGAAGAACCTGGATGAGTAACCAGATCAGCGATAGGAATAGAGTAATGTTTCCATTCCCCGATCGCTGGAGCTTCAATAGGAAAATCACCAGAACCGCAGGGGTTTCCACATTCCATTTTGACATTAAAGGTTCTTTCTGCACGATCGTCATTCAGCACTAAAAGATCAAAATCAATGGTGTCGAAATTACTGACATCCAGTTTCGCCGGCTGATTGTCAGTGCCTACCTGCGTCTGAAAATACACCACAGATTCGTTGGTATTGAAGGTTACCTGTTTCACTTCGCCATGGTCACCGTCGCTACTAACAACCTGTTCAATATCAACTGTGCCGCTTGCAACGTATTTGTTAATGCCAAACGGAGGATGATCTACGTCATCGAAGATAACCGCAGTAGCCACGCCGTCAAGACTGTACTGGAAACGAATGTTATCCAAGGCATAAGTCATGGGGCCAGTGGTTTCTACCACAAAAGGATTAACCAGAGCATCCACGTTAGCGAAGTTACCCGGCGCAAAACGGTTTCCTTGTGCGAGTAAATCGGCAACAGAAATATGAATTTCCTGCCATTCGCCAACAGCCGGTAAAGGAACGGTGGTATCGCTGACTGCAGGCCATCCGCTATCCATTTTTACCAACAGACTTGAATCCGCATCATTGTTTATGACTCTTACGTCAAAAACCAGTTCGCCGTATTCGGCAAAATGGGTAAGGCTGATGGCCGGGTCAGTATTCACATACATGTTGCCTGTGTCGCCTGTTTGGGTGATTTGCAGTACATTGCCATGTTCACCGTCTTCAACCGTTTCAATCGCAACACTGCCGTTAGGATTATAACTGCCGATGGACATACCTTCTAACAAGCTGTTCAGGTAGATGTTAAATACCGGGCCTGCACCTAAGTTTTCAACAGGATCAATAATTTCAGGTGTTGGGACACCTGGCACTTGCGTCGCATCAGGGTTTATCGACGCACAACCTTCACCGGTGGAAGGATTAACAGAGCATTCGTACACCCGCACGTAATCGACTTCCATCGTTTGGGGGAAGACTGTGTCATCAATGCCTGTTTCATTAGTATTACCTGCCCAAGCGCCGCCCACGGCAACGTTCAACAACAAGTGGAAACGCTCGTTAAAGGGAGCACTACCTTGTGCAGTCTGCCATTGGCCGTTTTCATCCTGATATTGCGCGTACCATCCTTCTTGCGTTTGCGTTGCAAAATGCACATCATCAACGTACCAGCGGATTTCGCCGTCTTCCCACTCAATAGCGTATTCGTGAAAACCATCAGCAGGATTGGCATTATCAGGTAAACGGTAAGGCGCGCCTGAGCTCACATTTCCTGGCCAAATGCGGCCGAAATGCAAGGTGCCGTAGGTACGATCTTCTGGCGCGCCGTTGGCGGTGGGATCATCAGAAGCGGCCTTTAAGTTTACCGCCTCCATAATGTCGATTTCACCCGATGCTGCCCATGGGCCATAAACGTAGTCGGTGGGAAGCATCCAGATAGCGGGCCAGGTTCCTTGACCGGACGGCAGCTTCGCTTTTATTTCAAAGCGGCCGTAGGTCCAGTCGCCTTTATTAATCGTGCGAAGCCGAGCCGATGTATAGGGTAGGGTAGCAAGACTATCCGTATTCCCATCAGGATTATCAGGGCCAATAAAGGTTTCCTTCTTTGCAATAATCGTAAGAACGCCATTATCTACATAGGCGTTATCCTCGCGGTTAGTGTAACACTGTTGTTCACCGTTGCCGCCGCCCCAGCAATTTTCTTCAAAACTCCATTTTGACGAGTCTATCTCGTCGCCATCGAACTCGTCCTGCCACACCATTACCCAGTTGTTTTCTTGCTCGCTATCCTGTTGTAGCTGCGCATCGAAAGTAATGTTTCCCCGCGCAAATTCAAATCGAACAGGTACAGTCATAGCGCTACCCGACGCCAGCGAGTCGGTAGAAACATCGATGAAGGGAACACCATCTTCAGTTTCGCCAGACATTTGAACAACATCTAGTGAGCTGTTAGCAATTAACAGTCTCATTGGCCCGCTGATTGACATATCGCTTTGGTTGGTAATGGTCACGTTAACCACATACGCTTTGTTAACGCGATCAAACGTCTGTCTTGCTTGTGAAATGGTAAGCGGGGCTTCAACATCAGTCCAATCAGCCAATGCGGGAGCAGACATTCCCCCCATAAGCAAACTGCTAATGAGTAGAGAGAGCGAATTTTTCATTATGCAACTCCAGCTTTGCTACTTCTGTTCATTCTTCTTGCGCCAAGCAGGAATAAGCCCAAACTGGCAATAGAGAAGGTGGCGGGTGCAGAGACGTCGGCAGTCACTTCATTAAGACTTACAGAATTAATCGTCATCCACGCTGGTGACATATCAACGTTACTTAACAGTTGAAATTCAATGCTCCAACCTGTTTGGTTTTTAAAACTGTCGTCAAGAAGAAATGCTCCGGTGTAGCTAGCTTCGCCGTTGATATCAGGCGCGCCGAAAAACGTGCCAAGGTTACCGGTATAGTCGTAGGTCATGCCGCTACCATCATTTAGATATACGGCAAAATAATCCGCGGTCAGTGGTGCCTGATCGGTTAATTCGCTGTTTACGCTAAAATCATAATTCAGCCATAGTTGCGAATCTGCGGAAGCGGTGAGATCCAGGTTTTGATAGAGAGTATTCGCCATGGCATCGGTGTTATCAATGTAGATGTTTGCTGCACAGTTGGGTGCTGCGCCAGTCACAGTAAAATCTGCTGGGTTGCCTGCGGCGCCATCGCTATCTGTTTGCCAACTGGTGAGATCGCAGGTGCTGAAATCTCCGTTTTCTATCATTGCAGCAGTGCCAGATGCGCTACAAAACGCCAGTGTTATGAGTGATCCTAGTAGTGTTTTTTTCATGTGTATCTCCAACAAACAAACCAAATTAAAATTAACTACGCGATTATTTTTTATTAAATGGTAGCGCTTACATTTTGGGGTGAGAGAGAGCGATTTACTTTCACCTACCAATGCTCGCGTTTACAATTTAACTATATGAAAAAGAAACGTCAATATATTGTTAATTCAATGTGTATTTAATTGGCGTGTGAAGGTTGTATAGTTTTATCCCATGGCGTCAGTAAGTTCAAAAACGAGACGTGCGGCTAGCCGAGCAGTTTTCATCTCGGCGTCATAAGTGGGGTTTAATTCAGCGATATCGCTGTAATGCCATCGAAAGCTTAGCGGGCTTTGTTGCTTGCCAAGCCATTGCAGAAACTGAATTACCGCTATCGGTGGAATCCCTAAGGCCGCAGGGGCGCTAACGCCAGGGGCGACTGAAGAAGAAAATGCATCCATACATACGGTTACGTAAAGGGAATCGATAGATTCTAAAAATGGAGTGACAGTGGCAATGGCTGATTCAATATTAAATTCGTAATCGAGTAGTAAGCGGGTGTTGGATTCCTTGGCATAATCAAATAAAGCGGAAGTATTCGCAGCTTTAGAAACCCCAAAGCAGGCATAGTGAAAGGGCATTTTTTGCTGGTGGCACCATTCTGAAATTTGTCTAAAAGGTGTGCCGGATGTTCCAGCCGGTGAAGGTTTGCGTAAATCCAGGTGAGCATCTATATTAATAATCCCGATATTTGTACCCTGAGGAAGAGCAGCGGCAAGCCCTTGAAAGGCTGCCCAAGCGATATCATGGCCGCCTCCTAGCCCAATCACCTTCGCCTTCTTTTTAAGCGCACAACTTACTAAGCTAGCATAACTGCACTGTGTGTCATCCAGCACATCAAAAATTGTTGAGTCGCCGACATCGTAAAGAGACCCTTCTTTGCACCATGGAAGATTGGCTAACGCATGGCGCAATGCATTTGGTCCTTCCGCCGCGCCAGTTCTGCCCTTATTGGCGGCTACTCCACTATCATTAGGATAACCAACGAGAACTAACGCTTTTTCATGTTCTGGCAACTCATCAATGTGCTGACATTGCACAACCTGATGCCAGCGATGGCCACGCTCTCCGTCCTCTGCGTCAATTCTTCCCGTCCAGGGGTTAAGATTTTCCATGCAGTTTACCTCCTATCCATTTCGCGTAAGGGCGAAAACCGTTGATTTCGTATATCAGCTCATCTGGTGAACTTATTTGCCACAAACACAGATCGGCGTCAGCGCCTTTGGCGATTGTGCCTTTATTAAACAGGCTCAGCGCTTTTGCAGCATTAACGGTAATTCCTTTTAGTGCTTCTTCTGTCGTTAAGCCAAACAATACGCTGGACATGTTTGCACATGTCAGCAGCGACGCAATCGGCGAGGTGCCGGGATTAATATCGGTCGAGACTGCCAGGGGGACGTTATGATCCCGCAACGCTTGCACGGGAGGAAGCTGTTTTTCTTTTAAATAGTAGAACGCGCCTGGCAACAGCACCGCTACCGTTCCAGCCTTTGCCAGCGCAGGGACATCACCGGGCGCAAGATATTCAACATGATCAACAGAGACCGCTCCATATCGCGCGGCCAATAATGCCCCTTTACTGTCAGACAGCTGTTCGACATGCGCTTTTATTTTCAGCCCACAGTCTTTAGCTACCTTAAATACTCGTTCTGTCTGAGCAAGCGTAAACCCAACAGACTCACAAAAGACATCTACCGCATCAGCTAAATTGTTCTTCGTTACGAAAGGCAGCATTTCCTCGCAAACAAGGTCAATGTATTCATCAGCAGAAAGAGAGGAATCGGGAGGCAACGCGTGGGCGCCTAAAAAAGTACGCTGAACATGGATCCCCAGCGCGTCTGCTACTCGCTGTGCAATGTCTAGCATGCGGCACTCATTTTGAAGATCCAATCCGTAGCCCGATTTAATCTCCATGGTAGTGACGCCTTCTTCGACAAGCCGCCGGCCTCTGCGCATGGCAGTCTCGAAAAGCTGCGACTCACTGGCATCCCGGGTAGCTCTTACTGTACTTTTTATGCCACCGCCCTGTTGGCTGATGGTTTCATAGCTCACCCCCGCCAGTCGCTGGGAAAATTCATTTGCCCGACTGCCGCCGTAGACCAGATGGGTGTGGCAATCAACGAAGCCGGGAAGACACCAGGCGCCTTTTCCATCCACAACAGTATCTGCTGCTTTAGGTTTAAGAGAATTGCCGAGTTCGGTGATTTTACCGTCAGCCATACGCAGTGAGGACGCGTCCAATTCGCCGAAGGGGTTACCGTTTTCAGTCATTGATGCAATACGAATATTTGTTAGTAGTGTCGACGCCATGTGATTCCTTCGTAGGATTATGGATTTACAGTCTACTTGTGCATACTTGTATATACAAGTGGCTTGCAGTAAAGTGTGCCGTATTCTGCCCAAAGGAATACATTAATGCTTCCGCGTTACATCACGATTAAATCTGCATTGCTCGATGCTATTGAATCCGGAGAACTGCAGCCGGGCGATCAAATTGATTCCGAGAACCAGCTGGCGTTGCGTTATAAGGTCAGTCGCATGACAGCCCGCAGGGCAATGACTGAACTGGTTGAAGAAGGAATTCTTGCGCGTTCGCAAGGGCTGGGTACATTTGTGTCGGATAGCCGTCCGATGAGCTCTATGCTGAAAATTGTCGGTGTTCAAGAAGAGATTCGATCCCGCGGTCACCAGTACCAGGCACGTTTACTAGTTAAAGATAAAATTTTTGCCAGCGAGCAACAAAGCAAATGGTTAGGGGTCGCGCCGGGGGCTGAGCTTTATTTCACGCGGGTGGTGCATTATGAGAATCAGGTGGCGGTGCAACTTGAAGAAAGGCTCGTCAGCCCAGTGTGGGCGCCCGACTATCTCCAGCAGGATTTCAACAAAGTTACAGCCAATGAGTATCTTAATCTCGTCGCTCCTCTGACTGAAGCGGACCATATTGTTGAAGCAATGCTTCCCTCAGATACAGACGCAGACGTACTGGAAATTCCTCTTCAACAGCCTTGTCTGCGCATTACCAGACGCACCTATTCTGCACGGGGAATAGTCAGTTTTGCTTTACTGACTCACCCCGGCAATCGCTATCGACTGGGCGGCCATCTGCAATTTGATGCCCCCGTTAAGGAGTTAAAAAAATGATAAGAAACGACCCTACACGCGTTATTTCTGCCCCTCGCGGCACCGAACTCAGCGCGAAAAGCTGGCTTACCGAAGCGCCGCTTCGCATGCTGATGAACAACCTGGATCCAGACGTTGCTGAACATCCGCAATCGTTAGTCGTCTACGGTGGAATAGGGCGCGCCGCTAGAAACTGGGAAGCCTACGATAAAATAATCGAAGTGCTAAAGCGGCTTAATGATGATGAAACCTTGTTGGTGCAATCCGGTAAGCCAGTTGGCGTATTTCCCACCCATAAGAACGCCCCTCGTGTATTGATTGCTAATTCTAATTTGGTTCCCCACTGGGCTAACTGGCAGCACTTTAACGAGCTGGACAGAAAAGGCTTGATGATGTACGGGCAGATGACAGCGGGTTCTTGGATCTATATTGGCTCGCAGGGAATTGTTCAAGGTACTTATGAAACCTTTGTCAGCATTGCCAAAGCCCATTTTGAGGGCAAAGCTGAAGGCCGCTGGATATTAACCGGTGGACTGGGAGGCATGGGCGGAGCTCAACCGTTGGCCGCCACGATGGCAGGATTTTCGATGATTGCCGTCGAGGTAGACGAGAGCCGAATAGATTTACGACTGAAAACCGGATACCTCGATAGAAAGGCCACCACCATTGATGAAGCTTTGGCTATGATTAACGCGGCTAAAAAAGCAGGCACGGCGGTATCAGTAGGATTATTGGGCAACGCGGCAGAGGTGTTTCCAGCGCTTTTAAGAAAAAGAGTAGTACCCGATGTTGTGACCGATCAGACCAGCGCACACGATCCCTTAAACGGTTATCTACCCAAAGGTTGGACATTGGAAGAGGCAAGCGCCCGCCGCCAGGCCGACGAAGCGCAGGTGGTGAAAGCGGCGAAAGCATCTATGGCGCTGCAAGTCTCGGCAATGCTTGAGTTTCAGCGCAAAGGTGCGGCCACAGTAGACTACGGCAATAATATCCGCCAGATGGCAATGGAGGCGGGCGTCCAAAATGCGTTCGATTTTCCGGGCTTTGTTCCCGCCTATATTCGGCCGCTGTTTTGTCAAGGCATCGGTCCCTTCCGCTGGGTGGCGTTATCTGGCGATCCAGAAGATATCTACAAAACCGATCAAAAAGTCAAAGAATTGATTCCTGATAATCCTCATTTGCACAACTGGCTGGATATGGCTCGAGAGCGAATTCAGTTTCAGGGGCTACCAGCTCGTATTTGCTGGGTAGGGTTAGGAGAACGTCAAAAGTTAGGATTGGCATTTAATGAGATGGTGAGAAATGGCGAACTAAAAGCACCGGTGGTGATTGGGCGCGATCATCTTGATTCCGGATCTGTTGCTTCTCCAAACCGTGAGACTGAAGCCATGAAAGACGGTTCTGATGCAGTATCCGATTGGCCGTTACTTAACGCAATGCTAAACACCGCAGGTGGTGCTACCTGGGTGAGCCTTCATCACGGCGGTGGCGTGGGCATGGGCTTTAGCCAGCATTCCGGTGTCGTAATTGTGTGTGATGGCACCACCGATGCCGATAAGCGTCTTGCCAGGGTACTGCATAACGATCCGGCTTCTGGCGTTATGCGCCATGCTGATGCCGGCTATGAGATTGCGAGAAAGTGCGCTTCTGAGCACGGTCTGGATTTGCCGATGATGGACAAGGAGTAAATTATGATGGACAACTTTTTCGAATTGCATCCCGGCACGCTCTCGTTGGATGACTGTAGACAATGTTTTCGCACCCATTCGCCGCTCAAACTGGCTCAATCTGCCCACGCCGGTATTGACGCTGCCGAACAGACTGTCAAAGATGTTCTGAAGGAAGGCCGCACCGTTTATGGTATCAACACAGGCTTTGGTTTACTTGCGAATACACGAATCGCCGAAGATGAGCTAGAGCTGCTACAGCGAAGTATTGTGCTGTCTCATGCTGCGGGTATCGGACAGATTATGCAGACCTCAACGGTGCGTTTGCTGATGCTGTTAAAAATTAACTCGCTGGCTCGCGGTTTTTCCGGTATTCGCCGTGAAGTCATCGAAGCACTAATTACCCTCTACAATCACCAGGTTTGGCCAGCAATTCCACAAAAAGGTTCTGTGGGCGCTTCGGGTGATCTTGCTCCTCTTGCCCATATGAGTGCGGTGTTATTAGGTGAAGGGGAAGTAATTCTTAATGGCAAGAGACAGCCTGCCGCTAAAGGGTTGCAGGCCGCTGGTTTAACGCCCATCGCGTTAGCACCCAAGGAAGGTCTGGCATTACTTAATGGTACTCAGGCATCGACTGCGTTTACGTTAGAAGGTTTATTTTTCGCGGAGAATGCACTGCTGAGCAGCATGGCAATTGGGGCAATGAGTGTTGAAGCCGCATTAGGGTCGCGCGTACCGTTTGACGATCGTATTCATGAAGTGCGAGGTCATCAGGCCCAGCGGGATGTGGCAAGCATATTTCGCGCGTTGTTGGGTGAATCCGAAATAGGTCGCTCCCATGAAGGCTGTGCCAAGGTACAAGATCCTTATTCACTCAGATGTCAGCCACAGGTAATGGGAGCTTGTTTGCAACAAATGCGTTATGCGGCGCAAACATTGGTGACAGAGGCCAACGGCGTGTCAGACAATCCACTGGTTTTCGCCGACAGTAACGACATTCTCTCCGGCGGCAACTTTCACGCTGAGGCTATTGCAATGGCCGCGGATATGCTGGCGATAGCGCTATCTGAAATTGGTGCTCTTGCTGAACGGCGCATGGCACTGCTAATTGATTCAAGCCTGAGCGGTTTGCCGCCATTTTTGGTTGAGAACGGAGGTGTGAACTCAGGGTTTATGATTGCGCAGGTCACCTGTGCCGCGTTGGCTAGCGAAAATAAAACGTTGGCCCATCCGGCAAGTATTGATTCGCTTCCCACTTCTGCCAATCAGGAAGATCACGTTTCTATGGCAACCTTTGCAGGGCGCAGACTGAAAGACATTTATGAGAATGTCGCTGGCATTTTAGCCATTGAGTGGCTCGCCGCCGCGCAAGGAGTGGATTTTCGTGCTCCACTCACTACCAGTCAGCCGCTTTCGGCAGTTCATCAGCTCTTACGTCAAGTCGTGCCTTTTTATGACAAAGACCGCTATTTTGCGCCAGACATTGCCGGAGCGTGCGAGTTAATTATGAAGCATGAGTTAGCCGACCTTGTATCCGCTAATGTAAATGCTTTCATTCTTACATAATACTTGTCATTTGTTGGCATCGGGGCCGGGAATTTCTCACCGGCTTTGTTCTGTAAATCTAGAGAGGCTGTACCGTATCAACCTTTTAATAAGTGTCGGCGAAAGGTAACACCAGAGATACTTGGGCGGTAAGTCATCATAACTCCTTCAAAACATGCGCACATTTGTTGTTTTATTAAACCACTATCCATCCATCATTTTCTGGTTTTGCATCGGAGCTACCGGATTCTATTATCTTAGATAAATGCTGAATAAACTGGCGTACTGGCAACGAAGGAAGCTGACTTTACACGCTGGTTTTGCCATAATTCGTTTCTTTTATTTTTACTGGTAATCTTTTGAATCAACAACATGTAAGTATCGGTTTGATCAACCCAAAGTCAGCGACCAATGTAGGAGCGGTGCTACGAGCGGCAGGTTGTTACGGTGCCAGCAGGATTTTTTATACCGGTGAAAGATATACCAGAGCAAAAGCATTTAACGCTGATACCAAAGCGGTGCATAAAACTATCCCCGCTCAAGGGGTGGGTTTCATTCTTGAAGGTAAACAGCCGGGCGCGAAAGTCATCGCGGTTGAACTTGCCGAAGGAGCTACACCACTACCCGAATATAATCATCCCCTGAATGCATATTATATCTTTGGTCCTGAAGATGGCTCTATACCCAAAGGCGTTCTGCAGCAGTGTGATGACGTAGTGTACGTTCCGACGCAAGGCTGTATGAATCTAGCGGCGACAGTAAATGTTGTACTTTATGATCGTCTTGCCAAAAGTGACTATGACGCCAGCGACGAGCTTATCAAAGCCAGTCGCGATAAGAACAACAGGCTAAAATTCGCCCCCAAGCGTCCCTAAAGTGTAAAAATATGTACAGGGTGTTGCCAAAGAGATACGTTTAGAAAGGGCAGGGAACGGAAAGACGGGCTGCGAACACAAGTGGCGTTTTGATCTAAAAATAAAAGTCTCGCGTAATCGATAAATTAGCAGCACCCGTCCGGCGCGGCCTATGGCTCTGCTTCTATCGCGTAAACTCCATTTATCCTCCTGGTAAATTACCTATTATTAATAAGAATGCTCAAGCTGGCCCGATTGTTGATTATGCTGGCCAGAGCGGAATCATTTCCCGCCTGAAAATAACGATTATAAATAGTTATATCCATCTAATTAACTGAATATAAAATACGTTTTACTATTTACTTTAATAGGGTGATCAGGCAGTGTACTGCCCTTAAGCTCGATCTGGCGTGGATCTGAAACTAAGGGCTGGCACGGAAGCGATTCAAAGAAGACTCAACTTAATCCGATAGACCAAAATAAACGGGAGTCAGAGTGAAACGTCGCTTGTTAAACGCTTTTAAAAAAGTGCATCAAGTTCCGGGTATCAAACAGGTGCTTCGTCCTGTGATCCGTCGGAAAGTCAACAAAGCCATTGATGCGGCGGCCAGTCATTTTTTTGAACACTTTACCTTAGTTGTTGCTCACGAAGAGGATGAGCAGCGTGTGTGTTTTCGTACGCGACATCAGGTTTATTGTGAAGAACTGGGTTTTGAGCAACAAAATAAGACAAAAATGGAGTATGACGAGTTTGATGAATATGCGCTTAGCTGTTACATCAAGCACAAAGCCACCGGAGATTGTGCGGGAACAGTAAGGCTGGTAATGCCCCAGCATCCGGGCCAGGTTCTACCACTGGAGCATAATTGTCCAGAAGCCATACGAATTGACGATCATAGTCCCCAGCGGTATCCAAGACAAACCATCTGCGAAATTTCTCGCTTAGCAATCCCCAAACGCTTCCGTCGCCGCCAATCAGATAATTCTTTATCTCCTGTTACCGGTAAGTCCTTACATAAGGGCTTTCGTAAATCCGAACCTGGAAGAAATTTCCCATATTTATCGCTGGCACTTTACTTTTTTGCTGCCAGCATATGTGTGCTTCGGGACATCGAAAATGTTTATGTAATGATGGAACCAAAGCTTGCTCGCGGTTTGAAGATGCTGGGGATCAATTTCCAGCAGCTAGGGCATGAAATTGAATATCATGGTCAGCGGGCGGCGTATCAGTTATCTCCTGAAGAATTTATGCAGCAGATTTCCCCTGCATTACAACGTTTTCAGCGTAAGATTATGCAGGAGTTGGAAGAAATTCCCAACTTTGGCGCAATTTTTCGTCACCAACCGTCTTCACTTACACAAAAGGATGGCAAACAACGCCGTGCAGCGTAATTCTACTAATTTTACATTTGAATACGTATGCATATAGGTGGTTAACATTCCTTTAACGGTTATTCTAGGATAACCGTTATCATAGGAAGTTATTCATGTACTGTCCCGCTGAAAAATCCCTGCCGAAAGGGGTGATCTGTACATTGCTTATGTCGTTGCTCGGAGCATGTACTCCGATGGCAAACGAAAATGCTCCCGGAGTCGACATGTCAACTTCAAACGCTTATGGCGACGACCTTAGCTCCGTGGTTCATACTAAACCTGTGGTCTATCAGGTTTTTACCCGCCTTTATGGTAATACCAATACAACTAACAGACCCTGGGGCACCCGTGAAGAAAACGGGGTAGGTAAATTCAACGATTTTACCGATAAGGCTCTGGCTGACATTAAAAAGCTAGGCACCTCTCACATTTGGTTTACTGGCGTCCCTCATCATGCAGTAGTAGCGGACTATTCCCAATTCGGTATTTCCAGCGATGATCCTGACGTCGTTAAAGGACGTGCTGGTTCTCCATACGCGGTAAAAGATTACTACAATGTTGACCCTGACTTAGCCGAAGACCCTGCTAACAGACTGGCTGAGTTTGAAGCGCTTATTAGTCGCACTCATGCCCATGGTATGAAAGTCATTATAGATATTGTCCCCAATCACGTTGCCCGACAATATGAATCCATGAACTTACCAGAAGGTGTGGCAAACTTTGGCGCGCAAGATAACACCAATGTTGAATATGCAAGAGATAACAACTTCTATTACGTGGTGGGAAAAGATTTCGTCGTTCCGCAAACGGGCGCATCAACATTGCCTTTAGGAGGCGAACCACACCCGCTAGCCGACGGAAAATTTAATGAAAGTCCAGCCAAATGGACTGGTAACGGCGCTCGCACCGCTCAGCCCGATGTTAACGACTGGTATGAGACTGTCAAAGTAAATTATGGGGTTAAGCCGGATGGCAGCTACGATTTTCCGGTATTACCTGACTCCTACCGGACAAAAGACTACGCGGCCCACGCCGAGTTCTGGGCGAAGCAGTCGTTGCCCGACTCATGGTACAAATTTCGCAATATCGCGCATTTCTGGCTTCGCAAAGGCGTCGACGGTTTCCGCTACGATATGGCAGAAATGGTACCGGTAGAGTTTTGGTCTTTTTTAAATTCCTCAATTAAAATGGAAAATCCCAGCGCTTTCTTGTTAGCAGAAGTCTACCAACCTGAGCTTTACCGCGATTATATTCAGCTCGGCAAAATGGACTATCTGTACGACAAGGTTGCGTTTTATGATTCGTTGAAAGCAGTTATGCAAAACAGCGGCGATACCTCTGCATTAGAAAGTGTGCAGGAGGATATGCAAGATATCGAAAGCCATATGCTGCATTTTCTTGAAAACCACGATGAACAACGCATTGCCAGCCCGCAGTTTGCCGGAAACGCGGTGAAAGGCAAACCGGCTCTTGTTGTGTCGGCGCTGATAAGCCGCTCACCAATGATGCTTTATTTTGGACAGGACGTAGGAGAGGACGGCAGTGAGGATATGGGATTCGGCGATCCTTCGCGAACGACTATATTTGATTATGCCGGAGTACCTGCCCATCAACGTTGGATGAACAACGGCAAGTTCGATGGCGGTCAATCCACCGACAAAGAAAAAGCGCTGCGGGCATATTACGAAAAAGTCATGGGTATAGCAGCTTTTCACAAAGCCATGGCCGGTGATTACACCAGTTTACACACCACTAGCCTGGGGAATGGCAGTGCGTATAGTGAGAAACAGCTTGCGTTTGCTCGTTACAAAGACAACTCCAGGCTCATTGTCATTAGTCATTTCGATTCCACAAGTGACACCTCAATTTCTGTTACGTTACCGGCGTCTCTTGTTACTGCGTGGAATCTTGAAAGCTCAATTATGGTGAAAGATTTATTAACGGGTCAAACCAATTCACTTACTGTGAAAGACGGTAAAGCCAGCTTGAATGTTGATCTTGCGCCCCTGGAGTCAAAAGTTTATGAGCTTGAATGATGCTAATTCACATTAATGCGCATTCGTATAACCATACACCAGAATAAAAAATGCGCGCCTGTGCAAAGGTTCCTCAGCTTATGCTCAGAAAAGCTGAGGGCTGGTTACGTGTAACCTAAAAACGGGTTTTGACGGCATAAGCTGCATGGTTTCTCCTCCATTGTACAAATACTCATCATCCAGTACCTTTTACGTTTATTGTGTACGCTGAATACGTATGCATTCGTTTGGTCTGGACGGGGCGAAGGGGTACTATCACTCATTATCTTAACGTCCTGTTAACAGCCGAAATAAGTGATGTGATGCCTAATCTGAAAACAGTAATATCTTTATGTCTTTCCTTCGCACTGTGGTCTGGTATCAGCAACGCCGCTGTGGTGTCGCCGCCGAACTGGTGGGTGGGGATGGAGTCTTCCGAGCTACAGTTAATGGTGTATGAACCCAACATCGCTCACAGTAAGGTAAGTACTGATTACCCAGGGGTAACCATAAAGAAAGTAAGTTCTCTGGATAGCCCCAATTATCTGTTTATTGATTTAGTCATAGAAGATGCAGCCGCTGGCCAGCTTACTTTGGAATTTATCAAAGAGGGTCACACTGTTACCACTGTTGAATATGAACTGGCCAGCCGCAGGAAAAATTCTGCACAGCGGCAGGGGTTTTCATCAAAAGATGCCATTTATCTTCTCACTCCCGACAGGTTTGCCAATGGCGATACCAGAAACGATAACGTCCAAGGCTATACCGAAAGGTTAGACCGCACCACGCCGGGTGGACGTCACGGTGGCGACGTTCAGGGGATCATCGATCATCTTGATTATTTGAAGGAAATGGGATTTACGCAGATCTGGACGATGCCGCTACTGGAAAATGCGATGGACAGCTATTCATACCACGGTTACGCCATCACCGATTATTATCAACTCGATCCTCGCTACGGTACCAACGAGTTGTATAAAACCCTCAGCGCCAAAGCACGGGATAAAGGGATTGGCGTTATCATGGATATGGTACTTAATCACATAGGCAGTAGTCATAGCTGGATGACTGATGCACCGTCAAAAGACTGGATCCATAATCGGGGCGAGTTTACACCGACAACTCATCAGCGAGAATCGCTACATGATCCCCATGGCGTTAAAGAAGATCAACAAGCTTTCAGCGATGGCTGGTTTGTTCCCTCAATGCCGGATCTCAATCAGCAAAACCGTTTCCTTGCTACCTATTTAATTCAAAACGCGATCTGGTGGGTAGAATATGCTGACTTAAGCGGAATTCGCGTAGATACCTATTCCTATTCCGATCGTGCTTTTTTATCTGAGTGGACCCGCCGACTAATGCAGGAATATCCTGACTTCAATATTGTCGGGGAGGAATGGTCTACCAATCCGCTGATTACCTCTTACTGGCAGCGGGGAACAAACAGATACGATGATTATAAAAGCTATCTTCCCAGTGTAATGGATTTTCCATTACAGGCACAGATTGCACCGGCGCTGAAAGAAAAAGAAAGCTGGGAAACAGGATTGAAGTCGCTTTACGATATTTTGACCAGCGATTTTATTTACGGCGACCCGTATAATCTCGTGGTGTTTGCCGACAATCACGATATGAGCCGGATTTTTACCCAGTTGGATGAAAGTCAGGCGCTTTGGGATATGGCAATGACCTATGTGCTCACCACACGTGGGATTCCGCAAATTTTCTACGGAACAGAAATTTTAATGGGAAATGCAGGTACAGAAGATCATGGCATCATTCGCAGCGATTTTCCGGGAGGTTGGAAAGGAGATAAAGTAAATGCATTTACTGGAGAAGGTTTAAGCGACCACCAGCGTCAAGCACAGCAGCGTGTTCGTTCACTGCTGCACTTACGTCAAAACCATCCGGTAGTGGCGACGGGAAGACTTACCCATTTTGCGCCTGTGGATGGTGTGTATGTTTATCTGCGTCATCAAGATGATATCAATGAAGCAGTGCTCGTCGTGATCAACAAACAGGCGAAAGACATTAACCTTAAGCTTAAGAGGTTTGCCTCGCATCTGGCGCCGTTTGCGATTGCCAAAAAACTGGATTCTCAACAATCGCGAGCGCTTGAGAATACGTTGCCAGTTCCTGCTAACAGTGCAACGGTTTGGATTCTGCAGTAAGGTGTTTTGCCGGCAGTAAAGAACAACAATAACTAAGAGATTTTTATGCAAACACAACAACCAAAGTTAAGCTTTTGGCAAATCTGGAATGTCAGTTTCGGGTTTTTGGGCGTGCAGTTCGGGTTTGCTCTGCAAAACGCCAATGTCAGCCGAATACTTTCAGATCTCGGCGCCGACCTACATTCTTTATCACTGTTTTGGCTGGTAGCGCCGGTTATGGGCCTAATTGTTCAGCCAATTGTTGGGTCGGCTTCGGACCGAACCTGGAATCGCCTTGGTCGCCGGCGGCCCTTTATTTTAGTAGGAGCGGTTGCCGCCGCAATCGGCATGTTACTGATGCCAAATGCGCCTTTATTTGTTGCATTTATGGTTCCTATGCTTTTCGGTGCGCTAATGCTGGCGCTGATGGACGCATCGTTCAATGTGTGTTTTCAGCCGTTTCGCTCTCTGGTCTCGGATATGGTACCGCCATCTCAACGGAATATCGGCTATTCGGTGCAAGCGCTGCTGATTAACATTGGTGCTGTCATTGGTTCTATTTTGCCGTTTGTGTTAACCAATGTGGTGGGGCTGGACAATACTGCACGGGTCGGCGAAGTCGCGCCGTCAGTAGTATGGGCTTTTTATCTGGGGGCGACGGTACTGTTAGGCTCGGTTATCTGGACAGTAATACGGACTCGAGAATATTCGCCCAAAGAATACTACCATTATAAAGGTGTAGATGCAGAAACTGTTGAGCAGGAACACGGTCAAAAGTTAAGCCCGAGTCAGCGTCTTAAGGCGTTTTTCAATCTCATTACCACCATGCCCAAAACCATGGCGCAACTGGCTGTGGTACAGTTTTTTTCCTGGTTTGCACTATTTATAATGTGGGTGTACACCATGCCAGCCATTACCCAGCATATTTGGAATGTAGACAAAAAATGGTTTGATCCTGCTTATATTGCTACCGTTGCAGCTGTGCCAGAAAATATAATCGCCGCTAAAGGCGCCGCGGGAGATTGGGTTGGTATTCTGTTTGCCGCTTATTCCGTATTTGCCGCTATCTTCTCGGTCTTTCTGGCAAAACTGGCAGATCGCTTCGGACGTAAACTGATTTACTCGCTATCACTGGCACTAGGCGGAATGAGTTATATCAGCTTCATGTTCTTTCAAGATCTTACTCCGGTGGATGTCAATTTACTTATTACACAAGTCACTGTACCTGCAGGCGCTGTCAACTTACTGTTGCCAATGTTAGGGGTAGGGATCGCTTGGGCGGCCATTTTGGCAATGCCTTATGCAATGCTCGCTGGAGCACTCCCACCAAATAAGACCGGGGTTTACATGGGAATTTTTAACTTCACCGTGGCCATTCCTCAGATAATTGCCGGATTATTCTCTGGCCTCATCCTAAGTACGGTTTTTGATAATGAAGCTAAGTACATCATTGTGGTGGCGGGATTGTCCATGATAGTGGGCGCGATAGCTGTATTTTTTGTTAAAGAACCTGATCACTTGCCGCCACCTGTCGTGGAATAGAAGGAATAATTATGAATTTGCCAAAATATGCGTTGCTGCCTGCAATCATCGCCAGCGTAATCAGCGGTTGCGCTGGTACAGACCGGACTTCTGTGACAACTGCATCACAAGCATTTTATGGAACCAAAGAACCGTTCACCGCCCAAGCCATTTATTTTGTCATGACCGACAGATTTGTCGATGGCGACTCGCAGAACAATTACCCAGATCAGGGTGGGGAGCATCCCACATGGCAGCTAGAACTACAGGGGCCGGATGGCAAGTCGGCGAATGTTGGATATATGGGCGGCGATTTGAAAGGCGTGCTAAATAACGCTGACTATATCAAAAACATGGGTTTTACTGCGGTGTGGTTGACGCCGGTTGTTGATAATCCTGATCAAGCCTTCACTGGCGGCGAACCCATCGAATACGGCGGGCAGTTTAAAGACGGCGGCAAAACCGGTTATCACGGCTATTGGGCGACCAACTTTTATCAAGCTGACGAACATCTTGTCAGCGAAGATTTATCGTTTAAAGACTACACCACAAGCATGCGACAGAATCACGGCCTTAAAACGGTTTTTGATATTGTCGCCAATCATGGCTCTCCCAGCTTCACAATGCCCGTTGACCAACCTGGGTTTGGAGAGTTATACGATGCGCAGGGTAAGCTGGTAGCGGATCATAAAAACTTGCCTCCTGAAGAGTTAGACACCTCAAAGCCGTTGCAGTCATTCTTCCATGATTTTCCTGATCTTGCCCAGTTGTCTAACCTGAATGAGGATAATCCTGATGTACAAGATTATCTGATAAACAGTTATCTTTATTGGATTGATCAAGGGGCTGATGCATTTCGCATCGATACCATTCGGCACGTGAAGCACAGCTTTTGGCGGGAAATGTCTGATCGAATTCGCTCAGCACATCCAGGCTTTTACATGTTTGGAGAAAGCTTTCAATATGACGCAAACTTTATCGCTCAGCATACGCTGCCAAAAAACGGCGGCATCAGTGTACTGGATTTCCCCATGCAAAAAGCAATGGTGGAAGTTTTTACCAACAAAGACAGCGATTTTGGTGAGCTAGAGGACGTACTGTACCTGACCCACGGGCCGTACAACAACCCTTACGAGCTTACCACCTTCTACGACAATCATGACATGCCGCGTATGGATGCGTCCGATGCTGGGTTCATGAATGCGCATAACTGGCTGTTTACTGTGCGCGGGATTCCTGTGGTATATCAGGGATCAGAAATAGGGTTTATGCGAGGAACAGCCGAACATGAAGGAAATCGTAACTATTTTGGCCAATCAAATATAGAAAAAGCTAAAAATCATCCAATTCATAACGCGCTAAAGAAAATTGCAATGGTAAGAAAGGCCACTCCAGCCTTACAGCGCGGGTTACAGCTTAATATTAAGTTGCAGGGGAATACAGCGTCTTTCTATCGGATTCTGCAGGAAGGTGATATTTCACAGACCGCATTAGTCTTACTGAACAAAGGTAACGCACCTGCGTCTTTTTCGGTGAACGATTTTATTCAAGCCGGTGAATGGACAGAGCAACTGTCAGGAGAGTCAAAATCATTAACGCGTGGCGCAACACTCAATACATCGGTAGCAGCTAACAGCGTTCAAGTGTGGGTGCGGGACGGGATAATAACAGAACCTACCTTGATTCAGACTCTGGAAAACAGAATGGCAGCGCAGTAATTCTACCTTCAACGCGGGCAGTAAACGGTCTGCTGCCCGCTCTTTTTCTCTCCCTTAAACTCTTATTGCTATTGTCATAGACATGGGATCTCCTCAGAGAAAGCAGAAGATTTTTCCATTGTCGTAAGAATGTCATATTCTCGCGAGACAATAACATCGATTTCGAAAGATTAGGTGCAGCTTGTTTTTGGGCACTTTCTTTGCTTAGCTTCTTCAGCAAGGCAAAAAAGGATGCATTTACCTTCGCCTACTCATTAATCTTGGAGTTATTTATGAGCGTTTCATTTTTTGATAAAAGCCGCAACTTTAGTTGTGCTATGGAAAAGCAAGATATTACTGAAACCATGCGTCGAAAAATTATGAGCAGCTTTTATTTTGGCGGTTACTGCACTGTTGACGGGCAAACAGTGAGAGATTTCGATGCACTGCTGAAAATCTGTCACAACTCACGGCAGACTACCGAACGGTTAGAAAGCGCATAATTTGGCGTATCGAGTAAAGGTAGGCATAAAAAGAGCGGGCAGACTATCGCCACTGGGTGTCATGCTCCGCCTTAATTTATGCTCGCTCGTGCAGCACAACGTTAACTATTGTCGCTACCACAAGACTGTCGAATGATAAGTTCCGCTGGCATCAGGTAATCATGAACTTCTTGTTTGGCAATGGCCTTTAGGAGAGTATTTACCAGAATTTCACCGGCCAAACGGGTATTTTGCTGCACAGTAGTGAGTGCCGGCGTAGTAAAACCGGAAACCTGAATATTATCGTAGCCGACTACGGCAACATCCTCAGGAACGGAGTACGGACTGAGCCGCAGCGCTTTTAATACTCCCATTGCAATCAAATCTGATGCGCAAACGATGGCGTCGGGTAATGCCTCTTGTTCCAGCAATTCTTGCACAGCGTGAAAACCGGAATCTTCCGTCGAAATTGCATCGAATTGTGGAGTGTCTTCGGTCCACAGTCCGTGTTTGCTCAATGCATCAACATAACCCTGGTGTCTCGCCATAAACTCTGGCGCATGACTACCAGCATCGCCGATAAAAGCAAAACTACGATGTCCCATTTTTACCAGGTGTTCGGTAATATCGAAACCCCCTTGGTAATTGTCGCAGCCGATACTGACTCCTGGATGCTCTTTATCATGAGCACCCCAGCGCACAAAATGGGTGCCTTGCTCCTCCAACTGTGAAAGCTTGTTGCGGTAGGATAAATAGTCGCCATAGCCGAGCAAAATTATCCCGTCTGCTTTATTAGAATCTTCATACTCCGCGTGCCAGTCATCATCAAGGTTTTGAAAAGATACCAGTAAATCATACCGCGCATTGGCGCAGGCGCGGGTAATACTACCTAGCATGGAAAGGAAAAACGGGTTAATCATCGAATCATCAGAAGTGGGATCTTCAAATAACAACAAAGCAATAGTATTGCTTTTTTGGGTTCGCAAATTACTGGCGTTTTTGTCAACCTTGTAATTAAGCTCCCGGGCAATCCGCTGCACACGATCGCGGGTTTCCTGATTAACCAACGGGCTGTTATTCAACGCGCGGGATACTGTGGACTGGGAAACGCCAGCAATATGGGCAATGTCAAAAGAGGTTGCTTTTTCTTTCATGAACACCATTTCTTGGAACGGAATACAGCACTTCGCCAAAGCTGATAGATTACCATATTTTGTCGACAGAACGATTTTTTCTGAATTCACTGTTGCTTTACAGCAGCTAATTAGCTGTAGCCGCTGTTTATTTAATCACTCGCTTCGGGGTTTACAATAAATGTTGTTTGGCCTGGAGCGGTCGGTGTTATACTCACGGCACGAATTTTGTTCAAATTAATAATAAGGGGAATACGCGAATGGCCGAGACTGATCACCGTCCGACCAATTTTATCCGGCAAATTATAGATAAAGATCTTGCGTCCGGTGCGCACACTACGGTTAAAACGCGCTTCCCGCCAGAACCTAACGGCTTTCTGCATATTGGGCACGCAAAATCTATATGTCTTAACTTTGGTATTGCAGAAGATTACAGCGGTACCTGCAATCTGCGTTTTGACGATACCAATCCCGCTAAAGAAGACATCGCGTTTGTTAACTCAATTAAAGAAGATGTGCAGTGGCTTGGTTTTCAGTGGAATGGAGAAGCGCGTTATTCCTCAGGCTATTTCGATCAGCTGCACGCTTTTGCCAGCGAACTAATAGAAAAGGGTTTGGCATACGTAGATTTTTCCCCGCAGGACGTCATGCGAGAAATGCGCGGTACGCTAACGGAGCCGGGAAAAAACAGCCCTTATCGTGATACAGATGTCGAAACTAACAAGCGCGAGTTTGCAAAGATGACTGCCGGTGAATACGCCGAAGGCCAGTGTAGCTTACGAGCGAAAATTGATATGGCATCACCATTTATGTGCATGCGTGATCCTGTGCTATACCGGGTGAAATTTGCCCATCATCATCAAACCGGCGATAAATGGTGCATTTACCCGATGTATGATTTTACTCATTGTATTTCGGACGCGCTGGAAGGTATCACCCATTCTTTATGTACATTGGAGTTTCAAGATAACCGCCGTTTATATGATTGGGTAATCGATAATATATCGATTGACTCTAAACCTCGTCAGTACGAATTTTCCCGGCTCAATCTTGAATATACGGTATTAAGTAAGCGACGCCTGATTCAATTGGTAGATGAACATCATGTTTCTGGTTGGGATGACCCCCGTATGCCTACAATCGCAGGATTGCGCCGCCGAGGCTACACCGCTGGTTCTATACGGGAATTCTGCAAACGTATTGGCATCACGAAAATGGACAATATGGTGGAAATGGGCATGCTGGAAGCCTGTATTCGCGATGATCTTAATGTAAATGCGCCTAGAGCAATGGCAGTTTTAGAGCCCATTAAATTGGTGATAGAGAATTATCCGCAGGATAAAACGGAAACGTTGACCGCGCCTAATCATCCTAATGATGAATCAATGGGAACAAGATCAGTTCCGTTCAGCCGTGAAGTATGGATAGAAGCTGAAGATTTTCGCGAAGAAGCCAACAAAAAGTTCAAACGTTTAGTGCTGGGTAAGGAAGTACGTCTTCGAAATGCCTATGTAGTAAAAGCAGAACGTGTGGAGAAAGACGAGCAGGGCAATGTTATCACCGTTTATTGCTCCTATGATGCGGATACCCTAGGTAAGGATCCCGCTGATGGGCGTAAGGTAAAGGGCGTAATTCATTGGGTAGATGCCGCTTCGGGTCAGGCAGCAGAATTCCGGTTGTATGATCGTTTGTTTAATGTTCCCAATCCGGCAGCCGAAGAAGATTTCGTCGACGCCATTAATGCGGACTCACTGGTCACTAAAAAAGGCTGGGTGGAAGCTGGGTTAACTGAAAATGTGCCAGAAGCTGGGGCGTGGCAGTTTGAACGTACGGGTTATTTCTGTGTGGATTCAGATAGCACCGCGGCTATGCCGGTGTTTAACCGTACCGTAGGCTTGCGAGACACGTGGGCAAAAATTGACGATAATTAGAACCAAATAAAATTTGGTGATAAAAAGGCTGTAATCGCAGCCTTTTTTTTACTATCTTCGCAAATTTGTTTTTAGTCAAACCCGCCAAAGCCATCTTTACTTTGGTTGGCAATCCAGACTCTGACCGTTTACAGCTTCGCTATCTTTTCCCATTAAATAAAGGTAAAGCGGCATAATATCTGCGGGAGTTTTTAACGTCTGCGGATCTTCTGCAGGAAATGCGCTGGCCCGCATAGCGGTTCTTGTAGCGCCAGGGTTGATACAATTAAAGCGTACGTTACGTTTGGCATATTCGGCTGCCAAAACTTGCATCATGCCTTCAGTGGCAAATTTCGAAACTGCATATGTGCCCCAGAATGCACGTCCCTGGCGGCCAACACCAGAAGACGTGAATATTACCGATGCGCTATCCGATTTAAGTAGCTGTGGCAGTAACGCCTGGGTCATAAAAGCCGCGCCGTTTACGTTTACCTGCATCCCGTTAAGCCACTCATCTGGCTCAATATCCGCAAATGCGCTCAAATGTCCCAGAACCGAAGCATTGTGTAAAATACCATCAAGCTTGCCAAACTGATCGGCAATTGTCTCGGCCATGTCTATGTAATTCTTTTTGGTCGCGCCTCTAATGTCCAACGGAACGATAGCGGGTTCCGGTGAACCTGCAGCAACTATTGCGTCGTATACAGTTTCAAGTTTTTTCACCGTGCGCCCCAGCAAGATACAAGTGGCACCATGAGCAGCGTAGGTTTTTGCAGCCTCTGCACCAATACCGTCACCAGCTCCTGTTATTAGTATAGTTCGGTTTTCCAGCAAGCCCGCAGGCGCCTGATAATTATTCATAACCTCATTTATCCGGTATCGACTATTCTTTATATATGAAACAAAGACAGCCATTGTGATGATCGAACGCAGATCATACCCAGCGAGGGTGTTTTGTAAACCTGGAGGAAAGAAATTACAGCAAAAATTTATCCACTTGCAAAATGTTAACAAATCTTTGCAAAGTTATTGCAAAGCCAATAATATTGGATGAAATGTAACTGGTCTAACTTCTTCCGTTCGACGCCTGATGCCGCACCGTATAAGAGCTTTTAAGGGTGGCGATAGGAAGGTAAATTTTAGGTCCAGAATAACAACAATGAAATTCTAGGGAGACACAATGAGAAAACTCTTTATCAGCTCCAGCATCGCTTTGGCGTTGGGTTTGGCTGGCTGCGGAGGTTCCAACGACACCATCGAAGACATTCAGGATGAAACACCTGTGCAAACACCGCTTTCCCGTATTGTGTTTGATCCAGCAAATGGCGACCTGAATATCCCCAATGATTTGCTTATGCTACCCGGCGACGACGGTTTTTTTGATTATACGTTAAATATTCCGGTAGCAGATACAACTGACTTTGCTGATCCGCAAAACGCATTAAATGTTTTGGACGGTTGGTCAACTCAGCACCCATTCGTTATTAATGTGCAGACACCTTCAGGCGTGTCACTGGATGGTGATACATTATCCGCAGGCGTCATGCTTTATGAGGCCACGTTAGGGTTGGACCAAAGCGATCCCGATTGTGCCAGCGCGGCGATACCTTCTTCGGGTTGTAAGGTAGGAGCACAATTGCAGTACGGAACAGATTATGTACTTAGCCTAATTGATGCCAACACCATTAGCGTGGTGCCGCTAAAGCCATTAAAGCCGGCTCATGGTTATATGTTAGTTATGACCACAGATCTTAAAGACTCCTCTGGCAAAGCGGTCGCGGGTTCTACAACGTGGGAACTGGTTCGCCAGGATATTAATTCTAAGCCCCTGGCCACTGACGATCAGCTTCAACTGCAGGGTCTGGTCAATTCTTTTATTACCCCCTTAGAAGAAGTGGGGCTAAATCGTGAAGATATCACCTATGTTTCTGCTTTTACTACCCAGTCGACTGATATCGCTTTGCAAAGTCTTAAAAAAGTGATGGTCGCCGAGTATGCGGCTCGTGCCGGAGCGGGCGATCCCTCAGCGGGCGAAGCGCTGCCAGTTATTGTTGTCACGGATCCTGCGGCGGCACCCAATGCTATGGAAGCACTTAATCTTGCCTCTGCGGAAGCGCTGAAAGACGCTGTTGAAACAGGGATAGCGGACCTGTCTGCCGAAGCTGCAGCATTTATTCAAACAATAGATTTTAGTCTTCTACAAACCTGTGAGGGGTTATTAGGTACGACTTCTGGTGCGCTGGAATCAACCTGGGGTCCCGAGGTAAATGAATTTGCAGTCGCCTTGTCGGAGGGCATTCTTCAACAAGCGGGAGCTTTTTGCGCTGCCCAACGTTATGAAGGAACTGTATCTCTTCCTTATTACCTGGGTGTTCCCAGTGCGGAAAATCCACGGGCGCCAGTCAATGATTTTTGGCATGCGGCCTGTGACAGCGGCATTGTGCTAGCTCGCGCGTCAGAAGAAGTGTTAGCCGGGGCGACGCCCGGACCCAACCACGCGATGTGTCAACAGCTGGGCTTAGCTGATCTGCGCGTGAACGGTAAAATGTTAGACCCGGCTCGCAATATCACCCGGTTCAATCCCGTTCCTCAATCAACAGGCGGTAATAACGGTAAAGAAACGCTTGATGTACAAATTACCGTACCTAACCCTGATGTTGCAGCAGGTTTGGGGTTTGAAATCAGCGAACCTGAAGCGGGCTGGCCGGTTGTGATTTTGTCTCATGGCATTACCAGTAAGAAAGAAGATATGCTGGCGATTAGTGGAGCGTTATCATTAGCAGGTATAGCAACAGTAGCCATTGATCAGCCGCTGCACGGCAGTCGTGGTTTCGACTTAGACGGTGATGGCACCGACGAAATCAACGCTACGGAAATTAGCGCGACCCACTATATGAATCTGGCGAGTTTACCGACAGCTCGCGACAATTTACGGCAAAGCGTTGCTGATTTACTCGGCCTGCGTCTTGGCCTGAATGCGTTGAATGACACAACAAGCGATCAAGCAGTCAATTTTGATTTGTCTCGTGTGTCTGTTATGGGCGTATCGTTGGGCGCTATTGCTGGGCTTAATTTTGCGGCGGTAGCCAACAGCAATCTGGGCGGTGAACTGGAACCTTTGAACGGACTTTATGCGGTTAAAGAAGCATCGCTTGAATCACCGGGCGGCGGAGTAGCTCAATTTCTAATTGAATCCCGTACGTTCGGGCCGTTAATCAAGGGGCTGTTGTTATCTGAATCGTCAGAAGAATTCCAGGCATTATTGATGCAACTTTATGAAACTTCTGACGTGACACAAGAGCAGCTAACAGCGGCAGTTGCAGTATTTAATGATAATTTGACTGCAGAACAAGCTGCGGCTGTACAAGCTACGTTAGCAGAGTTTGCTTTTGCAGCGCAAACCGTTATGGATGCAGGTGATGCTAACAACTATGCGGGTATGGTTGCTGAAACTACGCCAGTGCATATGATGACGGTAGTGGGAGATGGCGGCGAAGAAAACCTGCCTGATCAGGTAATTCCTGTTACCACAACTTTGCCGTTGTCAGGACAACAGGCGTTGGCTGCGGTTTTGGGGCTGCAGCAGGTATCTTCTACCCTTTCTGGTACGTCACCGGTGAGTGGCCAGGTACAGTTTAACCAGGGGGCACACGGCTCCAGTTTAAATCCTGAGGCGGGTTTAGCCGTGTTTACTGAGATGCAGAAGGAAGTGGCTGGTTATATTGCATCAGATGCCACGATTCTTCCCATTGAAAACGAAGATGTTGTAGCAAACTAGTTACGCCTAATATCGAAGCCGTCGAATTACGTGTTGCCCTTAAGGGACTCCGTGATTCGTCGGCTTTTTACTTTGCTTACAAAATCTTTTTGTTAAGTGTTTGTTAATAGGTCTGGCCTGTGCTAAATCTGCTATACAAGAAACTTGCGGTCAACATCAAGGAGACATGATGACAAAGTTTACGCAATCTTCCATTTCGGTTACAAGCTCCCGCGTTGGAGCCGCTGCTTTGCCGTGGAAAAAAAGTTTACTAGCGCTTTCGCTACTATTCGCGCTCGGCGGCTGCGGTGATAATGATAACGATTTTAGTAATGTTGAAAAACCGACACCTGAACCGACGGATCCTACAACGCCTGCAACGCCAACAATGGTGGCGTTTGACGATGATGGTGTTTTAAATGCGGATATTCGCTGGACCAAATACGGCGTTCCCCATGTTACTGCGGATAATTTAGAAAGTATGGCTTACGGGGTAGGTTATGCGTTCGCTAGAGACAATATGTGTGTGCTCGCTGATCAAATAGTCAAATACAATTCGCAGCGGGCGAAGTTTTTCGGCCCCGACGAAGTGCAGGGTAGCGGCGATTCTGAAAATCTTATTAACGACTTTGGTTTTCTGACGTTGGGGATCAGACAATTAGCCGAAGAAAATCTGCCGCGCATGTCTGCTAACAGTCGGGCGATGTTTCAAGGGTATACGGCAGGGTATAATAAATATTTAAACGACACGCCTGTTGAAGATCAAGATCCCGCTTGTGCAGGTCAGCCGTGGGTTTATGAGCTGGACAGCACGGATATTTTGACCTATTCCTTGGGTGTCGCCTTATTGCCAGGGGCTGCAAACTTTCTTGGACCCATGTTTCTGGCAGCCCCTCCGGGAAAAGATTATCTGCCGCAACCTGCCACTGCTTCTACAACAAAAGTTAAGATGACGCCCGCCGTCACAGTACCGCCAACCAATCCTGCGGATATGGGCTCCAATGGCTGGGCGTTGGGCAGTGAAAAAACGGAAAATGGAATGGGTATGGTGTTAGCCAACCCTCATTTCCCCCATACCGGAAACTTACGCTTCTGGCAATTTCACACTACTATTCCCGGCCATTTGAATGTGTTGGGTAGCTCATTAATGGGTTTACCTGGCGCAGTGAATATAGGCTTTAACGACAATATTGCCTGGACCCATACCTTCTCTACCGCAGAGCATTTTGTTATCTATCAACTACGTCTTGATGATGAAGATGATAGCAATATGACGCATATGATTGATGGCAATCGCCGGACTATTTACGAAAAGCCGTTGGAAATTGAGGTGGCGGTGGGCCCGGGTACGACAATCAAAATGAACAAAACGTCCTATTATACGAATTACGGGCCAATGGTTGAAGTCCCCGGTAGCTTTGATTGGACCGACACCAACGCCTTTGCCATTAAAGATGCGAATCTGCCAAATCTGGATGTCGTCGATCATTGGCTGGCAATGAATATGGCCACTAGTATGGAAGAGTTCAAACAGGCCTTTAAAAACTACGATGGTGTTATTTTTAACAATACAATGGCAGCATCAAAAGAAGGTGAGGTTTTCTATATCGATGACTCCACTGTACCTTATTTGACTGAAACAGCCTTGAACGAGCTTACTACTAATCCGTTGCTGGTACAGACAAAAGCCGCAGCAGGTTTTACTGTGTTACCGGGCTATTTATCGGCGTTTGATTTTGAACGTCCGGTACCCTATGAAAATGCGCCGAAATACGAAGGCGAAGATTTTGTTCAAAACTCCAATGACAGCTTTTGGCTGACGAATTTCAATTCGCCAATTACCGGCGTGTCTCCCCTGTACGGGCAAACCGACTATCAGCAATCATTGCGTTCGCGAATGGGCCAGAAGTTTATGCAGACAGCAGCGGGCAGCGATAATAAGTTTAATCCCGCAGAGCTTGAAACAATGCTGATGAGCAATCGCAGCTATCTTGCGGAGGATATTCTACCGTCGGTGCTGCAGATGTGCGAAGCACAAGGCGCTACCGCGGTGAATGTAGATGGCGAAGATGTTGATATCAGTGCTGCTTGCTCAGCCCTTGCAACATGGGATGGCACCATGAACACCAGCAGCGTAGGAGCGCACGTATTCAGAGAATTTGCGTTTCAGTTTGCTACCGATCCGCAGTGGGAGACGCCGTTTAATGCAGAGGAACCGTTAACAACACCCTCGGGATTGATACAAAATGCCACTACCTTAGCTCAGTTTGCCCGGGCAGTGCAGGTGCTTGAAGCGGCGAACGTCGCACCGGATGCTGAATTTGGTAGTGTACAGTTCGTTGAGCGCAGTCTGCCTGATGGTACGCCTTCGGGTGAGCGGTTGCCGTGGGGCGGCGCGCATAATATAGAAGGCGGTTTCAATGTGTTTAATATTGTGCCGGACAATAACGGCACTTTGTTGCGAAGACACACGTACGCGCCGCTTAACGACACCACCATCATGAGTGCAGAGGCACAGGGTTATCATATTAACTACGGGAGTAGCTGGATGTTAATTGTGAATTTCACCGAAGCCGGACCGCAGGCGAGGGGGATCTTAACTTACTCTCAGTCCCGCGTGTATGGGTCGGAGCATTTCCTTGATCAGACTCGTCTTTACTCATCACAGCCTCAGTTACGAGATGTGTATTTTACGGACCAAGCCATTACTGATAACACAATTGAGCAAATCAGCTTATCGTCAGAATAAACGAACACTGATACAATAGCGTAAGAACGATACCTCATAGTAAAAAGGACCTGAAATAAGGTCCTTTTGTTTTGTAACTTAGGAGAGAACGCTTGGAGTTTTTGTACGAGTACGGGCTATTTTTAGCAAAAGCTGTCACATTAGTCGCAGCTGTTATTTTAATTGTGTCGGCTATTGTTGGCGCGGCAAACAGGCAAAAACAGGGAAAAGGGCAACTGGAAATACTTTCACTTACAGAGCAGTTGAAAGACATTACCCACTACGCACGTTCAGTTTTATTGGATAAAGCCGCGTTGAAAAAACTGGCTAAACAACAGAAAAAAGACAATAAAGCGAAGAAGAAAGCGGGTCCAGAAGATGATTCGCCGCGCATGTTTGTCATCGACTTCAAAGGTTCCATGGATGCACATGAAGTGGAGCGTCTTCGCGAGGAAGTAACCGCTATTTTGTGTATTGCAGATAAACAGGATGAGGTGTTGGTACGTCTGGAAAGTGGCGGCGGTGTGGTTCACGGCTATGGTCTGGCCGCGTCACAACTACGACGAATTAAAGATAAAGGAATTAAGTTAACAATAGCAGTAGACAAAGTAGCTGCCAGCGGCGGCTATATGATGGCGTGTGTTGCTGACAAACTTTTGTCCGCCAGATTTGCCTACATCGGTTCAATCGGCGTATTGGCGCAGTTGCCTAACTTCAATAAACTGTTGAAGAAAAACGACATTGAATTTGAACAACATACTGCCGGCGAATACAAACGCACCTTAACCGTGTTTGGCGAAAACACGGATGAAGGCCGTGAGAAGTTTCGCGAAGAAATTGAAGATATTCACGTAATGTTTAAAGACTTTGTCAAAAGTCAGCGAGAGGAACTGGATATTGAGCGGGTGGCCACGGGCGAGTTTTGGCCAGGAGTCAAAGCAAAGGAACTTGGACTGGTAGATGAAATAATGACATCAGACGATTATATTCTTTCAGTTTATCCAGAAAGACACATCTACAGCGTTAAATACAGTGTTAAGAAGAACGTTGCCGAGAAGTTGGGAATGTCGTTTGCCAGTGTGGCAGAAAGAAGCATTATGCGTTTGTGGAGCCAGTCGAAGACCTGGTTTAACTAGTTGTACTATGGCGAAAGAGACCAAAGTTAGAATCTTGGATGCCGCTGAAGCCTTGTTTGCAGAACAAGGCTTTACTCAAACTTCCATGCGCACCATCACCACAAGAGCCGGAGTCAATCTGGCGTCGGTTAACTATCACTTCGGTAGTAAGAAAAACCTGATCCAAGCCGTGTTTAAGCGCTATTTTGACACACTTATGCCGCAGATTGATGGGGTACTAAACAAATTACCTGAAGAACATGGCGCGCCTGGCATTGAAAATTTACTGCATGCATTAATTCCGCCCATGATTACGCTCAGCAAGGTTCGGCCTAACGGAACCGAGACTTTTGTTCAGTTACTGGGGCGAGGCTACAATGAAACGCAAGGGCATTTACGGCGTTTTATTATGGCGGGTTACGGAAGTACAGTCACCACACTGGTACGCGCCATCCATGATCGCTTACCCGATGTACCTGACGCAGAATTGTTCTGGCGCCTGCACTTCGCCATGGGCAGTTTTGTTTTTTCAATGGCTTCGAGTAAAGCGCTAAAGGAAATTGCGGAATCGGATTTTAACGAACAGGTAGATATTGCAGATGTCATCGCTCATCTTGTACCTTTCGTATCTCAAGGGATAGCGGGAGCGGGCAACTCTTAACGTTTCCGCCGCTGATACGGGTTATGCTAGCTAGTGAATGTTCTTAATAGGGCCTTCATGCACGCATTCAGCTGTCTACAGGCCGTCCAGGAATAAATCAAATTAAGGGGTAAATATTGAGTATTACCAGAGAAAGCCTGCAAAAGGAGCTGGATCTGCTCCTAAAACCGTCGGAAGTAAAGGATTACTGTCCCAATGGGTTGCAGGTAGAAGGTAAATCAGAAATTCGCCATCTTGTTACAGGAGTGACAGCGTCTCAGGCACTGATTGATGCGGCTATTGAACAGCAGGCCGACGCTATCCTGGTACATCATGGATATTTCTGGAAAGGAGAATCTGGGGTGATCACCGGTATGAAAAGGAAACGAATAGCTGCGTTGTTAGCGCACGATATTAATCTGTTCGCCTATCATCTTCCCATTGATATTCATCCGCGCTTTGGAAACAATGCCCAATTAGGCGCGTTATTGGGGCTGGAACACGTGAAGACGCTCGCAGATGTTAAGCCGCAAGGTATTGTGTATTCCGGTGAATTGCCCACACCCATTAGTCAGGCGCAGCTAAAAGAGAGAATTAGCAACGTACTGAACCGTTCACCGCTGGTAGAAGGCGACAGATCCCGCAGCATTCGCACTGTTGCCTGGTGCAGTGGCGGAGGACAGGGCTTTATCGAGCAAGCTGCCGCCGCAGGTATGGACGCATTTATTAGCGGCGAGGTGTCCGAGCAGACTATACACATCGCCCGGGAAATGGATATTCATTTTTTTGCAGCAGGACATCATGCCACTGAGCGCTACGGCGTAAAAGCCGTGGGCGAGTATATTGCTGAAAAACTGAAAATTGATGTACGTTTTATTGATATTGACAACCCGGCCTGACAATGAAAATCACTGATCAGTACTTTGATGGTATTGCCGCCAAATTTGCTAAGAACATTTACGG
This sequence comes from Alteromonas pelagimontana, assembly GCF_002499975.2. NCBI lineage: Bacteria > Pseudomonadati > Pseudomonadota > Gammaproteobacteria > Alteromonadales > Alteromonadaceae > Alteromonas > Alteromonas pelagimontana. Next base: position 4,146,808 of record NZ_CP052766.1, read on the forward strand.
CACCACGAAAGGTCGCCTTCGGCATATGCTTTTAATCGATGCCATGATGCCGTTTCTTGCCAATGGACCAAGCAAGATTCTGGACATCGGTGGTGGTACCGGAGTCATGACTAAAACACTAGCCGATTTAGGGCATCAGGTAACGTTAACTGATGCCTCCGAAGAGGTGCTAACGCTTGCCAGAGAAATGCTCGCTGATACTCCAGACGTTACCATTGTTCAACAAACCCTGGATCAAGCCGCCGATTTACATTCGTATGATTTCATTGTTTGCCATGCCGTGCTGGAATGGCTGGCTCGCCCGTTCGATGCCATTGATCTTATTTTTCAAAACATGGCGCCAGGTAAGTTGCTCAGTCTGAGCTTTTTTAATCGCGATGCGGCATTGTTTGGTAACGCGTTGTATGGGAACTTTGATTATATCAGCCGTGGAATGAAGGTAAAAAACCAGGTGCGGTTAAATCCAGATAATCCGCTGCGCCCCGCAGAAGTCATTCAGCACGCTGAAGGTACGGGCTTTTCTGTAGAATCGATTACCGGCATTCGCTGTTTTCATGATTATATGAAAGAGAAACCCAGCAGCGACGCTGTGTTTGATCAGTTGGTTGCGCTGGAACGGCAATATAACCAAACACCGCCGTATTGCTGGTTAGGTAAATATATTCACCTGATGTTGCGCAAATCCGCGGAAAGCTGAATAACAACTCTGAATAAGAGTCCTCCTATAGACTTCAAACGTCCTTTTAAATCAGCAGCTTAGACATAGCTTTCGATTGTTCTTAAGCTAATATTGGCTTGATGAAGAGATTTTTGCGCATAGCAAGGCGGAATTTCGTACGTCATAGCCGGCTATGTTAGAAAGCGCAACGATGCCAGGCGCAAAAAGAGCGTTATTGAGCGGCGCGGCAACGCTCGAGTGGGGGGGTAAATAGTACTATTAACGCAAAGTAATGAACGTGGCGGGTGCAGCGTTCCCCTGAATGAATTGTTGTATATTGTTCAGTGTGGTGTTGGCTATCTGGTATAGAGCTTCACGAGTAAAAAAACCTTGGTGACCGGTGATCAACACGTTGTGAAAAGTCGCCAGTCGCTCAAATACATCATCAAGGATAATATCGCTGGAATGATCGCGGAAAAATAACTCCGATTCCATTTCGTAAACGTCCAGTCCAAGATAACCAATCTTACGAGATTTAAGTCCAGCGATAATGGCTTGGGTATCCACCAGGGCGCCTCTGGACGTGTTAATCAACATCACGCCATTCTGCATTTTTTCTATCGCCTGCGCGCTTATCAGGTGATAACTGTTTTCGTTAAGAGGGCAATGCAGGCTGATTATTTGTGAGCGCTCCAGTAATGATTCGAAATTAACGTATTTGGCGCCTGCCTGTTCTAATGCCGATGACGGATAAGGATCGCAACACAATACCTCGCATCCGAAACCAAGTAAAATACGTGCCGTGGCCTGGCCGATGTGTCCCGTGCCGACAATGCCCGCTGTTTTACCATACATGTTGAAGCCCATCAGGCCGTTTAAATCAAAATTTCCTTCTTTTACCCGATTATAAGCTTTGTGCATCTTTCGGTTTAACGTCAGCATCATAGCAACCGCATGTTCAGCCACCGCTTGTGGTGCGTAAGCGGGAACATGAGATACAGCGATGTTACACGCTTTTGCAGCGGCGATGTCGACGTTGTTATAACCTGCGCATCGCAGCGCAATATGCCGAACTCCCATTGCTGCTAACTTTTTAATTATTTGGGCATTGGCATCATCATTAACAAACAGGCATACCACCTCGAACTGGCTGCACAACGCCACGGTATTTTCATCAAGTGGTGCGGCAACAAAATGAAAGTTGACACTAGTACCTCGCTGCACGGCGACAATTACTTCTTCATCATAAGGTTTGCTGCTGAAAACACCTACTTGAATCGTCATAAATTACCCTCAAAAATTAATGAGTTGGAAGCGCTAAAAGACGCTGAATATCTGCTTTTATGGCGTCGGGTTTTGTGGCAGGCGCGTAGCGTTTTACCACCTTACCCGAGGCATCAATCAAAAATTTGGTAAAATTCCACTTAATACGCGTAGTACCCAGAAAGCCACGGGCAGACCGTTTAAGGTGTTGAAAGAGAGGGTGGGCGTTCGCACCGTTTACCTCGATTTTTGTGTAAACGGGAAAGCTAACTCCGTAATTGAGTTCACAGAATTGCTTAATTTCAGCGTCTGATCCCGGCTCTTGATGACCGAACTGATCACACGGAAATGCAAGCACCACGAGTCCGGCATCTCTATACTCGTTATAAAGGTGTTCCAACCCCCCATACTGGTAAGTAAAGCCGCAGCGACTGGCTGTGTTTACAATTAACATAACGTTTCCAGCGTAATCCGACAGCGGTCTGACATCGCCGTTGTTAAGCGTAGCAGTGAAATTGTAAACTGAAGGCATGATGTTTCCTTTTCATCGGTTAGTGTTTGCAAAAAAAGATTTGTCCCTGGCATTCCCGCAGTAACACGTAGCAGTTAACTTTGTTACTATACGAGAAATTCCTGAGCATCTTCCATTCCAGTATAACTGGCAGAAAAATAAAGAGTATCTTATGACGATCCGAAAAGTAAGCTTTCTTGGGCTGGGCGTAATGGGCTATCCCATGGCTGGTCATTTGGCAAAGGCCGGTTATGACGTTACCGTTTATAACCGTACAACTGCAAAGGCTGAGCGATGGAAAGCTCAATTCGAAGGTCATCTTGCGCTCTCGCCGGCGCAAGCCTCTGAAGGAGCAGACCTGGTCTTTATGTGTGTAGGCAACGATCATGACGTGCACGAAGTTGCTACGCAGGCTATTTCTGCTATGCGTAATGGCAGCATTCTGGTCGATCATACGACGGCTTCTGCTGAAGTTGCCCGGGAACTTTACAAAACATGTAAAGATAGAAACATCGGCTTTTTGGACGCCCCGGTCTCCGGTGGACAAGCGGGTGCAGAAAACGGGCAATTAACGGTAATGGTAGGGGGAGACAGCGATGTATTCGCTAAAGCCAAACCGATAATAGATGTGTTTGCTCGACACAGCCAGTTATTGGGCGAAAGTGGCAGCGGCCAGCTCGCAAAAATGATGAACCAAATTTGTATTGCGGGCATTGTACAAGGGTTGGCTGAGGCTTTACATTTTGGTCAGCAGGCTGGTATTGATTGTAAGCAGGTGATTGAGGTGATCAGCAAAGGCGCTGCGCAATCCTGGCAAATGGAAAACCGCGCAGCGACTATGTTAGATGGCAAGTACGACTTCGGCTTTGCAGTCGACTGGATGCGCAAAGACCTGGCTATTGCTCTGGCAGAGGCACGCAGAAACGGATCGACTTTAGCGCTGACCGCCTTAGTCGACCAATATTACGCGGATGTTCAGAAAGCCGGAGGCAGCCGCTGGGATACGTCTAGCTTGCTGACGCGCCTGACACGATAACCTCTTCCTCCTTGTCTTGCGCTGCTGTTGAAGGTGGATCTGCTGGCGCCATATTAATGGTTCTGGCCTGCAGGAAAAAGGCTTCATCTTCCATGACCGCAGCGCGAAGCTGCGCCAGACGTTGCTGGTTACTGGCCGACAAATCTGTGGCAGTCAACTGGCTCACTAGTGTAGATACCGTAAACGTGCGATAAGCGGCGTGTCTTGATTCTATCATGCACTGCAACAAATTTAAGCCAAATGCGGAAGTCCCAGGCACTAAGGTAAAAGCCTGATAAAAACACAACATGGCTTTTATGTAGTCTTTTTGGACGAATAATCTGCTACCGCTATCGTTTAACTCTGCTGCTTGCTCGGTAGCCAATCCCATTTGGCGCTCTGTCGCGGTAAGCGTGTCATGATTAGAAATTTGTTCCGCCAAGCTTTCCATATCCTGGTTTCTTTCGTGGGCAAGAGTAAGTAATTCCCGCGCTTTGCTCATCCGCCCAATGGCGCTGTTCACTTTTGCGGCAGTAATTAATGTTGGCGTATCAGTGCGAATAAAGACCTCCATATATTCGCCGTTAAGTAGCTGTTCTACTTTATTTTGGTCGCCTTCGAGAACTGCAGAATATGCCAACAGGTAATCCCGTTTCTGAGTAAGCTGCTGGTCAGCCTTATTTCTTCCGGCTATGCCGATTAAGCGACGAGCCTGCAGCAGGCTCTCAGCCCGGTTTACAATGGGTTGCTGCTCGGCAATGTTTAAATAGAACTCTGCCAGGTCAAACGTAAATTCGTTAAAGCGGTCCCGCGCGCTGCGGTGATATTCCCGCTTCCTTTGAAGTAGCTCGATTCCTTCAACGCTGCGTTCCTGACGCTGATAGGTCATAGATTTTAGCCGCGACGCTGGTCCGCTAAGCTCGCTGACTTTTATATGATCCAAATAAAATTCGGCCTGAGCGTAAGCTTCTTGTTCGAAACACAGACAGGCCAGCCATTCGAATGCTTTATCTCTGGCAAGGCTCGACGATAGTAAATCGTTAAGCTGATCTTTGCAGTCCGCCCAGTTGCCCGCCACGTACTGACATTTAATTTTTCCCCACTGCGCCCACAGCACTTTCTCTGACTGTTGCAATACAGATTCGTAAAGCTTGCCAGCAAGCGTTACATTTCCGGCCTGATAATACAGGCGGGCCTGCAACTTAAGCACTTCGCTTTTTAGCTTTTCCGGAATAGTGTCGAGGCGGAGTTTTTCAATTTGTTCTATGGCTTCTTTCAAATTGCCAGTATCCATAGCATGCAGAACCTGACTGACATAACTACGATAGGCCAGATAATGTTTCATGCTTCGGCAAAGGGTAGCTATGTTGTAAGGCTTTATCAGCAACAGGTCTGGATGTACATCAATGATTTTACCAACAGTTTGGGGTAACCGGTCTGAGGTAATAAAGATGATGCCGGTACTTGGCTTGAGGAACTGGCTCTGACGAAGTGTCTGTACCCACTCAACCCCGGTTTTGCTTTGACCCAGATGATAATCAAAAATAATAATTTCGAAGTCCTGGCGGCGAAGCGCTGCTTTCAGCTCATTACCGTTACTAAAACTACTGATCTCGAAAAGGCCCATTGGTAACAGATTGCTGCGGATATTCGACCTGGCAGTGGCGTTGTCTTCAACGATGGCAACACGGTATATCATCGGTCCTACCTGTTAATGAAAAGCTATAGCCACAATCGGCCGTAAGTTCAGCATACCATGGCAAGCGAGTACGTCATCAATTGCCAGTTAATAAAGTATTTCAACTACCTATATTCCGCGCTAAATGGCGCCTGTTAAGTGTACTGTTTTTGCGCTTACATCGTGGTACTTTTCAGTAGTTAATCATGTCATATTAATAACGCCTGTGCTGCTTGTATCAACACTGCCTCGGTGTCGTATGGTGCCAATAAGTAAACAATACTGCAAAGACATCCCGGTTGTGGGTGAACTACTTCTGATAGAGCATACCGGTGACCGTCACAAATTATTTACAACTTGCTTACTCTGGGTTTTTTGTTTACGTTTACGTCAAGGTCAGGTTTGGTTAATGTTCAGCACTACGTGAAATATTCCTGTGAGGCGGCAATGCAAAAGGTTCCATTAATGATAAACGGCGAGCTGGTGCAATCAGCTACGTCTTCCTATATCGACGTCACTAATCCAGCAGACAATTCTGTTATTGCGAAAGCTCCCTGCGCGACGGTAAATGAAATTCAGCAGGCGATCAAAAGTGCAACACAAGCATTTGAAAGCTGGAAAAACGTACCAGTGACTGAACGCGCGCGGCTGATGATGCGTTACCAGGCTCTGTTGAAAGAGCATCATGATGAGCTGGCTACCATCTTGGCTTCTGAAACCGGCAAGACATTTGATGATGCCAAGGGCGATGTATGGCGAGGCATAGAAGTGGTTGAGCAGGCCATGAATGTTCCGTCACTGATGATGGGTGAAACAGCAGAAAATGTGGCCCGTGGTATCGATACCTATAGCTATATTCAACCGTTAGGCGTATGTGTGGGCATTACACCTTTTAATTTTCCGGCGATGATCCCGTTATGGATGTTTCCCCTGGCTATTGCTTGTGGAAATACTTTTATCCTTAAGCCTTCTGAGCAGGATCCTCTTACGCCAATGCGATTGGCAGAGCTATTCAAGGAAGCCGGGGCACCGGATGGCGTATTAAATGTTATCCACGGCGGCAAAGAGCAGGTTGAACCATTGCTGACAGATCCGGCAGTTAAGGCGGTATCGTTCGTTGGGTCCGTGCCGGTTGGGCAGCATATTTACCGTACTGCGACCTCGAATATGAAGCGTGCGCAGTGTTTTGCCGGAGCAAAAAATCACACCGTTGTTATGCCCGACGCCAATAAAGAACATGTACTGAATAATCTTGTGGGTGCTTCTGTTGGCGCAGCCGGACAGCGTTGTATGGCAATTTCTGTCGCCGTATTTGTCGGTGAAGCGCAATCCTGGATCCCCGAACTCGCCGAGCGCATTGCTACAGTCAAGCCTGGATTATGGGATGATAAAGACGCTGGCTTCGGTCCTCTGATCAGCCCTCAGGCAAAAGCGCGGGTCTTATCGTTGATTAAAGAAGGCAAAGAGCAAGGCGCTACTTGTCTGTTAGATGGTTCCGATTTTTCTGTTGCCGGGTACGAAAATGGGAACTGGGTCGGACCTACCGTATTTAGCGACGTCACCACAGACATGGATATATACAAAGAAGAAATCTTTGGGCCTGTGCTCTGCTGCATGGCGGTTGACACACTTGAAGACGCTCTTGCGCTGGTAAACAACAGTCCGTATGGCAATGGCACTTCAATTTTCACCAATAGCGGTCCGGCAGCAAGAAAATATCAGCGGGAAGTCACTGTGGGGCAGGTGGGAATTAATGTCCCTATTCCGGTTCCATTGCCGTTTTTCTCCTTTACTGGCTGGAAAAATTCTTTCTACGGCGATTTACACGCTTATGGCAAACAGGCCATTCGGTTTTATTCGGAAACCAAAACCATTACTTCTCGCTGGCTGGAAGGAGATATTCCAAGCGGGCCAAATCTCACAATTTCCATGGACTAGCTGCAAAAGGTAGCAAAATGAATTTTGAACTAACTGACGATCAACTGGCTTTTGCGCAAACGGCGAAACACTTTGCTGAACAGGAGCTTGCACCGTTTGCCGCGAAGTGGGACAAAGAACACCATTTTCCTATAGAGGCCATTCAGAAAGCTGGCGAACTGGGTTTTTGCGGGCTATATACTCCAGAAGATGCCGGAGGGCTAGGTCTGCCTCGTCTTGATTCATCTATCATTTTTGAGCAACTGGCCATGGGATGTACAACAACCACGGCCATGTTAACCATTCATAATATGGCAAGCTGGATGATAGCGACGTGGGGACAAGCTGAAGTTAAAGAGCGCTGGTGCGATTTACTTGTTACCGGCCAGAAACTTGCTTCTTACTGCCTTACCGAACCCGGAGCGGGATCTGATGCTGCAGCGCTACAAACTACGGCAAAGGCCGAGGATGGCGGGTATCGGTTGAACGGTTCAAAAGTATTTATTTCCGGAGCAGGCAGTACCGATGTATTGGTCGTTATGGCGCGTACGGGTGGTCCTGGTCCTGCTGGCGTTTCAGCCTTTGCCGTACCTGCTGACGCCGACGGCGTTATCTATGGTAAGCAGGAAGAAAAAATGGGCTGGAACGCTCAGCCAACGCGCATGATTACGTTTGAGAATGTTTTTCTCGAAAATACCTGGCGCTTAGGTGAAGAAGGGCAAGGCTTTAAGATGGCGATGCAGGGGCTGGATGGGGGGCGCATTAATATCGCGACCTGTTCCATTGGCACTGCACAACAGGCATTGAATACCGCGCGCAATTATATGCAGGAAAGGAAACAATTCGGCAAGCCCCTGGCTGCGTTTCAAGCGCTGCAGTTTAAGCTTGCTGACATGGCCACAGAACTGGTTGCTGCGCGGCAAATGGTGCGTCTGGCCGCTTTTAAACTAGATAATCAGGACGCTGATAGAACAACCTATTGCGCAATGGCCAAGCGTTTTGCTACCGACGTAGGGTTCAAAGTGTGTAATGACGCATTGCAATTGCACGGCGGGTACGGATATATCAAAGAATATCCGTTGGAGCGCTATGTCCGTGATGTACGTGTGCACCAAATCCTTGAAGGTACGAACGAAATAATGCGGGTGATTATTGGGCGGCGCCTTATTGCCGATGAACGTGAAATTTATTAATGCACAGGAGGGAACGTATGAGCCAGGTAGATGATTACGCCGCACCAGTGCTCGTCGATGAAATTGCTACCGCTTCGGGACATGTAATCGGACGGCTTACGCTGAATAAGCCCAAGGCGTTAAATGCGCTGGATTTAGAAATGGCCAAAGTCATGCTGGAAGCGCTAAAAACCTGGCAGGATAAAGCAGATGTGGTGGCGGTGTTCGTCGACAGCACCTTAGAAAAAGCATTTTGTGCCGGGGGGGATGTTGTTTCTATGTATAACGCTATGCGCGCTGAGCCAAGTGTCATTCCAGACTTTCTGCAAACGTTCTTTGCGGTGGAATATGAGCTTGATTACCTCATTCGTACTTACACTAAACCTGTAGTGGTGTGGGGCGCCGGTATTGTAATGGGCGGCGGCATGGGTCTGCTGTGCGGTGCCAGTCACCGAATTGTATCGCCCACTTCGCGATTAGCGATGCCCGAAATTTCTATTGGTCTTTATCCTGATGTGGGCGGCAGTTATTTTTTACCGCGACTGCCCAAAAAAGCAGGACTTTTCCTTGGTTTAACCGGCGCAAGTGTCAATGCCACCGATGCACTTGCTTTGGGTTTTGCTGATTATTTATGTGCCGATAAGGGAAAAGACGCACTGTTGACGGCGCTCGTGCAACAAAACTGGCAGCCAAGTCAGGCGCTCGACCAGCAGGCTACTGCAGTGATATCCAGCCAGGCTCCTGACAGTGATGTTTTACCCGAGGCTAATGTGAAGCGCCTTGAGCAGGATATTGAGAACATGTGCGGAGCATCTTCGGTATCTGCAATTGTGGAAAATATTCTGACGTTCGACAGCAGTGGTGACAAGTGGCTTAGTCGAGCGCAGCAAACGTTAAAAGCCGGCTCTCCCATTACTGCGCATCTGGTTTATCAGCAATACCTAAGAGGCATCAACATGTCTTTGGAAGCGTGCTTCCGTATGGAACTTATTATGTCTTGTCGTTGTGGTGAAATAGGTGAATTTCAGGAAGGTGTACGGGCGCTGTTGATTGATAAAGATCAGAAGCCGCACTGGCAGTTTGAGAGTGTAAAGAATGTACCAAAAGCCGTAGTGGAACGGTTTTTCACTTCGCCATGGGATGAAGATGCGCATCCGCTGGCTCGTTTGGGAGAACAATGTTGACAAAAATAGCTTTTATTGGCTTGGGTAACATGGGTGGCCCAATGGCCATCAATTTGGTCAAAAGCGGACAAGATGTCACTGTATTTGATTTAGTTGAGTCAGCGGTGGCAAGCGTTTGCAAAGAAGGAGCGAAGAAAGCTGATTCTGCCATACAGGCGGTTAAGGATGTGGACGTGGTGGTAAGCATGTTGCCAGCCGCCGCGCATGTTAAAGCGCTTTACCTGGGTGACAACGGGATCATTAATGCCTCTAAGCCTAACACATTGTTAATAGATTCCAGCACTATTGATGCCGATACCGCCAAACTGATAGGAGAAGCCGTTACCAGCACGGGACGCGCCTTTGTTGATGCACCGGTGTCCGGCGGTGTGGCAGGGGCAAAAGCAGGAACGCTTACCTTTATTATGGGCGGAGAGGTAGAAGCAGTTTCCCAAGCCACGCCAATTTTACAGTGTATGGGAAAAAACCTTTTTCATGCGGGTAGCACAGGGGCGGGGCAGATTGCCAAAATCTGCAACAACATGCTGCTTGCCGTTTTAATGTCAGGTACGTCGGAAGCCTTACAGTTAGCCATCGATAACGGATTAGATCCTAAAGTCATGTCAGACATAATGCTACAGAGTTCAGGGTGTAACTGGACATTGGAAAAATACAACCCTTGTCCCGGCGTAATGGAAGGCGTGCCCGCATCAAACAACTATCAGGGCGGATTCATGGTGAAGCTGATGAACAAAGACTTGTCTCTCGCAATGAACGCGGCCGCTGTAACCGGCTCGGCGACACCGATGGCTTCTGCTGCGCAAAATCTTTACAGGCTACATCAGAATCGCGGTAATGCAGACAAGGATTTCTCAAGTATATTTACGTTGTTTGAACGCAAGCCTTAATCGGCAAGCAGTGTGCGGTGCAGTTATTTCTCACGCTTGCCGAGAGCGTCAACTTAGCCAGTAATTGTTCACTGGCTTCGTTTCCCTGCTTTTCTCTGGTAGCATTCGGCGCATAAAATTATCAGAGGATCGTCACTATGTGGCAATGCCCCTTATGTCACTTACCGTTGGCAGCGGAAACCCAAACCTGGCACTGCGCCAATCATCATAGCTTTGATGTAGCAAAGGTCGGTTATGTCAACCTGCACCCTGTTCAACATAAAAATTCCCGCCAACCCGGCGATGATAAAAGCATGTTGCAGGCGCGCCGCGCGTTTCACGATAGTCACGGCTATGCACCTTTAATGGAAGCTATATCTCTTAAACTGGCAGAATTCGCCGCCGGCAAAAAGTATCTATCGTTGTTTGATGCTGGCTGTGGGGAAGGCAGTTATCTGGCCTACTGCCAACAGTATTTACAGCAACAGCAGGTCAGCGTTTCCTGTGCCGGATGTGACATTGCAAAGCCAGGAATTGAAATGGCCGCAAAGCGCTACAAAAACGCCCAGTTTGTGGTGGCCAATAGTTTTGCGTTACCCGTGCAGGATAAAACCCAGGATGCAATAGTGCAGGTTTTTGCGCCGGGTGATCCAAATGAATACCTTCGCGTTCTGAAAGACGATGGGGTACTGATAACAGTAGACCCGGGACCAAAACATCTGTGGGATCTTAAACAAAAAGTTTACGATACACCTCGAGAACATAATTCCCATACCCGTTCATTGGCAGGTTTCACACTATGTGATACGCAGCAAGTTTCCTTTGTTCTAGAATTCCGTACCCCAGAACAAAGAAACGGGCTGCTCGCTATGACGCCTTTTATCTGGAAACTCAGCGCAAATAGACTAGAGCAACTTCAACAAGCGCTGGATTCAGTTACAGCGGATTTTGTTATTAACGTATGGCAAAAAGGGAAGTCTACAGTTCCAGGGGCTGAAGAATGAAAAAGGCGCTGTTTCTTGATCGCGATGGTGTTATTAACATTGATAAAGGTTACGTAAGCCGTGTAAGCGATTTTATTTTTGTTGAAGGAATTTTTAAAGTTATTCAACGTTTTTGTGACAAAGGCATGTTCCCCGTTATTGTGACAAACCAGTCAGGTATCGGGCGAGGTATGTATTCAGAACAGGAATTCGCTGCATTATCTACCTGGATGCAAAAGCAGTTTCAGGCGCATCATTTACCCACTATTCCAGTCTATTTTTGCCCTCACCATCCGGTTGAAGGGAAAGGGCAATATAAGAAGCTGTGTAACTGTCGTAAACCCCACGCTGGCATGCTGCTTCAAGCGGCTGCGGATCATAACATCGACTTGACGCAATCATCGCTTATTGGCGACAGCTGGAGAGATATTGAAGCAGGTGAGAACGCCGGATTGAAACAGCTTTTCTACGTCAGTACTAATCCTTTACCTGCAACAGCCATATTTAACAGCAACATCAAGCAGGTAGCAACGGTGAAAGAAATTCTGTCGCTACCTGGGTGTGAAGTTTAGTTTTGGGTAGAGAATCGGGTGAGATGTTTTATCGCCCGGCTAAGTAAGTCAACATTTAGCGGCTCATTGCTGCGCTTGTTGGTATGAATATCAGTAATTTCGTAGCTGCCATTACTTAAAACGTCGATACGCTGATTTTGGTGGATTACAATCACCCGTTCCCCTGAAGTACTTACCAGCCAATTCTTTTGTGGTGCAAGCAGGTTTTGGCCGGTTGAATAAAATTGAGTAGGGGCAGCGCAACCCAGCGCATTTAATATCGTTGGCGCCAAATCTTCAGTGCTGGCTAAGTCACCTTGCACATCCAAATTGGTCATCAATTTGCCTCTGCTGTTATCGGATTCTGGATCAAAGCCGCTCGCCACAATCACATCGCTGTCAGCGAATCTGTCTGACGTGAGATAATCGGTAATTTTGGCCGCCGGTAAAAAGGCAATATGTAAACCACGGTGATTATTGCTAAGCGGTTGCTTGTAGCCGTCCAGCATCTTGGTAGGCAAATCTTCATCTACATGAATGGAAACCGGCATTCCCAACGCTACCGGCAATGCAAGCAGCACGGGGCGCTCATGGGCCAGCGAATCCTGATAAATTTCAGGTACACCAAACATGGTAGTCATCACCAATGCATCAAGTGTAGAAGCAGTGGTGAAATAGTTATTGATTTCCTGCAGCTCAAAAGATGATAAGTCGGGCAGTGTGCGGGTATCAGTTTGCACAACTAATACCAGATTACGCTTGCTATCAATGGAGCAGTACACGGGCTCAGTGGGATAGGTAATATGGTGAATATCCTGGTCGAATTGTAATTGTTTGCGCTCTTCGTAACGCACCAAATCCAGTAGACCGTAGCGCGACATTGTCGTTTTCGCCGTTGCTGGATAGGAAAGCGGGAACATATTGTCCTGCTTGATGATAGGCTGATACAACTGTGCATCTGCCCAAACATGTACCGCATGACTCGCGACAAAGCAGACGACGAAAAAAGAAGTCACCGGCGCTCCAATTTTATGCTGCTGAAAGCGTTCTACACGTTTCCATATCGCATTCGCCAGAATTAACTGAAAACCCAGCCACACGATAAACAGCAGTAACAAAAAACCCCACTGCTGGAAGCCGAAGTGGCTGATTTGGGTTTGCGCTTCATTGCGCAGCAAGTCTGCAGAATTAAGACTGATATGAAATCCGGTTTTATTAAAGAGTAAAGCATCGAAGGCGAGTAAAGCTAATCCTACCGCTGCGATGATAGATGCTGATGCTTTAATTGCTTTGGCGTTAGAGACTGCATAGCACAGCGGCAATACAAAAATGACAAAGCCAAAGAAGGTCATAAAACCAATATGACCGAACCAGTTAGAAAACAGGTATAGCGTACCTAGCACAGTTCCTGGCGCAGGGGATGAAAAAATAAAGATGGAGGCAATGATAAGCGCAATGGCGATGTTCACCAGCGCAAACCAGTGACCCCAATTAACCAGCTTGGTCACTCGCTGGCGGCGGGGAGATTCAGCTAAAATCATAATCTGGTTGGTTATCCCTTAACACTTTTGGCAAGTACGTTGGCAAATTGCTCGGCCATGGCTTTACGATTTTTTGCAGGTACCTGAGTATTCAGAATATGGGTAATGACATTACCCAGTACCATAAGAGAAAGGTCCCGATCCGCGCTGTTTTCTTCCAGCGTGAATATAACTTTGTTCATTAGCGCTTCAAATTCGGTATCGTTGTAACGGCTTTGTTGGGGCATTGTGACGCCTCTTTTAGTGATTTCTTTAATAAAAAGAATGGAATTACAAATAAAATGATTATAATCGTTGTTTGAGTGATAACAATCATTCATTCGCAAAACCCGCGAATCCTCGAAAATTTTCTTACTTTTACTCTACAGGACACTACTAATCGCTATGAGTGCACTGATTCATCATTTTGTTGTTCATCGTCTGATTGTGAATGATGAAAATAAAATCCAGGCAGTTCCGAGAGATAAATGTCTGCCAGTTACGTCAGAAATTGAACAATTGGCGCATCAGATTAATCACAGTTTCAATACCAAACCTGGCAAAGGTGTGGGGCATTTTGCTTCTCAGACTCAGAGTGAAGATGCCGATGAAGTTGAATCAGCTGCTGCAGATGGCAGCGCTTTTGCCAGCAATCTAGCGTTATATTTGCAAGCCCAAAAAGAAAATCGGGACGATTTGGAAACCGTTTTTCTGGATTTTTCTCTGTCGGCTACCAAGCAGCTAATTAAGGCTTTGGCCGATACGGGGACAGTGGAAACCGGATTTCTTATTTTTTGCCAATACGAGTTTCTTGCTACACAATATCTCATGATTACATTGCTAAATACCCGTTCTCACGTTGAAGTGAACCAGGCACTGGAACTTACAGCCCGAGAGCACCTGGATCTGGCGAAGATGCAATTAGCGGTACGTATAGATTTAACGCAGTTAACCGTACAACCAGAGCAGCAGCGTTACATTAGCTTTATCAAGGGACGTATGGGTCGAAAAGTCTCCGACTTCTTTATGCAGTTTATCGGCTGTGAAGAACTTGTTGATATAAAACAGCAAAATAAGCAGCTGATTTCTTCTGTTGATGCCTATCTTGCCAGCGAAAATCTAAACGCGGAAGAGCAACAGCATCATCGCGAAGAGGTGAAGAGCTATTTTAAAGAAAAAATCGATAGCGGTGAGAGTTTATCTGTAAGCGAATTGTCCGGTAGATTGCCTTCTCACGAAGAAGGAGAACGGAACTTTGTTGCTTATACTCAAACACTGGAAACGCCGCTGGAGCAAGATATTCAACCTGATCCTGCGGCGCTAAGGCAGCTGGCAAAATTCAGCGGGCAGGGCGGAGGCGTGTCGTTAAGCTTCGAACGTAAGTTATTAGGTGACAGAATAATCTATGATCCGGCCAGTGATACCTTAACTATCAAAGGTATCCCGCCAAATCTTAAAGATCAGCTTAAACGCCAGTCCGGCTCACACTAACGGTGTTTTCTGGCAAGAATTTGTCGAATAAATACACGTTGTAATACACATTAAAAGGGTGTTATGCAATTATTTGTAAATGATTTAACCGTGATGGATTTCTCTTATCTTTGTCCTAAAAGAGGAATGGTAGGAGAAAGCTGGATTGTGGATGTTATTTTAGATGGCGATCTGAATGACGAAAGCATGATTCAGGATTTCGGAAAGGTAAAAAAGAATTTAAAGCGATTGATTGATGATTATGTCGATCACAAACTTGCTGTACCCGCAGAATATGTGAACGCAGACGTTATTCATAATGAAGAAAATGATCAGGTAGAGGTGCGGTTTACCTGTGATGATGAAAGACAAATACAGCTGTATTGTCCGGCGGACGCCTACGCCTTTATTTATTCCGATAGCGTAACAATGGATTCCGTTGGACGGTATCTGCGGGAGGTCATCGCAACGCATCTTCCAGAGAACGTGGATAACATTGAATTAAAACTGCGAACGGAAGTGATTGACACGCCATTTTATCACTACACTCATGGGCTGAAAAAACACGATGGCAACTGTCAGCGGATTGCTCATGGTCATCGCTCTAAAATTGATATTATTATTGATAAACAGCCATGCCTGGAGAGTCAGAAGTATTGGGCTGAACGCTGGCAAGACATATATATTGGCACAACTGAAGATGCTATTTCATTCAGTGACCGCCAGGGCGCAGGCAAAGTACCGAAGGAAGACGAATATTACTGCTTTGCCTACGAAGCGTCGCAAGGGTACTTTGAAATTGTCATACCTAAATCGGATTGTGAAGTTATTGATACCGATTCCACTGTTGAATGTTTGGCGAAGTATATTTTTACTCAGCAGAAAATGCGCTCGTCAAAAGGTTCTCTTCAGGTCGTTGCCTATGAAGGTGTAGGCAAGGGCGCAATTGTGACAGAATAAATATCACACCTAGATTTATGGAGACAGCCATGGGTTGGAACAATCTTGTTTGGATAACGGGATTATTTTGTTTATTCATCAGTCACCATTGTGCAGGCGGCAGTTCTGACGCCCTTGTGTTGAACGGAAAGCTGACGCAGGGCAGTTTAATTCGGGCGCAGTTACCTGCTGGTAGTTCAGTGCAGCTGAATGGAAAACCAGTAGAAATGAATAATCAGGGTAAGTTTGTTTTTGGCTTTGAGCGTGAAGCTGATTTATCTCATACACTTAGCTGGACATTGCCAGATGGCTCTGAAGGCAAAAGGGAAATTACGTTAACGAAACGGGATTACGACATTCAGCGCATTGATGGGCTTAAATCTACTATGGTTACGCCGCCAGATTCCGTCACCGCTCGTATTCGCAGTGACAGCGCTCGTGTGGCTAGTGCGCGTTCAAAAAAATCGGCTGAGGATGGCGTTTTTTCCGGCTTTATCTGGCCAGCGGAAGGGCCGATCAGCGGAGTATACGGTAGTCAGAGGATCCTAAACGGTGAGCCAAAGTGGCCGCATTATGGCGTGGATGTCGCAGGTCCTAAAGGTGCTTCAGTCGTTGCGCCAGCAGCAGGTGTTATTACCTTAGCCGAAGATCTCTATTATTCCGGCAACACCATTATTCTTGATCATGGAATGGGCGTGTTTTCGACATTTTTACATCTGGATACTATGGCAGTAAAAGTAGGAGATGTACTTGATCAAGGGGCGTCAATCGGCACAATTGGAGAAACGGGCCGCGCAACTGGCCCGCATCTGGATTGGCGTATTAATTTAGGAACCCAGCGTCTGGATCCCGCCTTGCTGGTACCTGACAAATAATCGTAGCCGATTGAACGCTACCAGCTAAAGCCCTAGCCATTTTTGCACTTTTGTTTTGTCATAAATGGTGAGGTAGCATACATCTTTGTGAGCAGCCCGAACGGGAAGCGAAAGCGTAATTAATCGTCCTTCCCGTAATACACTTAACGATAAAGCCGGTTTGTCAGTGGCTTCCAGTAAACGGTGTAGTAACCCGTCGGTAGCCTGCCATCCTTCCAGCGCAATGATGCGGTCATTGACTTGCAATCCGGCTTCACTGGCTGCAAGGCCCTCTTTTACCTGCGTTACCGTTACCCCGGTTTCAGCCGCTTTTAATGTTGCGCCCAGCTGGCGTTTTGGCGCAGAGGCATTCGGCGGCGTTCCTCCTTTGTCCGACGCGCCTTGTTTCACTCGATAATGTAAGCTTACACCAACTGACGGTAACCAGTTTTCGAGCGGAACATCGTCGGTGCCATAGGTCACTTTCTCTAGGTAGCCGCTAACATCAATATCAAAGTGCTCGCGGCATATGTCTGCAATAATCTCATCTGGTGTACCAGATTCATCTTTGCCATATTGATCCCACAGGATTTGCATAACCGAATCAAGTGAATACTGACCTTTTGATTCCTGTCTCAGCAGAAGATCCAAACCCAACGCGATAATGCCGCCTTTCAAATAGTAACTTACAATGTGATTGACGCTACTGGCATCCTGCTTGTAAAAGCGCGTCCAGGCGTCGAAGCTGGAAGCAGCCGCACTTTGTTTAAGGCGTCCGGGGGTTTGTTGTAAACGGGTAAGATTCTGGCCGAGGATTTCCAGGTATTTTTCCGGCGAAATGGTACCTACCCGTACCAGCGCCAGGTCGTCATAGAAGCTAGTGAAGCCTTCATATATCCATAGCTGGTCAGTGTATACTTCTGCAGAAAGATCTGGCGTCACCATGACATCCGGTTTAATTCGTTTTACATGCCAGGTGTGAAACAATTCATGGCTGCATAAACTTAAAAAGGTAATGTAGCCGTCAGTTTTATTTGAACTTTCTCCTACTTGTGGCAAGTCAAAGCGCGGATAGAGCAGGGCAGTGGAGCTACGGTGCTCAAGCCCTCCAAAACCGGTGTCGCTGAGCAAAGTTATAAACAGATACCGCGATATTGGCGCTGGCTTGGAAAACAGCTTCAGATGGTGAGCGCAGATGGGCTTCAGATCTTCGCCAATTCTTGCCAGATCGGTGCCCGTGCTGCCGCTGAATAACAGTACAAATTCTACACCGTCAACGGTTATTGATGTCGTGGTACAGTTACCTATAAATACAGGATGATCGATGGCTTCGTCATAATCTTCGCATGTATAGCAGTAATGTCCCTGGGAATTCGACGGCGCCTCGGTCATGGCGGTATATACCTGCCAGTCAGGCTGGTTTTGCGGAGGCCGTATTGCAACCTCGCAACGCAAATCGGTATGGCCGTCTACTGCAAGAAAAAGACTGGTGCCGTTAAAAAACCCGTATTCGTCACTCAGGTAAGCCGAGCGTACTGATAAATCAAACGCGTAAACCTGATAAGTCACTGTCACTGCCTGACTGTCTGATTTTACCTGCCAGCGCTGCTTATCCAGTTTTACCACCTCCAGCGCTTCTTCATTCTCTCCAACTGCTGAAAGAGCGACGACGTTTCTGGCAAATTCACGAATCATATAACTGCCAGGGATCCAGGAGGGTACGCTAAGTACGAGAGAAGAATCTGGCAACGCAGGAATTGCCATGGTTATGCCAAAAAGATGATCGGCCTGAGAAATTACACTCACGGAATAAGAAACAGAAGACATTTCAGTAGTCATAAAGGAATCACGTATACAGAACATGCCACTATGATGCATGACCAACAACACTTTGTCAGTATAAGAAAAGTATGCTTATATAAACCTATTCGCAAGCGGTACATACGACGTTATGGAAAGCCAACAACAAGCGGGACTCTGTCACGAAGATTTACAGTGTTTAAAAGGGTTGATTCCGGGATCCAGCGTCGACCTTCAGATTACTACGCCAACAGCGCCGAAGCGCGTAAAGACGCAGTACATTGGCATGGACATTCCCAATGGCGTAATGTTTCAGATTCCCATAAACCCGCGGTGGAGTTTTGTACGTGATTTGCTGGTTCCCGGCAATACCATCATTGTTCGTTATGTGCTGGAAGGTGAAACCGGACAGGTCATTGCTTTTCGCGTTAAGGTTATCCGGCTTATGTCCAAACCGTTCAGTATGTTGATCACCACCTTTCCCCGTTCGATCCAAACCATTGGCTTACGCTCGGAAAAGAGAAATCAGCCGGGCATTGCCGTGGATATTGTTGCCGAAGGCCTCGCCGCCTCAGAAGCGGTGAGTGGGGTCATTGTCGATGTATCGACCAAAGGATGCCGGGTGGCGCTACCGATAAACCAGCAGTGCCCGCAGCTGGAAAACAACAATTTATTAACATTGCACTATAAACTCGAAGGAGAACCTATTACTATTACCGGACAAATTAAAAATAAAACTCAGGAAGCCGGTCATCTGTATTATGGAATTCAATTTGATGAAGACCAGCCCGCAGTCGAGATATTACTGGAAAGGCATATTCTAATTGAATAGCTGCGCTCAATGCTGACTGACACAATAGTAATGTCTTAAGGAGATAGCCCATGCGACAGATAGAAAGGTTATTAACCCAATATTCCCATAGTCATCAAAATCGTACCAATATCATGATTCACGCTGTTGCTGTGCCTAGCATTTACTTTGTAACGCTAGGGCTGATCTGGTCTATCCCCGTTCCTCAGTGGCTTGCGCAGGCAGATGTGACCTGGGCCCACATTATCGCACTGCCTGTTCTGTATTATTATTTTCTGCTTTCTGGCCCAATCGGAGCAGCAATGACGCTTCTGACCATTATCGCATTTGGCGGAATCTCGTTGCTGGAAATGATGCATATTCCCGTCTGGCAGTTCTGTGTAATATTGTTTGTGATCATGTGGATGTTGCAGTTCGTGGGCCATAAAATTGAAGGCAAAAAGCCTTCTTTCACGCAAGATTTGCGATTTTTGTTAGTCGGCCCGGCGTGGTGGTGGGTACATTGGCTGAAGCGGTTAAATATCAGCTATTAATCGGCAGACGGGAAGGTATGCGTTTACCGTTAAATAATAACCATTGATGGTGCGATAAGCCGTATAAGGGTTACGACCAAAGCAGCCATAGCCCTGATAAATATGCGTATAATTGTGGATTAATAATAAATAAACGGTAGCAACGTGAGCAGTCGCTGGCAACGTCTTTTTGAGAGTAACGAACGTCTGTTTTGGACGCTGCACAGCGCAGGCTGGGCAGGTTTCGCTCTAATCTATTATATTGGCTCATTTCTTCATGATGTTCGCCCTATTTGGGTTTTTATAATTCTGCTGAACGCCTACGCAGGATGGCTCCTAACCATTCCCTTACGTTTTGTATTTCAGTGGACCCGCAAGCTGCCCCCGTTAAAAATGATTATCACGGTAGTATTTGCCTGCTACATCGTCGCTCTTGTGTGGGCAGTGGTGAAAAATATTAATTACTGGGAGATATACAAACACGGTTACCGTCCCGAAGCCTGGTACATGTATTTCACTAACACGATTAACTCGCTGATAATGATAGGCTGTTGGAGCGGTGTGTATTTTGGTATTAAAAACTTTCAGATGTTACAAAAAGAGAAGCAAAATGCCCTCAAAGCCAGCACGATGGCGCACCAGGCGCACATTAAGATGTTGCGCTATCAGCTCAACCCCCATTTCCTTTTTAACACGCTTAATGCTATTTCCACGCTTATTCTGCTAAAGGAGAATGATATCGCAGAGGCTATGGTCTCGCGACTCAGTGATTTTCTACGGTATTCATTAGATAACGACCCCATAAAGCGTGTTCCTCTGGGACAGGAAATCAAGGCGCTAAGACTATATCTGGAAATAGAAAAAGTTCGCTTTGACGACAGGCTGGAAGTGAACTGGGATATTGATGAACGATGTGAAAACGCCCTGGTTCCGAGTATGATCTTGCAACCTATTATTGAAAACGCTGTCAAACACGCCATATCTAAAATGGAGCAGGGCGGTAGAATAGCCATATCTGCTCGCACCTTTGGGAATGATTTATTGATGGATGTCGCCGATAACGGCCCTGGAGCAGATATCAGAGACGGCCAGTTGAGTCGAGTGAATGGCGTGGGGCTGGTAAATATCAGAGAAAGACTGCAGTCGCTATATCACCGGAATTTTGCCTTTTCTATAGAGCATAACCAGCCTTCAGGTGTTAGAGTACGGCTTCGCATCCCTTATGAAATAAAAGACGCATGAGCATGAGTGAGCAAAAAATTAAAACTGTTGTAGTAGATGATGAACCGTTAGCACGCAAAGGGCTGCGAACCAGGCTTGAACGTCACGCTGATATTGAAGTGGTAGCAGAATGCCAAAATGGCGTTGATGCGGTGAGCGTGATATCAAAATTGCGTCCGGATCTTGTTTTTTTAGACATTCAGATGCCGGGGCTAAACGGCTTTCAGGTGATCCATAAACTGCGTGAACTCCATCAGCCGATCCCGTTAATCGTGTTTGTTACGGCATATGACAGTTATGCCATTAAAGCGTTCGATGTTCACGCACTGGACTATCTACTCAAGCCCGCTGACGATGAACGTCTGCGTGAAACGCTGGTAAAAGTCAGGAATTATTTTGGTAATCAACATCAGGATGAGCAGTCCCGTAAACTGGTAGATCTTGTTGCTGACCTTACGGGCGATGACTGCGAAGAAATTCTGCGTAAGCTTGCGAACGGTGAAGCGATTGAAACTAATCCTTATCCTGATGTTTTAGCGATAAAAGATGGCTCTGAGGTAACACGCGTTGCCGTGCAGGATATCCAGTGGATTGATGCTGCTGGTGATTATATGTGTGTACATGCTCTTGATGGTATGCACATTATGCGTAAAACCATGAAAGAGCTTGAGCAGGAACTTAATCCTCAATGGTTTGTGCGCGTTCATCGCTCGGCTATTGCTAACATTCGATTTGTAAAAAAGCTGGTGAGTCATATTAGCGGCGAATACCATTTGATTTTACAAAATGATACAGAATTAAAGGTGAGTCGCAGCCATCGTGACAAAGTAAAAGCGGCGATGAAAATGTAGCACACTGCCGCTAACTTAGCGGCAGTGTGAAAAAACTGTTCCCATAGCCTTTCTGGTGCTTATTGCTTGCTGGTAGAGGGGCAAGCAATAGCGACGCATCAACATTCGTCTGATTTTTCTGAGTAAGCGTTACGCGTAACGATTATTCATCAGGCTTTCCATGGTCGAGACGGTAAATTCATCCAGCGGCTTCCTCTTCTGCCAGGTGCTGGGAAGCGGGACTTTCACAGGTTTACCGTGACATTCACCAATCATAATTCCGGATATATCACTGCCTACTAAAGATACCGCATAGGCACCTAAGCGGGTGGCAAGCAGACGATCCTGGCTTACCGGCGAGCCGCCCCTTTGAACATGACCAAGAATTACCGGTTTCACTTCAGATTCTGTTAATTTTGTCAGTTGTTCAGCCAGATCGTTTACACCTTTAGGCCACAGGTTTTCCGCCAGCACAATAATGTAGCTCACATCGCCGCGCTCTCTACGGCGCTTGGTAAGCTGTTGCATTATCGCTTCAAGTGTCTGCTCCTCGCTTTCAAAAAGTTCGGGTAAAATGACATAATCTGCAGCAGAGGCCAGCGCTGCGTTCAAGCCGAGAAACCCAGCGCGGCGCCCCATGACCTCTACCAAAAAGATCCGTTCGAAAGAATCGGCGGTATCGCGTACCTTATCAATAGAGGTTACTGCGGTTTCAATAGCCGTGTGGTAGCCGATAGTGACATCGGTGCCCTGAATATCATTGTCAATCGTACCGGGCAGCCCAAGAAGTTGACCCTCCCAGAATTGGCTTAAATGCACCGCTCCGCGAAAGGAACCATCACCGCCGATTATAATTAACGTATCAACTTCAAGCTGGCGAAGATTGTCTGCTGCACGCTTCGCTTCCTCGCGTCCTTCAAATTCTTTACATCGCGCACTGCGTAACATAGTGCCGCCTTGCTGAATGAGGTTATGCACCGAGCGGCCATCTAACAGACGATACTCCTGATGAAGCAAACCATTGAAACCGTGCATATAGCCGAGCACCGAATAATCTGCCCGTTCGCAGGCAAGTACAATCGCTCTAATACATGCATTCATGCCAGGCGCGTCGCCGCCTGATGTCAAAACGGCTACTTTCTTTGTCACAAATGGTAACCTTTTATTAATTGATAATCCGTGCTTTCAAAGTACATTGAAAGTTACCTGATGTCGCTGCGCTGATCCATCAGCCCCCGAGTCCCGAACTAAGCATGGCAGATGAATAAAAAACTTCCAGTGTCGCAGCGTCCAGAATTTGTGTATATCACAGCTTGTTCAATTGCGGTGATTTCCCGAACTTTTTTACTTCCCAAACGATTAATAAGATTCAAAATATTACTTAAGGACAAGTTATGAAGAACCTGTTGATGGGGCTAGGGCTGATGTTTTTAGCCGGTTGCTCATCCAAGCTCGCGTATAATAATCTTGATTGGCTGGTTTACTGGTACATGGATGATTACATCGAACTTAACGATGCTCAGGAAAAAGCCTTTGATAAAAAGCTTTCTGGCTGGTTGGACTGGCATCGCTCTCAGGAACTTCAGAAATATATTGAGCAATTAAAAACATTACGAACGGACGTAGAGAACGATAATCTTACTGAGAGCCAGTTATTAAAACATCTGAGTGAAGCCACAGATCATTGGCACAGGGTGAGGAATAAGCTGGCGCCACAACTGGCCGCAATGGCAGAAAAACTTGAAGATGAGCAGGTAATTCGTTTATTTGCAGCTCTGGAAGCGGATAACAAAGAAGAAGAGGAAGAGCTGCAGGAGTTGTTAGAAGAGTCTGAGGAGGAACAGGCTAAAGACCATCTGGAGGACATGGAGGAAGATATGGAAGAAAGGCTGGGAGATTTAACCCACGAGCAGAAAGCCATTATTGCGCGTTTTTCGCCTCGTTTTACATCTACCCATGCAGAATGGTTGCAGTATCGGCGGGATACTCAACAAGCCGCGCGCAAACTTTTTGCGACGCGCCAGAGCAACCCTGACTTTGTCGCCGATCTCACCTATGTTATGACCCACCCTGATGAATATCGTAGTGAAAGCTATCAGCAACATCGGGCGCAAAACCGCGAACTCTACGCTCAAATGGCAGCTGCTATCGCCAAAACGTTAACGCCGGAGCAAAAGCACAAGCTCTTACGCGAGATTAACGATACTATCAGTGACTTTGAAGGCTTTCAGCAAGATGATTGAACGCCTAATGCCTTGAATAGTCTGGCGGGCGCTGAAGTTTTTGTCGCTGCAAACGTTCTGGTACAGTAGGGCGTCTCCATAAGCTGAAAGCAGCGCCAATTGTTATTCGCAGCGGTGGCCTGTTGTCGCACATTATCGGTGTCCTGGCTTGTACGCTTTCAGCTTAAGATGTACAACATTGGCAGAACAATAATATTTAGGGCAAGTGATGGAAAAAGTAGCACTATTCGTTGATGTACAAAATGTGTACTACACCTCCCGTGAAGCGTTCAGAAGACACTTTAATTACAATGCGTTTTGGCAAGAGGCTACTCAGGGTAGAGAAGTTGTAAAAGCCATAGCTTATGCCATAGATAAAGGTGATAAGAAGCAGCAGGAATTTCAGAACATACTTCGGGGAATTGGTTTTGAAGTCAAGCTGAAGCCTTATATTCAGCGCGCTGATGGCTCAGCGAAAGGCGATTGGGATGTGGGTATTACTATCGACGTTATGGACTACTCGCAGGCTGTAGACACCGTCATTTTGGTTTCGGGCGACGGCGACTTTGATCTGCTTGCTGGTAGACTCACGCAGGACACAGATAAAAGGGTGGAAGTATATGGTGTTCCACAACTGACGGCTGCCTCTTTGGTAAATGCAGCCAGCCGGTTTATTCCCATCGATGAAACGTTGTTGTTGGGATAGTTTGATAGCCGCTTATCCCGCACGGTTATTGGAAACTCACTTTTGCACATCGACAAGTGGAATATCATCCGCGACGTTTTTACAAGTGAATTTCCCCAAGTCACCGCCATGAATAGGTTGTTCAGGGCTCGATCACTGGAAGGCAGAGAAAAGAGCGTTTTTCCAACAATATAGAACAAGGGAGCGTTTAAAGGCGAGCGATAGCCTGAAGTCTATCAGTTCGCTGATGAGCAATTAAACCCTAACCAGTTAAGAATGAGAGTCTAGTGCCAGCTGTAGTAGCTCAGCCGCACCTAATACTCAGATAGCTATTGAATATAACTAAAGAGTTCGTCTTTTATGTCGGCTAATTTCTGCGCATGTTCTTCCTGCAGCGGTGTGTCTTCCACTAGTTTATACATGCGTTTGCACTCTTTAATAAGTGCAGGCTCGCCTTTTGTATTCTTATGCAGTATCTTTAACATGCATTGCAACAAATTTAGTGCGACACCCGTGTTTACCGGTGCAAGTTGCTGGGCGAGGATAAATTGTTCTTTGGCCTGCTCAAACTGGCCTTCCTGATAAAGCTGGATACCTTTACGATTAAACGTCGCGTACTCTCGTTGCCGTTCTGCACTTCGTTCCAGTTCTGAAGCTATCAGGTACTGACTATTAGGATCCAGATCTTCTCCGCGCTGTTTTAGCAGTGCAATCAAATCCTGCGCATCATCGTATTCGCCTAAATCATACATGACTTTCAAGCTGTCGGGTGCGTAGGCTGGGGGATAATTCTCGTACTGCTTTTTTATGGCGCTTTGCGATTGCACCAGATTACGCTTGGCATCCAACATTTTGCCATCCAGACTACAGATTCTGGCATTCATCACCTGCTCAAAAATATCAACGCTAAAGGTTTCATCCATGCGGCTAAGCGTTTCATCAAATTTGCCGCGTTGCAGAACCAAAATTGCTTCTTGCTGGTATCGGTTTCGCGTGCGCTTATCTTCGGCATGTTCGGCAACATCCAAAATACTTCGAATGTATCCGCACCAATAAACAATACTCTGATGAACGGTTCGTTTGGATAAATGCCAGATACTGTGGCTGGATTCACTAGCCAGCGCATAGTCGTTATTGTCTCTGGCAATAGAACAGGCGGTAAAGTGACGGGACAAAGAAAACGGTGAAAGTTTTATCGCATGACGGATTGATTCCAGCGCCATTTCACCAGCTTCAGGAGTGTTGTTCTGTGCTTCGGCAATAACATCATACGCTTCTGCACTAAAGCGATTGAGTTCTAAAACTTTACGCGCAACTTCGATGGCTCGCTCTTTCTGATTTTGTAGCAGGTAAGTACGCGATAGCGCCAAATATGCCCATAAAGCGGGCTTTTTGTCTTCATAAGGCGTCAGAATCGCTAACGCTGCTGACAGTTCATTGGTATTCCAGTATAACTGAACCAGCATCTGCTCGCAGGAACGCTGGTAAGGCGACCCTTCGACGGCGAGCGATTTACATGCGGCAATTGCAGCGCTGGTATCGTTTTTAAACAATGCTCCATAAATAGGAGCCATGTACTGTCGCTTATGCCAGGCTCGTGCAATTCGGCTTTTTAACTGAGCCTGAGAAAATGGCTTGACCAGATAATCGTCAGGCCGACGTTCAATTGACCCTAATACAACAGGGCGGGCGCTGTCAGCACTGATAAGTAAAAAAATGGTGGACGGCTTTATTAACTGGCGCACCCGCAGCTCTTCAATAAACTCATATCCATTTTTTTTATCGCTGCCAAGATGCAGATCAGCAATGACAATATCGAATTTCTGCCGTCGGCATAACGATATAGCTTGTTCTGCGGAAGACTTTGTCACTACGTCTGTCGCGCCCATCGAATTCATCAGGCCTCTCAATAGCAACAGAAACGGGCGCTGATCCTCAACGATGAGTACTTGTTTATCAGCGTATATCATGATGTTGTCATCCGCGTAAAAATCCTCCTTTTCCCGACCATGATCAAAGATATAGGCAAGATTAGCAAGTATCTCTATTAATACATCTGCGCTAAAGGTTATTAAAGAGAGGTCGATAAGGAGACTGTGTTGCAGCAATTTAGGCCAATAGGTTTGACTGAGTTAACAGGTTTCGCACCCATTAGTAACCTCGAATGGTCCGGGGCTTTGTCCGCATCTGCGGGAAAAGGAGCGTTATTTTCGCTGTATTTGGCGATGCATTGCCAGCCGGGTCACGAACCTGTTCGTATTCATTCAGAAGCAGAAAATGCTTCTTCAGATGCTGCAGCTTTGGATCACCTGAATCATTATCCCCGTGCGCCGCTAGGTGCAGACGATGCGGCGTTTCAACGTTTATTAGTAACCGGTAATTTGATCAACCAACGGGATATTTCTTCGGTTAACCTTTGGCAGGCCATGCATCCGGATCCTCTGAGTATAAGAAATAATGCCAAGCACATTCCCGCAGATGTTATCGCAAACTGTAGTATGGCCACGCAGATGAAGCTTCAGGTGGCTTCGTCAACTACGGTTAATGCAGATGAGACCTTGTTGACTGATATTATTGCGGGTTCAGAACAGTTTTTTGCCGCAGCATAAAGTAGGTAAATACCAGGGAAGAGCATGAACGATTAAAAATTCAGCAGTCTCAGGGAATAAGCTAAATTTCTCATCCGAAACGCCGTAAAATCATCCCTGATGGCTCTGCTGGAGCATCCATGCTCCAGACGTTCGGCGAAGAAATCTTCACTTATCGCTTAAAAATCATTCGCGATCTTACCTCTATCTCTGAGATGATCGCACATCAAGGCGATACTATAAGTAGAAATTTTTAATCGGTTTTGTTATATTCCCGCCGCATTTTGCACTGGTCTTACGTTCCAATCAGCAAAGGTAATATAAATATGGCTCAATATATTGTTTGCGCGATGTATAAATTTGTAGCGCTTAACAACTATCAATCTATGCGGCAACCGCTGTTAAAAGCTATGGAAGCTAACGGTATTAAAGGCACGTTGCTCCTCGCTTCTGAAGGTATTAACGGCACCGTATCGGGTACGCGCGAAGGTATTGACAGTTTACTTGCCTATCTTAATGAAGATGCGCGCATTAGACCGATTTCGACGAAAGAATCTCTGCACGATGAGCAGCCGTTCTATCGCACCAAAGTAAAGCTGAAAAATGAAATTGTCACCATGGGTGTTGAAGGCATTGATCCTCGTCATACCGTTGGCACTTACGTAAAACCTCAGGATTGGAATAATTTAATCAGTGATCCGGACGTAGTGGTTATTGATACCCGCAACGATTACGAAATTGAAATTGGTACTTTTAAGCACGCAAAAAATCCTAATACTTCCTCATTTCGTGAATTTCCACAGTATGTGGAACAGAACCTTGATCCCGGTTCACATAAAAAGGTAGCGATGTTTTGTACCGGCGGTATCCGCTGTGAAAAGTCCACGGCTTATCTTA
Organism: Alteromonas pelagimontana; assembly: GCF_002499975.2. NCBI lineage: Bacteria > Pseudomonadati > Pseudomonadota > Gammaproteobacteria > Alteromonadales > Alteromonadaceae > Alteromonas > Alteromonas pelagimontana. The sequence continues at coordinate 4,174,955 of NZ_CP052766.1, forward strand.
AAGAGCAGGGGTTTGAAGAAGTTTACCATCTGGAAGGTGGAATTCTGCAGTACTTGCAGGATGTCCCTGAGGAAGAATCCTTGTGGCAAGGCGACTGTTTTGTCTTTGATAATCGCGTGGCGGTTAACCATAAGCTGGAAAGAAGCCACTATGAACAATGCTATGCATGTCGTTTACCTATAACGGCTGAAGATAAACAAAGCGAAAAATATGAAGCAGGTGTCAGTTGTCCTCATTGCTTTGGTACTCATACAGAAGATCAACTTGCGCGCTTCCGTGAACGTGAAAAACAAGTTCAATTAGCTAAGTCTCGCGCTGAGGAACATGTTGGAACGGATGCTCGAATGGTAATGCTGAAGAAGCGTCAGGAAAAGGCGCAAGCTCAACGCTTACGGGCCTTGCAGGCAAAACAGAATCAAGCGTAGACACTGGCTCTAGTGGGCGGTAAACTGTGTAGCTAACGTAGTAATATTATTAGGGAAACTCAGTGGACGCCCAACTTTCAGAAGATAAAATTGCCGAAATTAAAAGTGACTTCAGTTTTTTTGATCGTGATGGAAATGGTCAAATAGATTTACCTGAATTTATCGAGCTACTCACCACACTGTCACCCAAGACCAAAGTGAATCACGTTGAAGAAGGCTTCAAATTGATTGACAGTAACAATGATGGTTATATCGATTTTGAAGAATTCTTATCCTGGTGGCAGGAAGGGTGGTGGGAATACTAGGGCTTGTTGACCTTTGCTGTTCCAATTTGTTCAAAATAAAACTTTTTGATTGCGGCGCGAGCTATGAAGCCCTTCTTAGTAAAACTCACCTAAGTAAATAGCGAGCAACAAAGAGCAAGACAGGTTTATGACGAACCCTGCAAAAATGAACAGAAAAGACCAACACACCCTAAATTGCCGGGTGAATTGCCTACTTAGTCAACTTCCGGAGTAGCGGGAAGACATTTCCCACTATTCCAGCTCAAAATTTATGAGTTGTTATCGTCGTCTTCCTTCAGATCTCGCCTTGGCCCCTTTTTTCTCATCACCGGCAGTTCACCCACATTTTTACCTTCCAATGTATTAACTCGCTTCTTTACGATCGGTTTAGCACCATTTTTAAGGCTGCCTCGCGCTGGATGATCTGATGTAGTGGCTCGTTGGGAAGCTTTTTGCGGAGCTTCTCTACCTGTAAAGGTAGAAGGGAGTTCAGGATGTTTTTCAGCGAGTAGCGGATAGGCCACATGATTTTGAATAGCCTGAAAGCTGCGCCAGTCACGTGGCCCGACAAATGATATTGCCACACCTTTTTGTCCTGCCCGGCCGGTGCGTCCTATCCTATGAATGTATTCATCAGTCTGTTTAGGTAAATCGAAATTGATAACTAACCCGACCTTTAGAAGATCAAGGCCTCTGGAAGCAACATCGGTGGTAACCAAAATGCTATGCTGGCCGCGACCAAACTCACTCATAATCTGCGCACGTTGGTGCTGCGGTAAATCGCCACGTAAACCTATGGCATGTAAATTCTGTGCATTCAGCGCGTCTGCCAAACGATTAGTGTCTTCACGAGTAGCAGTGAAAATAACCGCCTGATTATAAGATTGCTGCTGCAAACAAGCGAGGAGCATGGCATCTTTGTGATTAACATCATCGGCAAAAAATACCGACTGCGCTATATCTACATGTTCAGCGTTAGATTCACCTACTGATACTCGAACCGGTGCCTTAAGCAAACTTTTAGTTAAATGACTAAGAGCCAGATTATCCAACGTTGCAGAGAATAACATGGTTTGACGTTTTCTATGATCAGCGAAATGATTGATCTGGTTCAGCTGGCTGGCGAATCCCAGGTCTAACATACGATCTGCTTCATCAAAAATAAGCAGCTCTAAGCCATTAATAAAAAACGATTTATCCGTTAAATGATCCGCTATCCTTCCCGCTGTGCCCACAATAATGTGTGGGCTACGCCGCAACACTTTTACCTGATCATTAAAGTTTTCTCCACCTACCACTAACGCACATTGAATACCCAATTTGCCGGACAGGCTTTTCGCCTCTATAAACACCTGTTTTGCCAGCTCGCGAGTAGGAGCAAGAATCAGTACGCGAGGGTCCTGACGGCTTAGCGCTTTGGTATTTAATAAGCGATTAATGGTGGGAATAAGAAACGCCAGGGTTTTACCTGAGCCCGTTTTAGAAGACGCTACGATATCTTTGCCTTGGATTGCAGGCAGAATTGTCTGTTGCTGAATCTCTGTCAATGATTCAAAACCTTTTTCCTGAAGGCGCGAGATTATTTTGTGATGGACGGGGAGATCGCTGATTTGCAAGTTATAGCCTCATGATTATATCCAGCCCATTATCTCTGAATAAAACGGCAAGTTAAAGGTTTAGTCATTTTTACTCCCCCTGCTAATGAGCTAACGCTGACAGTTCATCGAAATAATGGGTTTTGCTTAGTCCAGATTGATGATAATTTCAGGCTGATCTTTCCAAACGTTTAACGTGTTAGCTTTCACAGGAGTTAATAATTCATTGGCAAAAGAAGTCGCTGGATTTAAATGCTAAAGAAAGGTACGGCGGTCAAGCGGCTGTAACAGTTCGATAAGTAAGGCGTTGAAACGGATTTTGCTGTTCTGAGAAAATAGTCAGTAGAAGGCGGAACTACGTCCGCTCCTAAATGTGAACAATTATACTGATCCGCATGAATGTGAATAAATATTACACCTGCATTTCAGGTACGTTATCTGCGGCAACTAATCTCCCGGCTGTTTTTAGCCTTATTTCTTCAACGCTTACACCTGGCGCGCGTTCCTGTAAATGAAAGGCCCCATCTTTGACCTCCAGTACAGCTAAATCCGTAATAATTCGCGTAATACAATTTACGCCGGTGAGCGGCAGGGAACATTCTTGAAGAAGTTTAGAATTGCCGTGCTTATCTGCATGCATCATGGTGACAATGATATTTTTTGCTCCCGCAACCAAGTCCATCGCGCCGCCCATTCCTTTAACCAGCTTCCCGGGAATCATCCATGAGGCAATATTTCCGTTTACATCAACCTCAAAGGCGCCCAGGACGGTAAAATCAACGTGGCCGCCTCGGATCATGGCGAAACTTTCGGCCGAATGAAAAATAGAAGCACCCACGCTAGCCGTTACCGTTTCTTTACCTGCATTTATCATATCAGCATCCACTTCAGCTTCGGTGGGATACCTTCCCATGCCAAGTAGGCCGTTTTCAGACTGCAGCATTACATCAACACCGGCAGGGACATAATTCGCCGCAAGGGTAGGGATGCCAATCCCCAGGTTGACATAGCTGCCGTCTTTGAATTCCTGCGCCACGCGCATTGCAATTTGTTCTCGAGTCAGTGCCATGTTATCGCTCCTCCTTTGCCAGGACTTTGCGTTCGATACGTTTTTCAAAAGCACCTTTAATAACGCGGTCTACATAAATGCCGGGGGTGTGAATATGTGCAGGGTCAAGCTCTCCAGGCTCCACAATTTCTTCTACTTCAACCACCGTAATTTTTCCTGCAGTTGCGGCTATAGGATTGAAGTTCTGAGCGGTATGTCGATATATGCAATTTCCATATCGGTCTGCTTTCCACGCTTTTACAATGGCGAAATCGCCTGTTATTGACTTTTCCATAATGTAAGGTCGCCCATTGAATTCTTTTACTTCTTTACCTTCGCCAACGGGTGTTCCATATCCGGTAGCGGTATAAAAAGCCGGAATGCCGGCCCCTCCAGCACGCATCTTTTCTGCCAATGTGCCTTGAGGAGTCAATTCCACTTCCAGTTCACCGTTTAATAACTGCTTTTCAAATAAAGCATTTTCGCCGACGTAGGATGACACCATTTTTTTGATCTGTTTATCTTCCAGCAATATGCCTAATCCGAATCCATCTACACCGCAGTTATTAGACACCACCGTCAATCCCTTCACCCCCATGGCTTTAATTTTTGCAATGAGTCCTTCTGGGATGCCGCACAGCCCAAAACCGCCAGCGATAACGGTCATGTTGTCAGCCAATCCCTGCATAGCTTCATCATAATTGGCTACGACTTTATCGAAACCTGACATACGAACGCTCCTGTTGTTGTGTTTTGCTAAACAAAAGTATCAGCGATTGCTAATTTTTTGTAAAATCGATTTAATATCAACATTAATAAATTAAATTTATCAATAAAATGGCTGTCTCTTATCGCAATATGTTGGCATTTATTCGTGTGGCTGAGTCTGCAACGTTCGCAGAAGCTGCAGAAAAACTGCATCTCACACAACCAGCGCTTTCTTCCTCAATAAAGAAAATGGAAGAACAGCTGGGAGGCAAACTTTTTAGTCGTAGCACCCGCCACGTCCAGCTTACGCCTGAAGGAGAAACACTGCTGCCTACGGCGCAGCGTCTTTTAAATGAATGGGACGAGACTTTCCATGACATGCAGAACCTGTTTGCAATGCAGACTGGAAAGCTGACTGTTGCAGCCATGCCATCCTTTGCAGAATCCAAACTACCTGTTTTTTTAAAAGCCTATCACGATGCTTATCCTAATGTGCGCTTACGAATTCTTGATGTTGTAATGGAGGCCACTATTGATAGCGTACTTACCGGACGCGCTGAAATTGGTTTTACCTTTGAGCCTGAAGTATTGGATGGATTTGAGTTTGTACCGCTGTTCAGCGACCATTTTGTTGCTGTGTTATATCCTTCTCATCCGCAGGCATCAGCAAAAAGTATCGGCTGGCCAGCGCTACTGGCAAACCCTTTTATCGCCATGAACCGCGGCTCAGCGGTACGTAAGTGGACTGAACAAATTGCACAAGATGTTGGTACGTTAACCATTATCGCTGAGGCTGGGCAATTAGGATCTTTAGGGCAGCTCATTGCACAACGTTTGGGAGTGTCAGTAGTACCGGCATTATGCACGGCACAAATGCAAAGCAAAGGATTGATTTGTTTACCTATAGAGAACAGCCCGCTAATTAAGCGCGTCGGCATGATTCGCCAATCGCGTGGCAGCTTGTCTGCCGCTGCGCAGGCACTGTGGGAGATGTGCCCGGTGCTTTCTTAAGCGGGTGCCGGGCAGGGCGCTCTCGCTACCATTTCTTTTTCGGTGCGAACAGCTCGTCGAGTTCGTTTCTTTCGTCGGCTTTCTTTTTAGCTCGATCCTGCGCGTTGACATTTTTCAAATTATTCTGAATATCGGCGAGAGACTGCTTTACGGTAAGAATACGCGTTTTCACGTAATCATCCGGCTGGGTCTGATTTTCCAGTGCTACCACCGCTTTTTCGAAATACTGACGTGCAGAACCTAACATATTCGCTTGTAGCGCCGCATTGCCACGTTTGACTAAGGTTTCCACATTGACTTTTAATTGCAGTCTTTCCAGATATTTTTCTTCTTCAATATAGGTCTTAGTGTCAGTCTTTCCTTTTCCATGCTCTGAACGCAGCAGGATCCGTAGTTTTTTTACCGCTTGAATATACTGAATAATCAGTTTGTCATTATCAGGTAACGTAAATTCACTTAACTGCGCGGTATCGCTGGCATCCAGATTTGCAGTGCGTGTTTCTGCATCACTTATACGCTGTTTAATGTCGGGCGCCGCCGACCCCATTTCATTCATAATTTTTAACGCATTCAGAACCCGCCGATGCAGGATTTGCATTAATCTTTGGGAAATGGGGATAGTATTGCAAGCCATAATGACGTTTTCAGTTTCATCAACAATGGCTCTCTGTTTGGCAACTTCTGCTCGCCTCTCAGCATCTACCTTTGCGCGGTGCTGCTGAAACGCGTTGATAAAAATGGCCGTAATGATGAGCACCACAATGAGTATAATTATTATGGTAAACATGAGTGTGTTTCCGTTCGCTTTTTATGTTGTCGCCCCGATCTGAATCCAGGAATTTCGACAAAGGTTTATTTTTCTATCGGCAGAGTTTACGGTAATTTTACTTCAAATACACTGCCGCCCAGCGTACCACCATTACTTAACGAAATCTCGCCACATCTTTTTCCCTGCGTATGAGCAGAGGCAATCATTCGCGCAAAAAACAATCCCAGCCCGGTTCTTCCCTGACTTACACTGAAGTTCGCCAATGCAGTATGGCTGTTATCTAACATCGCTTGAGGGTAGCCTGGTCCATCATCTTCAATACGTATGATTAAATAATCATCCTTTTTAAAGGCTTGCAAACGAATTTTTGCGGTACCGTAACGCATCGCATTTATCATGACATCGTTGATAAGCAGGTAAATCAGTTCGCTGTCCAGATACCAGCTGAGCCCTGCGTGACTTTGTACATCGACCTGCAGGTTCTTCTGCTCCATATATACCTGCACTGAACCCATGACATCTTCAAATAAATCGTCCATAAAACACTCGTCCACCGTAATGGGCAAATTATTTAGTTCCGCACGATAGAGAGAAAGAATTTGTACCAGATTGGTGTTTAACCTCGAGGCTTCATAATGCACGTTTGCCACTTGCTCATGAGCACCGGTATTTGCAATAGGAATATTTGCAGAAAGGTTTTCAATGGACTGAATAAGTAAACACAGCGAGTTCTTCATATCGTGGACCGCGGCTGCTAAAACCGAAGAAAAGTCTATTGACGAGGGTGAAGATATATCTGCTTTAGATTGGGTTGTCATGAAATGCCATCGATTCTGCTTCTGTGCTTATGCTAGTATTACTGATAATTCGAAGGTATGCCCCGGTTTATCGAATAAGAGGCACGGTAATAAACGAACCGACTCTAGCAATAAGCGTCTGTTTTCGATATAACGTTACCATAATCAGGAATTAGTTCCAGTAGGTGAGAGACAGAAGGATATGAAATTACAGCAGCTGCGGTATATTGTTGAAGTTCAAAACAATAACTTAAACGTGTCAGCAACAGCAGAAAGCCTTTATACGTCTCAGCCAGGGATCAGTAAACAGGTACGCATGCTGGAAGATGAACTGGGCGTACAAATATTTGGCCGAAGCGGTAAACATCTTACGCATGTAACCGATGCGGGGCGTGATGTGATTAATATTGCCCGGGAAATTCTCGCAAAAGTAGAAAGCATCAAGGCCGTGGCCCGTGAACACACGTTACCTGACCAAGGCAAGCTGAATATTGCCACCACCCACACTCAGGCCCGTTACGCGTTACCAGATGTAATACAGGGCTTTATGAACAAATACCCGAAAGTCTCCTTGCACATGCATCAGGGTACGCCATCGCAGATTTCCGATCTTGCTGCTAAAGGCGAGGCAGATTTCGCCATTGCTACAGAGGCGCTGCATCTCTACAACGATTTGGTAATGCTGCCATGCTACCATTGGAATCGCAGTGTCATCGTTAACAAAGACCATCCACTTTCCAAAAAATCGTCAATTGATATCAGTGATATCGCGAAATACCCGTTAGTGACTTATGTCTTTGGTTTCACTGGTCGCTCCGAACTGGATCATGCCTTTGAGCGGGCAGGTTTAACACCCAAGATTGTGTTTACGGCGACTGATGCTGACGTCATCAAAACTTATGTGCGTCTGGGTGTGGGAATTGGCGTGATTGCATCTATGGCCGTGAGCGAAGATCTGGACGCTGACTTAGTGAAAATTGATGCTAGCCATTTGTTTGACTACAGCACTACCAAAATCGGCTTTCGCAAAGGTTCTTTTTTGCGTAGCTACATGTTCGATTTTATCGAACGCTTTGCGCCACATTTGACTAAAGACAAAGTGGAAAAGGCAATGATGCTAAAGAACAACGATGAAGTGGAGAAAATGTTCAAAGGCGTCACGCTGCCCGTGAAATGACAACGTGACGTAGTGTCTTTAGCACTCAATAATGTTGACAGCCAAGCCGCCTCGCGCGGTCTCTTTATATTTTGTTTTCATGTCGTTACCCGTCTCACGCATCGTTTTTATTACTTTATCCAGCGACACTTTATGTTCGCCGCTGCCGCGCAATGCCAGACGCGAAGCATTAATGGCTTTTATGGCACCCATGGCATTGCGTTCGATACATGGAACTTGTACCAGCCCCCCGACCGGATCACAGGTTAGCCCCAGATTATGCTCCATACCAATTTCTGCCGCATTTTCTACTGAAGCTACAGTACCTCCCATAATTTCTGCCAATGCGCCTGCCGCCATAGAACAAGCAACGCCGACTTCGCCCTGGCAACCCACCTCGGCTCCAGAAATCGAGGCATTTTCTTTATAAAGAATTCCTATGGCACCGGCGGTCAGCAAAAACCGGCTTGCGGTTTCTGCATCTACCGGCCGAATAAACTTGTCGACGTATTGTAACACCGCCGGAATAATGCCAGCCGCGCCATTTGTCGGAGCCGTTACCACGCGACCGCCAGCGGCATTTTCTTCGTTTACCGCAAGCGCAAATAAGTTAACCCAGTCCATCGTTTGCATAGGATCAGTTGTGTGTTCCGTTTGCAACCGTCGATATAGGCCCGGCGCGCGACGCACCACTTTCAGGCCTCCGGGCAAAATACCCTCACTTTCAATTCCCCGCTGAATACAGGCCTTCATCACCTGCCAAATACCAAAAAGTTTTTCTTTGACTTCATGAGCAGGTCGATGTACGGCCTCGTTTTTTAACATCAGCGAACTGATACATAATCCGTTGGCTTTACACATTTCCATCAGTTCGGCGGCGCTTTTAAACGGAAAGGGAACTTTAGCCTGCACCGACAGTGCATTATCTTTTACGGCTTCAAACTCTTCATCTTTGATAATAAAACCGCCACCAATACTATAATAGGTTTGCTCTCGCACGGTCTCATCGCCTTTCATAGCGAAAAATGTTAATGCGTTAGCATGGCGGGGAAGTGTTTTGCGTCGATGAAAAGTAATAGCATTTTTATTGGGAAATTTTACACTATGTCGTCCATTGAGAGTAATTCGCTGTTCACGCTCGATGGTTTCCAATGTACTGTCGATAAGATCAACATCGATAGTTTCCGGATTTTCGCCTAGTAAGCCTAATATTACCGCCTTGCCAGTACCATGCCCTTTTCCTGTTTGGCCTAGCGAGCCAAAAAGCTCAACCTTTACCGTTGTCAACGCGTCAAGCAAGCCATCATTGTCCAGTTGAGAGACAAACTCAGCCCCAGCCCGCATTGGTCCCACGGTATGGGAGCTGGAAGGGCCGATGCCGACACTGAACATATCGAATACGCTTATCATAGGGTATTTATTCCACTTATTTATGGTTATAGAGTGATCATGCATGGAGTAGGGAACAACTACAATACAGAAAAGCTAATAGTTTAATAAGGAAAGCTAATCGTGTGTAAACTAAACTTTAAACCTGAGAGCAGCAGGAACCCGATAAGTTAACGTGAGCGCTGGACGAACCCTCACGCCTATTCAGCTAAGTAAAATGAGAGGTTTCGTAACATTGCAGCGGTGGCTCCCCATATCATTCGGTCTTGCCAGGGAATAAAATAGATAGGAAATGTCTCACCATGACGATGAGTATGGTGAGCAAGATGATTCTGCCGATCCATTAAAAATGCTAAGGGAACATCAAAGGCGCTGGCCACTTCGTTAGCATCAAGTTTGGTTTCAAAGTCAGGATCAACGAAACCCACTACCGGGGTAATGGTATATCCACTTATCGTGCGGTAGACAGGTAAAGCTCCCACAATACTGATGTTTTGGGAAGGAAGACCGATTTCTTCCTGCGCCTCGCGTATCGCTGCATCAAATATGCTGGCGTCTGAAGGGTCAACAGCACCGCCGGGAAAACTGATTTGCCCGGGGTGGTGACGTAAATGATGCGCTCTTTCGGTAAGTAATACATGTAAACCATCAGGCTTGTCCACAAGCGGAATCAATACCGCAGCAGGTCGTCCTTTACTGCGTAAGGGATAGTCAGGCTCCAGAGCAACGGCTTGAATATGATGAAAGCGTCGAATGAATTCCGCTTTATGCACCGTATTTCTCCAAAGCCGGTAATATCCGCGACACTTTATCCAATGTTTCCTGATATTCAGCGTCAGCGTCAGAATCCAGCACTATGCCGCCGCCCGCCCAGCAGTGAAGCACGCCGTTTTCTGCCAATAACGTACGGATAAGAATGCTTGAGTCCATATCTTGTCGAAAACCTAAATAGAAAATGCTGCCACAATAGACGTTGCGCCTATGCGGCTCAAGTTCATCAATAATTTCCATTGCCCGAATTTTTGGCGCGCCAGTAATCGAACCACCGGGAAACGCACCCGTCAACAGATCAAGGGGCGTCGAACGTTCGTTGAGTTCACCAAGTACGGTACTTACCATATGATGCACCGCCGCGTAACTTTCCAGTTTGAAGAGGTCGGGTACTTTTACGCTGCCGGCTTTACAATGCTTACTTAAATCGTTGCGTAGCAGGTCAACGATCATCAGATTTTCTGCCCGATCTTTTTCTGCGGACAACAATGCCTCTGCGCTGGCTTTATCTAATTGCGGATCGCTATATCTTGGGCGGGTGCCTTTAATCGGCTTGGTTTCCACCTGGCTTTCCTTTACCGCAAGAAAACGTTCAGGAGAAATACTCATAACGCAGGCTTCGGCTAACCGGACAAAAGCGGAAAAAGGCGCCTGATTTTGTTGACTAAGATAAACGTATGCTTGCCATTCATCACCAGTGTACGGGGCCGAAAACCGCTGCGCCATGTTTACCTGATAACAGTCGCCAGCTCTTAAGTATTTTCCAATACGATGTAACGCGTCGGTGTACTGGCCTTTGCTAAGATTAGATTGCCAGGGCTGCGTGAGGGAAAAAGGAGCGGTTTTTGGAGCGATCTCTGAGTCAGGAGAAATGCCCCAGTTGCCAACCTCTATTTGCGACAGATTGGTAAGCCTGCAATCGTAAATGATACCCGTGGTGGTATCTTCTATTAAAGAGCGCGGATAAATGCCAATTGCCATATCAGGACAAGCGTAATCCGCCAATGCGTGAGACGGTAACGATTCATAGTAGCGGCCAAGATCATAACCACACAATCCTGCAGCACCGGCGAGAAAGGGAAGAAAATCTGCGTAGGTATGGCTCTGCGCTTCAATATTAACGCCAGCAAAAAATGTGTCTGTCACTCGCTGGACCGCGGCCAAAGGCTTTTCTTCCAGTATTGTCGTCGTTTGCTCAAGACAATCCGTTAGCAGCGTCTGTCCTTGTTCCGCTGTCACTAAAAATACTGGCTCCCATAGCATGATATTGAATCGGCTGTTGCTACTGCGGTTATTGGCGGTATCCAGCAATACAGAACCCGGCTGAAGCTGAATGCGTTCAAACAGGGTATGCAAAGTCATACCGGAAGACTCTGGCAGTACAGAAATTTTTAGTTCTTTTGAAAAGCGTGCGTACATGATGTTAATAAAATTACGGCTATTGTTGTCAGGTATAGGTAAAGCATTCGTTTCAATTTTGCGTGTTTTGCCGATACCATCCGATACCAACACTGTGGCGCTAACGTCTAACAGGTTTTACTTGGTGACAATTCTTCAGATGCGCTAGTATACGCGTTTTTAGAAAGCTAACACCACGAAAGGCTATTAGAAAAGAGGACGCCATGACCGTTATTCGTCAACAAGACTTTATAGATAGTATTGAAGATGCCTTGCAATTTATCTCGTATTATCACCCTCTGGATTATGTAAAAGCCGTCGAAAAGGCCTATTTGAAAGAGCAAAGCCAGGCAGCTAAAGATGCGATGGCGCAAATCCTCATCAACTCCCGTATGTCCGCTGAGGGTAAACGGCCTTTGTGTCAGGATACCGGCATTGTAACCTGTTTTGTGAAAATCGGCATGGCGGTAACCTGGGATAAACACGATCTGACTGTTCAACAAATGGTCGATGAAGGAACGCGTCGCGCCTATAACAACGCCGATAATCCGTTGCGGGCTTCTATTGTTGCTGACCCTGCAGGAGCGCGAATAAATACCAAAGACAATACACCTGCCGTTGTTCACATTGATATGGTGCCGGGGGATAAAATTGAGGTAATGATTGCGGCAAAAGGTGGCGGTTCGGAAAACAAATCTAAAATGGTGATGCTAAACCCTAGCGATGATATTGCTGAATGGGTGGAAAAAACGCTGCCGACAATGGGCGCGGGCTGGTGTCCGCCGGGAATGCTGGGTATAGGCATTGGCGGTACTGCAGAAAAAGCGGCGGTACTGGCAAAAGAAAGTCTGATGGATCCCGTGGATATTCAGGAATTAATGGACCGGGGCGCGCAGACAACTGAAGAAAAGCTGCGATTGGAAATCTTTAAACGCGTGAATAACCTTGGTATCGGCGCGCAAGGCCTCGGCGGTTTAACAACAGTGGTCGATGTAAAAATAAAATCGCTGCCGACGCACGCGGCCTCTAAGCCAGTGGCTATGATCCCTAACTGCGCCGCTACCCGTCACGCTCATTTTTATTTGGATGGCAGTGGGCCGGCCGAATTAAAAGCACCGAAACTGGAAGAGTGGCCAGAAGTGACCTGGGAAGTGAGCGCAGATACTCGCCGGGTCAATCTAGATACTGTCACCAAAGCCGATATTCAGGATTGGAAAGTTGGCGAAACGGTGTTGCTGTCGGGCAAAATGCTTACAGGCCGTGACGCGGCGCACAAGCGTATTCAAACCATGTTGAACAATGGCGAAGGTTTACCCGAAGGCGTCGATTTAACCAATCGCTTTATCTATTATGTTGGGCCGGTTGATGCGGTGGGCAACGAAGTTGTTGGTCCTGCTGGCCCTACAACTGCCACGCGCATGGACAAGTTTACCGATATGATGCTGGAGCAAACCGGCTTAATTGGCATGATTGGTAAGGCAGAAAGAGGTCCGGCGACAGTGGACTCTATCGCCAAACACCAATCAGTTTATCTTATGGCTGTAGGCGGAGCGGCTTATCTGGTATCTAAAGCTATTAAGAAATCCCGCGTGGTGGCCTTTGAAGACTTAGGAATGGAAGCCATTTATGAGTTTGATGTCGAGGATATGCCGGTAACGGTTGCGGTGGACAGCACCGGCGCTAACGCGCATAAAACGGGTCCGGCGATTTGGAAGGCAAAAATAGAGGAGCTGGACAAGGCCCTATCTAAATAGAATGTTGTAGCTGTTCTCTTAGTCTCGAAGCAAGAATAAAGCGGGTGCCCAAGTGCACCCGCTTTTGCATTTTGGAAAATATTCCGCATAATAGTCAAAATGCCACTGGATGGATATACAATAACTATGTTTGCTGTTGAGGTTTATGAAATAGCCTGGGCATTAGCGGGTTTGGCTGTTGGCGCGGCCGTAGCGACCTTTCTGGCTAAAAGAAAGCAAAGTCAGGATCAACTGTCCTGGGAGCGAGATAAAGAACTTGTAGCGCAGCAATACGAGCAACTGAAAAGCAGCACGCAGGTGCAGATTGATGCCAGGGATGAAGAACTTTTCCATAGTCGGGAGAGAATTTATCAGGCGCAAAACCAGCTCGGTCAGTTAAACCAGAAAGCCACACAACTTCATCAGCTTGAAGATGAACACGCCTCATTAAAAGAAGAATTAAAAGTTGTTCAGCGTGAGTTTTCAGCACTGCAAACTCAATACGAGTCACAACGCGCCAGTTTTTCTGAAGTGCAACGCGCGCATGAGGAGAAGCTTGAAATCATGAATGCAGCAGAGCAGCGTCTGCAGGTCCAGTTTGAAAATCTCGCGAATCAGATTTTTGAGCAAAAAAGTGAAAGTTTTACCAAGCTCAATAAATCAGGTATTGAAGCGTTGCTCACTCCGCTTAAAGAACAGATTGAAGGGTTTAAGCAGCAGGTTAGTGATCAATACATTCGTGAAGGGCAGGAGCGGGCGTCACTAAAAACGGAAATAATGACGCTTAAAGAACTTAATCAAAAAATTACCGAAGAAGCCAGTGCGCTGACAATGGCTTTAAAAGGCGACAATAAAAAGCAAGGGAACTGGGGCGAAGTTGTGCTCGAACGAATTTTAAAAGAGTCAGGACTACGTGAAGGGCATGAATTTGAAACCCAGGTTTCAGTGCGCTCTGAAGCGGGCAAGCTGCAACAGCCCGATGTAGTGGTGCATTTACCCAATGATAAAGATGTCATCATTGATGCTAAAGTCAGTCTTTCTGCTTATGAACGCTTTTTTAATGCTAATGACGACAGTGAGCGCGCCCGATGCCTCAGTGAACACGTAGCGTCTATCCGCAACCACATCAAAGGCTTGGGCAATAAAGATTATCACGAGCTAACAGCGCTGAAAACGCTGGATTACGTGCTGATGTTTATTCCCATTGAGCCTGCCTTTTTGCTCGCGGTGGAAGAGGCGCCGGAACTTATATCACTGGCGTTAAATCACAACATTATGCTGGTAAGCCCAACTAATCTGCTGGTTGCCCTAAGAACGATTAATAATATTTGGCAGTATGAGTACCAGAACCAGAATGCACAGAAAATTGCTGCTCATGCAGGCAAACTGTATGACAAATTTACCGGATTTGTTGCGGATATGGAGAAAATTGGCCGTTCACTGGAAGTGACGCAAAAGCACTTCGATGGCGCTTTTAGCAAACTGTCCAGTGGCCGGGGGAATATGATCCGGCAGGTAGAGCAGTTCAGGGCGCTGGGCGTACAGCCGAGCAAGCGGCTACCCAATGATCTTGCGTTACAGGATGCGGATCCCGATGACGAATAAATAGAGCGAGGGAAACAGGGTGAGCCGCAAAAAACTCACCCTCAGTTCTTAAATTGTTCGGGTGGCCATTGCCGGAGGAATGTTAGACGCGCGCATCGCTGGACCTAGCACTGCAAGTTGTCCCACGACTAAAAGCAGCACTACGCCAGCCGGAATATAAAACCATTGTAGCGCAGAAACAGCAAACCATTGTATTAGCAGCATGTTAAGCCCAATAGTTAACGCCACACCCAACATAATACCCGCCGTGCTTATCATCATGTTTTCCAGCATGAAGTAGCGAATAATCGCACCTTTGCTTGCGCCCAGGGCGCGGCGGGTACCAATTTGCTTTTTTCGACGATTAACGTTAAAGCTGGCTAAACCGACAATTCCCATTGCGGTTATTGCAGTTAATAACACCATTACCAGAGCAAGAATTTTTATCATGGCGCTGTGCTGACGATAGCTGCGTTCGCGGGTTTCCGTTAAGGTGGTAACATCGCGAATGATACGGTTGGGGTAAGCCTCTGCCAGGGTGGCTTCTACCTTAGCCATTAATGCATCCCGTTGGCCAGGTTCGGTTCGAATTAAATAACGCGTAGATTCGCTAACTGTTTTTTCTGGCGATAACATAGCGTGTTCCAAATCATCCCAACCTATCCATGGAGCCTGAAGTTTATCGACAATTCCTTTTATAATGACAGGTTCATCTTCACCGATGTATACCGCACTTCCCACGGTTTGCTGCCAGGGCGTATCAGGAAACAAGCTCTGTACCAGCGCTTTGGTTAAAATTGCAGTGGCAGGCCAATCCGGCTGATTGCGCTCTCGCCATCTTATTTCCGATGGCGTAAAGTTTTCGCCGGCAATAAGTTGTAAATCTAAGGTGTTGATTGCGTGATCATCCACAAGATAATTTGCAGTGCCAACATCTTCCACATCATCGCCAGGTTCAGTCGAAAGACTCATAGACCAGCCACCACCACTGATGGGAATGGCATTAATCTGAATGGCATCAACCACTCCTGGTGTGCGGCGCAGCCTGTCGAGATCTTCGGTGACGACTCGTTTATGTTCAAAGTTTTTACCAAACCCGGTAGAGGTAAGATAGAAAGTATTCGCTTCATCAACGCCACTTTCTCGTTGCATCAGCGCACTACGTTCAACAATGATAAATACCGCATTAACAATAATCGTCATAGTTACTGCCATCTGCAGCGCTATTAATACAGCGCCCACTTTATTCCGGCTTAACGCGCGAAAAATCGGACCTATTTCCCATTGATTCATAACGCTTTCCTTACTGATTTTTCAGTTGACTGGCAGGAGGAATGGCACAGGCACGCCATGCCGGATAGCATCCCGCAATGACACTGGAAACAACCGCCAGCAAAATGGCAATACTTACCATCAGCAAATCCAGTTGTGCCAGCTCACTGACGAAATCCCCGTATAACGACTTTATCCCTTGTAATCCTACTGCGGCTAACGCCAGTCCCAAAGCGCCACCAATTAGGCCGATAACGGCGGATTCGATGATATATTGGGTGAAAATTGCGCCTTTGCTGGCACCGACAGCACGCCGAAGTGCAATATCGCCAGTGCGCGTAGCGTATTTGGAAAGTAACAGACCGACTGTGTTCAGCAGGCAAACCAGTAAGAAAAGAAAGGCCAGCCACATCATGATTTGGGCGTCATCGGCAACAACTTCTTCGGTCTCCATCCACGTCATGACATCGGGCAAGCGGTTATTTAGCGGACGAGGAAAGCGCCCCATTGCTTTTTGTTCTTGTGCATATGCATCTAAAAATGCCATATAGTTGTCGCGATCTTCCTCAGTCGGCAGCTCAACCCACATCTGATAGTTTACGCACTCCGACTGCAGGAATGCTTGAAACCCTTCACCTTCAGGGCTTTTCCAGCAGTTTGTGTTCCCGCCGTTTGGCAACTCCAGCGTTTCTTTTAATAAAAATGGAATATAGGCATCTTCAGTTTCGTCGAATGCACCGGTGGTCACATCATAAAACTTTGGTACCAGCACCCATTCGTTTAATACGCCAGTCACCGTGAAACGCTTACCGCCGATGGTTACCGAGCGGCCGACAGAGTTCTCACCACCGAACACCCGATCATTCGTCTTTTTGCTGATCACCGTCACCAGCTTGCGTTGCTTGTCATCGCTGTTAGCCCAACCACTGCCGTAAAGAAATGGTGCATCAAACATGGTAAAAAAATCGGTGTAGTTTAAGCGTAACGAGGCCAGGAAAGGCTTGTTGTTTCGGTCTGCAGGCTCTATAACTGCAGCACTTGAGGCCATCGCACTTTGTTTTGACGCCTGTCCTGCCTGCATCAAATTAATGGCATCTCGCCAGGTGATTTGATCCGGCGGCTCATTAGGTTCCTGTGCTGGTTCGTGCGGGCTCCAGCTATCCAATTGCACATAATAAAGCGTATCGCTCTTCTGCGGGATAGGGTTTGAGGACATCAGGTAGTTAACGGTTAGCGTTGTCATACTGGCACCAATGCCTAAGCCAATAGCCAGCATCATGAGCCCGCTGAGATAAGGGTTGCGCCGAATGCTTTTTATCGCCAGGCGTAAGTAATAACCAAACATGACGTCTTCCTTACTGATTAGAAACCATAGCAACAGGAATGATTTGCTCGCTTTCGCTTATGCGGCCATCGCGCACAAACACGTTGCGCTCGGTTTGCATCGCCAGCTCTGGATCATGGGTCACCATCACAATGGTCGTGCCGTTATCGTTAATTTCCTGAAGCAGCGCCATTACGCTTTTTGCCATGTTACTGTCTAAGTTTCCTGTAGGTTCATCGGCTAGCAAAAAGCGTGGTTCTCCTGCCAACGCTCTGGCAATCGCCACACGCTGCTGCTGACCACCGGACAACTGCGAAGGCAAGTGCTTCATGCGATTTGCCAGCCCCACGCGTTCCAAACTCTGTTGAATACGCTTATTCCGTTCAGCTTTGCCAAACCCGCGGTAGCGCAGCGGTACGTCTACGTTGTCGTAAAGGTTAAGATCGGGAATAAGGTTAAAGCTCTGGAAGATAAACCCAATTTTTTCATTGCGCAGTTTGCTGCGCTGCTTATCAGACAGGTGGCTAACATCTTGCCCGTCCAGCGCATATACGCCTGCGGTATAGGTTTCTAAAAGACCCGCGATATTTAAAAACGTGGTTTTTCCTGAACCGGACGGCCCGGTAACGGAAATAAACTCGCCTTCGTTGACGGTAAGGTTAAAATCTCTCAGAGCGTGAGTTTCGACCAGATCGGTCCGAAAGGTTTTAGTTAAATTGGTCATTGTAAGCATGTGCGTTCCTTGTGCAATTATTGGGTAATAAGTACGGTGTCTGCGCCGTTGAACTGGTCGGTTCCTGAAACGATGATCCGATCGTGTATCGCCAGACCTGATACAATTTCGACTGCCGCCAAACTACGTGCGCCCGTGGTGATCGGCACACGATAAGCAACATTGTCTTCAATTTTATAGGCGATACGCCCACTGCCGCTTTCCAGAAACTGTCCGCGTTGCACCATCAGTACGTTCTCTTTGTTTTCCATCAGTATGCGGGTAGTCAGGCGTTGGTTCTGCCGTAGGCCAGTAGGGGGAATAACAGGTTCACCTTGCGCATCTTCAGTCACAAATCTGATGCGGCCAGCCACCTGGTTATCCTGAATTTCCGGAGAAATAGTGACAAGTTTCGCTGGGTACAACCTGCCGTTAAATTCCACTTCTGAAATCATGCCAATGGCAAGGTCATCGGCGTAGCTTTCGGGAATGTCGACTTCTAATTCAAATTCACTTAAATCCACCACGCTCAAAATAGCCTGGTGCTGGGTAACCTGGTTCTTCTGCTGAACAGCCAGGTTACCCACGATACCGTTTACGGGAGAGAGTAAAATCAGTTGGTCAGTTTTGCGCTGTAGGTCCGCCACTTTCAGGGTTTGTCGGTTCAACTGGTGAGTTTTGCTCTGAATTTCAAAGGCGAGACTTTCGACGTTGAGCTGCGCATCCTTTACCGCATGCTGATGAACCAGCCTGGCGTTATGCAGCTCATCTTGTGCTTTCTCATAATCGATTGTGCTGATTGCGTTGGTGGTGTAAGCAGTGTCAGCCCGACGTTTTTCTCTGTCGGCCGCAGTTAAAGCGACAGCCGCCATATCAATGGCTTTTTGATCCTCCAGCATTTGTTTCTTAGCCTGAATTTTCTGACGCTCGATGGCAGTAGACAGTTCACTGAGTACAGCTTGTTCCTGCTCAAGTTCGCTCGTCAACGCAGGGCTTTCAATGCGGGCCAATTCTTGCCCCAGCATTACGTCGTCTCCTGCATCGACACTGAATGTTATAGTGCCTTGGGCGGGACTGTAGAGTTTAGGACTAACGGCAGCCACTACACGCCCCTGAACGGAGAGATCGCGCACCAGGTTTCCCTGCGTCACTTCACCCACACGCAAACGGGAAAAGGGCACGCTGGATTGAGAGCTGCCCCACTGTGTAAGTGCAGGAATAATATAAAATAGTGAAAGAAGTAGTAGCCCAGCGCCACTGATGATTAACAATGGACGCTTGGCGCTTTTTGTAGGCGACAGCAGGGTATCCTGTCCGCTGGTGTCAGCGATATGCATAGCAAGTTCCTGATGAGAGGTTTCTTGCTATGTCGAATGATTCCTAAAGAAAGTTTAAATTGCCATAAATTATTTTTTGTGGATTAGGGGGCGTGTTGACCTTTGCCGTCAGAATCTTGTCCAAAATCAACTTGTTTTGATTGCGGTGCGAGTTATGAAGCCCCCTCTCTTAGTAAAAAAGTCACCTAAGTAAACAGTGAGTAACAAAGAGCAAGATAGGTTATGAAGAACCCTGCAATCGCTGCAAAAATAAACAACAAAGGTCAACAGACTTCAGTATTAATGGCAACATAAGCGATGAAAAAAGGCCGCTGTCGCGACCTGTTTATACAATTTTTGACGGAGACTAGTGGCTTCGACGTCGTTGCATCAAACACGGGATTATCAGCAACATTAACCACCCAAAAGCGCCACCGCCACCAGAACTCGAAGGGCGGTCGTTAACGGTTATGTTTATTTGAGCGGAAGCGGTGTTGCCCATGGCATCCGTTGCTGTCGCTTGTAAAACAATAGTCGCTGTATTTTCTATTTCGGGCGCCGTTAAGGTCACCGTTGGCCGGTTGGAGTTTTGTAACGTCGCTGTCGGACCGGAGACCTGGGACCAGCTTACATTTACCTCATCATCATTAGGATCTGAGACCGTTGCAGTATAAGTCTGGCCCCGTAACTCAGTAATGGAGCTGTTGCCGGAAATACTGACTGTGGGAGCGCCTTCAACCTGAACGCCACTATACACCGCAGATGTTTCCTCGCGCGTCCCGGGAACATTCGTCACGGCAGAGCGCGCATACACCTCAATAGGGCCGGTAGCGGCGTCTTGGTTTAGTCGCACATTGAAACTCAAGTTAGCAACCGCTTCGGTATTTGCTTCAGATGGATAAAAGCAAACCTGAAGATCTTTATGGGATGGTAATTCACTCACGGGGACTGATAAGCCAGCCGTACCCATTGCATTTTCAAAGCCAAAGATACCGGTAAGCGCCTGCGGTGAAGTAAGGTTGGCGTAATGCAAAATTACGGCTGGCATATCCTCATTGTCTTTAGCATTCAGCCACACGCTAAAATCAGGAAGCTCAGTAGCGGTGGCTGCGTCTTCCATTCGTTGCCAGGAAATGACGGCACTACCATCACTCAGACCGGCTACGCCGATCCTGCTGCTATCGTTAACATTCGTTTTCCGCCAGTTAGCTGCAATAACAGCGTTAGGCGCAACCTCGGAAGGCAACGACTGCGAAGTCCAGGGTGACGCACCCAATGTATTGGCAAAGGTAATGTATCCGTCTTTTGTTACGGTAAAACCTGCATAGTCATTACCTAGAAACCGTACCGGATGACGATAGGTTGCGTAGGAATTGACGGTGTCAATTGCCGATATATCTCTACCTGAAGATAACTGCGACAAGGCATCTGAAATTGCGGTACTCGCCGCACAAGTTTTGTCCGTTATGCTATTGGTAAAATAATACGCCGAGGTGGGACGCTCAAGAGCAGGTTGAAGCGTAGTCCATGAAATAACATTACCATTGACAGTCCCGCCGCTACCTACAGAGTCAGGGATTACAGTTACGCTATCAGGCAAAATAACATCAATCGCGTAGCGTCGATCTTCAGACGTGTAGTTTGACATTACGTTAACGGAAAATGTTGAGATTTCACCCACCGACACTCTTTGTGAAGAGGGCGAATCAATATATACATCGTTCTCGCCGCGAATGATATCCACAGATGTGATACCCAGGTTGGTAGGATTGTCATTATCGGTGCCAAGCGCAAAAGCTCCGAAAAAGCGATCGCCGGGAGACGCATCATCAAGGTCCCACAGCAGACGCACATCAAACTCTGCTAACGCGGCGGTGGTATCCGGACCCTGCAGAACCAGGCTAGAATCGGGTGAGCTATCGACGACGGCATAGCTGAGCATAAATGTGTCGGTAGCGCTGGCGAAGGAAGGTTTCCAGTTTTGCAATAATATCCAGTAACGGCCTGCTTCAGGTTGACGCAGATTGATGTATTCATCTGCAGTGAACGAGGTGCTTTCGCCGACCACTTCGCCTTCTTCCGGTATGCCGTTATTGTTTTTGTCGTACAAGATGTACATATCCAGATCAATGGCAGTAACATCGCTGGTTTGCGCCACCAAGCGAATATCACCTTCAGAAACTGTCACTTCTTGTAGGAAAATGCCATCAGAGGTATCATCTAAATAGTCGCTATTGTCGCTGTCACCTTGCAAACTTCCTTTGACAACTGAGGCGGGGATCAGACCGTAAGAGACGTAACTGAAATCTGTGATCTCCACGCTAAGTAAATTTGGCAACAAGTAACTATCATGATTTCTATGTGCGGTAATCTCTAGTTCGTCCGGTATCGTGCCGTTAGCAGCAAAGGCAGCAACAGGAAGATGTAATTCAACGCCAGACGCAGGAGTAAGTAAAAGATTGGCGTATGCCCATTCGTTGCCGTTAATGGCCATTGTATTCATTGTTACCGAAAGGGTTTGTGATTCTCCCTTATCCAAAGCAAAAGAAGATGGCGAAACGCTTACATCAAAATCATCAGTCAGAACATCGAGCGATACCTGCCATTCACCAGCTTCAGCTGCAGTAACTGTTCGGGTTAATGTACAGGTGCCGACGCAATTTGCATCAGTGAAAGCCGGTACATTCAATGAACGCGGCTCGCCACCTGTTGCAGGATTGGCGGCCAGATAATTGTCACGGCTTTCGTCCAACGTTAATGAACTGCGAATGGCTTCATCCACGCGAATGCGGCCTGCTCCCATCTCGAACCAGTTTGCAGCAGAAACGCCATCTTCCCCGGTTACTGCCGTTGTCGCTGTCATCATGAGTACCGAACGAATTTGATCCGGAGTCCAACTAGGGTGCGCTTGTTTAATCAGCGCTCCTGCGCCGGCAACATGAGGGCTGGCCATTGACGTGCCTGAAAGGTAATTGTAGTCAGAAGGGGCAGTGCCGGTTTGATCATGACCGTATTGCTCATCTGAATAAGCCGCGAAAATATTGACGCCCGGCGCGACGAGATGAGGAGTCAACGTGCTTATCGTCGAATTAGGGCCACGAGATGAAAATGACGCCAAAATATCCGCTGATGCCGGATCAATAGTAATTCCTCCTTCTGAGGCAGTAATGGTAGCCATGTGGCCTGAACCAGTTGCCAGCCACTGGCGTAACTCCTTTGCATTGCTGGTGCTAATGTGAATGCCCGGTACAATGTAGACATCATTTGCTAAATCATCTGCGCCACCCGGGACATTAGCAAGCACGTAACCGCCAGCTCCTCCAACTGCCACATTTTTCGCTTTTTGGATGCGCGCAATGTCACCACGATCACAAACCACAATTTCTCCCTGAAACGTTCCTTCAGGGTAGGGTTCAAGACACTGCGCGGGATCGCCGTTAGGATCGTTGCTGTTCGGGTAATTGCCTGCATATACAATTGGTGCGGTAATCTCACCCGTATTGCTTGTTCCGATCATCGGATTGGGAGTAAAGTTTCCGCCTGAGAAGTCGGTCAGGTTTTTCTCATAGTTGATAAAGCGCCCGTGAGTCGTTGCGCCCACCACCGTATACCAGGGAGAGTATTTATCGGTGCTGTAATCGTCTGGCCCGTCATTACCCGCTGAATGCGCAGCAAAGATGCCAGCCTGCTGTACTCTTAGCCAGGCTTTATTGACATTGGAAGACCATGGATCGTCGCCGCCGGAAACAGAAAAATTGACTACATCAACAATGCCAGAGGCCACTACATCATCCAGCGCAGCTAAAATGGCAGAATTGATACAGCCAACATAAGCGTCGCCTTCATCACCAGGCAGGCAAACCTGATAGGAAATAATATTGGCGTGAGGCGCAACGCCAGAAACGCGGTCGTAAACAAAGCCTGATTCTATACCATCACTTTCGTTAACATCGGCTTCTGGAACACGTTCTTTAACATCAAATAATACGTTACCTGCAGCAGTGGCTGCTACATGCGAACCGTGACCGTTGTAATCTTCGCCGTTGCGCTGCAAATTTTTGGTAAAGACATCGCTGTCTGCATACGCGTTCACGATATCAGGATAGCTGAATACACCAATCAGCTTGTCATTACAAAGAGACGGAAAGGACGCCGCGCAATCGCCGAGAAATGCCCCGTTTCCTAGCGGATTAGTATGAGCATATCCATCACCACCTACTGCAGCAAAAGAAGGGTGGTCGGTATTGATGCCAGTGTCCAAAATGGCGATCACCGTGCCTTCACCCTGAAGTGCATTTAACGTAGGTGCAGCAGTGCCATCCCATACCTTATTAGCACCAATAAGTATCGGTCCGGTATCGGTATCAAGATAAACGATTTTGTCCCTTTCTACGTGGCTGACCTGGGGCATCGCGGCTATAGCGGCCGCCTGTTCTGGTGTGGCTTGTATGGCAAAGCCGTTTAAGGCGTACTCATAATTTGCTACAGGCGCAATTTTTCCCACTTTGCCCTTTATTTCAGCAAGCACGTCTTGTTGTTTACCCTGTAAGAAGCCTCGGTACGCTTTTACTGCCGACTGTGAACTGCCACTGATTCGCTGCACACTAGTATTGCCGCTATTCTTAAAATAATGAGCGGTTGCCGAATAGGCAGGGTTAGCTCCTTCGTAGCTAACAACCGGAGCATCATTCAGTTCAACAATATAGATATCACGCTCAGCATAACTTTCATCCAATTTCCAAGGAGTTGTTACGTTATATGACGCTTTTTTATTAACCGAAACCGGCTGCAGCCAGGCGGCATTTGGTTGCTGATCGCTGTTTGCCGATGCCGATGCCGATAGCAGCGCCAGTGCCACTGCAATAGAAGTTGAAATTTTCACAGGCTTACTCCGACTACGGGACATGTCTGAATTTATATTTAGCATTATATGAGTAACACTTTGAACAATAGCAGGTTGCGGGAGACACGAAAACTCCGGTGCCGTGAGAATCATTGACGCCCCTTCGATAGCCATAGTGTAACCATTTATGAAAATATTTGCTTTTTCATTACGCGGCAACAGTATGTAAAAAAGTACGGAAACAAAAAACGGTGGGCAAGAAGACAAAATATTAACGTTAACGGCTACAATTTAACAAATTATTAAAAACTAGGATAATCATCCTCTTTCTGAGGAAACCATCATGATATCTCTCCTAGCTCCGCCTCTTTGAGACAGGTAAATAGCAAGGTGATTTAATTCGAGATGGTCTAGCATAAGGACACAATGGTACTAACGGTACCGCCTTACAAAAGAGGGATCAAAAGTGCAAGACAGAAATCATCTCGCACGGGTATCTACCACGCATCAGGTTAACATTATTGAAAATGGCCTGATTGATATTCCGATGCTGCAAATCCTCAAGCCAGACGGTAGCCTCCACGAGCAGGCTGTTGAACCGGACATATCAGAGCAAACAGCCCGAAAAATATACGATACCATGGAGTACACGCGGGTACTTGATGAACGTATGATTGGCGCGCAGCGTCAGGGTCGCATCAGTTTTTATTTGGCATCGACGGGTGAAGAAGCCGCGGTAGTTGCCAGTGCTGCAGCCTTAAGCGATCAGGACATGATCATGTCGCAGTATCGGGAGCAGGGAGCACTAGCGTATCGCGGTTACACGACTCAACAGTTCATGAACCAGATGTTCAGCAACGAAAAAGATCCTAATAAAGGTCGGCAGATGCCGATTCATTATGGTGATAAAGAATTGAACTTCATGACGATTTCGTCGCCGTTAGGAACGCAGATCCCGCAAGCATCCGGCTATGCCTATGGACAAAAAATGGCTGGTAAAGACGCCATTACTATTTGTTATTTTGGTGAAGGTGCAGCGTCAGAGGGTGACTTTCATGCAGGCTTAAACATGGCGGCGGTACTGCATTGTCCAGTCATTTTCTTCTGTCGCAACAACGGCTATGCCATCTCCACACCTGCTGAAGAGCAGTTTGCTGGCGATGGCATTGCGTCGAGAGGCTTAGGATACGGCGTAAAAACGATCAGGGTTGACGGCAACGATCCTCTGGCAGTCTTTGCCGCCACACAGCATGCAAGAAAACTTGCCCTTGATGAGAAATGCCCTGTTTTAATTGAAGCTATGACCTATCGGTTAGCCGCGCATTCCACCTCGGATGATCCAACGGGATATCGCTCTCGTGACGAAGAAGATAAATGGCGCGCTAAGGATCCCATCCTCCGTATGGCAAAATGGATGAAGCAAAAAGGCTGGTTCGATGAAGAGGCCAACAAAAAACTCATTGAATCGTCTCGTCAGGCGGTGCTCAGTGCATTAAAAGAAGCAGAAAAAGTCGCCATTAATCCCATTGAAGATATCGTTAACGACGTCTACTCAGAAGTGCCCTGGCACTTACAAGAGCAGCTGGAAAACCTTAAATCTCATATTCGTCTATATCCGCAGATGTACCCGAAAACCTCAGGGAGAGTGAAATAATGGCAAAGATGAATTTATTACAAGCCATCAACAGCGCTCTTATTACCGCGATGGAGCAAGATAAGCGGGTGATGGTTTTTGGTGAAGATGTTGGCCATTTTGGCGGCGTATTTCGGGCAACCAGTAATTTACAACAAAAGTTTGGTAGAGACCGCTGTTTCAACACGCCTCTAACGGAGCAGGGGATTATCGGCTTTGCGAATGGCCTAGCGTCGCAAGGATCTGTCCCGGTGGCTGAAATTCAGTTCGGCGACTATATTTTTCCGGCGTTTGATCAGATAGTCAATGAGACCGCGAAGTTTCGTTATCGCTCGGGCGGTCAGTTTTCCTGTGGAACCTTGACTATACGCACCCCATACGGCGGCGGAATTGCCGGCGGACATTATCATAGCCAGTCGCCAGAAGCCTTTTTCGCGCATATTCCCGGTATGAAAATTGTCATTCCTCGCAATCCTTATCAGGCAAAAGGCCTGCTGTTAGCATCCATTCGAGATGACAATCCAGTACTGTTTATGGAACCGAAACGGCTCTACCGCGCTTCAGTGAGTGACGTGCCGGAAGATGATTACGAGCTACCCTTAGGTAAGGCAGATATTGTTGAAGAAGGCAGCGACATCACTTTGGTGGGATGGGGCGCACAGATAGAAGTGCTGCAAAAGGCCGCAGAAATGGCCCTGGAAGATGGCGTGTCTTGTGAAATTATCGACCTACGCAGTATTTTACCCTGGGATGCCGAGGCGGTTGTCGATTCGGTAAGGAAAACCGGGCGCTTACTCGTCAATCATGAAGCCCCACAGACAGGTGGCTTTGCCAGTGAAATTGCAGCAACTGTGCAGGAAAAATGCTTTTTATATCTTGAAGCGCCTATTGCCCGGGTGTGTGGTCTGGACACGCCCTATCCGCTGGCACATGAAAAAGAATACATGCCTGATCAGTACAAAACGTATGAAGCCATCAAGCGCACAATGAACTATTAAGGGTAGGCATTATGACAACAGAATTTATTTTACCCGATATTGGCGAAGGTATTGTTGAGTGTGAACTGCTTGAATGGCTCGTCAGTGAAGGCGAACACATTGCTGAAGATCAGCCAGTCGCTGAAGTGATGACAGATAAGGCCACAGTTCAAATTCCAGCTATGCATGCAGGAACTGTAGTAAAATTGCACTACAAAGTTGGCGATATTGCTCAAGTGCACAAACCGCTTTTTGCAATGTCTATTGAGGGCGCCAGCCCTGGAAACGACGATCATGCTGATGCTTCTGCCGCTGATCCCCAAAAACAGTCTGAAAACGAAGCGTCTCAGTTTGCTCATCAAAGTGAGCTGGGCAGCGATGTGGAAGACTTCATTTTGCCCGACATCGGCGAGGGCATCGTCGAGTGTGAAATTGTTAAATGGCATGTGCAGGAAGGCGATGCTATTGAGGAAGACCAGCCGGTTGTCGAAGTAATGACAGATAAAGCGGTGGTAGAAATTCCTGCTAAACATGCCGGGACGGTTCACAAGTTATATTATCAACAAGGCGATATTGCCAAAGTTCACGCTCCATTATTCGCATTATCCGTAGCCAGCACAAGCGCGGAGAAATCGACAGCAGCGCTGACGTCAGACAACGATGAGACTACAGAAGCTATAGCGGCATCGCCGTCTACAAAACCCGTATCCGAGCAGCGATTTGCTGACGGCGCTTACGAACCACCGGTAGTTATTCCTGGAAAAGTTTTAGCCAGCCCGGCGGTGCGCAGAATGGCCAGAGAACAAGAGATTAATCTTGCTGATATTACCGGGTCTGGGAAAAAGGGGCGCATTCTTAAAAAAGACCTTCAAAATTCGTCAGCTTCTGCAACTCTCATGGCTAACAATGAAACTTCAGGCGCAGTGACAAACGAGAATCCAGGACAGGGCGGTGTAAGAGTAGAGAAGGTACGTGGCGTGCGTGCGGCAATGGCTAAACAGATGTCCGCTTCCGTACACACCATTCCGCATTTCACCGTGAGTGATGAGCTTCAGATGGATGCGCTCATGTTACTGAGAAGTTCACTTAAGCCGGAATTCGCCGAACAAGGTATTAAGTTGAGTTTTATGCCTTTCTTCATAAAGGCACTGTCTTTAGCTCTGCAGAAATTTCCCATTATTAATAGTCAACTGAATAACGATGGCTCTGAACTTCATTTTTTTGATGATCATAATATTGGTTTTGCAGTGGATTCAAAAATTGGTTTACTCGTGCCGAATATCAAGCGTGTGCAGGATCTCTCTTTGTTGGAGATTGCCAGCCAGATGCAAGAAATTATTGAGAAAGCGCGTGAGGGTAAATTGAGCGGCGATTCTCTTAAAGGCGGCACCATAAGCATTTCCAATATTGGCGCGTTAGGCGGCATTACAGCTACACCGGTGATAAATAAGCCGGAAGCTGCCATTGTAGCGTTAGGGAAAACGCAAAAACTTCCCCGCTTTAACGACGATGGTAGTGTGATTGCGCAACATATTATGCAGGTTAACTGGTCAGGGGATCATCGAATCATAGACGGTGCGACTATGGTTAAATTTAACAATCTGTGGTGTAAATATTTAGCAGACCCTGTAAAAATGCTAATGCATTTACGGTAGGTTGATAATGTAGCGCAGCAAAACCTGACACTGTTTTTTACGGCGGTTCGAAACGGTGTTGGGGCTATTACCAGGGCAACCGCATGAGTGAGCGAAAAACCATCAGCTGTGAAAATACGTAATATTTTCTTATCCGATACGCCGTAAAATCATTCCTGATGGCTCTGCTGGAGCATCCATGCTCCAGAAGTTCGGCTAAGTAACTTTCACTTAATGTTTAATAAATATTCACGAATTCGCCCTGGTAATCACTATAATACCGGAAAAATCCTTTAATGCCCGCAACGGCAGATGTTCACGTTACTTGCTCTTGTTTACCTTTGGGAGCTACATGTAGAATAACGGTTTTAGCGCGAACAAGCAGGTAATCGGTGTTAAGTTATCAACATGGCTATCACGCAGGCAATCACGCAGATGTGATAAAACATCTTTGCTGGTTAGGCGTGATTAACCATTTAAAACGCAAAAATAAACCTTTCACACTTTTTGATACACACGCTGGAGCAGGTCTTTACCCACTTGATTCTGAGCAGGCGCAAAAAAATAAAGAATTTGAGACCGGTATCCATCCCCTCAGCGGAATATCTGCAAACAGCGAACTTTTAGCAACCTATCTCTCGCTTACCCAGGACTTTTTAGCTCATCAACATTATCCCGGTTCGCCCGCCTTAGCCGCAGCAGTTATGCGTGAACAGGATATTGCGCATCTCATGGAATTGCATCCCGGTGAGTCAAATGCACTTAATGCTGCGATGCGAGCGGTGGGTAAAGACAAGAATGTTTGTGTGCATCATCGCGATGGCCTGGAAGGATTGATAGCGATGACGCCGCCACAACCCAATCGTGGAGCAGTACTGATCGATCCGCCATACGAACAGTATCGCGAGTATCAGCATATTGCTGACACACTTGAAAAGATGTTTCACCGTTGGCAGAACGCTCAGGTTGTGCTTTGGTATCCGCTGCTGTCTGCACGAGCCGGTGAGAAGTCCGGTGCTAGTGAAGCTATGATAAAACGAATAGCTAGGCTGGGTACAACCGCGTTTAGTGCCGAACTCACTGTGGCAGATTATGCCGATGATACCGGCATGTATGGTTCGGGAGTATGTGTGATTAATCCTGCGTGGCAACTGGATAAGCAGCTCCGGGAAGCTTTAGAGGAAGCCTGTGCTTATCTTGGTGAGCACACTTCTTATTCTTTGCAATGGCTGAAAACAGAGCAGGGCGCATGAATCAGCCCAAAGCGCTTAAGCATTTCTACATACCTGAAGAGCAGTCAATTTATCTGCTTTCGCATGCTGATGCGAAGAAGCTTAAAGATTGGGTAAACCTTTGTATTGATCAACTTAGCCGGTTAGGATATCGCCAGATTTCCCTGATTGGAAAAGGGGCTTTCGGCTTTGTATTTGGGGGTGTCACGCCAGATAACCGACAACGGGTATTCAAATTTTCTCGTATCAATTTACCTCAGCATGTGCAGGATCGTCTCGAAGAAGAAGCTTTTATGCTTAGCCATGTTGAGCACCCATTAGTTCCGCCTTTAGTTGAGTTTCAGCAGGTCAAAAAGCAATCAATACTGGTTATGGATAGAGCGACTGGCGAAGACCTTGAAAAGGTAAGCCTGCGACATGGGCCGTTATCGCCGAGAATTATTGTGAAAATGGCTGTGCAGATGGGCGAAATTTTGCTGGCGCTGCGAAACTTTACGGAAACCGGTGAAGCAAAACCTATTGTACATGGTGATATAAAACCGTCTAACCTGGTGTGGCATGCGGAACAGGAGAGGTTACAGCTGATCGACTGGGGATCATCGGTTTTTGCACAGCTTGACGAAACTGGCCAGTTTGTTGGTAATAACGTAATGGATCTGATGTCAGGAGACATGCAACAAACTAATGCGCGTTTAGGCGATGTTTATTTCATCGGCGAAGATCAGCTAAATGGCACCTTATCTTCGCCTCGATTTGATGAGCAGGGTTTGGCGGGTACGCTCTACGCTATGGCATCTGGACAGTCAAGCCGGTTTGGTCGCAAAGTTATCACCCCCTTATCGCTGGGTTTACCAAAACTTCTGGCAAATATTTTAGATTATATGCTGAGTGACGATCCTCAGCAGCGGATTCAGGGCGGCGATTATTTTTTTAACAATCTGCATGTGCTGCGACAACTGGTGTTTGCTGATGATAAACCTAACGCGTATCAAGCATTCATTCCCACCTGGGTGGCGAAATCGGCAAAAGAAATCGAAACGGTAGTCTATAGCTCCCGTAAATCTTATTTACGCCAACATGCTGAAAACGCAGAAAACGAACTTAAGTATATTAATGATGCACAATTCGAGCGTTATTATAAAAATTATTTGCAAGGGATGGGAGAAACGGAAAAAGGTTTTGTGTCGGCGGTCAGCCGCTTAGGGCGCTTCCCTGTCGTTGGCGGAATAGCCATTCGATGGGAGCCCGACGGCATCTATGTCGATTCCAGCCTTAATCTTTATAACAACGATGTCAAGGGAGCGTTCGAGCAGTCTGTAAATAATGTCATAACCCTTGCGCGCGCCATCCATCGCAGTGGTATCTTTAAATGTTGTATGTTTAATGCAAAAGATACCTTACACATCGAACGTGAAAATGAAAATCTACCGTTTCAGCCGGACGAAGGTTGTCATATTCCCTTTGAACTCTCACGCATTCCGGCAATGAAAGACGAGAGCCGTACCCACTCGTACTTTGAAGACGGGGAAGACCCGGATGAGTTATTAAAGCTGCCCGAGCCCATGATGCAGTTGCTAGAGGAGCTGAATACCATCCATCATACAGGGTGCATTATTTTCGAAGCGTTGCCCAAACACCTGAAAATTCACAGTTATTATATGTTGCTGGATCACAGCCAACAACAGCGGTTTTCTGCCTTACTGGAGGCTATTGTTAAAGCTGTACCAACTATCGAAGGGCTGGGCATATCAGGATTTATGAAGTTACCTTACAAAGATACCCGTTATTTTGAACATCGGGCTCAACTGCCCGAAAAATACTATCCGCGTAATCCCAAAGCGGCGCATTAGGAGAAAGCAAAATTCATGGCTGAAATTAAATTATCTTCGCTACTGGAACTGGAAAAAATTGAAGCCAGTTTATTTCGCGGGCAAAGCTGGGATCTCGGCTTCGCTGCCCTGTTTGGCGGTCAGGTATTAGGGCAGGCGCTAGCCGCCGCTTACCAAACCGTGGAGCCAGGCAGAATCGCACATTCTTTTCATACCTACTTTCTGTTACCTGGAGACGCTAAAAAGCCTGTTGTTTACGAAGTTGAATCCGTTCGTGACGGACGCAGTTTTTCGGCTCGTCGAGTGAAGGCAGTTCAGGATGGTCGCAATATCTTTTATATGACTGCCTCGTTTCAAACTTCCGAAGAGGGCATGTCACATCAGTTTGCACAAATGCCGGACGTGCCACCCCCCGAAGATGTTCAGTCAGACATTACTTTTTATGAAGACAATTACGAAAAAATAGCGCGCCCCATGCGTGAAGCGCTCAGTTACCATCGCCCGGTGGACATCCGCACAATAAACGCCGCGCAATCTTTTCGCGCTCGGCCCAGTGAACCTACAAGGAAAATCTGGTTACGTGCCAGAGAAGCTTTGGGAGACAATCTTAGCTTGCATCAGGCGACACTCGCTTACGCTTCAGACTACCATTTTTTAAGTACGTCACTGCAGCCACATGGCATATCATTAACCGACAAAAATCTGCGCATAGCCACTATTGACCATGCCATGTGGTTTCACAGGGAAGTAAATTTCAACGATTGGCTACTTTATGTGATGGACAGCCCCTTTAGCGGTAACGCCCGCGGAATTGTTAAAGGACAAATTTTTAATCAAGCAGGCGATTTAGTGGCGTCAACCATGCAAGAAGGGTTAATGAGGAAAGTCTAAATAACAGTTCCGAAGTATGAGTCATAACGAGGACACTATTCAGAACACGCTGTAAACCCTTCCTTGGCCGCTGTGCAGCAGCTCCATGTTGTTCATAGCGCCTGTTGCACAGCGCCTGCGGGCGGTTCTGAATGATACCCCCGTTTTTCTTCAGGAGCGCACTTAATTTCGCGAATCAGGCCACCTTCAATCTTAAATAGTCTCAGCATTAATGAACCTCTATCGTTTTCATTGATTGCCAACGAAGAGTCGCAGCCTCTTCGAACTGGCTATTGTTTGTAGTGATGAAAAGGGCGGCGATACCATTATCATTCGCGACAGGCATACCGGCTTCCCGGCCCAGGCAAAGGAGTGCCGTGGACCAGGCGTCTGCCACGGTTGGATTATCATTGATGACAGTGACTGAGACTGTATTGTGGTTTACCGGCTTGCCCGTGCGGGCATCCAGCAAATGGCTGTAACGCTTACCCCGGTCATCGAAATAATGGCGGTAGGTGCCCGACGTCATAACAGAAACCGGGGCATCCTGGCGGTTGGTGAGTGACTTTTGCACTGAACGACCACCGAGCAGAGGCCGCTCGACACCGATACGCCAGGGGGAGCCGTCCGGCTTATGCCCTCGCGTTTGTAACTCTCCGCCAATCTCCACCAGATAGTTCTGTATTTCAGCAGCTTCGACCACGGCGGCAATCCGACCAACGCTGTAGCCCTGGGCGATGGAGGACAGATCAACGTGCATCTGTGGGTCGATTTTACGCAGTTGGGTGGGTGTCGGGGTTTCCAGCTTGCTAAAACCGACGTGTTGTAGCTGTTGCATCAGGGTGGTCGGGTCCGGTGTTGTCAGAGTTTATCCCGAGAACCCCCAGAGATCAAACAATGGTTTAATCGTCAGGTCATAGCATCCCTGGCTGGCTTGACTAACCTGCTTGGCAGCTCTGATCAGTCCGACAATCTCGGAGCCGACATCAATCAAAGCGGTGGTATCCGTGGCATTGAAACGCTCAATGTCCGAATCCGGCCGGTAGTTGGATAACACTCGATCCAGGCGATCAAATTCTGCGTTAATTCGTTGCTGGAGCGCGTTAACATCCACCCCACCCGGTTGCCAGACGCTGACGTGCCAGGTGGTGCCCTGGGCAGCGCCGCTCAGTTGATGTACTTGGTCCCATGGACCGCAGGCAACCAGCATGAGCGATAAAGCAAGCAACACGCCCCGAATACACATTGAAACATTGAAGATCACGTTTCCTTATCTCATTAAAACCAGGTAAATCAGGGCGGCCAGTGCCAAGCGGTAGACCACATAGGGCCACATGCCGAAACGATTGAGCCATTTTAGAAAAAAGTGAATGGCGGTCAGGGCCATGGCAAATGACGTAATTCCCCCAATGAGAAAGCCTTGCCAATCCACAGCCACATCACGAGTAGCGACTTCAAGCAATTTGGCGGACGCCGCCAATGCGGTGATGGGAATGGCCAGCAGGAACGAAAAGCGGGCCGCCGCTTCCTACTCAGGCCGAGCATCAGCCCGGCGGTGATGGTCACACCAGAGCGGGACGTCCCCGGGATCAGGGAGAGCGCCTGAGCTGCACCAACCAACAACGCATACCGCCAGGTAAGCGTGGTAATGTCCCGGTGCTGGTTGGGTCGCCAATCCGCCCAACCCAGCAGCAGACCAAAAAACAGCGTGGTGAAGAAGATAATCTCCACAGAACGCAACTGGCTGTCGATAAGGTCTAGCAGCAATAAACCGACCAGTGCAGCCGGAACGGTGCCAATGACCAAATAGGTGGCCATCAAGCCTTATCCAACAAAGCGCCGCTGCCCCAGTGAGGTGACGCTGTCTTTGCACAGGGCTATGACATCGCGATGAAAATACAGCACCACGGCCAGCAAAGTACCTACATGGACGGCCAGATCAAAGGCCACGCCCTGATCCGACCAGCCCGCTAACACGGGTGCCAAAATCAAATGGGCCGAGCTGGAAATTGGCAAGAATTCCGTAATGCCCTGAAGGATTCCGAGCCAAAGCGCTTGAAGAAAATCCATCAGGCCTCCCGCTTCAACACCCAAAACTCAATGGGTTGCCTGCGATTTGATTTGTCGTATGGTAATAAAAACGCGTGTTTTCTCATGGGGGCAGCGTTACCTCATCGTTGATAAAATAAGTGCCGTTAGGCAGTACGTGTTTGTACGGCAGTAGGGAAATGTGAGCCAGTAGATCATCATCGACCGTCTCCCCCTGCTTCCGAAGCTGTTCGACTATGCTGCTGATTCTGGATGTGTTCCAATACAGGACGGCATTGGATACCAGGCTTAAGGCGCTCGCCTTATTCATGATTTCCGGGTAGTCGCCGGTAGTGAACTCACCCTGGTTGGCGAAGAAAATCCAGCGCGGCAGATTGTGCCGGTACTCGCCTTTGTTGAGCTGGAGCTGAACCGTGCGGCGCATCCTTGTCGGTAATGTAGCGCAGGATGTATTCGGTTTTGATGATCCTGCCCAGGTTGGTGAAGGCCTTCGCCAACCGGTCAGAGGGAAAGCTGTCGGTCAGCCGCTCCACAATCACATGTGCTGGTGCCGTGCGTTCCTTTAACGACGTGGCCACATGGATCATTTCATCCCACTGCTCTTCAATAATGTCCAGATCCGCCGTCTTGTTCAGCAAGGGCGTAAATACGCCGTAATTGACGTTGCGTTCCACCCGGTAGAGCTGCTGATCCTTGAGGTCGCGGATTCGAGTATTGATCGGACACATGGGTGTAGATGCCGATCGCTTTCTCATAGTAGCCGTAGTACCGGGGATAGTATGCCGCCAACAGGCTGTCGGCTCTGATCCGGAAGCGTTGCGCGTCTGATGACGACACCTGGCCGGATCCGTGTACCTCACTGAACGGCAATTGGTGGTGCTGGTTCACAATCTCGGCACTGGCCGCCGTGATGGTTTCCTCGCGCACGAAAAATTGCAAGACGTGGCGCAGCATATCCACGGTCACGCCAACAACGCTCGCGCTCATCGCCACCACACCCAGGTTGGTTGCTTGGGAAATGAGCGCTGAAATCAGCGTTCTGTAGAAATTCTTCGGCCTGGAGTGGTGTTGCTGTACCGGAATAAAGTGCCGGGTGAAGTTGGTTTCCCTGTCCACCTCCATCAGGAGTTCTTCAATGCGAATAGTGGGCATAGTGGCATCGATGACCTTCTGGAGTTTCTTCACTGCCTCCGGAATCTCTGCCTTGTCGTCACGCTTCAGTTTGAGATTGCCATCCTTGATATCGGCAAAGGTGTCCAGAAATGCTTATCCGCTTCACCCACACTCTGGTGAAATTGCAGAATCAATTGTGCTTTCACCTGGTCTTTGAACGGTTGCTGGAGGTCCTCGTAGGCGGCTTCGCGGGTGTCCTTCCAACGGTGCAGGTCCAGCATCAGATCCCAGAAAGAAACGTGCTGTTTGCTCTTGGGCACAAACAAATCCCCCGAGCGCAAGGCCTCCTTCATGGCCATAGCCACGCCCAGTTCCCAGGTGTTGCGCTGAATCTTGCCATTTTTGACTTTCAAGCAGCGCCGCAGCTCCTTGGGAATGAAATACGTTGGTACGTCTTCGGGCAGATTTTTCAATTCACCGGTATCGAGTCGGCGAATCAGTTGTATAGAGTTCAGGAGGGGTTCGGTACCGGGCTTGGCCTGGAACGGCAGGCGGAGGAACACCGGGAAGTACTTACGTAAACTGGGATAACGGGCCAACAGCAGATCGCCGTAGCCGCGCTCTTCCAGGCGCTTGAAGATATGTAGATCATCCACGGATGCCAGCAGTTTCTTCTCATCAATACGTTGCCACAGATCCACCTTGTTCAACGGCTTGTCATCCGGCCAGTTCAGGATCAGGTGGGTCGCATCCAGCACCGTATCGATGGCCTTCTTTTGGCGTTTGCGAAACTCACGGTGCTTTTTCTCATGAACCTGCTTGCCCTTGCGCAGCATGTCCAGAATGTACTGGTCGTGCATCTTCACCAGGTGATCCAGCAGCACCTTGCGCGTTTCCAGCAGAAAACACAGCATCAAGGAATAGCGCTTGTTTTCCTTGAACCGTTTGATGTCCTTGGCGTTGTAGCGACGAGCCAGTTTGTAGAGATAATCCATAAACGCCGGATCCACGATTCGGGATTCGATGGCGTCGATGCCGGAACCGTCGAGAGACCGGTAGCGCTCCAGGTAGCTTTGAATCGAGGTGATGGTGGCTGAAGGCGGATATTCTTTCAGGAGATAGAACAGCGAACGCTGATCACCTGGTGCGGCAATCAACAGCTCATCGATAGCCTGCCGAATTTCCGTTGATAATTGCTGATAAAGCGTTTCAAACAGACGCTCGTGGACATCGGAGCAAACGCTGATAACCAAGCGCTCCATGACGCTTGGCCCCGGCAGAATTACCTTGGCATTCAGCAAATACTGCTCGGCACGTAGAAACAGTTCGTCCGGCAAGTAACCTTGCTCGGCCTGCTTGGAGAGCCACTTTTCCAGGCTGGCCTGCGCGGTATCGTCGTATTTGGAAAAGCCCAGGTAGGTTAGGATATTCTTGCGCTGCTCGGAAAAGGTAGCATCCCGATCCGGGGTGTTGATAGTCAGCGATGGCGGTAATCGAGTTGGCTATTGAGGTAACTCACAATGCGTGGCGACAGGTCGTTGACCTCCACCAGGAAGCGGCCATACAGACGCACGGCGCAAAGTTGAATGGCGATGAACGGGCGGGAGTTGGTGCGATAGCGATTGACTTCTTTCTGGTCCGCCTCCGATAGCGTCCAGTCCCTGGCCATTTCCTCATCAGAAAAATCCTGCGGCAATGTCACTGGTTGGTAGCGCTGCCGCTGGGTCAGGAATTTTTCATTGGCCGTCATCTGTTCTTAGTATCCGGCTTCTTTCTGATGTCGCACAGCAAGAATGATTGCTGTTTCACCATCGAAACGATACAACGCTACATAGCCGCTAGTTCCGAAATCAATCGGCCATTCCCGAAACACCGGCTCCATGTCTTCAACAGGACGTCCTGCCTCTGGCTGGTGTGCGAGTATTTTCACGCCTGCCCGTATTGTTTTGATGGCACGTCGGGCTGCATCTTCATCTTTTATAGCAAGGAAGCGATAAAGTCGCTGCACGTCAGCCAGAGCGGAAGGCGACCAAATCAGTCGTGGCACTTAGGCAACTCCACATCGTCACCTGCTTCAAGCTTCTCCAGCCAAGCATCAGCTTCTTCAAGCGTCAGGTGTTGTCCATTTTCCTGGTACGATTCCCAGGCGCGTAATGCATCCTGCTTGAAAGATTCGCGCTTTTCTTCACGCTCAACATATTCACGGATCGCTTCCCGCATAATCCAATGCGATGAACGATGCCGCACTTCAGCCAAGTGCTGGATCCGGCCTTTCAGGTTTTCGTCAAGTTTTACTGATGTTGCCATCTCGTCACCTCAGTATTCAAAGGTATTACCTCTGAATACTATACCACAAAATATCTTACTGACCACTAAGTTAAGAAAACCCCCGCTTTATTAATTCATCCTGACAGCCCGAAAGATCATAAATTTTCAGGGCGATTAGAGTAAATATACTCGGTTAATAATTCAATGTTAAGATATGATTCTTCTCAATGAGTAAGTGACTACTTTTTGAAGGCAATGACCGGGTATCTGCGATAACCGCCAACTTTTTAAGGGCCGGTGAAGAAACCCCAAATTTGTAAAGTTTGTCTGGAGAGAGAAAAACATGCTGGTTGGCTATGCACGGGTCTCGACCGACGATCAGAATCTCAATTTGCAACGAGATGCCCTAGACCAAGCTGGATGTGAACAGGTCTTCGAGGACCAGCTTAGCGGTGCCAGGGCGGAACGCCCAGGACTGCACCAGGCTTTGCAGTACGCGAGAGCCGGTGACACCCTAGTCGTATGGCGGCTGGATCGACTCAGCCGGTCGCTCAAAGACCTTATTGAGATGGTGGCACTGCTGGAATCCAAGGGTATTGGCCTGAAGAGCCTCCAGGAAGCCATCGACACCTCGTCTAGTTCCGGCAAGCTGATTTTCCATATCTTTGGCGCCCTGGCCGAATTCGAGCGGAACCTGATCCGTGAACGCACACAGGCGGGGCTCCAGGCTGCGCGAGCGCGTGGCCGCAAAGGCGGCAGGCCCAAGGCGCTCAACAAGGACAAGCAGGCCCTGGCAGTGAAACTGTACGACGAGAAGAAACACACGGTCGATCAGATTTGCGAAATGATGGGGATATCAAAACCCACACTCTACAAGTACATCGAAGCCGCCAAAGGCAAGTAATCGCCCATCAGGTGAATTTCGTGCAGGAATTTACGGTTTGGGATGGATCGGTGAGGGCGAAACCGTAAGTTTCTGTTCAAATGCCCCCGCTAGTCCAAACTGGGATAAATTGGTTTGTAGCACCAGCGTTAGCTTTTTTTTTAACTGGCGCTTGTCAACACAGCTATTTTCAAACGCTAGTGTTTTTTATAAAAAAAGGCCCAGAACTGGCGTTCCGGGCCCAGGGGAATGGCTCATTTCTGAGCCTTGCGCTAACCTTTGCAAAATAAACAATTGCATGTATTCACAACGGATAATAATCATAGAACAAGAATGATTGCTTTATAAACAGCTTCTGTGAAATTTATTTGAATTTTTTCTGTAGGGAGCAGTCTCGCGAGTTCTTAGTTCCGGCTAATATGAAATTCTACGCAGCAATGCTGTTAAATGGATCAGCCAGTCTGCATACCGCTGTTTAACCATATGGCGCTATCGCGTAAAACAAAGGAGCTTCTGCAAATCCCCCTGATTCTGGTGCAAGTTTTCGACTGTGAGAATTCCGCTGAAATATCAACAAGGTTTGTTGTACACTGCACGAAATTCGTTTGCGAATAACAGGTATGTTGAACAGAATCTGGCTATCTTTTATCGTCGCGGCATTTTTCGCGACCTGTTATCAGGCATTCTTTGGTGCCAATCCCGGTGGGTTTCAGGATGTCATGCAGGCAGTTTCCAGTATGGCCGGGCTTAGCGTAGAAATTGCAATTGGGCTGATCGGTGTACTGGCTTTTTGGCTGGGAATTTTTCAGGTCGCCGAGCAGTCGGGCTTGATCAACAAAGTTTCCCGAATTCTGGCCCCTTTACTTTGCCGCATTATGCCAGATATTCCCCGCAATCATCCCGCTTTGGGAAGTATTACAATGAATATTTCTGCTAACGTGCTTGGACTTGATAACGCCGCCACACCCTTTGGAATAAAGGCCATGCAAGATATGCAGACCTTGGCGCCACGTAAAGACACGCTAACCGATAGCCAAATTCTGTTTTTGGTGCTAAACACGTCATCTGTCACACTGTTTCCTATTGCAGTGTTTCTTTATCGAGCAGAACAGGGGGCAGCGCAACCTACCGATGTGTTCATTCCGATTCTATTAGCGACAAGTGCTTCCACGCTTGCCGGGCTAATCGTTACGTGTTTAATCCAACGGATTAACTTACTTAACCGCGTTATCTTACTTTATCTGGCCGGTGTTTTTGCTGCGCTTGGCGCTGTTATAGTATACTTTTCCCATCTCGCTGCTAGTGCACTTGCAACGCAGTCTGCTATCGTTGCGAACTTTTTATTATTCACCTTTATCATTGTAGTGTTAGTAAGTGGCTGGCGCAAACAGTTGGATACGTATGAGCTGTTTGTGGAGGGAGCAAAAAAAGGTTTTGAAGTTGCCGTGTCGCTCATTCCGTTTTTACTCGCAATGTTAGTGGCTATCGGAATGCTACGTGCAAGTGGTATTTTAGATTTGGTGGTAGATGGAATACGACAGGCAGTGCTTTTATTCGGTGGCGATGCCAGATTTGTTGACGGCTTGCCAACTGCTTTGATGAAACCGTTAAGCGGGAGTGGTGCCAGAGCGCTGATGATTGAAACTATGCAACATCATGGTGCAGACTCCTTTGCCGGCAGGCTGTCCTCGGTTCTTCAGGGCTCTACAGAAACTACCTTTTATGTGCTTGCCGTTTACCTGGGCGCAGTAGGAATAAAACATTCACGTTACGCAGTAGCATGTTGTTTAGTGGCAGATGTGGCCGGTATAATAGCGGCTATTGGAGTGAGTTATTGGTTTTTCGGCTAAGTTACCCTTGATCCTGCGTAAGTTATTCAGATGACATTCATGCCAGGTTCAGAGAAAAAACGCATTCTGTAGAAGCACTCAACATTTTGTAAGGATAATTTATGTTACCCGTTATTACCCGTACTGCATTTATCGTAGTAGCCTGTATTATTAGCGCGGCGGCGTTTGCGGAAAACGTTACAAAACCGGCAATTAATGTAGTGGGAAAAGGAATTGTGGCGGTAGTACCGGATGCTTTTTCCGTTACTTTTATCGTTGAAGAAAAAGGTCCAAAGGTAGCGGAATTAAATAAAAAGATTCAGTTAAAGGTGCGTAATCTTACTACTTTTTTGCTGGAATCAGGTATCGCTGAAAATCAAATTCAATCGATGCAGATTCAACTTAATCCTTGGTATGAATCCGCCCCTGAAGGGCGCAAAGAAGCAGGTTTTGTGCTCATGCGTGAGGTACGCGTAACCCATAATAATATCGATAATTACGATGCTATTATTGATGGGGCGTTAAGTAGCGGTGTAGATAGGGTACAGCAGTTTGAATTTATTGCCTCAAAACAGGACAATGCGTATCAGCAAGCTTTAATAAATGCAGTAAAAGACGCCAAGTCACGTGCGACGCTTCTTGCCAAAGAACTTGATGTAGAATTGGGTAGCGTTATTGCTGTTCATGAAAATGGCAGCAGTTATACGATGCCGATGATGCGTGCCAGTGCAATGAGAGAAGATTTTGCCTCAGCAATGCCGGGACAACAGATGATAGAAGCCAGCTTAAATGTGAGCTTCGCAATTTCCACACAGGACTGAGAGGTAGGTTTGAAAAGCGCATTTTACGCCCAACTAATTAACCAGGCGAAGAGTTTGGTAAGCGGTGAAAAAGATGTAATCGCCAATATGGCCAATATTAGCGCATTACTGTTCAATCAGATGGAAGATGTTAATTGGGCCGGTTTCTACTTGTATAAAGACGAGCAACTGGTACTTGGGCCGTTTCAGGGGCAACCTGCTTGTATACGTATTCCGATAGGCAAAGGTGTTTGTGGGACGGCTGCAGCCACGCGGCAAACACAAGTTGTTCAGGATGTTCACCGATTTGAAGGACATATTGCTTGCGACGCGGCCTCAAATTCAGAAATAGTAATACCTTTAGTTATCGATGGTACGTTAATTGGTGTACTGGATATTGATAGTCCTCATAAAGGCAGGTTTGATGAGGAAGACAAAATCGGCCTGACAGCTATAGCTGAAGCCTTGCTGGAAAGCCAGCAATGAAACAAAATGTAGATATTCATGTGGTACTGGCAACGCCAGCAGACATGGATGATTATCACGAAGACGCTCATGATGCCGCGGATCGCATAAATTTTATTCTGCACGCGGTTTATGATGGTGCTGATGAAGACGTTGAAACCGAGTGGCTTGAACGATTATTACACCACACATGGGAAATTTGGCATCAAAATAGTAATTTATTGGATATTGATGATGATGAATTGCTGGATTGGGTTGACCACACGCTGGCAACTTGGGATGATGCAGACAACGAAGAATTTTATTAATTGACCAAACTATTTTGATGGAATCAGCAGAGAAGTTTTCTAACAGCAAAGACGTGATCGCCTTTTTAGCCGAATCATTCCCCAACTGTTTTTCCGTAGAGGGCGAAGCAAAACCTCTAAAAATTGGCATTTTCCAGGAACTTGCTGGAAGATTAGAAGGTGAAGAGCGCGTAAGTAAAACCTTATTGCGCTCGTCTCTTCGTCATTATACGAATAGCTGGCGGTACCTGCACAGCATTCAAGAGGGCGCGTTTCGTGTGGATCTGGATGGTAAACCCGATGCACAAATTGAAAAGGAACATGCAGACCATGCGCGCCAGCAGCTTGAGGAAAGCAAAGCAAAAGCAGCTGAAAAGCGAAAAGGTCAGCAGAAACAATCCCCGCGGAACCATGATAAGCGTTCGCCCCCGCGCAATGCTGAAGGTTCATCACAAAATACTCGTGGTGCGGAAAGTAAAAAGGGAACTAAATCTCGTCCTAGCAGACCAAATAAGACTCCACCTGCAAAACTAACTCAGGCGGATATTCATCCGGGCACGCTAGTGACGGTAAAATTAGGTAAAGCGCCGATGCCAGCCGTTATCACTGAAGTTGCCAAAGATGGAATTCATGTTCAGCTAGATTCCGGTATGGTAGTTAAAGTCAATTCAGAGGCTTTACGTTTGGCAAGCTCCAAGAGGTCGTAAAATGAAAGATATCCTTCGTATTTCTGTTGCAAGTGCGTTTTTATCCATTGCTGTCGGAGCAGGTGCTGTCACAAGCGCACCCGCTGTACAAGATCTTCCCATGTTACAGCAGGAATCCCAGCACAGCGTCGCGGCAAAACGTATCAGTGCGTTGTTTACGCGTGCTCACTATAAAGAAATTGCGTTGGATGATGCGCTTTCAGAAAAGATTTTTGATCGTTTTCTCCAATCTCTGGACAGTAATAAACAGATTTTTCTCAAATCTGACGTCGAGGATTTTAAGCAGTATCGGGATACCTTTGATGAGGCCTTGAGCCGGGGAAATCTCGGTGTTGTTTACGATATGTACAATGCCAGTGCGCTAAGTCGTATTGAACGACTCGAATACGCCTTAAGCCTGCTTGATGAACCGTTCGACTTCAGCAAAGAAGATGACAAGTTTTATTATGATCGTGAAGACGCTGAGTGGCCAGAAAATGAAGCAGAATTAAACGAGTTATGGCGTCAACGGGTAAAATATGATGCGCTAAATTTAATTTTAGCTGATAAAACCTGGGATGAAGCCAAAGAGCTGCTTACCAAGCGCTACAACAGAGCGATTAAACGACTTAAGCAAACCGAGAGTGAAGATGTATTTCAGACTGCCATGAACTCTTTTGCCCGCAGTATTGAGGCCCATACCAGCTATCTTTCGCCGCGGAATGCCGATCGTTTTCAGATGGAAATGAATTTATCGTTTGAAGGTATCGGAGCAGTATTACAGAGTGAAGATGACTACACTGTGATAAAAAGCATTGTTCCGGGTGGACCAGCAGATAAATCCAAAGGATTGAAGCCGGAAGATAAGATTGTCGGTGTCGCTCAGGATGATGAGGAATTTGTTGATGTTGTTGGTTGGCGTCTCGACGAAGTTGTTGAACTTATCAAAGGACCTAAAGGCAGTACTGTGAAATTGCAGGTTCAAAAAGGGGCTACTGACAGTAAATCAATGTCTGTAGTTAGCCTGACTCGGGATAAAATTAAACTTGAAGATAGGGCAGCTAAATCGGAAGTTTATGTACCGGAAACTGGTCCTCATCAAGGCGAGGAACTTGGGGTTATTACCATTCCAAGCTTTTACAACAACCTGCATGCGGACGTTAAAAAGGAAATTGATGCGTTAAAAGCGCAAGACGTTAAAGGCATTATTGTTGACTTACGAGGCAACGGTGGCGGCTCACTCACCGAGGCCACGTTACTTTCTGGTCTGTTTATAGAAAAAGGGCCGGTAGTTCAAATTCGTTACGGTGAGGGAAAAGTCAGTGTCAATCGTGATACAGACGGGTTAGTAGCGTACGATGGTCCATTAACCGTGTTAGTGGACCGTTACAGTGCATCTGCGTCTGAAATTTTTGCGGCTGCCATGCAGGATTATCATCGCGCCCTTATCATTGGTGAGCAGACTTTTGGAAAAGGTACTGTGCAGCAGCATCGCGGACTAGGACGTATTTACGATCTCTATGACAACCCGCTGGGAAGTGTTCAGTTTACCATTGCCAAGTTTTACCGTATTGATGGCGGTAGCACCCAACATAAAGGTGTAGTACCGGATATTAAATATCCTTCCCCCATCGATCCTGCTGAGTGGGGCGAGAGTCAGGAAGAGAATGCGCTGCCGTGGGATAGTATAGATAGAGCGAACTACACCACCTTTGGTGATAGCCAGCATGCGCTTGATGTTTTGACTGCAAAACATAATGCGCGCGTACTTAAGGATCCTGAATTTAAATATCTTTATGAAGATATTGAAGAGTACAAAAAGAATAAAGATCGTGACTTTATTTCGCTGGTCAAATCTGAAAGAGTGAAAGAAAAAGACGAAGCAAAAGCACAAGAACTAGCACGAACAAATGAACGTTTGGCTCGTATGGGTAAAGATCCGATTAAATCGATGGATGACTTACCCGAAGACTTAAAGGAACTGGATCCGTTTCTTGACGAGGCAGCAAGTATCACGTACGACATGCTGGATACAGGTAAATACGCAATTACGAATAATTAAACTAGTTTGGTAAAGGGCTGGTGCCATACCAGCCCTTTTTTTGTGTCTATTAAAAAACGCTCTACAACAATAATAAAAGGACGACATAATGGCAATG
This sequence comes from Alteromonas pelagimontana, assembly GCF_002499975.2. Taxonomy (NCBI): domain Bacteria; kingdom Pseudomonadati; phylum Pseudomonadota; class Gammaproteobacteria; order Alteromonadales; family Alteromonadaceae; genus Alteromonas; species Alteromonas pelagimontana. The sequence continues at coordinate 4,219,804 of NZ_CP052766.1, forward strand.
CGAGGCGAATTTTCTTCCCGTATCGGCTTTGTTTTAGCGGCTGCGGGCTCTGCTGTGGGTTTGGGAAATATTTGGGGATTCCCGACTCAGGTAGCCAGCAATGGTGGGGCGGCTTTCGTGTTGGTGTACATCTTACTGGCCTTTGTTCTGGCATATCCCGTTTTAATGGCCGAGCTAATTATTGGCAGAGCGACTCGCGCTAATATGGTTGATGCACTGGGTAAAATATCCGATAGCGCAATTGGTAGACTGACCGGTATCTGGGGCTTTATCACTGTTTCCTTAATACTGGCTTTTTACGCAATTGTTGGCGGCTGGATGTTTTCCTATTTTGCAGAATCCGCTGCGAGGATGGCGAGTTTGGAGCCGTTATCTTCCTGGCTCATCACTTTTTCTGCTCCGCGGAACATTCTTTTCTGCGGTATCTTTATGCTGTTTACTGCGACCATCGTACTTGGTGGTGTAAAAGCCGGTATCGAGAAGTGGTCGGTAAGGCTGATGCCGACACTGGTCGTCCTCATCATTTTGTTGATTGTTTATGTAAGCTTTCAGCCGGGCGCCATTGAAGGGTGGAGCGCCTATCTTGTACCCGATTTTTCCCGCATCCTTGAGCCCGATTTATTGATCAGTGCCATGGGACAAGCCTTTTTCTCGATGTCGTTAGGGGTAGGCACGATGCTGGTATATGGCTCTTACGTAAGCAAAGACGAAAATTTACCTACCATCGGTGCTGCAGTGGCGTTGGTGGATATTGGTGTGGCCATTCTTGCAGGTATGTTGATCATTCCTGCAATGTATGTAGCGTTGAACAATGGCGTAGAAATATTTACTGCTGAAGGAGCCTTAATAGAAGGTGATCAGCTTATCTTTACCGTCCTGCCTGCGTTATTTACTTCTATAGGAACAGTGGGTGTATTCGTAGCCTTCGCATTTTTCGCGTTAATGATAATTGCTGCGTTAACATCATCTATTTCGATGCTTGAAGTACCGGTTGCTTACCTGGTGGAAAGCAAAGGCCTGATGCGGAAAAAGGCGGTGTGGGTAATGACCAGCATCATTTTTATTTGTAGCTGCACAATTATACTTAATTTTGAGCATCTTTTCGGTTTTGTAATTGCCTTAACGACGCAATACAGTCAGCCGTTATTAGGATTGGCACTGTGCATTTTCGCTGGTTGGGTCTGGCGTCGCGATGCCATTCTTCAAGAAATTCAATCCGGCAATCCTGATGCGGAAAACGGTTTATTTTGGAAAATATGGCCTTGGTACGTGCGTTTTGTATGTCCGGTTATCATTGCAGTAATGTTCATTCGCTCAATTATGTAAGACATCAGGAAATCAATAACAATAATGACAGATTCAATAAAACCACCTTCACTTGCTGATGCTCTCATACCTATTATCGCGCTGATATTAATGATGGGCGGAGCTGTTTATCTCTTTGGCGACAATTCTTCCTATGGTCCTAACCAAATTGCGTTACTTTTAGGTACGGGTATCGCTGCAATTATCGGTATGAAAAATGGACATACCTGGAAGAAAATTGAAGCGGGTATCGTTGACGGTATTTCAATGGCGCTCGGTGCGTGCCTGATTCTACTGGCAGTGGGCTCACTAATTGGTGCCTGGATGTTGTCAGGTACAGTACCAATGCTAATTTACTATGGCCTGGGATTACTCAATCCGTCGTTTTTCTATGCCGCTGCGTGCCTTATTTGTGCGGTGGTAGCAATGAGCATCGGTAGTTCATGGACAACTGCCGCAACAGTGGGTGTGGCGCTTATGGGCGTTGCTTCGGGAATGGAGATGTCAGCGGCAGTGACGGCTGGAGCGGTAGTCTCAGGTTCGTACTTTGGTGATAAAATTTCCCCCCTTTCGGAAACTACCAATTTGGCGCCAGCGGTGGCTGGAACAGATTTATTCGACCACATTCGCTACATGCTGTGGACTACCGTACCGAGTTTTGTTCTCGCTTTAATTTTGTTTATGGTGTTGGGTTTCAGCGAGTCCGGATCTGCAACAGCAGTGCGTATTGAACAAATGCAGGTACTGCTTCAGGAATCCTTTTCTCTAGGCTGGTATTTACTGGCTCCGTTAGTTGTGTTGCTGATTCTTGCCGTTAAGAAAATGCCCGCATTCCCTGCGGTATCCATTGGAGCGCTGTTAGGCGTGTTGTGGGCCGTGCTCTTTCAACAAGATGTGGTGCTTGCAATGGCTGGCGATGAAGACAGTCCTGCTATCGGCATGCTAAAAGTTGTTTGGACATCGCTTTATGATGGAGTCGCCTTTTCCACGCCCGACGAAAATCTGAACAGCCTGTTAAGTCGTGGCGGCATGTCCTCTATGCTTAACACAATTTGGTTGATTATTTGTGCTATGTCTTTCGGCGCTGTGTTAGAGCGCGTAGGGCTACTAAAACGCACGGTAAGTGCGATTTTACGTGGTGCTACTTCAGCAGGGGACATGATAAGTCGTACCATTTTAACGTGTATAGGAACAAATCTTGTTACTGCGGATCAGTACATGGCAATTGTTATGCCCGGAAGAATGTATAAAGAAGAATTTCGTAAGCGAGGGCTGGATCAGCTAAATCTTTCCCGTAGCTTAGAGGATGGAGGAACATTAACTTCGCCCTTAATTCCCTGGAATACTTGTGGAGCATACATGCAAGGGGTGTTGATGGTGCATCCTTTCGAATATATTTTTTACGCCTTCTTCAATGTAATAAACCCAGTTCTAGCCGTTGTCTATGCATACCTTGGAATTAAAATTCTAAGGCTGGATCCTCCCTTTAAAGAATCCGTGGAGGAAGAAAACCCGTAATCTTTTTCATAAGGGGGAATTATGACTATAAAAACTAAAAGACGGGCGGATTACATGCCGCCTGCTTTCACTATCAGTGACGTCAAAATGGATGTGGTTCTGCATCCTACTGCTGCAAGAATTACCAGCTATTTAACAGTTAAAAGATTAGGAAACCATCATGAAAAGTTAATTTTAGATGGTGAAAAACTAGTACTCAATAGCGTAAAAATAGACGGTAAAATCACTCAGGATTATGAGCAGACCGACTCTTCTCTCTCCATCCCGAATGTGCCCAATAGCTTTCAGTTAGAAGTTATCACCACGATAGACCCGGAAAACAACAAAGCGCTTGAAGGGTTGTATTTATCAAGCGGTGTGTACTGCACTCAATGTGAAGCTGAAGGTTTTCGGCGCATTACCTACTTTCTTGACCGCCCTGATGTACTGGCTACCTATGAGGTTACCTTGCATGGAAATAAAAACAAATATCCTACGCTGTTAGCCAACGGCAATCCCATTGCGCGAGGCGAGGGCGATAACGGCAGCCATTGGGTTACCTGGCAGGATCCTCATCCAAAACCCTGTTATTTATTTGCTATGGTAGCAGGTGACTTTGATGTATTAACTGATGAATATACCACCACAAGTGGCCGTAAAGTGGCACTGGAACTTTACGTGGATAAAGGAAAAAAAGCTCGTGGTCCTTTTGCACTGGAATCGCTAAAGCGTGCTATGAAGTGGGATGAAGACACGTATGGACTGGAATACGATTTAGATATCTATATGATTGTGGCCGTGGACTTCTTCAACATGGGTGCGATGGAAAATAAAGGCCTTAATATTTTTAACAGCAAGTTTGTTCTGGCGGATCAGAACAGCGCTACAGATGAAGATTTTTTTAATGTTGAATCTGTTATTGCTCATGAATATTTTCACAACTGGACCGGAAACCGCGTTACCTGTAGAGATTGGTTTCAGCTAAGTTTGAAAGAAGGTCTGACGGTGTTTCGCGATCAACAGTTTAGCGCCGATATGACGTCTCCGCTGAGTAACCGTATCAAGCACGTACGCGTAATGCGGGAACATCAGTTTGCAGAAGATGCCAGTGCCATGAGTCATCCTATTCGCCCCGACGAAGTAATGGAAATGAATAACTTCTATACGGTCACCGTCTACGATAAAGGTGCCGAAGTTATCCGAATGTTGCATACGCTTCTTGGCAAGAAGAAATTTCGCAAAGGCATGGACGAATACTTTCGCCGTCATGATGGACAAGCGGTTACCTGTGATGATTTCGTGGCTGCAATGCAATCTGTAACCGAACTGGATCTTAGCCACTTTGCTTTGTGGTACAGCCAGTCAGGTACACCTTTAATTACTGTCTCTCATCAATACGATGAAACGGCAAAACGCATGTCAGTTACGTTAAGCCAGCACACGCCCAAAACAGCAGATCAATCAGTGAAGCGCCCGTTATTTATGCCAGTAGCCTTTGACTGTATTGATAGCAAGGGCAATCATTATCAGGACGATGAACAGCGTGTTAAGAACAATATGTTATTGCTGAATGAACCGAGCGTGACTCTGCAGTTCTCGGATGTTACTTCTGCGCTTATCCCTGTGGTGCTGGGCAACTTTTCCGCGCCAGCTAAGGTAAAAAATCCATTACCTTCTGAAGATCTATTGGCTATTTTTCGCTTTGCCAGAGATGCCTTTAATCGCTGGGATGCGTTACAGCAACTCTATGACTGGTGTATTGAGCAATATGCTCTCGGCAAACCGGAAGCCGTGACCGCATCTATCTGGGACGGATTAAAAGAAGTGGTTGAACGGGAGGCGCAAAATCATGAGTTGCTTGGAGAGTGTCTTGTTATTCCTTCTTTTGAAACACTGTGCCAGTCACGGTCGCTAGTGGACGTTGAACAGCTAAGACAGGCGAGACGAGCATTCTGCCAAGATTTTGCACAGGAGCTGGCTACGCCTTTGTTGACTGTTTATAAGAACATTCATACCGGTGATTACGAATATACGCTGGAAGCCGTAAACGCCAGAAGGTGTCGCAATGTGGTGTTAAATCATCTCGCCCGACTACCGCAAGGCCAGGAGCTTGTCTGTAAACAGTTTAATAGCTCCGACAATATGACAGACACAATGGGGGCGTTGAAAGCGGCGCAACATGGCGATAAAGAGCAATTTGAAAAATTGCTGGCAAGTTTTGAGCAGCAATGGCGTGAAGAGCCATTAGTTTTGGATAAGTGGTTTGCACTTCATGCCACACAGGAGCGGGATGATATTCTTAGTCACATTACTTTACTGCGGGAGCATCCGCAATTCAGCATTGGAAATCCTAATCGTGTACGGGCCTTAATCGGCAGTTTTGCGTTTTACAATACTGCAGGTTTTCACGCGATTGACGGCAGTGGCTATAAATTTGTTACCGATTATCTCCTGATGTTGGATAAAACTAATCCACAAGTCGCAGCACGAATTGTAACGCCGCTAACCCAGTGGCAAAATTATGCGCCGGTGTATCAGGAAAAAATGAAAGTCCAACTGGGGCGTCTTCTGAACGAGAAGGGGCTGAGTCGGGACTTATTTGAAAAAGTCAGTAAGAGCCTGGCCTATGACACACCGTCTCAGTAGCGATAGCGTTTATTTTTTTTCTCTCTCTATAGCCTACGCTCGCTGCGAAGCGCTATATCAACCTCACCATCCTGCCGTGGTGCTTACTGCTGACAGTGGGCACCGCGTTCAAATTCCTGCGTCCCGACTGCGAGCCTTTATCGAAAGGAGCGGCATCAAAGGACGCTTTAGAATGATTGTCAGTGCCGAAAACAAGATAAAAAGTTTTGAGCGGATCCGTTAGCCCTTTTTGAAAATATCGCCCAAACTTAACTCACCTAACGTTGCCGTGTTGATTTATTCACCTGTTTGACAAGTATGGAGAACTGGTACGATTAGTTCTTGCGATTCTTGTGAAATGATGTAATCATTTTGTTAACAACCATAAATGGTCTTTCGCCATCGCACTGTCTGCGTTGATTTCGGAGAATAAAAATTATGTCAAACAGGGCTAGCACATTTATAAAATCACCTGTTGCAATAGGCGTTATTGTTTGTCTTAGTGCAGCCACAAGTCCCGCATTTGCGGCAAGCTGGAAGTTCGGTGACGCCAATATTACCTTAGATTCTAACTTCACACTCGCTACCAGTATTCGTACAGAAAAACGCGATTATTCGTTGATAGGGAACAGTAACCACCCGCAGTTTGACTGGTCAGGATACAACGCAGCCACCAATAATATCTATTCAAGCGCTGATGTCTGGTCGTTAGCAAATGGAGAATATTCTACTAATGGTGATTTAGGCAATCTTGCGCATGATCCCGGTGAGGCCTTTTCAACGCAAATCTCAGGTAATCACGAACTCGATGTGAATTTCGGTGATTACGGGTTCTTTGCCCGTGGTTTCTGGTTTTACGATTTCGAGCAGATGGATGAGAACCGGCCCTGGTCTAATCCTATAACCGGCACCCCAACTGATCTCTGCGACGATGATGATGCCAAAGATCTACTGTGTTCTGATATTCGCTTACTCGATGCATTTTTCTACGGCGACTGGTGGGTGAATGACAAGCCACTGACAGTCAGGATTGGTCAGCAGGTGATCAGTTGGGGTGAGAGCACCTTCATTCAACACGGCATAAACACCACCAATCCTGTTGATGTCACTCGCGCCCAAGCACCAGGTGCAGAATTAAAAGAAGTATTTATTCCGGTGGGTATGGTGTTTGCCTCACTAGGGCTAACCGATACTGTCAGCATATCCGGCTACTACCAATATGAATGGGAGCGCAGTTGGCTACCGGTAGCAGGAAGCTACTTTGCAACCAATGATTTTGCTGGAGAAGGGGGTCAGGCGAATAATGTACAACTTGGTTTTACTGGTAATCCAGATATTAATCTTGAACATTTATTGTCCTCGCTGAATGGCTTGGGAGACGTCTTGCGAGCAGGGGCAGATCCAACTGCTATTTCCCAAGCTTACCTGGCTTATCCAACTAAGGTAGCAGTTCGTGGTTATTCTGATGATGCCCACATAGATGCGGACGATCAAGGTCAATATGGTTTGCGTCTTACCTGGTTTGCTGAATCGTTAAATGAAACCGAAATGAGTTTTTACCACATCAACTATCACAGCCAACGTCCTCTCATTTCTGGCGTAACCTCTAATTTCACCGCCGAAGGCATTGGTGCAGATTTGGCGTTCATCGCGCAAAACGCGGTTACCCGTGACAATGTCACTGATCTGGTGGCGTTCACTGAGGCAAAATTTTATTATCCTGAAGACATACAGCTTTATGGTTACAGCTTTAATACCAACCTTGGCACTACCGCAGTATCAGGTGAGTTTGCATATCGCGTTGATGAGCCCTTACAAATAGATGATGTCGAGTTGCTCTACATGGGCATGCCTGAGCAATTAGCCAACGCAGGATTGCGTCCGGATTTGGCCGGTATTTCCCAGCTAAATAACATTGGCCGTGCAGTAGGCCCGGGCGAGACTGCGCAGGGATACTTGTTCTCAGACACATGGCAGGCACAATTTACGGTTTCACACGTGTTTGGTCCTGCATTGGGAACAGATAATTTTGTTCTTTTAGGTGAAGCAGGGTATGTCAATATCATGGATTTTCCTGATCCCAATATCATTCGGTTGAATGCACCTGGCACTGGAAGAACGCCTTCTTTAGAACCCACCGCCGATGGCAATCCTAGAGAAGGGTTACACACCGGCTTATCTAACGGCCCCGAAACCAACCCGTTTGCTACAGATGATGCCTGGGGCTATCGATTACTCGCTGTAGCCGATTACAACAATATCTATGGCGGTGTGAACTTACGCACCCGCGCTACCTTTTCTCACGATGTAAAAGGCACCACGCCAGATCCGCTATACCTGTTCCTTGAAGATAGTAAGTCTGCGAGTATTTCTTTTACTTTCGATTACTTAAGTAGATGGTCGGCTACCGCTTCCTACAGTGCATTTTGGGGAGGCATTGGTACGACAAATCAATTGTCGGATCGCGATTTCATCTCATTCAACATCAAATATGCGATTTAGAGGTAGTCATTATGTATAAAAAGATTGGGTTCATTGCTGCGGCAATATCGCTATCCTTCGCCAGTACACTGGTTATGGCAAAAATTTCTACGGAAGAAGCAAAAAAACTCGGCGAGACATTAAGCCCCTTGGGCGCCGAAAAATCAGCAAACGCGGATGGCAGCATTCCTGCCTGGAACGGGGGGATAACCAAGCCGCCTGCAGACTACGATGTGGGCGATCATCATCCAGATCCTTATCCTCACGATAAAATGCTGTTTGAGATAACCGCATCAAATTACAAAGATTATGCTAACTTGCTGTCTGAAGGCCAGAAAAAGCTGTTCGAAATCTATCCAGAAACGTTTCGAATGCCTGTCTATGAAACGCGCAGAACCGCCTCTAACCCGCAATTCGTATATGAAGCCACAAAAGCTAATGCCACTCGCGCGGAGTTAATCGCTGGCGGAAACGGTTTAACGGGCGCCGCAATCGGTATTCCTTTTCCTATACCTCAAGATGGTTTGGAGGCAATTTGGAATCATATTCTTCGCTATCGGGGAGAAGCTGTTCAGCGTTTTGGTGGCCAGGCAGCGGTAACATCTTCAGGAGATTACAATGTAATTGGGTTCGATGAGCAACTGCTGATCCAGTATGCCAAAGCCAACGCCACACCTGAGCAGTTGCTGCAAGACAACATCTTGTTTATGTTCAAACAGAAAGTGACCGAGCCGGCTCGTTTGGCGGGAACAGCTTTGTTGGTTCAGGAAACGGTAGATCAGATAAAGGAGCCCAGAAAAGCCTGGACTTATAACACAGGGCAGCGGCGTGTACGCCTTGCTCCCAACATTGCTTACGATACGCCGGGAACAGCCGCTGATGGATTACGGACAACCGATGATTTTGACATGTTTAACGGTTCGCCCAACCGCTACAACTGGGAACTGAAAGGTAAGAAAGAAATGTATATCGCGTATAACAATTATAAGTTACACAGCGATAGTGTTACCAATGAAGACATTTTGCAACCTCATCACATTAACCCTGACCTGACCCGTTGGGAAAAGCATCGGGTATGGGTCGTTGAAGCAACGTTAAAAGACGGATTTCGCCATATTTATCAGAAGCGCGTCTTCTTTATTGATGAAGACAGCTGGCAGATTCAGGTTGCTGATATGTACGATAACCGTAACGAGCTATATCGCGTCGCTTTTGCTTACGGCGTAAACTATTACGAAGTGCCTACGCAATGGTCTACCCTTGATGTTTATCACGATTTAAACTCTCGCCGTTATCTGGCTATCGGACTGGACAACGAGAAGCCTATGTATGACTTTTCGATTCGTCCTCGTGATGTTGAATTTACGCCGCAGGCGCTGCGACGAGAAGGTATGCGCTAGTCGCTTAAAAACGGTTGGCGATGCCAACCGTTTTTGTATTACATAATAATAACACAGGAATCTTCTGATATGAGACATGCTATCGCGACAGTAGTCGCAATGTTGGCAAGCTTTTCCGCTTGCTGTGAACAGTCTTATATTGCTCCATTAGCGGAAAAATCTGTTCTTCTCGATGTCGCGGCAACCAATTTTGTGGTGATGGTTGGCGAGCGGGGGCATGTGCTACTTTCCGCTGATGGCAAAACTTTCCATCAGGCTGATGTTCCCTCTACGACAATGTTAACCGCGGTCGATATTTTTGAGAACAATGTATGGGCAGTGGGGCATGATGCTGTCATTCTTCACTCTGCTGATGCGGGTAACACTTGGGAACAGCAATTTTCGGCCCCAGAATTTCAACGCCCGTTTCTGGACGTATTGTTTTTCGATGATTTACACGGTATCGCTGTTGGCGCTTACGGATTGTTCTACCGCACCCTGAATGGCGGAAAAAGCTGGCAACCGGAACTTCACGCCACCTTACTTCCCACTGCAGACAGAGAGTATTTAGAAGAAATAAAACAAGAAGACGAAAGTTTCTATGAGCAGGAACTGAACTCCATTTTGCCGCATATTAATCGCATAACTAACATCGGCGATCGTCTTTTTATTGCTGGTGAAGCCGGTTTATTGGCTGCAAGCGAAGATCAGGGCAAAAGCTGGGCCCGCTTTGATGTCGAGTATACAGGCTCATTTTTTGATATTAAGCCGCTTGATGAAAAAACAATTATGGCTGTTGGATTAAGAGGGAACATTTTTGTCATGCGCGACCAAGGCAACTGGCAGTACGTCAATACCTGTTCAACCAGCACCCTCAACTCCATTTTTGTCGCTTCGGCAGAGAAAGTTGTGGCGCTGGGGAATAACGGCATGATGGTAGCGCTTGAGCGCCCACTGCCGGTAAGCCAATCTGGCCCTTCGGCAGATCCGTCACAATGCCAGCCCGCTGCTGGGATCTCAGTCACTCAGCTTGAAGGTAAAGCAGCAATTCTCAATGCTGTTACCTTCAACAAACATACGTTAGCCGTTACTGCTAACGGCATTAAATACTTACATTTGGATTAAGTCACTTCCATGACGAGCTTTACCCACTTTATCGAAAAACTTGTTTTTGGTAACCGCAAAATTGTTATTGCTATATTTGCATTCGTGACAGTTTTCTTAGGTTATCAAGCGTCTCAACTGCGACTTGATGCAGGTTTTGAAAAAAATATTCCGCTTCAACACGAATACATGAAAACCTATATGGAACACCGCAAGGATTTTGGTGGTGCCAACAGCATCCTCGTCTCCGTTTGCGATAAAAATGGCGATATTTTTAACCAGAATTTTTTTGACACACTGAAGAATGTCCACGACCAGTTGTTCTTTATCAATGGTGTCGATCGCTCTTTGGTAGTATCGTTGTTTTCCCCTTCAACCCGGTTTACTGAAATTGTAGAGGGAGGGTTCGCGGGCGGGCCTGTAATTCCGGCTGATTTTAATTCAGCCAGTGTTAAAGCACTGGATCAGGTGGCGGCAAATATAGAAAAGGCTAATATCGTTGGGCGTCAGGTTTCCACCGACTACAGCTGCGCTATGGTTACCGCTCAACTACTGGAATTGGACCCGCAAACCGGAAAGCCGCTCGACACGCTGGCTATTGCCAGTTCATTGGAGCAGCAAGTTCGCCAACAGTACGAGAGCGACGACATTTCCATTCATATCATCGGCTTTTCGAAAATGATTGGCGACGTGGCAGATGGCGCAAAAGACGTTGTGTTCTTTTTTGTCATTGCTATTGCGATTACCACGCTTATGGTGTTTTTCTTTTCCCGTAGCGTCATGCTCACCGTTCTCCCGATACTTTGTTCTTTCATTGCAGTGGTATGGCAGTTAGGTCTGCTCACAGTCATTGGCTTTGGAATGGACCCTATGTCGATTCTGGTGCCGTTTCTGGTTTTCGCTATTGGTGTCAGTCACGGCGTGCAGATGATCAACGCAGTAGAGAAAAAGGCGATAGCCGGAGTTGGCGCAAAACATGCGGCCATGGGAGCGTTTAGAAGCCTGTTGATGCCGGGCGGAATCGCGCTACTTTCAGACACTGTTGGGTTTATGACATTACTGGTTATTGATATTGGCATGATCCGCGAACTTGCAATTACCGCCAGTTTAGGTGTTGCCGTGATTATTCTAACCAACCTTATCTTGCTGCCTGTGCTAATGAGCTTTCTGTCGTTAGATGCGCAATACGTTGAAAAATTTGCAGGTAAGGAAAATCGTACCGCCGCTTTTTGGAACGGACTAGCGGCATGTAGCCACAAGCGCCCGGCAGCAATTATTCTACTTATAACGGCGGGTCTGTTCGCGGGCGGGTTATATCAAGCGCAAAATATGAAGATCGGTGATCTACATGCGGGCGCGCCAGCGCTGCACGAATCCTCTCGCTATAATCAAGATACATTTTTGATTACCGACAAGTATGAAGTTACCGTCGATTATCTTTCAGTGCTGGTAGAGACTACCGCTGATGCTTGCACTTCATACAACGTAATGCGGGCGATGGATGAATTTCAATGGAAAATGGAAAATGTGCCTGGGGTACAATCGACGGTGTCCCTTGCTTCTGTAGCTAAAATCGTCAACGCGGGGTATAACGAGGGAAATCTTAAGTGGCAAGTGTTGCCGCGCAACCAGCAAACGCTGGTGCAAGCGATTGCGCGTATTCCTACATCGTCCGGGCTTCTTAACGGCAACTGCTCAGTAATGCCGGTTATCCTGTTCATGGAAGATCACAAAGCCGAAACCATTTCCCGTGTAGTGAACGCGATAAAACACTTTCGCGAGGAATATGAAACAGACGATATGAAGTATCGTCTTGCTTCTGGTCCAGTCGGCGTTATGGCAGCAACAAACGAAGCCGTCGAAAAAGCGCAGTATCCGATGATGGCCTATGTTTTTGGCGCGGTTATTTTGCTGTGTTTGGTAAGTTTTCGCTCGTTACGCGCCACTCTTTCGGTTGTGGTTCCTCTGTATGTAGTATCGGTGTTGGCGCAGGCACTGATGACCTTTTTGGAGATTGGTCTTACTGTTTCCACCTTACCTGTCATCGCGCTTGGAGTGGGTATTGGTGTAGACTATGGAATCTATATCCTCTCTACTATGAGCGTTAAGCTGAAGCACGGCGCTACGGTACAACAGGCCTATCTTGAAGCGCTGAAAGAACGGGGGAGCGCGGTTATATTTACCGGTTTAACATTAGCTATCGGCGTAAGCACCTGGGTTTTCTCGTCGCTCAAGTTCCAGATGGATATGGGAATTCTGCTCACCTTTATGTTTGTGGTGAACATGTTGGGTGCCATCATCGTATTACCAGCCATTGCAAGATTTCTCTGGTTTTCAAAAAATGAAAGCCAAAAGTAAAAAATATTTTGCATAGCTAATCAGGAAAAAGGGCCTCTGGGTCCTTTTTTATAGGCCTTTTTTGCATACTTATCTATGCTGTTAATAGCCCGTTAAAATAGGGCTTTAAATGACACGCAGAATTAGCGAAAATGGTTAAGGTTTCTCTGCACTTACGACAATTTTAAGGTGTTATACACATGACAGTCACCTCACAGCGGCATTCTGTACTGCTTGATAATGTTTTCTCGCTAATAGACAAGAAGGTGGACGCACAGCAGAAGGCATTAGTTAATCAATTTGGCCGCCTGCTTTACAAAAATATTTCTAATGAAGATCTCGAACATCGCAATGACAGCGACCTTTACGGAGCGACACTGAGCCTATGGAACAAGTTTTTTAAATTTGATGCGAGCAGCCCTTTTATTCGGGTTTTTAATCCTGAAATAGCGAAGCACGGCTGGCATTCAAGCCATACGGTGGTTGAAATTATCGTCAAAGATATGCCGTTTTTGGTAGATTCCGTGCGCATGGCACTCAACCGCATGGGCATTACTGCACACTTGTTACTACATTGCCCAATTGGCTTAAAGCGTGACGAAGATAAAAAACTAACGGCTTTTGTCGAGCCTGGTAAAAATACGAAAGACTCACACAAAGAAACCGTTCTGTTTATTGAGATTGACCGGCAAACGTCTAGAAAAGATATTGAAAATCTGACCAAAGAACTTCATTCCATTGTTGACGAAGTCTCTTTGGCAGTAACTGATTGGCAGCCAATGTCAGAGCAACTGGATGAAGTACGTAAAAAAGCTTCGTTAATGAACTGGCCTGTTTCTGAAGCGGATGTAAAGCAAACTGAGGGTTTCCTCGCATGGCTTGCAGATCATAATTTTACGTTGATGGGCTATCGTTATTACGATGTAAAGGCAGTCGAGGGAGATCACCGCTGGATACCGGCTAACGACAGCAGTTTGGGGTTGATGAAAAACTCAGTTAGCGACCGGGAACGATTGTTATCAAAATTGCCAGCTTCCGCACGTGCCGAAGCGCTGAGCAAAAATCCGTTGATGCTCACTAAAACAAACTCCCGCGCGCGGGTTCATCGCCCGGCACACATGGATTATGTAGGAGTTAAAGTATTTAACAAAGAAGGGCAAGTGGTTGGGGAGCACCGCTTCCTGGGGCTTTATTCTGCTTCTTTCTATAACTCCAGTGTGACTGCGCTGCCTATTTTGCGAGAAAAAATTCGGCGGTTATGCGATCTGTCTGGCTATGAGCCAGGCACGCATGCTTATAAAGCGTTTTTAAACATCATTGAAACCTATCCCAGAGATGAACTGTTACAAACTCCCGCTGAGGAATTGGCTCAGATCATTACCGGCATTTTCCAGATGCAGGAGCGCGGGATAACCCGTCTATTTATTCGTAAAGATCTGTTTGGGCGCTTCTTCTCCTGTATGGTGTTTGTTCCCAGAGAGCGCTACAACACGCAGCTTCGCAAGGAGACTCAGGCGCTGTTAAAAGCGTCACTGGGCGCTGTAGAAGAAGTTGAATTTACTACGTTTTTCTCTGAGTCGGTGTATGCGCGAACCCATTACATCGCTCGTGTTAAAGATAATAATGCGGAATATGATGTGAAGGAAATCGAACAAAATATCATCGAGTTGACGAAGACGTGGAACGATCGATTAGCGAATGCCATCACTGCCGCTCATGGCGAAGCGAATGGGAAGGCGCTGGAGCGCAAATATAACAACGCGTTTTCTCGCAGCTATATGGAACAAAACCTGCCGAGTGCCGCTTTAATTGATATTCAAAAGCTGGAACTGCTGGATGAAAATCACACGCTGGACATGCTTTATTATCGTCCTCAGGAAGAGCAGTCAGACAGCCAGATAGTGAAGCTAAAGCTGTTTCATAAGTCTGAGCCAATCCATTTATCAGATGTACTGCCAATGCTTGAGCATTTTGGGCTGCGTGTTATTGATGAAAGCCCGTTTAAAATCACCTGTTCTGAAGGCGAGCGTAACTGGGTGATGGATTTCACCATGTTACATAAAGGCGGCCAACGTCTTGAGATGGAAAGAGCGCAAATTCTGTTTCAGGATGCTTTTGCTAAAGTGTGGTACAACACTTTAGAAGATGATTCGTTTAACCGCTTAATTCTTGGCGCGGGACTTACCGGCAGAAAAGTAACTATTCTTCGTGCTTACGCTAAGTATATGCGCCAAACGGGCAGCTCGTTTAGCCGAGATTATATTGCTAATACGTTGGCTAATTATCCCGCCATTGCAAAGATTTTAGTAAGCTTCTTTGAGCAGCGTTTTCATCCTTTAAAGAAACGTAATGCTAAGAAAGAAGAGGCGTATCTTGAAGACATTAAAGTTCAGTTGGATAACGTCAGCAATTTAGATGATGATCGTATTATCCGCCGATACCTGGACATGATGCAGGCGACATTGCGTACCAACTTCTATCAGCCCGATGAAGAAGGTAACGAAAAACCTTACGTCTCATTTAAAATGGCTCCGGAAATGATCCCCGAGATGCCGTTACCATTACCGAAGTTTGAAATTTTCGTTTACAGTCCGAAAATGGAAGGTGTGCATCTGCGTGGCGGCAAAGTGGCGCGGGGAGGGCTTCGTTGGTCAGACCGTCAGGAAGATTTCAGAACCGAAATTTTAGGACTGGTTAAGGCTCAGCAGGTAAAAAATACTGTTATTGTACCGGTCGGTGCTAAAGGCGGGTTCGTCTGTAAGCAGTTGCCTGTAGGCGAGGGGCGCGCAGCTATCCAAGCTGAAGGTCAGGCCTGCTACCGCACATTTATTCGTAGTTTACTGGATATTACAGATAACATCGTAAACGGCGAAATCGTTCCGCCCAGAGACGTGGTACGTCTTGACGACGATGACCCTTACCTGGTTGTTGCAGCAGATAAAGGCACCGCCACTTTTTCCGATATCGCCAACGGTATTTCACAAGAATATAACTTTTGGCTTGGCGATGCGTTTGCTTCAGGTGGCAGTATCGGTTATGACCATAAAAAAATGGGTATTACGGCTCGTGGTGCCTGGGAATCTGTGAAACGCCATTTCCGGGAAATGGGTATCGATTGCCAAACGACTGATTTCACCGCTGTCGGTATCGGCGATATGGCGGGTGATGTATTTGGAAATGGTATGCTGTTGTCTCGCCATACGCGTTTAGTAGCAGCATTTAACCATTTACATATCTTCTTCGATCCTAATCCAGATGCTGAGTCAAGCTATCAGGAACGCCAACGACTGTTCGAAAATCCCAGCTTGTCGTGGGAAGATTACGATAGCAAACTTATCTCTAAAGGCGGAGGCGTTTTCAGTCGCGCATCGAAATCAATTAAGCTCACTCCTGAGATGAAAAAGCGGCTTGGCACTCGTCAAGTGACAATGACACCCAATGAACTCATTCATAACATCCTGAAGATGCCGGTTGACCTTATCTGGAACGGTGGAATCGGTACCTATATTAAGAGCAGCAAAGAGTCTCACACTGAAGTAGGTGATCGCGCTAACGACGACTTACGGGTTAACGGGAAAGACGTCAATGCGAAAATAATAGGCGAGGGTGGCAATTTGGGTTTAACCCAGCTTGGCCGGGTGGAATACGCCTTTACAGGTGGCCGAGTTAATACCGACTTTATTGACAACGTAGGGGGTGTTGACTGCTCTGACAATGAAGTAAATATTAAAATTTTGCTTAACAGTCTGGTAGGCAATGGTGACCTGACACTTAAGCAACGCAATAATTTATTGCACGAAATGACCGACGATGTGGCGCAACTGGTAATTGAAGACTGTTATCGCCAAACTCAGTCGATTTCGATAACCGAACGTTCGGGGGTTAGCCAGCTGAAAGAACAGCTACGCTTTATCCACGGCCTTGAGCGCGAAGGCAAATTGAATCGCGAGCTTGAATTTATTCCTTCGGATGATGAGATATCTGATCGCGTAGCATCAGATAGAGGCCTCACGCGACCTGAGTTAAGCGTGATGATTGCCTATGGCAAAATGGTCCTAAAAGACGCGCTTAATATCCCTGAGATTACGGATAATGCTTATCATGGACGCCTGTTACTGCAAGCGTTTCCTATGGTGCTACGGGATAAGTTTAGCGAGCAAATGCAGCAACATCCGCTCCGCGGAGAAATTATTGCGACTAAGTTAACCAACCGAATGGTTAACGATATGGGCTTGAACTTTGTCTTTCGAATGCAGGAAGAGACCGGTGCCAGCGTGCATGAAATTGCCGATGCCTATGTCATTGTTAAAGGAATTTTTAACGTTGAGGTGTTGTGGCAACAGATTGAAGATTTAGATACGGTAATTTCAGCTGAATTACAGCTACGCATGCTAGAAGAAGTGCGTCGCATCATGCGCCGAACTGCTCGTTGGTATATTCGTCATGGTAATAAATCGCTGAGTATCCAGGAAGCCATTGATAGCTATCGCGCTACGTTTGAAAACTTGTCGAAAAATCTTCAACAATACATTGTTGAAGATGAATATACCGCCTTAGAACAACAAATTGCACGTTTAACTAAAGAAGGAGTGCCTGATGATATTGCTTATCAGGTCGCCAGCTTCTCTAATTTATTCTCCAGTCTGGATATTGCGCAAATTGATGACGCTGACAAGCACGATACCTCTGTTATTGCCAGGTTGTACTTCCAGTTAGGTTATAAACTGGAATTACATTGGTTCCTTGATCAGATTAACAATCAAGCGGTGAGTAACCACTGGCAGGCTCTTGCGCGGGCATCATATCGTGAAGAGTTGGACTGGCAACAACGTTCTATCACTGCAAACCTGCTGCACTCGCGGCCTGATGCTACTGATGCTGATGACATTTTGGATACCTGGATGGACAGTAATCAGTTGCTGCTTAAACGCTGGTATCACATGATGTCGGAGTTTAAGACCAGCTCAACGCACGAATTTGCTAAGTTTTCTGTCGCATTACGTGAATTGATGCTTTTAAGCGTGAAATCTAACCATTAGAATACGCACATCCTGCATGACAAAGCCCTGGTTAACAGGGCTTTTTTATAGCGAGCATTCATGTACTCTTTAGCTCAGAAAATATTGTTACAATGCGATCCGGAACGTAGCCACGAATTTGCCATTAAATGGTTGCACCGCACTCAGCATACCCCGCTAAAATGGCTTTACAGTAAGCAAATAATTAGTAAGCCGGTGAAAGTAGCCGGTATCACTTTTAACAATCCGTTGGGTTTGGCAGCGGGCTTAGACAAAAACGGCGAATGCATTGATGCATTCGCGGCCATGGGTTTTGGCTTTGTAGAAGTCGGAACGGTAACACCGCGCCCGCAGGCCGGAAATCCCAAGCCAAGAATGTTTCGTTTACCCGAAAAGCATGCGATCATAAATAGAATGGGGTTCAACAATAAAGGCGTAGACCATCTTGTTCAACAGGTAAAAAGTGCGCGTTTTAAAGGTCCAATAGGGATTAATATTGGGAAAAACAAAGATACCGAAGAATCTAAAGCGCTTGATGACTACCTTATATGTTTAAATAAAGTGTATCCTTACGCCAGTTATGTCACGGTAAATATTTCCTCTCCTAATACGCCGGGGTTACGCAATCTGCAGTACGGTGATGCGCTGGATGCTTTATTGGTTGGGCTTAAATCGGCACAGGAAACACTGTGTCAGACCCATGGCAAATATGTTCCGCTTTTTATCAAAATTGCACCGGATCTGAGCGACCTTGAAATTCAGAGCATAGCGAAATCGCTGATTGACAGCAAAATGGATGGTGTAATCGCCACCAACACTACGCTTAGCAGAGATAGCGTTGTAGGTTTGAAGCACAGCGATGAAGCTGGCGGTCTCAGTGGTTCGGTGCTTACGCAAATGAGCCATAGTGTTACCGAAAAATTAGCAAAAGCCCTGGATCGGGCGTTGCCGATTATCGGTGTGGGCGGCATTGACTCCGCTCAGGCAGCGAAAGACCGGCTTGGGGCAGGGGCATCATTGGTGCAGATTTACTCTTCATTCATTTATCAGGGGCCGGATCTCGTCACTCGCATCGTTAAATCGCTGTAAGGTTTAACGCCATTATTTTTGCGCTGCACTTGATAGCGCCTGGTTAAAAAGCAATTTATGAATAAAATTTTAGTGACAACAAGTCGAGGCCTGGATGAGCTTCTAAAGCAGGAAGTCGAGACGCTGTGTCCGGGTGTACAAGTCTCTATGTCGCCCGGTATGGTTCAATTTGAAGGTGAACTTCATCAGGCCTATACCCTTTGCCTGTGGTCGCGCTTAGCAAACCGGGTAATTTGGGTGCTGACCGCAGGAAAATGTCTTTCTGCTGAAAATTTATATGATGTAGCAGCGTCTGTTGATTGGTCGATGCATCTGCAACCGCAACATACCCTTAGCGTTCAATTTGTGGGCACCAATCGAGTAATCAATAATACGCAGTTTGGTGCGGTAAAAGTTAAAGATGCTATTGTTGATCATTTTGTGGAAGAAACCGGGCAACGTCCTTCTGTTGAAAGAAAGTTTTCTGATTTTCCGGTGTATGTAAGATGTCAGCGAGACAGCGTCATTATGGGGCTCGATTTAAGCGGCAGCAGTTTGCATCAACGGGAATACCGGCAGCAAGCCGGAGAAGCGCCGTTAAAAGAGCATATTGCCTGTGCCATGCTTATGCGATCGGGTTGGGCAAATGATACCAGCAAGCCTCTTGTGGATGTGATGTGTGGATCCGGCACTATTGCCATTGAAGCGGCGTATATTGCCCGCAATATTGCACCTGGGATAAAGCGAGAATACTGGGGTTTTAGCCGCTGGCTTCAGCATGATGCCAAACACTGGGATAGGTTAATTGAAGAAGCAATGGCTCAGCAGCATACAGCGTCAGCGCCGATTTATGCCAGCGATGTCAGCCGCAGACTTATCGCCATCGCTCGAAAAAATGCTGACTACGCCGGCGTATTTAAAGATATACATTTTAGCGTTCAAGACGCCACCAAAGCAGCACCTCCCACCAAAGTACAAGGATATATGGTCAGCAACCCGCCCTATGGTGAGCGGCTGGGTGAACTGACAGAGCTGTTGCCGTTGTTTGCGCAGTGGGGCAAGCAGTTTAAAGAAACGTGGCAAGGCTGGCATATTACGCTGCTCAGCAGCAATCGCGATTTACTGCGTATTCTGAAACTACGTGCGGCAAAAGATTACGCCATGAATAACGGCAAACTGGAATGCCGTCTGGTGAACTATGTGCTTGACGAAGAAAATTGCCAGCAATTTGGTGATGACGCGCAAAACCATGAATTCGCTAATCGTCTGCGTAAAAATCTTAAGCGGATTAAAGGATGGATAAAAAGCCAGGATACGAACTGTTACAGAATCTATGACGCCGATCTGCCAGACTACAATGTAGCTGTAGATTGCTATGCTGACTGGTTGGTGGTGCAGGAATATGCACCGCCGAAAACAGTATCTGAAGATAAGGCCCGCCGCCGCTTACAGGAAGTGTTGCTGCATTTACCTGCAGTTACCGGCGTGTCGGCAAAGAAAATTGCTTTGAAAGTTCGTAGCCAGCAAAAGGGTACATCGCAGTACGAAAAATTTGATCAGAAAGGCGATAAACTCGAGGTTTGGGAAAACGGTGCGAAATTACTGGTGAACCTGACCGATTATCTTGATACAGGATTATTTTTAGATCATCGACTAACCCGCCAAATCGTGCGTCAACGTGCCGCAGGTAAAGATGTTCTCAATTTATTTTCCTACACGGGTAGCGTATCGGTGTTTGCGGCATTGGGTAAAGCTCGCTCTGTCACCACTGTGGATATGTCTAATACTTACCTCGAATGGGCAAAAGAAAACTTTAAGTGCAATAACCTAAACGGTGCTTACGCTTTTATTCAAGCCGACTGCACAAGCTGGATGGCATCACATAATGGACAGTACGATTTAATGTTTATCGATCCGCCGTCCTTTTCTAATTCTAAAAGAATGTCCGGCACCTGGGATGTGCAGCGAGATCACATCGCTTTGTTAACCGATGCTCGCCGCTGCTTGCGAGAGAAAGGCACGATAGTGTTTTCCAATAATAAGCGTGGTTTTAAGCTGGATAGCGTTGCGCTGGAAGCAATGGGGTTTACCATTACTGATATTTCAAAAGAAACCATACCCGAAGATTTTGCTCGCCACCAATCTATTCATAAGTGCTGGATTTTTCAATTATGAAGTTAGCGTTTTATACCGGCCCCGAGTGTGGGCTGTGTGATTTGGCTGATGACATACTGGCACAAAGTCAGCATCAACGAGAGCTGGATATCACTAAGTATAATATTCGAGAGGATACGCAGCTCTATCACCTATATGGTGCTCGTATTCCGGTTTTAAAGCGGCAAGATACCCAGCAGGAATTAGGGTGGCCGTTTGATCTTGAAACGTTGGAGTTATTTTTACAATGAGCGTTCTTCAACTAAAGGGAATAACCGTTATTTACGGCAGCCCGCCACTATTAGATGGTGTTGAACTTGTCGTGCAACCGCGAGAGCGGGTATGCCTGGTGGGTCGCAATGGCAGTGGCAAATCTACGCTGATGAAAGTTATTGCTGGCGATATTATTGCTGATGATGGTCAACGAATTATAGACAGCACCACAGTGATTGCGCGTTTGGAACAAGATCCTCCGCAAACCACTGATATCAGCTTGTTCGATTATGTCGCGGAAGGGTTAGCGGATGTGGGAGAAGTGCTCAAGCAGTACTCTCATCAGCTTAAAATTGTTGCTGAAGATCCCAGCGAAGC
Organism: Alteromonas pelagimontana; assembly: GCF_002499975.2. Taxonomy (NCBI): domain Bacteria; kingdom Pseudomonadati; phylum Pseudomonadota; class Gammaproteobacteria; order Alteromonadales; family Alteromonadaceae; genus Alteromonas; species Alteromonas pelagimontana. The sequence goes on from NZ_CP052766.1 coordinate 4,241,363, forward strand.
GAACTTAATGCGCATGCAGAATCTTCAGGAAGTCCTGGATAGCAGAGATGCCTGGCAGTTTGAGCAACAAATTGAGCAAGTGTTGACAATGTTGAAGCTTGAACCTGACATTTCACTGTCTTCTCTTTCGGGCGGCTGGCGCAGAAAAGCAGCATTAGCCAGAGCACTTGTTCGCTCACCCGATTTACTGTTGCTCGATGAACCTACTAACCACCTGGACATTGAAATGATCCGTTGGTTAGAACAGAGCTTGAGTAACTACAAGGGCGCTATCGTGTTTGTCAGCCATGACAGGGCATTCATTCGAAAAATGGCCACACGAATTGTGGATTTAGATAGAGGTAAGTTAACCAGTTACCCAGGGAACTACGAAACCTATCTTGAGAAGAAACAACAAGATCTTGAAGTTGAAGCGACCCAAAATGCTGAGTTTGATCGTAAGCTCGCGCAAGAAGAAGTATGGATTCGCCAAGGGATAAAAGCCCGCCGCACGCGCAATGAAGGCAGGGTAAGAGCACTGAAAAAGCTTCGTGAGGAACGCCGGGCCAGGCGCTCTACCCAAGGAAATGCGGTAGTTAACCAGCACCAGGGACAACGTTCAGGTAAAGTGGTTTTCGAAGTCAGCGATTTGCATTACCAGATAGAAGGTAAACCTATCGTTAATCACCTCAACTTGCACGTGCTTCGCGGCGATAAGCTTGCGTTGATCGGTCCAAACGGTAGCGGTAAAACTACGTTAATTAAGCTTCTTCTTGGTGAACTTGAGCCGGTGAGCGGCAATGTGAAACGTGGAACCAATCTGGAAGTGGCTTATTTTGATCAACACCGCCACGGGCTGGATTTGAATCAAACGGTGATTGATGCAGTAGGGGATGGAAAACGGGATTTAGAAGTAAACGGTCAGCCTCGACACGTTATCAGTTATCTGCAGGATTATCTGTTTAGCCCTGAGCGGGTGAATGCGCCGGTAAAATCCTTGTCCGGCGGTGAAAAAAACCGCTTGATGCTGGCAAAACTCATGCTCAAACCGAGCAATGTGCTGGTTCTTGATGAACCCACAAACGACCTGGATGTGGAAACTCTTGAAATGCTGGAGACACTGCTCGCAGAATATGCAGGTACGGTGTTGCTGGTGAGTCATGACAGGGAATTTGTCGATAATGTCGCCAACAGTTGCGTGGTTTTTGAAGGCGAAGGGGAAATTCGCGAATTTGTCGGTGGCTACTCTGATATTGAACAGTGGTATAAATCTCAGCCTGCGCAGAAAGAAACAGTTGATAACACTGCGAAGAATGAAACTAAAGCCCAAACTGAAAGTCCTAGTCAGAAGCCTTCTCCCGGCAAGGCCAAAAAGCTATCATATAAAGATCAACGGGAACTCGAAGCCTTGCCTGGTGATATTGAGCGCCTCGAAACAAAGCTGGCAACATGTCAGGAAATAATTAACGACCCGGATTTTTTTAAAAAAGACAGTAAAGCCACAGCCGATACGCTGGCGAAGCTTGACGACATTGAAGCAGAGCTATCTCAGAAATACGCGCGCTGGGATGAATTAGAAAGTATGCTGGAAAAAGATCAGCAGTAAATAGGATTTTAAATGAAATTAACACAGCTTACCGCCGCAGTGTTGCTGGCAACCGGTAGTTTATCAGCCGCTGCTGCAACCTATTCTGTAACACCGTTACCGGTTCAGGATATTGCAAAAGATAACTATGCTCAGTCCATTGACAATACTGGCTCAATGCTGACCACTGTTCAATACGAGTTCAATCCGCCTATCGATTTAGAACGCCTTGAGGATTCTGGATTTTATGACGCCAGTACGTATGGTAATACCTCTTACTCGTTAGAAGATGAAGACGACATACGTCAGGGCATTTTCAGCAATGCCGATTTCTCAACAATCTATAATTTCATTTTATATTACAGTTCGAACAACAATGTGCTCACCCAGCATTTGGCGCCTTATCGCAGCTATGTTTCCGATACTGTGGATGCCGACCTGGTGCCCGGATTTGATGAAGTCTCAGAAAAATTTGACGATTACTCCCGCTCTGTTAGAACGATAGCGAGAGATAGCTTGAATAGAAATGTCATTGTCGGCGTCTCTGAAGGATTGTATACAGATCTTGAATACACTAATGAAGATGATGAAGAAGTTACCTACACCTACAATACGATGCGAGATCAGGCCTTTGCACAAGTGAATGGTGTAACCAAGCGACTGGCACCGGAAGATACAACGTTAAACGGATTAAGTTACGCCTACGCTGTTAACGATAATTTACAAGTTGCTGGTTATGGCACCACTTCATTCTTAGATAGTCTAGATACCGCTATCGAGGAATGTAACGACGATGAAGAGCGGGGTGATCAACCAGTTGAGATTTGTCTGCGCAATATTCTTTATACCAGCGCCTACAGCGCAGCGGCGCAGGTACGTGCCACGATCTGGCAATTGGACGGAACGGGCGACGTTATTAATTTAACAACCTACCCGCTGTTATTCACTCCTGAAGAAGACTCTACAGCTTCTTACGCCACCCGCGCCTACGATATCAACAATAACGGAATAGCAGTAGGCGACTCGGCTACTGGGGAAACTGTTTACATCTCTGCCTATCAATCCCGCTCGGTGGCGACGTCATTTGCAAACGGCGAAACTACCGAGTTGCTTCCTCGTGATGAAAATATTACCAGCCGTGCGTTAAGCATAAACGACGAAAACTGGATCACCGGCTGGGCGCTTCGTAAGCCTGGAAGCTACGCCAGAGAAAGGTTATTTGCCTATAACCTTGATACTGGGGAAGCGCGCTATCCTCAGGGATTTTTTATCAATTCTGCTACAATCGGTAATGCTATCAACAACAATAATATTATTGTTGGTAGCTCAGAATTTAACTATGCCTCCGATACCAACCGCGAAACTCACGCGTTTATGTACGATATTCAATCGGACGAATTTACCGATTTAAATGACTTAGTTGGGTGTGACAGCGAATACACGCTGGTCGATGCTATTGATATTAACGACAATAACGAAATTATTGCTAATGCCCGTGTTCGCGTTCCAGCACGGTACGCCAATGGTAACGAGATACTCAACAGCGCTGGCGAAACTGTCTTGCAGGACACTATTGTAGCGGTAAAACTGAGTCCGCTGAACAGCGAAACTACTGATAGCTGCGATGTTGATGGTGACGAAGAAGAGAGCTACGAGCGTCAGGGCGCTGCAGTGTCGCCTCTGTGGCTCCTTACACTAGCCGGTTTCCTCGGGTTTAGACGACGCAAGTAAGAAGTTTTAGTTAACATATTGTTGTTCGACAGAACGGATCCCGTTAGCTCGCTGTTAACGGGATTTTTTGCTTTTTTAAAACAATATTTATCCTTTCCAGTCACTCTTGCCAAGGGTTTTGCTTAAACATATACGCTCGATAATGAAGAAGTTGAGGCTGACACTGCTTGTTATTTCAGCAGGTTTTAATACCCGACATATTTATGCAAAAAAAGTGTAAGAGTAAAAAACAATGAAATTCATCACTTTACCTCCTGTCAACAGGAGAATTCATCAATATAACTTGAACCATTCTTCTTCTTCCACTATCTCATTAGTGTGCAAAATAACTTTTTGCCGGCACTAGCAAACACTAATTGAAGAGGGCCGCGCAAAGTTGTTAAAGCACATTAATCAATTTTAAGAGGCTCATCAATGAAAAGACAAAAAAGAGATAAACTCACACGCGCCCATGCAAAAGGGTATCACGCTGGAATAAGTGGTCGTGCAAAAGAAAATTGTCCATTTCAGGCATTTGATGCCAGATCCCAATGGTTAGGTGGATGGCGTGAAGCGGTAGAGGACCGAAGTCTCGGGTATTCCGTACGTTAACATCTCTTTCTTACACAAGCCCCTAACGGGGCTTTTTTTTTGAAAATGAGTAGGGGGTTTAACTAAAAATTAGAAGTATCTTGAAAAAGCCCTACTTTCAGATCTTTAGCCGTGTAGATCTGTCTTCCATCTACCTCGACAGAGCCATCTGCAAGCCCCATGTACAATTTGCGTTTAACTACGCGCTTCATTGTTAGTTTATAGGTTACTTTCTTTGCTGTCGGCAGAATTTGGCCGGTAAATTTAACTTCACCGACTCCCAGAGCTCGCCCTTTACCCGGACCGCCGCACCACCCAAGAAAAAATCCAACTAACTGCCACATTGCGTCCAGCCCCAGGCAGCCTGGCATTACCGGATCGCCCGGAAAATGGCATTTAAAGAACCATAGCTCAGGATTGATATCCAGTTCCGCGATAATCTCTCCCTTACCATGCGCTCCGCCATCTTCTGTAATGGAGATTATACGGTCCATCATAAGCATGTTGGGCGCTGGTAATTGACTGTTACCAGGACCAAACATTTCACCTCGACTACAGGCAAGAAGATCTTCACGATTAAAGCTGTGTTGTTTTTCGGACATGCTATCTCTTCACTTAATAGATTCAGCGGCCTAATTTAGCGAACACTTGTAAGCTAAACAACTCTGAACAGTGATTTATTTCCTCTTTTTTTACATCTAAACTAGGGTCTGCGGATCTTTGCTGTTCAATTATGCAGCGATAGCAGATTCTTTATGCAGGGCAGAGGCGTCGAGATATAGCGGGCCTACATGAACAGCTGATAACGTAGTAAGAAAGTGCCTGCAAGAGTTGCCAGAGGGTTTGTCATAAAGTTGTATTGCGCGTTACTCACTATTCGCTAAGCTGACTTTTTGATTGAGATGAGGCTTCACAGTTAGCGCCGCGATCAAACCGGTTTATTTAGAACAAAAGTCGGACAGCAATCAATAGGCCCTAATTCCCCTAATGGAGTAAGCACCATGGCTGATAAAAAGAAACAAAACCCTTCCGCAAACGCGGAAAAGCAACGACGATTTCGGGAAAGGCAGAAGCAAGCCGGCAAGAAGTTAGTCCGCGGGTACGTTACTCCAGAAGCAATGGAATGTTATGACGATATTAGAGAGAAGACCGGATGGAGTGACAGCGAAGTCTTATCCAATTCGCTACGCGTTATTTACGCGGCATATCGCTGCGGTCAAATTAAACTGCTCAATGAGTGGTTAAAAAATCACCGCCGTTAGCGCTAGCAAGGCAATCATAATCTTATGTGATCAAGTGTCGTACCTAACAGAGCTCGTACACAAACGTAGTAATTTATTCTGAGGGAAAATTTTTGACTGTTCCGATAAGTATAATGTGGTTCCGACAGGATTTACGCGTAAAAGATAATCCTGCACTTAACGCAGCATGTGATAAAGGTAAGCTAGTTCCCATTTATATCGAAGACACCACAGCGCCTGATGAACAACAGCCCGGTGGTGCTTCTAAATGGTGGCTGCACCATTCTCTGCAGAAATTAAATGACAGGTTAAATGGGCATCTGCAGATTTTTCTGGGCGATCCCTACGAGATAATTCCCAAACTTGCAAAGAATTTTCAAGCTCAGAGTGTTTATTGGAACCGGTGCTATGGACCGCATCAAATGCAGCGCGATAAAAAGATAAAATGCGCATTAAAAGCAAGTAGTATCGAGGTTAGGAGTTTTAACGGCAGCCTGTTATGGGAACCCATGGATATCAGAAAAGCTGATGGCGGCGCCTATAAAGTGTTTACGCCTTACTACCGAAAAGGCTGCCTTAACGCTGCTCCTCCACGTTTTCCTCAAGCCCCGCCCCCTCGAATTGATTATGCCGATGTGCCGTTAAAGAGATTACCACTAGACCAGTTAACGCTGATGCCAAACATCCGTTGGTATCATAAAATAGCTATTACCTGGCAACCGGGAGAGGAGGGCGCTGCAGAACGTCTCAGCGTGTTTTTAACAGAGACTGCAGACAATTATAAAGAGGAACGCAACATTCCGGCAGTACCTGGTACTTCCCGTTTATCGCCACATTTGCATTTTGGTGAAATCTCACCACATCAAATCTGGTACGCGGTTAAGGATGCATATGGTGATACCGAAAATAAGAATATCGATACCTTTTTAAGTGAGCTTGGTTGGCGAGAATTTAGCTATTACTTATTGTTTTACTTTCCTGATTTAGCGACGAAAAACTTTAACCCAAAGTTTGATACTTTTCCGTGGCGTAGCAGTAACATCGATCTACAAGCATGGCAGCAGGGAAAGACCGGAATTCCCATTGTCGACGCCGGTATTCGTGAGCTCTGGCAAACCGGCTATATGCATAACCGTATTCGCATGGTTGTGGCTTCATTTTTGGTTAAAAACCTGCTTATTGACTGGCGAGAGGGGGAAGCGTGGTTTCGGGACTGCCTGGTTGACGCCGATTTAGCGAGCAACAGTGCAAGTTGGCAATGGGTAGCTGGCTCAGGCGCCGATGCCGCCCCGTACTTTCGTATATTTAACCCTGTGTTGCAGGGAGAAAAATTCGATAAAGAAGGGGAATACGTTAGTCAATATTGCCCTGAATTAAAGCTCTTACCGAGAAAATATATTCACAAACCCTGGGAAGCACCTGAAGAGGTATTGCGCAAAGCAAACATAACGCTTGGGGCTGATTATCCTGATCCAATTGTTGACCTCAAAGCAAGTCGACAACGAGCGCTAGATGCTTTTGCAGAAATAAAAGGTAAGTGAACATGCATTTTCATTTAGCATGTTTAGCTGTTCATCTTCCTCGTTTCTTGGCCAAACGGGCCATACCACCTTTTCCTACAGCAGCCTGTTGACCGTAATGTCCTGGCATTTCAGGTGAACGCCATCCGCCAGCCAGTTGCATTTCGGGAAGGGTTGCGCCACTTTCTGCCAAGGACACGGCTCCGCCAACGCGACCAGAGTGTGGTGTAATATTTTCTTTAATATTCGCGCTAAGGGCAATCCGCTTCCATATTCGGTAAACGCTTGAATATTCCAGTACCGCTGATGATTTACCCGTGGCGGATTCATCATAAGGAAGTAGGGCATGTCCACGATTTGACAGCCTTCTGAATAAAATGCCGCTATTGATACGTCGAGGATCTTCCGGATTTCGCGGCACGGAATTAGCAGCGTCAAAATTCGATTCTTCTACATATTCATCAATCATAGCCAAGGTACTATTGGATATATAGCGATAAGAACCTTTACCTGATTGATCGGATTTTGAAGTTAATACAAGCACAGCATTATCGCGACGGTTAATGTGATCAAGCCGAACCCGAACAACTTCATCAGCACGCATTAGCGCATCGAACATTAAGTTAATCAGTGCCAAATCACGCATTTCCAACAGGCTGTCTGGAATAACACTTTCATTTATTTGTTCTAGTAAATCCAATGTGAGCGGTACCGCCTGGCGACTGCTGAGCTGATACTTTTCATTTTCTGCTAAAGACAGTCTGACAAAATCCTTCAGGTAAACAGATTGCGTAATGGGATTCGGAAGCTGCGCAATTCCTAAGAATTTACTCAATGCGCTTAGTCGACGTTTTATCGTCCGGTAAGCCAGCGGCGATTGGCAAAGCACTTCAACATAGCGCTTTATGCAATGAAGATTATTGTCCATAACTTCATTGAAGCCCGGTAAATTTTCCTGTTCACAAAAAATGGCAAACTCGTTGAAATCGGAAACGTAAGCGCGCTGGGTATTTTTTGGCAACTTGGTGAATATATCAGTGAAGTAAGCATTAACGGCTTTTTTATATGTGCTGACAAAACCCGAAGTAATAGAAATAGAATTTGTCGTCATGTCGCTTTTGGATACTAAAAGTCTTGGGGAATAACACCAGTATAAGTGTCTATTTTACCAAAGTCCATCACGCATGATAATTCCACTTATCTTGCGTGATGGGAATTTATCCGCTGAAACATGGCTGTTCCCACGTTAATCCAGTTTCAACTACTCCAACGCGACAGTCTCGTTTTCCAGTCGCCGTTATCTTGGCTCACACAGCGTTCTTCACTATCGAGACGAACATGACGCCGGATATCTTGTAAACGGATGCCAGCTTTAAGTAACTGGCCTTGAATTAGCTGACGGAGCTTTTTGTCTATGCCTTGGTCAGTAACAATTTGTATTTCGTTCTCTGAACTAAATACACACGTGACCATTAGGCTGCCAGGAAAATGGTTGTACCGCGCGGTGTGTGTAAGCCATTCAAAACCGATGTCCCATTGTTTGGCAGTTTCACATGCCTGAGTCAGCGCTTTGACGACATTGTTATCGAGCTTTTTAATTGTCTTATTCATTGCCTACAATCTAATAAGCACAGTAGCTTTATTTCCTGTGCTTACCGTTTAAATGCGTTTCTTTCAGAAGCGTTAACGCCAGCAGCTCTCTGTGGCTACGGCGATATATGGCTGGTGTTAAGCGCGGCTCTGGAATTTACGTTCTTCGGTGTTGATCCTGATCCATTCACCCGTGCTGATGTACTCAGGAACCTGCACAACCAGCCCTGTAGATAATTTCGCGGGCTTAGTCCTGGAAGTGGCTGATGCACCTTTTATAGACGGATCGGTTTCTACCACTTCCAATTCGACACTCACTGGTAAATCAAGTGCCACAGGCACCTCGTCAACAATGACCACTTGAATGGAATCGGTTTTCTCATTTATAAACAGCGCCTCATCAGCAATACTGTCTTTGTTGAGGTGGTAAGGCGTGAAATCTTCTTTATCAAGAAAGACAAAGTCATCACCGTCCATATAAGAAAACATCGCTGGCCGGCGCACCAGGTCCGCCATATCAAGCATGTCCGAATCTTTAAAAGTTTCGTCAAACTTAGCACCACTAACCACATCATACATACGCATGCGGTAGATACTGCCGCCGGCTCGCCCCTGTGGTACTGAACGCTCGATATCCCTCACGATACAGGTTTTACCGTCAAATACGATGGTGTTATTCTTCTTGATTTCACTTGCCTTTGGCATTTTCTGATCCTGTAATTATTGCCCAATGAGACCGGCATGGACTTAACGTAAGACGCCATTTTCCCTGATTTTACTTCAATGAGAAAGTCTATATATGAGCAAATATTGAAGTTCGATGGTTATTTTCATGCAGCCTATAATTGTAGTTTATCAGACTGCTTAATGATCTCGTCTTAACCCCCTTCCCCATTGTTGCGGCGAAGACTCACCTACCGCCAGAGCGAATGAGTATAACCTACAGATGAATTAAATCGACTTGTTCACTGGTTATTGCGCCATTTTCGATGGTAATTATACAGTAGTTCCCTGGAGTGGCTCGCTTAGGCTTTTGCTTAAACGAAGAGGGTTGATTGTCCAAATGTGATATATTGATGAAAGTACAATCGCGCCATTGCTTGAAACTGTATTTATGAAGGTGCCCGAACAGCGTCAATAACGGAGGCTCGGGAAAATAGTCTGTAATCTTGGTAAGCCTCTCGTGTGTGACAATGATTACCTTCCGCATATCTACTTGCTTTTCATCTACTAACAAGGCGGCTAATGCACGTTTATTTTCATGGTTTATCTCACCAATGAGCGTCTTCTTCGCATGTAGATAGTCGCGAAAGTCTTTTGAATCTTCCAGTTCTGTAAGCGCATCAACACCGCGTTTTTTCTCTTTAATTTTCCTCTTTATTTCCCTGTGTGCTGATAACGTAGCGCTGTAGTTGCTTTCCAGTTGCTTCTTTTTGTCTATATAAATTGGATTATGTCCCCAATGTGCGGGACATCCACTAAAACCTACCACATAATAGCCGCCGATTTCCTGAATATTCTGGTGTAAATGGATGCTGTTGTCCGAAAACTTAGTATTATAGGAAAGCTTACTGTCCCAGTTCCCATACACGTAACAGATGGGGAATGGCAACACCGACAATTTTTCAAAAAACGTCGGAGCAGTCTGATTACCTATATCCCCGGCAACTACTACACAATCAAACTTTTCACCTGAAACCTGAGAAATCAGTTTATCTACACAAGTAAGATTATTATGAATATCGGAAAATGCGAGAATACGTATCATTTAAACTGCCTTTTAAAAAGTCGGAGAAATAGCGAGCCGTGCTAGTGGATATACATAGGTAGGATCTTAAGGAAATTAGGACTTGAATGCATGTCTCAAATTTGATCAGATGTTTATCGCCAAACAAACGTCATAAACAAATTTGAGAACATGCGCGATAAGAATAACGAGCTAAACAAGATAACGGAAGTCCTGAACGAATTTAATATTAACGATATTGGTAAACGGTGTGGTTTTTGTCATCGGGAGCGTATCGTGAAGCCCTATGAATTAGTGATGGCACTGGTGACGGCCATGGGGGACAAGAACATTGACTGCATCAGTGATTTGCACCGCTATTTTACTGGATTGACGTACACCGATGTGCAGTACAAGCCGTTTCATAATCAACTGAGTAAGCCAGCATTTAAGCAGTTGATTCAGCGCATAGTGGGCGTTGCATTGCATAAATGGCAGCAGCATATCCTTGGTACAGACACTGACCTATCGGCGTTTAAGCAGGTCGTGCTGCAAGATGGCAGTTCGTTTGCCGTTCACAACGCGTTAAAGGAAGAATTTAAAGGCCGTTTTACCACCGTTAGTCCTGCGGCCGTCGAGGTTCATGTGAGCTGGGACATGTTACACAGTCAACCTGAACGGATAGCCGTCAGTGCAGACAGCGTGGCAGAGTATGATTTTTTACCGCCAGCCGAATCGTTAGTAGCCTGCTTATTTATGGCAGACCGAGGCTATTTCAAACTGTCGTATCTGGATAGTATCCATCAGGCGGGAGGGAGCTATCTGGTCAGGGCAAAAACGACCGCTAACCCTTTGGTTTTATTGGGTGTTACAGCGCAGGGTAAGCGCTTGAAACGATTCGACAATGTGAAGCTCAAGGACGTGAAACATCACATCCGACGAAGCCAAGTGGTCGATATGGACGTCGAGGGAAGTGTGTCATATCGCCTGATAGCGAGTTGGCCTACGGGTAAATCAGAGCCAACCTATTGGGCAACGAATTTGCCGCGTGAGAAATACCCGGCAAAAGCAGTCGTACAACTATACAGCTTACGTTGGCAGATAGAGTTACTGTTCAAAGAATGGAAATCCTACTGCAATTTACGCAAGTTCAATACCCGGAACGCGGGCTTGATGGAAGGGCTGATATGGGTCAGTTTGCTGGCACTGCTGGTGAAACGGCGAATTGGATTTAGTATTCAACGGTTGATGGGTGTCGATATATCGAGCTTCATGGTCGCGAAAAATACGCAGAGCTGGTTCTACCCATTAATGGAATCGATACTCCATGACGCTTACTCTGAATTAAAACAAACGTGGAATTGGACAGTAAATTATCTATCAAGGTATGCCAAACGGGCACATCCTGACAGAGACAGGAAAACCGGGCGCTTGAAGTATGGATTGGTCTCGGTTAACCCTTAATGTCCAACCTATGAGTGGATATATATAATTTTTATTGCTTAAACCCTTAATTTCTCACACTCTGATGTTTCTACTTACTGCTAATGACAGTATTAGCAGAGCCACTATCAGGTGAAGCGATAGCGGCAGGCTGAAAACATCTGCACTGAATCCCACCAAAGCTGGGCCTGCAAGTACACCCACGTATCCTAATGTAGAGACGGCTGTCACTGCCATGGCTTCAGGCATGACGTTCTGTTTTCCTGTAGCTGAAAACATTATCGGCACAGTATTAGCTATACCTAATCCTACAAGTGTGTAGCCAATCAATGCCATTTGCCATGCCTCAGAATGTAGAGTTGTTAAAAGACCGGCAATTGCAGTCAAAGTACCTACATTTATGACACGCCGAGGCCCCAATTTCAAAACAACGTAATCGCCGGTTAGCCGGCCAATTGTCGTGGCAACAGAGAAACACGCGACGCCTAACCCTGCCATCGCGTTAGAAACACCACGATATTCCGTGAGGAAAATTCCACTCCAGTCAAGTACAGTCCCTTCAGCAAGAAACAAGATGCAACATACTAAGCCGATAAGAACTACCACACTTTGCGGTAGGACCCAGACGGAACCGCTTTGCGTCTGGACTTTCTCCAACAGGCCGTGCCTGACAAAAACCAGGAATAAAAGGACCATTGCGGAAGTCGCTATACAGGCTGTCATGATGCTGATATTAAAGGCCAATTGCGTGGTGACGAAAAGTGCCCCTATCATGCCCCCAAGACTATAAAACCCATGAAAACCTGACATTAACGTTTGATCTTCCGCTTTTTCCACAGCCACTGCCTGTATATTCATAGTGCAATCTGTAATTCCAAGTAGCATACCAAACACCAGCAATACCAACGCTAATGTAAAAATAGTTCCAGCCACCGGAATTATCATGAACAACAGCGCAAATCCGGTTACCGATACCATCAACACAGAGCGACATCCGTAGCGGCTTGTGCCGATTCCAGCCAATGGCATGCCCACCATTGCCCCCAGTCCCAGGCACAGCAACAATCCGCCGATAATACTGTCACTGATCTGGAGTGCTTCTTTAATAAAGGGAATGATGGTGGCCCAGGCCGCTGTAACCATTCCTGCACTTAAAAACATCATTCTTGTTGCCAGCTTTCGCTTGCTGGCGTTCGCAGATACAATTGTCACTGTTCAATTTCCGTTTGATGGCGCTGTAACGTAGTTTGATAAGTATATACAGCTTCTTTAATGATGAATCTTCCGGAAGTTCCTCCGGGCCGATTTTTGCGCATTAAAAATCGTACGATTGTTAACGAAGAGCAAAATCGCTCTGATATAAAGACCTTTATTATCTTTAATAACTATGCCAGGTATTGCTGCTATAGCTGCTTTAGTTACTAATTTATATGTCATCGTAAAAGGCAAAGTAGAAGACTATCAATCCCAAGAAACGCGAGGCATTTAGGTCTTGAAGGTAAATATGGCGTTATCTGGTACTGATATGTTCGAATACCAGGTTTGCTTCTGAGGAATCGAAAGATCTTCTTTAGAAGATAACTCTAAGTGTTCACCAAAGCGCAATTCTCATGCTTGACAGGTACCCTTTAGTTTTCATAACACTCACTTCTTGTCGGACGTTTTAAGTAGGTATTACAACGTACATGTGAAGTTCAATCGCAATGCATTAGAGGCGTGGGTTCGCTATAGTCCCGTACTCTAAACTCAAACAACGCATCCTCTTTTACACTTGCATCCATCGCAAACATTGCCACTACCGGGCAAGTTTGTTGGTCGTTGCGTAATGTAACCTCTCCTTTGGAATCATCAGCTTGAGCCAACCCTAAACCAGGAACTTCTGGTGTGCGTTTGTCACCTTCCATATAGGTTTTCGTTAGTCGGATAGCATCATCTAAACAAATTAATTTGTTTTGAAAATTCGCTGGATCTTCCATGCGCAGCTGAAGGTCAAGTAGCTTAGACTTTTCTCCGTAAGGACCAAAAAGTAAAAAAGATGACGGATTCAGGCTTACCTTCTTAAATGTCGCGCGCTGGTTTTTATCCAGTTTTGTAAATAGTGCGGCTTGCTTGAGCTGACCAAGTTCAGAAACTACGCGACCAGAACAAAAATCTATTGATACACTAAAGCCTTCTGATATTTTTTCCTTAAACCGTTTCTCTCCTTTCTCCGCGATTGTTTGACGTGGTCAACCAAATTCACACAACCCAGTTAAGCAGCTTTTCCTAAGTTAGCCATTTCAGCCTCATATTGACTTGGACTTCTGTAATCCAGATATGAGTGCATTCTTTGACTGTTATAAAACATTGTGATGTATTGCAGGATATCCTGCTGAGCAGCGTGGCGGCTCTGGTAGTGGCGCCATTGCACACGCTCTTGCTTTAACGTGCCGAAAAAGCTTTCCACAACGGCATTATCCCAACAGTCACCTTTTCGACTCATGCTGCCTGTAACCTTGTACTGTGCCAGTAATTTCCTAAATTGACGGCTCGCGTATTGCGAACCACGATCCGAATGATGTATCAGGCCCGCTTTGGGTTTACGTTGCCATAGAGCCATTGTTAACGCATCAAACACAAGCTGAGCATTCATCCGCGAAGACATACTCCAGCCCACGACTTTTCGTGAGAACAGATCAATTACAACGGCCAGATACAGCCAGCCTTCTTGCGTCCAGATATAGGTAATGTCCGAGACATACGCCTGATCCGGTTTTTGCGCATCAAAGTCGCGTGACAGCACGTTCTCGAATACAGGTTGCTGATGGTCGCTGTTAGTCGTTACTTTGTATTTTCTGCGCCTTCTAACGCTAACACCGGCCTCCTTCATCAAGGTGCGCGTTCGTTGTTTTCCAACCGGATAACCCAGTGAATTCAGCGCTCGTTTCATACGCCTTACGCCATAGGTAAAGTCACTGGTATCTGCAATTTTCTGTACCCACTCAATTAGCTCATCATGCTGTGGATCTGGTTCAAGTTGTTCGTTACGTCGCATGGCGCTGTAGTAATTATGACGACTAACTTCCAGAACCTGGCACATCAGGCTAATCGGCCAGGTCTTCTTATGTTGGGTGATGAAACCGTATTTCACTTGGTTTCTTTGGCAAAGAAGACCGTCGCCTTTTTTAGGATCTCTTTCTCCATTTTCAGGCGCTTATTCTCTTCTCTGAGCCGACGGATTTCTTCCTGTTCCGGCGTCAACTTACCATTACCACGAAATGCATGGTCACCTTCTGACTCCTGCTCTTTAAGCCAACGCCCCAACATATTTGCGCTAATACCAAGGCTACGAGCTGCCTCAGTAATCTTGTAATTTTGTTCTGTAACCAGACTCACAGCATCTAGTTTGAATTCTTTTGAATAGCTTTTTCGGGTTTTCATATACACTCCAGTTGAGTTAATTATCTCTTAACTGGGTGTGTGAATCTATTGGAGCACGTCAGTTTCGTCTGCCAGAGTATCGGGAGATTGCCCTATTAGACTGGCCGCACCAGCCAATACAGCTCCCCACATTCCCTCTTTTTCAACATCTACATCACCAGACGCTTTAAAATTTACCTCGGGTGTTTCTGTCGGCTTTAACCACATCGCCAGGCGTTTCGCCTGTGGATCATATTTAGCCGCTACCCTGCCCTGCAAGCTTATATCCACTTGAAATTGAGCAAACTCGCTTACTTTAAATTCTGCGCCTAACTTTTCTTTTTCTCTATACAGCCAACGCCATCCCTCTATTCCTAGCAGTAAGGTTATTATGTCCTGTTGTTTCTCATTATATTCCACCTCACAGGAGTGAATCCAAAGGGTGCCACTGTAAGCGGTGGCACCGCCCGGAAGATCTCGCTTTAGACCCCGGTAGCGATTTTGTAAACGATCACATATTCGTTTTCCTGCAATGTCTACTAGCGCGGCAGATAAATGCTCTGACTCAGTTAACGCAGGCGCGCTCGACATACTAAGCCAAAGCAATAGTAGCATCGCGAAAGAATTCTTGATGCAAGTCCTCCTTATTTCATTTTTTGCAATTAGGGCGCGTTGATCTTTGCTGTGGGAATTTCGTTCAAAATAAACTTGGGTTGATCGCCCCGCGAACTATGTAGCGTAGTGAACTAAGCAAATAGTGAGCAACAAAGAGCAAGACAGGTTTATGAAGAACCCGCCGGGCAGCGCTTGCAGATACTTTCTACTGCGTTATCAACTGTTCATGTAGGCCCAACTACATTTCACAGTCTCTGCCTTGTATAAAGCACCTGTAATGGCTGCAAAAGTGAACAGCAAAGGTCAACGCGCCCTAGTGACAACGAACGTTCTTTCCGGGACAGTATGTTGCCCGGGCCATATTAACTGGTAGTGGTTGTACGTGCACTTTTATGTAAAAGGTCTATTCCGCCAGTTGATAAGGCGCTACATCTAATTCCAAAGCGGTAAATGAAGTAAACTATCACCGTCAAGATCCTCGCCTCATAAATTGTCTTGTCGATCGTAAGTGGTGGGTTAAAATTGACTACTTTAGCTTACAGGTTTGAGGAGCAAGCGCACTTTTAGTATTAGACATATCAATTATTAGACAGCGGTCTAGAGCACCGATATTCAAGTTAACGTAAATCGAAAAAGCGGAAGTTAAGGCCTTAGCTCTTCTTGTTTCTACCCCACTAATATAGCGGCATGTTTAAGCGGCCTTTGCAAACCTGATGTACGGTCTGCTGGTCAGTATTTTAAGTTCTAAACTCTAATTCAGACTGCAGGTGTAAAAAAAGCGATTAATATAGCGATTACGCCAAAGTCGCTAGGTACCCATACACTAGAGCGTCCCGATCAATAAAAGCTAATTATCGATAAATCGCCGCTGTAATTGCCGATACCAGCGATGACCTGCCCACATTGCTGCCGTTATATAAGGAATACCGCCTAACACCCACATGAGCAAACCTGCCAACTGCTGATCGGCTAAGTCGCGGGATTCACCATATAAAGGTTCTTTTGCAAAAGTCAGCAATGCGCCTAAAAACCCTGTGTGCATCAGTGTCAGCAACAGCGCCAATAATGCGTAAGGTACCTTGCGTGTAAAGGCATGGAGACACGCCCACCAAAACCATACTGCAGTTACTAAAAAGCAAGCGTGTTCAAATATATGAACCCATGGATTTTCGACCGCCAGCATATAGAACGCAGGTATGTGCCAAAACCAAATCATAAAGCCGTGGACATAGGCGCACACCATCGGGTACTGAGTAATTTTAAAGGCCGATTTCCATAACCATTTTCCATAGCGACCACACTCCCGATACAACTGAGGCAGCGGCCGAGCCAGTGCAAAGGCAGGAGCGATTATTACCATCATAAACATATGCTGAGTCATGTGCGCCGCAGAACTGTGTTCAGCCCACTCGTCAAGCGGTCCCAGAATCGTAAATAAGGTTATTACAGCCGTAATATGAAATACCCAGCGGCGCCAGGGCGTGGGGGTAGCATGCCGGGCGCCTAGCCAGTAAAGAATCCAAAACGCAAACACAACGGCAGCGGTCAAGCCAGCCGCAACAGCATCCTGCCCTTCACTGGTAATGGGATTATGCGCCCAGGCTGGTGCAGCCCATAGTACAGAAATAAATAAGATGTGTATTATAAACATGGCACTATCACCATCGTCGGCACACCGACTGCCAACGTCGCCAAACATCCAACAAGGTAAACTGCTGCCGCCAACCGCAAGGTGAAGCGGGCTTGCTTGACGCTGTCTTGCATACGACGCCAGCACAACAAAGCACACCAAGCCAGATAAGCAGAGGTAACAAGTGTGGATATCATCAGAGCGGCATTTATCCAATTGAAAACGCCGCTATCAGGTGGCGGAGGACTTACTACACAAGCGACAGACAAACCACCATAAATCGCTACAAACCACACCGCCCATATCACCAAGCCTGCTGTAATGTGCCAGGGATGTGTACTGACTATCTTCATGCGGCTTTCCAAACCAACGGCAGAAGCAAAAAGCTGGCGTAGCTAATCCAGAATATTGTCAGGCTGAATAACCACATCGGGTTCATAACAACGGGTTCGTAGGGCAACCTGGCACTGACATAGCCATAACCTGCACGTAATGCCTGTAAACCGGTTACTATCACACTTAAGCCACTATGAAATATTAAAAACGCTAACATTACCAAAAGGACTGCATCGTGGGCCAGTTTAGTATATTGAAGCTCGCTGGTTAAGGTAATCCACAATAGTACCAGCAGGTGTAACAGCCCTAATCCCGTAACCAGCCATAGCTGAATAACCAGGTGCTGATCGTTTCCTCCACACAGACGTTTTACCAAGCGTCTGTAAAGTACCACTGCGACTGTTAACAAGGCGCCGCTTAGCGCCATTTTTCCTAATGGAATAGCCGAAGATTCCGGAACAGCCCAGTTAGGAGCTACTGTCCATAAATAAAGCCAGCCAAAAAGCAACGATAAATACAAAGCACCATCAGCTAATAGCGTCACTGCCATTCCCCATAACCCAGGCCCGTCACACGTACGCGAATGTAGCGGCGGCTCGTCTCGCGCTTGTTCTTCAGGGGTAAGAGGCGCCATAGATTTGTGCGCTCCATTTTCCCAACTCCAGCGAAACAGAAAAACAGCCGCCACTACTGCCGCGCCCATGGCCACCGGATAGGCCCGCACTAATAAACTTATGCAAACGATTGCCAACGCTAAAGCGACCAATAGCGGCCACCATGAGTGACTAGGGATATGCATGACCTCTTTTAATTTGCCGGTAATCGCATCGGTACCATAAAGTTCGCGTCTTCCATGTTCAATGCTGCTAAGTCCGTGTACGCCTTGTGCCATACTACGGGGCAACCCCTGATCCTGCCACAGTGGATGACGATTTTCGATACGCGGGATACTAATGAAGTTGTAGGTGGTTGGCGGCGTTCCTGTCGCCCACTCTAACGTGTCTGCCATCCAGGGGTTATGGCTGGCCTTGGCGCCGAATTTAAAATGCATTATTACGTCGAGGATTAACATCCCCACGCCCATTGCCATGATAAAACCACCGAAGGAAGAGAGTAGATTTAGCCAATCCCAGCCAAGATCGCTTTGATAGGTAAATACCCGTCGAGGCATGCCCAAAAGACCAGTGATATGCATTAGTAGAAAAGTGATATTAAAACCTAGAAAAACCAGCCAAAATGCCCAGCTTCCTATTTTCTTAGAAGGCATTCTGCCAGAGAAGTGAGGTAACCAATAATAAAGCCCGCCAATCAAAGGAAAAAGCATCCCTCCGATCAACACGTAATGAAAATGAGCGACCACAAAATGCGTATCGTGAACTTGCCAATTGAACGGTACCAGAGCCAGCATGACCCCCGTAAGCCCGCCGCAGACAAAAATAAAAAGAAAGCCAAACATCCAAAGCATAGGCAACTGAAAGCTGACGCGACCAGTCCACAACGTTGCTATCCAGGCAAATACCTGAATGCCTGTGGGAATCGCAACCAGCATACTGGCCACGGAAAAAAATGCCTGCGCCAGTTGCGGAATTCCAACGGTAAACATGTGATGAACCCACAGGCCGAAGCTAATAAAGCCCATCGTGATTACCGCTAAGACTATCCAGCGGTATCCGACTAACGGACGACCAGCGAAAACAGGGAGAATGGTGGAAACAATACCCGCAGCAGGTAAAAATATAATGTATACCTCTGGATGCCCGAACAGCCAGAACAAATGTTGCCATAGCACCGGGTCGCCACCTGCGGCCGAATCAAAAAAAGGCATTCCAGCAGCGCGCTCAAGTTCAAGTAAGATACTGGCAAAAATTAACGGCGGAAAGCCAAAAACAATCATTAATGCCATGGCTAAAATATACCAGGCAAAAATGGGCATTTTGCCGAGTGTCATTCCGGGTGCCCGAGTACGTAGAATAGATACAGTTAACTCAATGCCGGCTGAAACCGCAGAAATCTCTACAAAAGTAATTCCCAACAGCCAAAAATCAGAACCGGGGCCGGGGGAGAATTCTGCACTTGATAAAGGCGTGTACATGAACCACCCGGCATCTGGTGCGATACCAAGAAGCAAGCTAGAGGTTATGATGAGGCCGCCAAACAGATAGCAGTAGTAACCTAACGCGCTGAGGCGCGGAAACACCAGATCACGGGTACCGATCATCTTGGGTATCAAGTACATCGCCGCCCCTTCCAGCACCGGGATAGCAAAGAGAAACATCATCACCGTGCCATGCATAGTAAATACCTGAGCATAGAGATCCGGACTTAACAGGTCATGTTCCGGTAACGCTAGCTGAGTGCGAATGAGCATCGCTAAGATGCCACCCAGCAGGAAGAAAACCACACCGGTCAACATGAATCTCAAGCTAATAGAAGTGTGATTTACAGCCGCTAATGCTCCCCATCCGGGTAGGTTGTCCCAAACCCTGGAAAACTTGGCATCAAGCACAGATTCCCTATTCATTCTTTCCCTCATGTTGTTGTGCCAGCCAGTTTTTAAAATCTGATGCAGAATGTGCAACTACCTCAAATTTCATAAATGCGTGTGATTGCCCGCAATATTCTGCGCATTGCCCACCATAACTTCCTGGTTTATCAGCCTGTATTCGCACCACATTAGTACGACCCGGAATCGCGTCTATTTTACCGCCCAGTCGCGGCACCCAAAAGCCGTGAATAACATCTGCACTGGTTACATACACATCAATTGGCGTATCGACAGGGATGTGTATTTCATCGGTGAGTTGAATGTTCTGCTTCGGGTACTTCACCTGCCACTCCCACCGCTTAGCATGAACGTCAATATGTAGCGCGCGAGCATCTGGCCATGGCATCATTTTGTGACCCTCCGGAATACCAAACGCTAGCAGTACCGTCATGGCAACCACGGGTAAACCAGTTCCGCCAGCCAAGATAAACCGGTTGAGAACCCGGCGGACTTCTAAATCACTGTAGTCGCGACTACGTTTTCGCATCGCATACCACCAGAGCCCGCAAACACCAAAAAGCACTAATGTAGCAACGATAAACATTCCCCACCAGATCCATGCCACTGATCGAGCATACGGACCAGCAGGATCCAACGTAGAATAATAGCCACTACAGCCCGATAGCAGCAAGACACTGAAAATAAGGAATACTTCTGCTACTCTGGTCATTCTACTCCTTCTCTAACCATCACAGAGCGAGACGCCAATATGTCTAAAGCCAGAATTAACAGTCGCGCAGCAATTAAAGGTCACCCTCTGCATCCGGCTTTGATCCATTTTCCCATAGCGGCGCTGCTTTTGCTGATTGTTACTGACATTGTCTTTGTCTTCACTGATGATCCCTTTTGGGCAGGAGCCAGCTTCTGGTTGGCAGCTGTGGGTCTGGCAGGTGGTATCGTTGCAAGTTTGCCAGGGGCTATCGACGTTTTCTCCATGCGCTTGATTCGGCGAATTGTTGCAGCCTGGGCTCATGGTGTGCTGGCGATAATGATGCTGTCGCTGGCCACCCTTAACCTGATGTTGCGTTTGGGTGATGATCCCGGGGCCCTGATTATGCCCTGGGGCCTGTATATCAGCATACTCGCAGGAATAATGATTAACGTTGCTGGTTCGCTGGGTGCCCAATTGGTGTTCGAATATGGTGTAGGAATGGATATCCCGCAGGAAGAAGAACGTCGGGTGAAGCCTTAAAGTCGCCATGGGAAAGCCTCCGGTATGGCAGGCTTTGCCAGCACCACCCATACCACAGCGACAATACAGCTGCTCGTCAACACAAACAGTATCCAGCTAAACGTCTTTAAATTACGCAGTTCATTACGTTCGAGTCGCGTAATAAGCAGCCCCATACTGGCGTGAGAGGCTGTCATCAAACTCACCAGCGTAAGTTTTACAAACAACCAGAACGTCACCTTTTCACCTACCACAAAGACCAACGTTCCAGCGATAATAGCAATGATGGCGGCTGGCGATGCTACGTGGGTAAAAACCAATCGTGCCAAAGAACCGATGTCGGTGGGCAGACGGTGATAATGTTCCTGCTCTTGTGCTGTGTGCACGACCAAAATAGGCACATACAGCACTGCCGCCGTCCACACGAGTAACGATAGTATATGCAGGATCAAAAACCACAGCACAGAAAATTTCTCCAAAAATAATTGAATTTAACCAAATTAATCTTCTTAGACTGGAACCCAGCTTGCCAGAAATGCATTAGAATTCAAGCCAAAGCATCTGCGGCACTCGCTTTGTCATGTAACGCGGATTTAACAAATATTGTGTGCTAATAACAGGTTATTTTTCTAGGTTGGTAAAACGGCTACGCTTCTTCTACATCTTTTTAAGCTTTCAACTTATACATCGCAATAGCGCCGTAGGGTTCAAAAATGAAAATTTAAAGAGTGTTCTGCTGAGTCGGTAGGCACGGCTATTATCCGCTGTATTGATAATACTAATCTGCCCAAAGAATACCCTACAGCAGTTAATTCGCTACGTTGCCTTTATTTGAACGAAACAATTGTTCGAAGCGAAGCGGCGCCTTTTTCATGAACCGCTGAATGAATTATGAGAGGAATTATTGTCAGTATGGATTGCTTATAACAGGAAATAACTTGCAGACAAGCTTCAAACCGGGATCTTTTCTAACCGGAACATTAGCCGTTAATGTGATAAAAGAGGGGCTATCAGCCCCTGCTATTCATGAACGGCAACTCGCATAAGGAAACAAAATAGTGTTTGGCTTATAGTTGGAGTTATGTAAACCGATTGCCGTCTACTTCGATGAAGGCTTCAAACTGTGGTTTGGCAAAAAAGTAACCTTGCTGTTTGGTTATTCCCATTTCAGCTAAACAATCTCTTTCGCCTTTCGATTCAACGCCCTCGGCCAATATATCAACCTCTAACGCTTTCGCAAGATTAGCGATAGCAGCGACGATAGTCTTTTTCTTTGCCTTTTGGTGAATATTTCGAATAAGTTTCATGTCCAGCTTGATACTGTTCGGTTCAAGCTCTGCCAACCAGTCCAGATTTGCATAACCAGAGCCAAAATCATCAAACGCGGTAGAAAAACCTATTTTTTTATAGTAATCGATTATTTCTTTTAGACGAACTGTATCGGTAACCTGCTCGGTTTCGACGATTTCAAAGGTGATATTCTGTAAAGGAAAACCGTACTTTTCCGCGGCTGCTAAGGTAGTGCGAATACAAAGCTCAGGCCGATATATCGCACCTGGCAAAAAGTTAATATTCAACCGTTTAGTCAAGCCCGATTTTGCTGCAAGGGCAATTGCTTTTACGCGGCATGCCTGATCAAAGCGGTAAATATTTTCTGCCGTAACTTTTTCAATTACACTAAACGCAGGCTCATTGGCCAATCCACGAACCAGTGCCTCATAACCAAACACGCACTTGTTTTCTAAATCCACTAATGGCTGAAAAGCCATCGAAAAGTTAAAATCTAAAGCTTTACCATTGCGGCACCCTTCACATGAGAGTATCGGCGCTTTAGTTTCAATAATATGTAGAGGGAGCTCTTCCTTGAACACATTTGAAAACTTCACTCTGTATTCCTGCCCAAATTTACTTTTTAACGTGTCTCAACGCAGGATGCAACCTGCAAAGCAACTCTCTGCCTGATTTTCGCAACGAATAGCCATAACGACAAAAGAGATCTTGTTACGGTTACTTAGCGAATGGTAAGCATCAATAAATATTTAACCGCTAACCAACCGCACGTCCAGGTCTGGCTTCTTCTTAGTCCAGACGACTCGATAACTGGGATACTGCTTCGACATTTTTTCCGCGCCGGCCTGAATGTTGTCGATAACTTCATGAGTGCTACGAATATGTTCTACAACTTCCTCGGCCGTTGTCATACTTTGCGTGATCGTTATCACCGAATCTTTTGTCAGCCTTTCGTTATTAGAAAAAACATTCATTATTTCTTCTGTTGACTTTGAGGTACGTGAGGCAAGCTGCCTGACTTCATCTGCAACAACGGCAAACCCTCTACCCTGGTCTCCGGCCCTTGCAGCTTCTATAGCGGCATTTAACGCAAGAAGATTGGTTTGATCAGCGATACTGCCTATGGCGCTGACCATTTTGCTGATCGTACTGGATTGCTCTTCCAATGCTTTAATTTTTTGTGATGCAACGGCCATGTGGTCAGATAATTTTTCCATTACCAAAGCGGTGTCCTGCATCAGCTTTAGTCCCTTTTCTGCACATTCACCTGTGGAAATGGATGTATCAGCAGCAAGCACAGCTGCCTCGTTAACAAGATTTTCCCGACGTACCTGCTGAGAAATATCAGTGGCAAATTTAACTATTTTATAAAGCTTTCCATAAGAATCGAATATCGGATTATAAGTAGCTTCAAGCCAAACAGTTTGCCCTTTTTTGTTAACCCGCTTAAACCGTGAAGCGATATATTGCCCCTGATTCAACCGGTGCCAAAACTGAGCATATTCATCACTGCGGCGCTCTTCCTCAGTACAAAAAATCTGGTGGTGCCTTCCTTGAACTTCGTTGAGCGAATACCCCACGGTTTGAAGAAAAAGACTATTAGCCGTAATAATTTCGCCCGAGGGGAAAAATTCGATTACTGCCATTGAACGATGCAAGGCAGATATGAGGTTTTCATTCTGTTTGGACGCTTCAATGGTACGAGTGAGGTTATTTCCAAATACATCGAAGCTCTGACATTTACCTTGCAAATCAAAAATCGGCTGTAAAATCACTCTTAACCAGACAAGCTTTTCGTATTTACCAACTTCAACTGCGCCGGCCCAATGATGCTTGCTCTTTATTGCAGCTGCCAATTGGCGAAAATGTTCTGACGTTTGCGCGCGCTTAGGTACTAAGTCAACAAAGGCAGATCCCACAATGTGGTGTTTTTTAAACCCGCTTTCACTCTCGAAAAGCTCATTAACTTCTGAAATAATGCCTTCATTATCTAAGGTAAGATGCAGCATTTCTGACTTTAAACTATCAAAAATCTGGTCGTAGGAGGCGACTTTTTCTTCTGCGCTACGTAACTGCAGCTTCAGTTGACTATTAAACACAACAACACCTTCAATTTTCCCTTCCGGGAAAGGTATATGATCAATATTTACCTGGAATTATAACGGAATTTGGGGAATCCAAATACCGAATTTCTTCTTCACTTAGAACATTGAATGTTGAAAAACCGGGGAAAGTGTCAACTTACAGTAGTGCGAAGAGCACATGAATCTACCCGGGTTTTGTCATAGTCAAAGGAGGCGGCCTCTCGGCCTGAGCATAGCCAGCGTCTGAAAATATATACTCATACAGCTAACCACATAAGTTACGCGTTACCCCCGGGAACTTCTTTCAGCTTATCAACACTTCAGTAGGTACTTCTACCCGTTATCTCTAAGTGATGCGGGGATACTGTGATGAGGGCTGTAATCATAACGACGGTCTGCGATAAATTATCGCTCTTTTGAGGAGGAAGACTTAAGCAACTGTTGAAGTTCGGCGTCCAGGTGCGCATGTAGTACTTATTCCCATACAGGAACATTAATTAGCAAAACCGGTAATGAGAACTATTATCAATGACGAATGTGTGACATCATTCGCTAATGGCGTCCAACGGGATAATTTTTTATGCGAAATCTAATCAATGCCACAGTTACCGCTGTTCATCACTGGAGTGAAACGTTATTTAGTTTCAAAATAACTCGCGAACCTTCTTTTCGATTCGAAAACGGCCAGTTTGTGATGATTGGCCTGGAAGTTGACGGTAAGCCGTTGCTGCGAGCGTACAGCATCGCCAGTCCTAACTATGAGGACGAGTTGGAATTTTTTAGTATTAAGGTCCCGAACGGAGCGCTGACTTCTCGCCTTCAAAACGTCAAGCCGGGCGACAATATTATGATGTCAATTCGCCCCGCTGGCACTTTGGTCGCAGGTCATTTGTTGCCGGGTAAGCGTCTTTTTCTTCTTGCCACCGGAACGGGCCTGGCGCCGTTTTTGAGTATCATTAAAGATCCCTTTCTGTACGAGAATTTCGAGAAGATAATTTTGGTGCATGGGACCCGGTTCGCTTCAGAACTTGCCTATCAACAGGAAATCGAAACGGAACTTCCGCAGAATCCCTATTTCGGGGAAGACGTTAAAGAAAAGTTACTTTATTATCCTTCGATTACCCGCGAGCCCTATGAATACAACAGTTTAAAAAAGGTCGATGGGCTATGTTCCCACCGCGGGCGCATCACTACGTTACTGGAGACGGGAAAGCTGGTAAAGGATCTTGAGCTACCGCCGCTTTCGCCTGAAAGCGACCGGTTTATGTTATGCGGAAATGATGCGATGCTGGCGGATCTCTCGAATTGGCTCACCTCGCAAGGGTTTTCTAAAGCGACCTCGCGCATGCAAGGGCATTTCGTCATTGAACAAGCATTTTTAGAAAGATAAGTGAGGAAATTACTTTTTCTGTCGAAGTAGTGATCTAACTTGCGCTGAAGGCGATAAAAAATGTACAGGCTGAAGAAATAGGATGTATCAACTTGCTGCTGAACAATCCATTTTCTTCATATTGTAATATTTTTATCATCACTCGATATTGACATAGCTTTTTCAATATGTTTTAGGTATAATACTTGTTCAGTTAATTAGCAGGGATGGACTATGCAAAGTTCTAAAGACCATGGCTTGCGCGGCAGTAGCGTTTTTGATCGGGTTCGCGCAACCTTATCACGATTAAAAGCGAAACTGAGACAACACCCTTATGCGATCGCGGCCCTAATCGGACGCAAAAACACTCAGCGCGCGCTGGGTTGTAAAATCGCCAAGAAATCGAAGCTGCTCAGCGATAGCTAAAAGATAAAACCGGCCACTTGGCCGGTTTTTTTGCGTTTGGCGAAATTTTTTTTACTTCCTTAGCTAAGGCGAGTTGGCCTTTCTGTCTCTTTTTACATCGATTGCAGTTTCTTTATAATTTGTCTTGCTCTTTGTTGCTCACTATTTAATCAGGCAGTTTTTTATCAAGAAGGGCTCCATAGCTCGCGCCGCAATAAAATAAGTTATTTTGAACGAAATCCGGACGCCAAAGATCAATACGCCCTAAAGCTCCCCACCTTTTTTACCAGTTTCTATGACAACCAACTGCAAGGCTGATTTTCAACTCATGCCCATTGTTGGGGAAAAGATTAACGCAATGCTAACCCGTATTAATGTGTAGTTCCTCAGCGCTAACATTTTCAAGTTTTGACAAGTCAGTTTCGTGAAGGTTTGGGGGCTAAATCCAACGCACTTGGCGCAGTTCAAACGTGTAAAAGTCGCGCCCGAAGAAAGAGAGATGCATCACCTTGCCGGGGGGCGAAAGGCCATTAGTTTGCATTGCTCGAAGTACATTAACCTTCATTTTGCAATCACTTAAGCAGCTTAACTAACGGCCTCTCAATCACACTAATCAATTTCTTATCATTGCGAGCATCAGTATTACAATGAGTTTAAAAAAGCTAACACTGCTGACTGGTCCGACGCAGACAAGCTTTCAAAAGCAATTCTAGACGCTTCAGCTTCTCCACCGTGCCAGAGTATCGCTTCTTCGATAGAACGTGCACGACCATCATGCAGGTAACTGTGCTCAGGAGTACAATACTCATTGCCCTGGCCACCAATATCATTGGTCACGCCGCCAGTTACACATGCAGACAACCCGATTCCCCACAGTGGTGTAGTCCGCCATTCAGCGCCTGTGGCATTGCCTTCTCCTAAATTGTCAGCCAGACCTTCACCCATGTCATGTAAGAGTAAATCCGTGTATGGATGAATGGTTTGTCCTCGTAATTCGGCAAGCGGATGAAATTGAGAAGTTTCCATGGTTTCAACGTGACAGCCATTACACCCGATTTGACTGAACAGCGACTTACCATTTTGCACAGAAGGGTCATCAAGGTCTCGCTGAGCTCTTACGCCTAACAACGAGATATACTTCACCATCATGTCTAGTTTGGCATCTGACACTTCCACCCCACTGCTTCCACATTCAGTCTGTGACGAGCCACAATCAGGATTAGGGAATAAGCTATTGGTCACCCCCATATCCGTATTGAAAGCGCCTGCCACCTGATGCCGGATATCCGCTTTACCTGCCTTCCAACCAAACCGGCCCAACCGCGTTTCACCAGTTTGGGCATCTGCAACACGTTGAGCTTTTCCGGATATTCCATCACCATTGTCATCATTTACGTCTTCCCGAGATAACACAGTATTTTCTGGAATAGCTTCCAGCAAACCCAAGCCCACCAACTGTGGCGCGATTCGAGCTGAAAAGCGTGCAGGTGTTGATTTACTAAATTGATAGTTAGGCGATCTTAAGCCGTTATTTTCTGTCCAGGAATCAATGACCACTTGTCCTTCACCGTCAGTAGCATCGTTTATTCCAATATTGTTAGGTTGCAGCACATACCCCAGGAGCGGGTCGGCGTTTCCATTGATATCAGCAACTTTAAACTGCCATTTTACCAAGGGTTCACCCGGTTCAACAGGAGCTGCACGACCGTTTCGCTCGTGACAGCCGGCACAGCTTGCAGTAATGTAATGAGGACCCGCTTTTCCCACAACATCAGTAAATATCCCGTTTTCGCTTACATGCTCATTATGTTTACCATCAATAAAGCTGCTGTGATGAATACGTCTTCCTTGTACAAAAGCCTGGCCGTTAACATTTGACAGATTGGTCGCCATCTGCATGAAATGATTGTCAGGCTCATGAGTGTAATTGTAAGGTAAAGTGGTATGGCCGCCTAACCAACCAGCTTCAGCAATGGGATAGGAATCTTCCCGCTCAGAAGATTTATCTGCAAAATCGCCTTTTGTTTTCCACGGAACCAATCCCTGCCCCACAATATATAAATAGGTAGTGCCGTAGTAATTATCCCGCCCCTCCGGCGCGCCATCAAGAAACTGACTGGCTTCAAATTCCATGCGTTGCCCGATTTCTAATGGAATAGTTCCATTGGACGGCTCCCAGTTAAGCGGACGGTAATCTTCAATAATCACCTGATACCGATATTGCTCACCTACATCGCTGATTTTATTGAAGTCATAGTCGTAGCTACCGTGGTCCAGTTCCACCACGGCGCCACCGCCAAAGTAGTTACCATGATATTCAGCTACAGTATTCAGACCGCGATAAAACGCTCTAAATTCTCTCGCTCCCAGTTTCCACTCGGTAACAAAGGTAATTTCTAATGAAGACCCTCCTTTTGCTACATAGTCGACAATCTGAAACTGGGCTGTCCGGTGCGTCCAATAATGGGAGAGATAATGGTCATAAATTTGGAACTGATCTTCTTTTGCGTGCCGATCCCGGCCGCGATCAGCGAAGCGCGTCACTAGCGCATCTCCACGGTCAAAGCTGATGGCCGGCTCAAGCGCAGTGGAGCTATCGTAAAGTGGAACGATGCTTCCGGTTGAAACCACAACACATCCATCGTGGTCAACTTGCACGCCCGCAGCCGTATTGGGGCATCGATCATGGCTATCACTGACACCGTCGTTGTCGGTGTCTGATTCCCCTGCACTACTTGGAGCAAAGGCTATCCAGTTAAGGTTAAACTCGCCGCCGGTAACATTGACTCTTAATCTATGCGAACCAGAATCACTGACCGTTAACTGACCCGTTGAGCGTGTTTCGAAATTCTGCCAGCCTCCTGTACTTACTACTGATTGGGAAGCAAACGTATTGCCATCAAGAGACAGGGAGAAGCCCGCCCCACCAGTTTCGGAAGCAACGCGGGCGCTGACGTCGTAGGTACCAGCATTGAGTTCAACAGTGTACTCTAGCCATTCACCCGCGGCTGTCCAGCCTACGTTGAAGCCACCACCACTGTCACCGGTAGCTTCGATGTCCACATCATCCGAACGGAATTCACCACCTGCGTTTCCAGTGGTAGTATCAAAATAATTCGCATAATCTTCAGCTTCAACTATGACGCCACTGGGACTGTCGCCGTCAGGGTCGCTATCTTCGGCGGTGACGGTATAGGTTACGGGTGAAGTATCAGTGACCGAACCATTGCTTTGCAGGTATGTGAACCAATAAGTAATTTCATCATCAACAGAAAGACCATTGAGGTGAGTCACATTCTGGCCCGCTTCAATAGTCATTCTGATGTTTTGCTGCCCTCCCCCGTTCACCTGATAGTGAACATCCGCCCAATCACTGGTATTAACGTAAAACGTCACGCTGCCAGGGCTGTTCTGTTCTATGCCCGTATCACCTGCCTGCGCAGAAGTCAGTATGCCAGCAAGCGGGATTACGGCGCCGCTGCTAACACTGGTGTTCAGCAAAAACGCTGTCTGTAGCGGCTGACTGGAAACATTAGTAGCAGCGACAGAGAAAACGCTACTGATTATCAGAGATAAGGTTCTTGATTTAAAGTGTGCAGGTCGTATTGCCATGTTGGTGTCTCCTTGGTGCAAGAATGAGCATCATCAACGCTGAGAAAATGCGGCTTGTCGTGATAATTTTCGAACAACTTTCAAAAAATTAACGCAAACGGTAATGCTGGTGAGGTCTACGCTTTTATTGTCATGGCTAACATGCTGCGCTTCGGGCCTCGCTACGCGTTCAAGAGCTGCAAAACTCATCATATTCAGATTTTTTGGTGCGACTAACATTGGTTTTCACATAAACTTAACATGGTAGCGCTTACATTTCCAATAAACGTTAATACTTTGTTATTTTTATTATCAAGAATCTTCGGAGGTTGCATCAAATAATCCTGATTCGTCTGGAGTGTGCTTACTCAACGTGAGAATTTTTCAACTGATGACAAGTCAAGTGTAGGGAAGGTTTAGTGGGGCCAAACCGCACGTAATTGGCGCAGCACAGAAGCTGAAAAAGCCGCGCCCGAAGGAGATAGAGGGATACATCAAGACGGATTAGGATAAACTTTTTTTGACACAGCAAGGCTGGAGTGACTATGGGAGCAAGTGATAGTGAGCTAAGGGCTGCTAAATTTATTAGCAGCCCTTAGCTCAAAGGCACAGCTACATAGCGAATCGTGTCGGGCCGGTACTATCAGGCGCTGACGTGGTGCTATTGTCCGAGGGGGAAGAATGAGCCACCGTAATCGCCTGAGACAACTCTTGTTGTGTAGGCAACCGGCGAATGCGGACGCCATATTCTTCGAAATCTGCAAATATAATACCTTTACTGGCAAATTCATTCAGCCAGTTCACAGCGGGATAGAACCCCCACTTTCTTTTGAAGGTTGCAACATTGTTTACGATATCTAAGACGTGGTTCACCGGACAAGCTCTTCCCGGACGATATTGAGCAAAAGTGCGCATCGGCAATTGAAAAAGATGGAATCCAGCGCTTTCACAGCGGGTAGCAAAGTCGATATCCCCTATTCCAAATCCGCAGTAACTTTCATCAAAGCCTCCTACAGTAGAAAATGCCTTTTTACTTATAGCAAATACTGCAGACTGAAAATCTTGCATCTCTAATATTGACGACCTCACCGAATTATCTCGTTTTTGAAATTTAATGCGGCGTTGAATATTTTCAAAAGTCGCATGTTCAGGAAGGGTCTCAACTCGCGTAACAGCAGTGGTAAGCACCCGATCATCTTGCCAGGAATCCATCGCCAGCTCAAAAAATTCAGGTGAGCAGGCACAGTCAACATCTAGATGAAAAATTTTGTCATTCCGGCAAGTAACAAAGGCTTTATTTCGCGCCTGTGGAAGCGGGAGGTCTGAAGAAGTTTCAAAGCGATGAACAATCTCAAAATGCTCACTCTTTATCAGCGAGTGATCTGTCGGCGCGGTCATCCAAACGATAACCAGCTCCTGCGGTCGAACACTGGAAGATTCAAGTGAGGAAATTAAATTGCTGAGTTCATGGAAGCGATTTTTTACAATCGTCACCACACTAAACTTGTCATTCATAGTGATACTCCCGCAACGTGAAAAGATAATTGTCGACCCCTTAACTTCATAGGGTTCATTTAAAAATGTCAGCTGCGAAAATCAGGCCACTTACATGGCAATCTATGTTGTTGAAAATTCTTCTTTTTGCGGTAGAGGTTTGGAGGTAGCGGCAGGTATGACAGGAAAAATTTACAAAATGACCTATACTTATCTCATGGTCCGGAAGGCGAAAAGAGGGAGGTTTCCTCCCCCTTCCTTGGATTATCTTTTATCTGCTTCGTCTCTGTGTGTCACTAAATCTTCAAGCGCGACACCAGGATCTTCTTCGCCACAAACTGATTCCTCTGCACCACCTGCTTCTGCATCATCATCATTTAAAGTAATATCCCGCTCATGTTCGGGCCTTTTTCTGTTGTTACTCATAAACTTACCCTCTCGGCTGTTACCGAATTAAAGCATCTGCGCCACTGCATTAACCTTGCAATTAAGTTCATGTGCGCTGGCGACTTAGAATTAATACCTTTTTATAGGACAAATGGATTGCTTTAAGGCCAACTTTCTTTACGAACTGTGCTGGGTAAGAGCTTGAATAAATAAAATTCATCAACAGTAGAATAACTAAAATTTTTTATTCGAAGCGCCGTAAGTCGCCCGTGGTGGTTCTGCCGGAGCATTTTGCTCCAGTAGTTCGGCGAAGAAATTCTTACTTATTGTTTAAACGTACTCGCAACCTGTCTCTGATAAATTACGTTACCCATTCCAATTGATAATGTGGCAGCAACTAACGGTGAAATTTTTTATCTGACGACAAGATATAAATGTGAATTAACGTCGCTGCCCGCAGGGCTCTTCATAAACCTGTATTGCTCATTGTAGCTCGCTATTTAGGTAGCTTTTTTACCACGAAGGGGTTCCATAGCTTGCGCCGCAATTAAAACAGGTTCATTTTGAACAAAATCCGGATAGCAAAGGTCAACACGCCCTAGCTACATTCTATTATAAATCTTAACCTGACCCGCTTCGCCGGAATAGTTAAATCCACCTGCGTTCACGGCAAAATCACGCATGAAATAGACAAAATGCGGTGCGCCGCTAGATACAATAGTTTCACCGCCTCCGCTCTTAATAAAGCCGCAAATACCGCTATACGCAAACGCGTTCCAACCTTCAGCAAGTGTAGAGTTGTAATCTGCAACTACTGTAATAGGTTCGGGTTCAGAATACATCACATTCCATACTTCACGACAGCCAGTGCTATCATCTGTATTCCCCAGGGGCCATCCCGCATTACTGAACTTAACGTCAGTATTACCAATTTGAATTGGAGAAGTTTGCCTGATTAAATACTTCGCATGAAGCAAAGACAGACCGGACTTAAAACTGCCGAACTGCGCTTCAGTTGCAGAAGCTTTGGCATCTTCAGAGATATCGACAAAACGTGGCGTTGCGGTTACTGCCAGCACACCTAAAATTGCCACAACAATTACCAGTTCAATTAAAGTAAAACCTGTTGTTTTATTTATCGTTTTCATTTTTTATATCTACTTTTTTACTTAGGTAGAAGATTACTAAATTCGGCGGAAATTCAACAAGTAATTATGCGTAGGATGAGGTATAGCATTTGGTACAGAGGTATTTAAAGGTGGTAAAGTAGCGCTAATGTCGGCTCAAACTCTGGGTTAGATCACGAACAGTGATTGAACAATAAGCGGGCTTTTTTTAAACCGGGCTTCTGGAGCAGGATGCTCCAGCAGAACCATCATGGATGATTTCACGGCGTTTCGAATAACAAATTTCTAATTACTCATGCTCTCGTCCGGCTCAAACCAGCCAATGATTTTCGTAATCAGCCAAAATTAAACCCAAGTGCAGAGGATTATTTTCTACCCCCACATAAGGATTGTGCGAACTATGAATACATTGTCTTTCTTTAATTCTGCTCTCAAATTCTGTTAACCACCTTATTCTGTTGTTCTTACGAGAAATTGGTAGCAGCGCTGAAGCACCTTTCATCTGAAGGCTTAACAGAAAAGCAACAAAGTAATCCAGTTGTCCGTGCGAATCATAAATTTTCACAAACCACTTCCAGGCAGAAGTATGGCTTTTTTCTTTACCCAGTTGCCTTAGAAAATCGCTAATGCTTTCCACTTTTAAAATGACCTGCGCGTAATAAATGGCACCTTCCCAATATGCCGACATTTCCAGTTCGCTTTTAAGCCAATATGGGTACTCGGGTACGCGTATTATCGTGTTTTGTTTGAAGTCGAAGCTATCGATTCGCGATTTATGGCCAAAATGCCAATCCTCGTTTTGCGATAGCAAATGCGGCGCTTTATCGACAACAAAAAGCTGGTTATTATACATTTGCACACGCTGTACCGGCGGCAATGGAAAATCTGCGCCCTCATGAATAGCGACGGTGTGAGGAATGGCTGTAGCCCGCTTTTTCATTATCGGCATCAGACCAGTATCTGCTTTACCAACTAATTTGGCGTACCATCCGACAAAAGCAAAATTATCGCCCTTGCATGCTTCCAACAACTTGCCAAACCGGCTTTTTATATATCTCGTCAGGGTGTAGGGGTTGGAAATAGCAACGTCATCCCATGCAAAAAAGGTGCCAGCCCTACCTTTTGAAACATGCTTATGATGAAGTCCTGACAAGCTCGGCAGCACAATCAACTCGCCATCCATTACACTTAAATCATAAGCTGGTAACAACGTTGCGGCCCAATTCGTGCCCTCGAAATAACAATAGACTGCCAGATGCTGAAAGCCTTCTTTGTGAAGTTCATGTACGGCATTCAGCAAGTTGCAACTTCGTACTACCGACTCATTATTAATCAATACTTCTCCGCCGCAGGGTCTTCGCCCGATTTCGCACATTCAATAGAAATTGAAATATGGTGTAGGTCAGTTAAGCAGATGATAAACCAGAAAAAATAGAAAAGTCGAACTTGTTTTATTGTTTTGCTGTCTGCACAGGGTCTTTTGTCTTCAACGAAATCTCACCACTCGCCACTCTTATTCTGCCCTTCTAGCCGGCGTAAGCCTGAGGACCCAAGTCCTTGCGAGACCCATAACAGTCACCTTAATGCGGTAATTCGCTATCCATATAACGCGACTTTTAGTACCTTAGCGGCGTTTTTTACCGCAGTCGTTCGTTGTTTAGAAAAGGATAAGCTATGAACGGCGACCAAGAAAATCAAATGGAGAGTGATTATGAATATAAAATCGGCAGTATTGCTAGTTACAGGGGCCGCTGTTGCTTTCGCGGGAGCCACCTTTTATACCAAGAAAACCTATGAAAATACCATAGACCATCAGTTGGCGATTTATAAGGAAGTACCGACTGTTAAAGGCGTTACAATGGAGCGTACAGTAATTGAGGAAGGTTTTTTCTGGGTAAACGATGAGTATCGCATAAGCTTGGATCCAGAGTTTTTTAACACAATGGGGGGAACTATTGGTTCTACCACTTCGCTTAAATTCGCCGTCAATAATGACTGCCACATATTCCCGTTTTATATTAGTTGCGATAACCGCTTTGAACCCAGTAATGATAAAATTACTCAGGAAATGGCGCAGCATCTTCAGAAAGTTCCATACGAATCAAATTGGTCCTTAAATGCGCTAACTCGCACTATACATTCATCTTTTAGCGTGGAAGACGCTGTGTTTGAGGAAAACGGTGCAGATATTACTATTCATCCTCTGCACCTTTTCTCTACTACCGACTTCGATTTGAAAGAGGTTCAATTTGAATTGGAATGGGAAGGAGCAATGTTGGCTTTGCCCGAGGAAAAGCTGACTTGGCAATTTTCCCAACTTGCAACACGTGGAGAAATGTCCAGGGTATTCGGCACTACCTTCGTGTACAGTATCAAAACCAAAATAAATAACTATGGTTTTTACACTCCACTGGCAGATATTTTCAAAGGCGAACATCTGAGTTTTTCAACGGAAACAGTGCTTCATAATGACGATACTTTCAGTGTGGAATATGCACTGAAGAATGCTTTAATGCAGACATTTCCCCCCCGCGGCCCCTGGTATTCTGGAGAACGTTGAATTTAACTTTGTGTTAGCAGGTTTTGATAAAGCGGCCGCTGAACTGTATGCCCGACTGACACCCGTGCCATCGACCGACAACAAAGAGTCGCTTATTGCTATGATAGATGCTGTAGGCGCAAAACCGCTCACCATCACCCTGGAAAAGCTTTCGTTTAAATACAATGAGGTTCCTTTTCAAGCTCAAGGACGTGCTGATATCCAGCCATTTAAGTATGCGGAGCTGCTTGCGGGGCATGGCGCCGAAAAGCTTCAAGCAGAATTATCTATTCAGTTAGGAAAATACGTGACAGAGGTTCTCCCACAATTCGCCCCTATGCTTGAGCAGTATGTTCAAATGGGGATGATAGAACAGGATGAAGATGGCGCTTATAAGTCACAAGTGCAATTTAACCGTAAGCAATTGCGGGCCAATGACAATGTTGTCCAACAGTTTTAATGGTTTTTACGCCCAAGGCTGCAGTTAGCTGGTTTATGAGCTTACTGCCTTCTCCCTTGCCCGACCTGCCTAATTGCTGGTACGTTCTCCCTCAAGCTGTTACCTTCGAGCGCGGCTTTTTCTCGCGCTAAGTGAGCCCACATTTAAGTGGATTGGTATTATCAGGCGCTAATCCGCTTAGAAAAAATGCTGCGCGCCCTACTTCCGGTTTTTCTACCTAAAAGAGAATCGGTTACCTGTAAAACCGTTCAATTTTTATTTGAAACCGTTTCTATATTGCCAGCGTAGTTACACCCATAGTCTTATATCGCTAAGGAGTAGAACATGTCGGATGAAATTGCGGAGCTTCATGCTAAGACATTAATTGAAGTTATTGATCAGTCATCTCACTGGAAGTTACATCCAGAGAAAAAACCACCATTTACCAGTAAGGAAGAAGCCTTTCGTTACGTAGAAACCCACAATGAGCCGTTATGTGTGTATGTTCCGGTGGCAGAGAGTGACGATCATCACACTGTAAGAGTTACCTCGAGCGGCGACGACATGGTGTTCACCAATATAAGCTTTGAAGATCCTTCGGAGATCCGTATTCACTCCTCACATTTAAAGCTAATTGAAAGTAGCATCACTGAAATGCTTAATGATCGTCTGCCTGAGGGTAAAAAAATCGCCTCATTCTAGTTCTTTTTGCTGTTCTTTTTGACTGCTACACAAGGATGTGTCAGAAGAACTCTCGAGATCAGGGGTAAACTAAAATCGTAAACCAACAAATAGCCGCTAAAATAAGCGCTACAAAAACGGCGGCCGAGGCGATGTTCTTGGCCTTCGCAATAAGCACATGAATTTCGGTGCTAACCCTGTCTGAAAGTGCTTCTATGGCTGAATTTAATAACTCAGTAATGAGAACAATAAACAGGCAGATGATAAGTAGTAATCTTTCGGTAGTGGTAACATCTGCCATCATCGCTACAGGAACAAGAATTGCCATGGCCGCTAGTTCCTGGCGAATGGCAGCTTCACTACGAAATGCAGCAGTTAACCCCCTTATAGAATAAATTGTCGCAAAATATAATCTGGCTACACCGCGTTGTTTTGCTGTCATACTCCCTTCACTTGCTAAACAAAGTATTGAACACTGCCTGTTGTCATGTTGCCCTTAAACTATGACATTCCCATGAATTGCCAGACGTCATCGCTTAAATAGTTGGGTTCGGCAAGAACACAGAGCGGACATTACCGAACTCACTTTTTCAGTCGGCGTCGTTAAGGGTAAAACCAGGCGCGGCAAAAACGGCCGCGCGTTATGTTCAAGATGAAAACCTGATTCTCAGAATTTCATCAAATGGAGTATCCCGCACAAGGCGTACATTGCCTTTAAGCAGAAAGGCTCATACTACCCACCCCATACTTTGGGCTTGTTCATAAGCATAAGTGGGAATATCACGTTCAATAAAGTGATGATGAAGGATCATAACGCCCAAAGCATGATTGAGAATGGCATCAATCTGGACTTTATCACTTACCTCAGTGGCATCAGACTCCTGCTTTGTAACCAGTGATTCTAAATAATCAGCATCCAGCAACCCCGCAGCTTCGACTTGATCCCGGCTGGCGTACTTGTTCAACAAGGCCTTCAGCTTTTTCCATTTTGCATCATCGGTATGGGCAGGCGGTGCCATAAAAGCGAACTTCTCGCGTTTATAAAGCGTTTCCGGCAACACCCCTTTCATAGCTTCACGTAACACATACTTTTCTTTACTGCCACGAATTCGCATATGGGGTGGCACTTGAACAGCAAATTCCGCCAGTTTATGATCAAGAAATGGCGGCCTGGCTTCCATAGAATTAGCCATATCGACCCTATCGCCACCCCATGTCAAAATCTGGCCCTCTAACATTGTCTTTATCCACACGTATTGGGCCTTATCTAATGGATGTCTTTGTGTTAAATAATGGCTATCCAGCTTACTGGCTATGGCCGTTCCCGGCTCGTAATCGACTAAGTTCTTACGATGCTCTGGGTGAATAAGCTGTCTTGCATGGTCCGAACACCCCAACCAGGGCTGCAAGCAACTGGGAGTAAATCCAATTTTACTGTCAAGATCGGCTGAGGCGTATTCTTCTTTGGGCAGCATCGCGCCTTTAAACAATGCATTTGAGGTTTCCAGGGAACGTCGCCACTCGATAGCCTGGTCGGCGTCAAGCCCTTCCATTCCATGCAGATACATGTCCTGTCGGAATGCGGGATACCCCGCAAATAATTCATCCGAGCCTTCCCCGGTAAGCACCACTTTATAATTTACATGGCGAACTTGCTGACTCATCATTAACTTTGCCACTGCCAGCGTGTTATAGATAGTGCGTTCGGTATGCCAGATAGTGCGCGCAAAATTGTTGTACAGCAAATCGGCATTTAGTGTGAGGATTTCCTGATCGGCGTTAACTGATTCCGCCATTTCGGTGGCAATTTCAGACTCATCATAATCAGCGTTGTCAAAGCTGATGGTAAAGGCTTTAAGCGGCTCTTGGGAATATTGCGAAGCAAGTCCTAAGATTGCGCAAGAATCAATGCCCCCCGAAAGATAGCACCCCACAGGAACATCGGCATTTAACCGCAGTTGCACCGCTTCCAGTAATTCGCGCCGCACGCCATCAATATAGTAGTCATCAGCCTTTGTATCGCGGGTACCGATCACCGGAAAATCCATGTCCCAATATTTATGCGTCTCGACATTCAGGCGACCATCCTGGCGCGTAATTCTAAGCATATGTCCAGGCTCAACCTGCTGAATGCCTTTAAACGCGGTGGTACCGGGAACCATGACTTGAATAAGCTGATGAAACAATCCTTCTGAGTCAAGCTCAGGGGTGACGTCAGGATGCGCAAGAATCACTTTCACTTCAGAGCCAAAAATTAGCGCGTTTTGCGTTTGAGTCCAGTACAGGGGTTTTACTCCAAACCTGTCTCGCACCAAATACATGCAGTCTTCCCGCTCATCATATAACGAGAAAGCAAACTCCCCCCGCAGCTGCTTGAGCGTTTCATTTATGCCACAGTGGCGAAAAAGCGTGGGTAGGATTTCCGAATCGCTTTTACTGATAAACTCTACTCCTTGGGCGGCTAAGTCGGTGCGGATCCGCTGGTAACCGTAAAATTCACCATTATGCACACACATAGTTTGCCCGCCATCCAACCAAAAAGGTTGACGTCCCCGGCTTTCGTTCAAGTCGTTAATGGTCAGCCGGGCGTGGCTCATCCCCACTCCCATATCAGCCGGATTACAATAACCATAATTATCCGGCCCGCGGTGGTTCATCATCGCCGCCATATTTACCAGCGTCTGTGAATCAATTGGCTGAGATTTTCTAGAGGCAAAAACGCCTGCAATGCCACACATAGTTTCCCCTTTCCTAATCTATACAATATCCAATACGCGTTCTGCCCGGCGTACTAAGCAGGTTAACAGCGCTTGGCGCAGAAATACGGCACCGCGCGCCTGTGCGAAATACCAGTTGTGGGCTGTGTTGTCCAAGCTTCGACACAGCTCAGCGCCACGGGCGAGTGGGTGTAACACAATGGCGCCCTTTTTTAGCGGCGAGTCGCTGTTGATCGCGAATTGATTGCCGTATTGGTTAAATGAATTTCCCTCCCATGCAATGGCGTTGATGTACACCACATCGGCATCAGGCAGGACTTTTTGTAAATTGTCAGAAGTTTGTATATTGAGACCCGACTGGACCAGAGATTCCAGTTGCCCTTTATCAAACATCTCATTTTGCTGTTGGTCGTTAACAATGGTGACTTGACTAAAGCACTCAGGAAACAACGCCACCAGTTTTAGTAAGCTGCGCACAGTACGCATTTTGGAGGGTAAACCAATAAGGCAAAGGTTTATCTTTTCACCTCCGGGATCTGCTATCAGAGAAGGCTTCCATTTTAAAATAGTATAAAGATCAGCGAATGCCTGGGTAGGATGTTCATCAGTACCATTACCGGCATTGATAATAGGAATCCGCAGCGCCCCCATCATGTCCCGAACCGAGTTCGCGTTAGTATCTCGCAGTACTACACAGTCGCCATAGTTGTTAAACATCTCTCCTACATCTGCCAGACTTTCTCCTTTCGCCAGACCGGTGGTGGAGCGATCGGTGATTGACATAATGTCACCACCTAGCCGATGCCATGCACTTTCGAATGATAAGCGGGTTCGGGTACTGGGCTCGTAAAAAGCGGATATTAGTATCTGACCCTGTAACGATGTGCCGAAGCGGTCCGGATTCGCTTCGTACTTTGCTGCCAGGCGAAATATCTGCAACAGCTCTTCGCGATCGAACTGATCTGCCGAATAAACATGCTTATTAGTGAGTTTGCTAAGATGATCTCCATCTTCTTGTATTGCCCGCAGCAGAGATTTGGGGTGCGCGTTACCATAAACATCTGGCCGTTCGCGATTGAAATTAACGACCGCTTCAAGCTCCGCTCTTACCATAATGATTTACCTTTCATATCCCGTAGTAACCAGTACACTAGCAGTACCGGACTACAACAACTCGCCAATAGACAGGCATACAC
Organism: Alteromonas pelagimontana; assembly: GCF_002499975.2. Taxonomy (NCBI): domain Bacteria; kingdom Pseudomonadati; phylum Pseudomonadota; class Gammaproteobacteria; order Alteromonadales; family Alteromonadaceae; genus Alteromonas; species Alteromonas pelagimontana. Next base: position 4,281,763 of record NZ_CP052766.1, read on the forward strand.
TAAGGCGGTAAGCATCAGTTCACTGATATACATGCTCTACCCCTTAAGCTCGTGCCATTGAAATTCAACGTTACCTTTACGAATACCGATTTGGCAGCAAACTAAAGACACTGCACAGGAAACGATGGCCGCAACATAAAAGCCGATAATAAAATATCCCGCCAAGCCACAGACGGTGCCTGATAACATAGAGACACCAGCCCATCTTCCGGCCAGTTTCGGCTGATAGAGCCCATATACGATGGGCCAGATAGTTGAGGCCACAAATGCGCCAGTAAAATTTAGCAGCGCTCCCAGTGTGGCTAATTTGAATGCGGCGACTACCCACGTAGCTACGCCTAGTGCTACTACGATACAACGATTTGCACGGAGCAATTGTTGCGAAGACGCTGCAGGATGAATAAGCTTTTTATAAATATCCTGCGTCAGCAGGTCTGAAGTCGCTGCCAGCAAGGAATCCATACTTGAAGCCAGTGCGGAAAAAACAATAATGAAAATGACTACAGCTCCGGCACTGCCAAGAAGTTTAGCTGCCACCATGGGACCAACCATATCTGCGCTGGGTGGCGCCAGGTTTAGTGAACTGGCGGCTAAAGCGATAAAGCCAGTAACAATAGGAATGGGAAACCACAGCAAACCAGCAGTTAAGTACGAACGTTTTCCGACTCCGTCAGCAAAAGCAAACGCGCGTGACCACCAAACATTTGAGTGAAAAATTTCACCAATACCGAAAAATATATTGTTGAAAAAAAACATGATAGCCGCAGGAAACAACAGGTTGAGCAACTCTGGTTGTTGTTGGGTCAACGTGGTATGCATGGTGTCAAAGCCGACTTTCTCTATACCTATCCAGGCTACAATTACCACTCCGGTTATTATGATGAGAGTTTGTAGAAAGTCAGTGGCAATAACTGCTTTTAGCCCGCCCAATAGCGTATAGCCAACGCAAATAATGAGAATTGCAGTCATACCCGTCATATAATCCAGACCGCTTAACGACGAAAGTAACAATCCGCCAGCCATACCTAAACTGACTAGCCAACCCACTGCATAACATAACGAAATGATCATAAACATTGCCCAGGCAAATCGACCATAACGACGAAAGATAAAGTCGCCGCTGGTAAAACCTTCTGGTAACAAGGCCTTGATTCGTGCAGCTAGAGGAGCAAACAGAATGAGACCTAAAGCGGCCATGCTGTACCCTAACATGCCCCATACGCCAAACTGGTAAGTGAGTTGAGGCGCAACCAGGGTAGTATTACTTGTGATCCACGTTGCCATTGCCGTTGCCGTTGCCATAGCAAAGCCGACGTTTCTGCCAGCAAGGGCATAATCTTCAATAGTGCGATTATTACGACCTAAATACCAACCCCAGCAGATCCACACAACGCCAAACGCGATGAGAATCCCTATTGCAGTGGGCGCACTGAGCATAAAGTCCGTCATCCATACACCTTTTGAGCATGAAACAGCGTGTATAGTAAATAGCAGAACATAAGGAATCCCAGTCCAAACAATGCACCAGCAGATTTCAACGAAAAGTGCTGCACTCTAATGTCTGACACTTTAATGGTTTTGGCGGTAGAGGTAAGAAATACGGAATAATTGCCACTGCTTAGGCCGCTTAACACCCAGCCTTGGTCAGCGATTACCGGATAGGACGCGATCTCTTCTTCATTTACGCCTTTTACACTAAGCGTATTGTATTTCGCATAGTCCGCGTGCCAGGGAATAGTCACTGTGCCATCACGGGTAGTTTGCTTTTCTACATTTTTATTGGCAGCGCTGGCATTAGAAGTAAGGAACATTATCCAGACAACAACGAAAAAGCATAAACAACGGCTGTGAGCAGGCAATTTTCCTGAGATCATTTTGGCCCTTCTCTCAAGTTAAGCGTTAGACTACTAATAATTAGAGTTATACGCAAAATAATTATATATTGCGTAAATTGGAGACCGAATAATCTAATGTTAATGCTGTAAGTCTATTGGAAGAAGAACGCTCGACTCCAAATCAGCAAAAATCAGAACTGAAAAATTTGCTCTCATTCAACGCTTATAGAATTGAGTAATGCTAAAATGTTTTGATTACCATCTTCATTGCTTAAGTGGTGATTGGAGTGGTGCATCAACGATATTGCGAGTTTGGGAGGGTGAATAATAAACAAACAAAAGTTGCATTTTCCTGGCCACACCAGGTGAAGTATTTATTGTTCCGAATGCGTGTACCTGCAGGGCAACCGCATGAGTGAGCGAAAAACGATCAGCTGTGAAAATATGTAAAAGTTTCTTATCCGAAACGCCGTAAAATCATCCGCGATGACTCTGCTGGAGCATCCATCCTCCAGAAGTTCTGGCTAAGAAACCTCCACTTATCCCAGTGCTCAGTTTCTTCAAACTCTTATCATAAAAGCAGAACGACGTACGAAATCGTCAACCACCGCCTGCCAGTCGGGTCTTAGAAATAGCCCGAACGCGATCATTCACACCGCTTTGGTTTCTTCTGCAATTTTCGCCAGGTGGCTGGCAGGCATAAAGCTTTCCGCGCTCGCTTCTTGCACATGCAGTTTGTAGGCTTCTGGCACATCATTGCCAAGCATGCTACCCCGTTTAACTAGCGGAAAGATTTCGTCATAACGTTTGATATTCTGTTGATCAACACGCCGAAAAATATGAGTCCGGTTAAGATCGTGGGGCGATTGATGCCCGGTGGATGAGAGAAGATCGACAAGGGAATGAATGGTTTTCTTTTGAAACCGGTACACTCGCTCAGACTTATCTGCCACATCCAGCCCTTTTATCAGTTTAGGATCTTGTGTGGCCACCCCAGTCGGACAACGGTTCGTATTGCAGGACAGCGACTGCACACAACCCAGCGCTAGCATCATTCCTCTGGCGCTGTTACACACATCCGCGCCTAAACTTAAGTTTTGCACTAAATGAAATGCCGTAAAAATTTTCCCCGCAGCAATAATTTTAATATGTTTACGTAAATCAAAACCGATTAAACAGTCATCTACAAACGCCAGCGCTTCGCGCAACGGAAACCCTACAGAATTAGAATATTCCAGGGGTGAAGCACCAGTTCCGCCCTCCCCTCCATCCACAGTGATAAAGTCCGGATATACACCGGTTTGATGCATGGCTTTGCAAATGGCGATAAACTCACTCTTTCTCCCCAACGACAACTTGAATCCCACCGGCTTGCCACCGCTGAGTTCTCGCAATTCGGTGATGTAATCCATCATCTCCAGCGGCGTTGCAAAGGCTGAATGACGAGGCGGAGAATCTACACGGGTGCCCGGTTCTACTATGCGAATAGCAGCTATTTCCGGCGTATTTTTATGTGCAGGTAAAATACCGCCGTGACCGGGTTTGGCTCCTTGAGACAGTTTTATTTCGATCATTTTTACGTTTGGCAGCGTCGCTCTTTCTTTAAACAGCTGTGGGTTAAAAGTGCCGTCTTTGTTGCGACAGCCAAAGTAGGCTGTGCCAATCTGCCAAACAAGATCACCGCCATTATCCAAGTGATACGGGGTTAGCCCACCCTCGCCCGTATTATGAGAAAAATTGCCCTTTTTGGCGCCTTTGTTTAATGCTGTTACCGCCGCGCCACTTAAACTGCCAAAGCTCATTGCTGAAATATTGAAAAGGCTGGCACTATAAGGTTGTTTACACTGAGGGCCGCCAATGATGACCCTAGGATCACAGTCCATTTCTTCAACATCCATGGCTGAAAGCGAATGACCAATCCACTCATACCCGTCCTGGTATGTGTCCAACCGTGTACCAAACGACAAGGTATCGAGACTATCCTTGGCGCGCTGGTAAACAATGGACCGAAACATACGGTTTATTGGGCGACCTTCTGTATCGGATTCAAGAAGATACTGCTGCAGGTAGGGACGGAGACTTTCCGCTGTCCATCGCATGCGACCAATTAGAGGATAGTTTCTCAAAATAGCATGTTTTTTCTGTAAACTATCAAACACTGCAAATACCATTAATGTGCCGGTGAGCAACAGGAAAACCCAGGCGACAGGCCAGATTAAACCGACTAATACGTTACTTATGAGTAATAATATGAGTACTGCCAGAATGAGATTTCTCACCTAGACTCCTTAATAATATTCTTTATTGTCATGGATATGGCTTGTGCAATGTTACAGATCATTCTTCCTGCTTCAGCCAATCCGACGAACTACGACTAAAGGGGGATTTTTGGAAACAGTTTTTACAGATAGGATAAAACCCTTACATTGCATTTACTATAAAGTGACCAGTGGATGGTCGTACTGTACTTAATTTTACACTTTCATCGTATTACTTCAGTTATCATCAAGCAAATAACGCGTTTTTCGCCTTACAGCATGTTACCTTAGCGTTATGCGTAACTGGATTTTTAATACTTTCCGCGTGGTGTAATTCACGTACGGTTTACGGAGACATTTTTTCTTTATGTGGATCCTTTTCTTTTTTGGCATTCTGTTTCTGTCTCTATACATTTATACCTACCCGCGCGTAGGTGACTGGCTATTGTTCATCACTCAGCAGTATCGTATGTTCAAGCATGGCTTTAGTGAGCGCTGCTATCGCGTTAATGGCATGCCTATTGCCGCACTGGAAAATAATAGTCTTAAATTTGAAGGTTCGCGTCCTTTGCTAATCATGGTTCATGGATTTAGCGCGGATAAATCCGTATGGCTTCCTTTGGCCAGCAAATTAAAAGATCAGTTTCATATTGTTATTCCTGATCTGCCCGGACACGGTGACACCGGCTATTCTCCCCAATGGAATTATAGCGTGAAAGCGCAGGCAGAAATTCTTTGCTCGCTCATTTGGCAGTTAGGCTACCAACGCGCGCATGTTATTGGCAATTCGATGGGTGGCCATATTGCAGCATGGATGGCCCGATATCATGAGAGCAGCATTGCTTCTGCGGTATTGCTTAGCCCCGGCGGGCTACCGGGCGTGCAAAAAAGTAAGCTGGATAAGCTGATGGAGCAAGGTTTAAACCCTTTTTTTGTTCAGGAACGCGGCGATTTTCGCAAATTACTGGCCCTCTCCATGAGCCGACCTCCGTACATGCCTTCGATCGTCAAAGATGCGATGGCGCAGCGATATATTGCCAAACGCGCACAGTATGAACACATCTTTAGAGATTACTCCGCATCAGGCTATCTCAATTCCAGCTCGATGGCGAAAACCCGTCCTCCCTTATTTATTATATGGGGTATGAAAGATGCCTTAATCCATGTTTCCGCTATGCGAAACTGGAGCGATACCGTTCCCTGCGCTACGCAGGTATTTCACGATTTGGGACACATGCCAATGTTAGAAGCGCCCAAACGTATTTACTATTGTCTCGATCATTTTTATCAAAAGCACAAAGATTTCATTAAACCTAAGCCAATCGATAAGCCCCTGAATATTTATCGGAACATACCTTGAAGAAAAAGGGTTAAGAACGCGAATAGTTACCGAACAATAGGCGGTTATTTTATCCGGATTTCTGAAGCAGGGATGCTCCAGCAGGGCCATCATGAATAATTTTACGACGTTTTGGATAATAAATTTCTACTGCCGATGAATTTTTACTCACTCGTGCTCTCGTCCTGAACGTAAAATGCTTCACAAAGCACATGCAAAATGAGCAAACGAGCATTGAAATGAAATATGCAATAGCAAATGGGTAGACAGGCTAAAGAGTTTAGCGGGACTTTGTTACTCACAAACTAAAATGTATTTGTGTGAAAAGCGCGTTAACCATTGCCCCACCCCTGCCTACCGTTCCTGGCTCCTACGCACTAATTTACATTGTAATGAATCTGTCGCATGCTAAAGCCTTAGTTCGATATCACGCAATACGGAATTTTTTATTCATGGAATACGTTTTTTTACTTTTTGCTTTTGTTTGCGGTCTGTCAGTAAAACTTATTGGTATCCCACCAATGGTGGGATATTTGGCAGCAGGTTTTCTGCTAAATCTTGCAGGTTATTCGATGACCGACTCACTCCAGGAAATCGCCAATTTGGGCATAACCATTATGCTCTTTACCATAGGCCTTAAGTTAAACGTACGGGATTTGAGTAAACGGGAAGTTTGGGCAGGAAGCGTGTCGCATGCACTCGTGTGGGTGGGAGTGATAACGTGTATTTTATACGGTCTGGCAATAATAATAGCGCCGATGAGCGGCCCACTTGACTGGCAAAGCGCGGCCCTCATTGCCTTTGCTCTAAGTTTCAGCAGTACCGTATGTGTAGTCAAAGTATTAGAAGAAAGTGGAGAAAGTAAAACCCGGCATGGGCGCCTGGCCATCGGTGTGCTGGTTATGCAAGATGTATTTGCCGTAGTTTTTCTGGTTGCCGCCACCGGGAAACTGCCGTCAGTTTGGGCACTAGGGTTACTTGCCGTGATCCCGTTGATGCCCTTGATCACACGCGTCATTGACAAATCCGGCCACGGCGAACTTCTTCCACTGACAGGTTTTATACTGGCCCTGGGTGGCTATCATGTTTTTGAGCTGGTTAATATAAAAGGCGACCTTGGAGCACTGATATTGGGCATGCTCCTGGCCCGCCACAGCAAAGCCACCGAATTGGCAAAATCGTTACTGAGCTTCAAAGACCTGTTTTTAATTGGCTTTTTCCTGACGATAGGCCTAACGGCCTTGCCCGACATGAATATGATAATTATTGCCTTGATACTGTGCCTGTTCCTGCCGATAAAAGCATTGCTGTTTTTCGGCTTGTTGGTGCGTTTGCGATTACGCGCCCGTACCAGTTATTTAACCAGTCTGGTACTCACCAACTATAGCGAATTTGGTTTGATCGTCGGAGCACTGGCTGTTTCGCTGGGTTTATTGAATAAATCCTGGTTGGTAGTTATTGCATTGGCTGTCTCCTTTTCCTTTGTAAGCACCAGCATTTTATACCGCAGCTCCCACAGCAGATACTTGCACATCAAGGGCGCGATCTCTGCTTACGAAAGTGACCGTCGACTCAATGAAGATATATATCCGGTCATCGACGGCGCAAAATTTTTGGTCATTGGAATGGGACGTGTCGGTTTGGGCGCTTTTCAGTCTCTTGAAAAGCTAGCAACAAGCAGCGTGTGGGGAATGGACGCAGACCGCGTGAAAGTACAGCGCTTGAATAAGGAAGGAATGAACGTGATCTGTGGAGATGGTGAGGATGTGGATTTATGGGATAACCTCGAAATTCATAATCTCGAACTTGTTTTACTTGCCCTCCCCTCCATCGAAGATGTTATCAATGTGACAAAACAACTTAAATTTGCAGGCTACACCGGCAAAGTGGCTGCGATAGCCCGGTATGAAGATGAAATAGATGCATTACTTAGCCATGGGGTCGATAAAGTCTTCAACTTTTTTACTGAGGCTGGTTTAGGGTTTGCAGAAGAAAGTTTAGCGTTTGTGAACGAAGATAAACAAGCCGCACCTGTGCTTTGAATAGAAACAAAGATTGCATTGATAACTATTAATATTTGTATATCATTGTTTTTAAAGTATTTTTTGATTTTTTTATAGCTGCACGTTATACTCTTTCGCAAATACATTAGTGGATGAAAATTATGCAAGGCGACAAGAAAGTTGTTGCGACACTGAATGAAGTGTTAACCAGCGAATTAACCTCGATAAATCAGTACTTTCTACATGCTCGCATGTTTAAAAACTGGGGGCTAAATGAGCTGAATGAAAAGAATTATAAAAAGTCCATTAAGGATATGAAACAGGCTGATGTTCTGATTGAACGTATTCTTTTTTTGGAAGGACTCCCCAACCTGCAAGCGCTCGGTAAGTTATATATTGGGGAAGATACGCAGGAAATGCTGCAGTGCGATATTAAATTTCAGACAGAGCAGCTTCCCGTGTTACGTAAAGCCATCGCCCTGTGTGAAGAAAAGCAGGATTACGTGAGCCGCGATTTGCTTGAAGATATACTTGAGTATGAAGAGGAACATCTTGATTGGCTTGAAACGCAGAACTATCAAATCAACGCCATGGGCATTGAAAATTACCTGCAAGCGCAAGTGAAAGGAGACGATTAATGAAAGGTAACGCTGCGATACTTGACGCCTTAAACGAGTTGTTAGCTTATGAGCTGGCAGCAATGGATCAATACTTTATTCATTCTCAGATGTACCGGGATTGGGGATTACATAAGCTGTTTGAACGTATTGACCACGAATTTGATGACGAGCGAGGCCACGCGACCAAGCTGATCGAACGTATGCTTTTTTTAGAAGGCGCGCCTGATATGCAGACACGCACCGGCTTCCAGATTGGAACCGATGTGCCGTCAATGCTGCAAAGTGATCTTCGGGTGGAATATGAGGTTGATGCGAAATTACGCGAAGTGATAGCTTTGTGTGAAGCTCAGGAAGATTACGTAACGCGTGATATGTTAATTACGCTTTTAGAAGATACCGAAATGGATCACGCTCATTGGCTGGAACAACAGCTGGGTCTGATTAAACGTCTGGGATTATCAAACTACCTGCAATCACAGATGTAGGTACTTCAGGTCATGACGACGTGGTAAAGTACAAAAAGACCGGCGTAGGCTGGTCTTTTATATTAACTACCATTCGCCATCGCATCAGCGGTTCAGCGCAACTGCCTAACATGAACCAGCCCGACCATTGATTAGCGTCAATTGAGTCAACCGAAACGGGTATCTTTCCCATGTACATATTTACCCCTTCAATCCATATGCTCTCAATCACAGCATCCTGCGGTGTAATGAGATTGAGAGTAATGGGTTCTTCAATTGTGGGGGGGGCAGAAAATCGAGCAACCGCGGGACGGGCGAAAATAGCGAAATCGCATTCTAAGTCAACAAAATTGCATTGATTGCGTAGGTCCATATCGTCTGATGACACGCTGACATATTGGTTTGCAAGATAGACACAAGCCGGTAAAATAACGATAATAAGGGGGCGTAGCGCTTTTTGTAACAGGAATTTTATTTTCACGTTGGTAGTATTTTTCTTTCCAGCAAGGGCCATAAGTAGTTTATTGACCAGGATCAACCTTGGGCAGTTTATGGTATCTTTTTATAAATAAAAACCTTATCATCCGCGTTCTGACTGGCCTGGGGCAATAGTTATTGTCTTTTACAGGCACGGTGTAAGCCCGCAAGACTAGCATTTTCTGCTATTTTACGGCAGTTAGAAACCCATTTAGCATTAGAAGTGGAAGATTCATTAAAATGAGTGAAACAAGCCAAGCACAACCTGACTACAATTACAAAGTCGTCAGGCAATTTACCGTTATGACAATTGTCTGGGGTATTGTGGGGATGGGGCTGGGAGTATTTATTGCCGCGCAATTATTTGCTCCAGCACTCAACTTTGATACTCCCTGGTTGACATTCTCCCGTTTGCGTCCATTGCATACCAATGCCGTTATTTTCGCTTTCGGTGGGTCTGCGTTATTCGCAACCTCTTTTTATGTAGTACAGCGCACCAGTCAAGTTCGCCTGTTCAGTGACAAGCTTGCTGCATTTACCTTCTGGGGATGGCAGGCGGTAATCATCTCGGCTATTGTGACTTTACCTCAGGGTATGACAAGTACGAAAGAGTACGCTGAACTGGAATGGCCAATTGATATTCTTATTGGCTTGGTCTGGATAGCGTACGTCATTAACTTCTTCGGCACCCTGGTTATTCGAAGAGTTTCCCATATTTACGTTGCTAACTGGTTTTACGGCGCGTTTATGCTGACTGTTCTGGTATTGCATATCGGAAACAGCATGGCAGTTCCCGTTTCCATGACCAAATCTTACTCCTTATATGCAGGTGCTGTAGATGCCATGATGCAGTGGTGGTACGGACACAACGCTGTCGGGTTTTATCTTACTGCAGGCTTTTTGGGAATGATGTATTACTTTGTTCCTAAACAGGCAGGGCGTCCTGTTTATTCGTACCGGCTTTCAGTGGTGCACTTCTGGGCACTAATTTCTCTTTATATCTGGGTGGGTCCGCACCATCTTCATTATACGGCCTTGCCTGACTGGACTCAGTCGCTTGGAATGGTGATGTCACTTATTCTGTTTGTGCCTTCCTGGGGCGGCATGATCAACGGCATCATGACGTTGTCGGGGGCTTGGCATAAATTACGTACTGACCCTGTATTGCGCTTCCTCATTGTGTCGCTGTCATTCTACGGAATGTCTACCTTTGAAGGCCCGATGATGGCAATTAAAACGGTAAATGCCTTATCTCACTACACTGACTGGACAATCGGGCACGTTCACTCCGGTGCTCTGGGATGGGTTGCCATGATTTCTATCGGCTCAGTGTATCACCTTATTCCTGTACTTTTTGGTCAGCGCGCAATGTACAGCACACGCTTGGTGAATATTCATTTCTGGTTAGCGACGATAGGTGTTGTACTTTATATCGTAGCCATGTGGATGTCGGGAGTACTACAAGGCCTGATGTGGCGTGCAGTTAATGCTGATGGCACGTTAACATATAGCTTTGTTGAATCGATGGAAGCCTCTAAACCCTTCTACGTAGTACGGTTTATTGGCGGCTGTTTTATCTTAGTCGGTATGCTGATTATGGCTTATAACGCCTATAGAACCATCCGAGCGCCGAAAGGCACTATTGCAGCTGAACCAGCGACGCAAGCTGCATAAGGAGACGGTAGTGAAAAGAAATCCACATGAGTTAATTGAAAAAAACGTTGGTCTGCTTACCGTTCTTATTCTGGTGGCTATTGCTTTTGGGTCGATGGTGCAAATAACACCATTAATGTTCCAGCAACAGACCATGGAGCCGATTAAAGGACTTAAGCCTTATACTGCGCTCCAGTTAGAAGGCCGTGACATCTATATTCGCGAAGGTTGTGTTGGTTGCCATAGCCAGATGATTCGTCCGTTTCGTTCAGAAACGGAGCGTTACGGTCATTATAGCGTAGCGGGTGAATCTGTATGGGAGCACCCATTTCTTTGGGGTTCAAAAAGAACCGGGCCTGACTTGGCTCGCGTAGGGGGAAGATACAGTGATGCGTGGCATCATGCGCATCTTTACAACCCTCGTGACGTGGTGCCCGAGTCGATTATGCCGAGCTTCCCTTGGTTGCAGGAAAATACATTGACCGGCGAATACACTGCGAAAAAAATGGAAGTATTTCAAGGCTTCGGCGTACCTTATACCGATAAAGATATTGCTGGAGCAAAAGCGGCGGTACAAGGCAAAACCGAAATGGAAGCCTTAATCGCTTACCTTCAGTCTCTTGGAACACAGTTGAAATAGCATGGATCAAGGAACTATAGGCAGCATATTTACTGTCGTCGTTTTCCTCTGTTTTATAGGCATAGTATGGTGGGCTTTCGCCGGACGTAACAAAAAAGATTTCGACGAAGCCGCTAACCTTCCTTTTGCAGACGAAGATAAAGAAAAATCAGACAAAGATAAGCAGGAGTCTTGACCCCATGAGCATGTTTTGGACAATATGGATCTCTGTTCTCACACTGGGAACCATTTTTGGATGCTATTTCCTGTTACGTTGGTGCTTAAGCAACAACACAGGTGTAGCTGAAGGCGAACCAATGGGTCATTCATTTGACGGCATTGAAGAAATTAATAATCCGCTTCCTAAGTGGTGGACCATACTATTCTACGTAACCATGGTTTTTGGTTTGGTTTACTTGTTGCTGTTCCCTGGACTGGGGTCATTTGATGGTTTGCTGGATTGGAAAAGTTCGAATCAGAATATTCAGTCTTTAGAAGAATCAGAACAAGCGCGTATACAGGCAAAAGAAGAAGGTATTTTAGTAGAATATGATCGCGAACTGGAGTTTGCGGCAGAAAAATTCGATCCTATTTTTGAAGCCTATGCGCAAATCCCTGTCGAAGAGCTGGCAAAAGATCCCGAAGCCATAAAAGTTGGGCAACGCATGTTTTTGCAAAACTGTTCTCAGTGTCACGGATCTGATGCTCGTGGTCAGCGAGGCTTCCCTAATCTTACCGACAACGATTGGTTATACGGTGGAACCGGCGATAAAATCGTAGAGACCATTGTCAATGGTCGCCAGGCTGCAATGCCTGCGTGGCTGGATGCAATGGGTGAACAAGGCATTAACGAGGTTGTTGAATACGTACTTGGTCTAAGCGGCCGAAATGTAGATGACGAACTCGCCGCCAAAGGCAAACCACGCTTTGCTGTTTGCTCTGCTTGTCACGGCCCCGACGGAAAAGGTAATCAAGCATTGGGCGCTCCTAACCTCACCGACAATATTTGGTTATATGGCAGCACCCACGCCATTGTCACTGACACGGTAAGTTATGGTCGTAACGGCGTAATGCCTTCCTTTAAGGATCGCTTAGGCGAAGATAAAATCCACGTGGTCGCCTCTTACGTTTACAGCCTGTCTCATTAATATTGACCACATAAAAAGCCCTGTCCTCACAGGGTTTTTTTATGCGAAAATAGAGCGCCAGCCGTATTGGCGTTTTACTTCTCATTCTCTAGCTCCCACTTTACGTGGATGCCGTTGGAAAAGACCTTATGATTACTCCCTGGTACAAACAGTTTTGGCCGTGGTTTCTTATTACAGTTCCCATTATTTCCTTTGCCGTGGGTGGGCTGATGTTTCATCTGGCTTCTGATACTACCGATAGTCTGGTGGTCGACGATTATTACAAAGAAGGGAAAGCGATTAACGCCAGACTGGACAAATTAGAGCAAGCTAGAAAGCTGAACATTACCAGTGATCTCAAAATACATAACGACACAATTATTCTTGAGTTCCATTCTGGTATTCCCCGCGAGGGCGAAGCTCTGAAACTGACGTTTTATCATGTAACATTGAAGGAGAAGGACACCAGCGTCTTATTGACCCGTGATGCCAGCGGCCTCTATCGAGGAACCATTGATCAGCCGCTGGAAGGAAAGTGGCATGTCACACTGACGCCTCTTGATGAATCATGGAAAATTCAACAGTCTGTTACCCTGCCCCGCGCTGACACAATAAAATTTAATCCGTAGATATGGATAAAAACCGCGATAATGCTCGCTACGAGCCGCATGCCATTGATGCCCGGCACAGTGATGCCCAGCACAGTGGTGCCCAGCACAGTGGTGCCCAGCACAGTGATGCCCAGCACAGTGATGCCCAGCACAGTGATGCCCAGCACAGTGATGCCCAGCACAGTGATGCTTCCCAACCAATGCTACCATTGCGGTTTAGCCAATGATGCCTCGCAACATTTCGAAGCGGTAGTCTTAGGAGAAACCCGCCAGTTTTGTTGCCCGGGATGCCAGGCGGTGGCGCAGGCTATTGTTGATAATGGTTTAGAAGATTATTACCAGTTCAGAACGGAGCCTGCCACGCAAAATGATTACGCTCTGGAATCGCGACTTTCGCAACTTAAAGTCTTTGATGAGCCCGCATTACAAGAAGAGTTTGTGTTTGACGAAGGAAAGCATAAACAAATTCAATTGACGATAGAAGGCATTACCTGCGCTGCCTGTGGATGGCTCATTGAAAAACAATTGGCAAAAGTAGCGGGAATTACACAGGTTTCTGTCAACGTAGCCGAGCGCCGATCAGCGATTAGCTGGGCACCCGAGGCTATTTCTCTTAGCCAGATTCTACTGGCTTTAAAAAAGGTGGGTTATCAAGGCCTGCCATTTCATCCTGATCAACATGAAGCTTCTTTTAAAAAGGAGCAAAAAAGCTTTCTTAAAAAATTAGGCCTGGCAGGTTTAATGACGATGCAGGTCATGATGCTGATGGCGGGTTTGTATTTCGACTTATTCGGTAACATGGAAGCAGAAACAAAACAGTATTTTTACTGGATTGCTCTTGTGTTAACCACACCTGTAGTGCTTTATTCAGGAAGTGTTTTCTATCTTGGCGCTATTAAGGCGATCAGCGCTAAAACAGTAAATATGGAGGTCCCAGTCACACTTGCCATATTCGGCGCTTATATTGCTGGTATCAGAGCAACGCTATTAGAACAGGGCGAAGTCTACTTTGAATCCATCTGCATGTTCATATTCTTACTTTTGCTAAGTCGCTTTTTGGAACATAGAGGCCGTCACAAAGCAGCTCAGATTTCTGCGAACATGATGCAATACATTCCGGTGACTGCCACCGTGCTCAGCGACGACCAGACATTAACGCAGTGTCTTGCAAAAACGCTGACTGTAGGACAGGTAGTTTTGGTAAAGCCAGGGGAAACGATACCTATTGATGGTACGGTACTGAGCGGTCAAACAAGTGTGGACGAATCTATGCTTACCGGAGAATTCAATCCGGTGCATAAAAAAGAAGGAAGCGGTGTATTTGGTGGCACCGTAAATCAAAGTGGCAGTTTGACAATTCAGGTTACGCAAACTCTGAAACACGCGCTGGTGAACCAGATTATTCGCCTGCAAAGTACCGCTATGGCTACCAAACCTAAAGCAGCCAGAATGGCAGATACCGTGTCGCGCTACTTTGTCGTCGCCGTACTTGTTGTTGCCGCAGGTACCTTTACATTTTGGCATTTGCAGGGAAATGATCATGCTTTCTGGATCACCATTTCTGTTCTGGTTGCCACCTGTCCCTGCGCATTAGGTTTAGCCACACCTTCAGCCTTAACGTGCGCCATGGCTAAACTTAATCGTAACGGCATACTGTTGAAGCGAGCTGACGCGTTAGAGCAAATTACCGACGTTGATACTATCACTTTGGATAAGACCGGCACACTGACCGAAGGTAAATTTTCCATTACGCATAGCTGGTTTGCAGAGCCCGAACATCAACAATATATTATGCGAGTGGCTGCTACACTGGAATCCAGATCGGAGCATCCTATAGCTCTGGCCTTTCACGATTCGACACTTTTTGCCATTGAAGACTTCGCGGTTACCTCTGGCTACGGCGTTTCCGGAGTAGTTGATGGACAGCGCTATCAATTAGGCTCAGCAAGATTTGGTCCCCTTGTTGAAACGGAGTGGTCATTCGCGCCCAATGTTTTTCTGTTCAATGAGCAAGGTTGTGTAGCGGCGTTTCAAGTTACCGATGCAGTGAAACATGATGCCAAAGACGTTATAACCGAACTCAATGACAAGAGCTTAATTTTGCTCAGCGGAGACAGCCAGCAAAATGTTGAGCACATTGCTAAACTCTTAAATATTCCCGAAGCTGTGGGTAACCAAACGCCGGAACAAAAATACCGCTTTGTGGAAGAACGTCAGCGGCAGGGACGCAGGGTAATGATGCTGGGTGATGGCATTAATGATGCACCTGTGCTCGCCAGTGCTGATGTAGCGGTAGCGGTGGGAAATGCAACCGACATAGCCAAGAGCGCTGCCGATGTCATATTGTTAGGGGAACATTTAACCAGTCTGCCTCGGCTTTTTCGCGTGGCGGAAAAAACGCAACAAACTATTAAACAGAATATTGGCTGGGCAATTGCTTATAATCTGTTGGTACTACCATTCGCGATTAGTGGCATATTGACTCCGTGGATGGCGGTAGTGGGTATGTCTGCAAGTAGTATAATTGTGGTGACCAACTCGACTCGCTTACTTAAATAGGCAAATCATGAGCATAATCTATGTACTGATCCCATTAGCAATCGTTTTAGTGGCTATTGGAATAGCAGTGTTTTTCTGGGCTGTAAAATCAAATCAATTTGAAGATCTTGAGCGACAAGGCTACAGCATTTTGTTTGATGACGATCTTCCCCCTGAGGAAAAAAAACTCGCGGAAGAGCGAAAAAAGCAGAATGATCGAAACTGATATACTTTCTGCGTTTCTTATCGGCTTGGCAGGTGGCGTACACTGCGTGGGTATGTGTGGCGGCATTGCTACCGCGTTACGGGTGGTTACACCACCGAATGCGAATCCGTGGCCTTACACACTTTCCTACAATATCGGACGTATCAGCAGTTACACAGCAGCAGGAGCCATTACCGGCGCGATTGGTCAGATATCAACTTCCTACCTTCCTATTGCAGGGCCAGTTTTAGCCATTTTTAGCAGCCTTATGTTGCTGGCATTAGCCTGCTATTTAGGGCAATGGTGGCAAGGTTTACGTGTGGTGGAAAAAGCAGGAAGCCGCATATGGAAGCGAATCCAGCCTATTTCAAAGCGTTTTCTTCCGTTCAGAACCCCTTTACATGCCTTGCCTTATGGCATGATTTGGGGCTGGTTGCCCTGCGGCCTGGTTTATTCTACGTTAACCTGGGCGCTTGCGTCTGGCAGTGCAGCAGACGGCGCTTTAGTTATGTTATGCTTTGGTCTTGGCACACTGCCTACCTTATTGGCTGCAAGTGCCGGCGCGAAATGGTTAGTTAGTGGTTTCAGAAATCCCGTTTTTCGGCAGATGATCGCCTTTTTACTGTTTGCGTATGCTTCCTGGTTAATGGTAAAAGCGATAGCAAGTATCTGACTGGGGTATCCATTCCTTTATCGTAGGGTTCAATTATTCATTATGGCCAATCAAGACAATTTTTCTATTCATTGTCAGAACTGCAGCTTCAGCCACCTCTGTTTACCTGTCGCACTCAATAAAACTGAAATCGAGTCGCTGGATGATATTATTGAACGAAAAAAACCACTGCATAAGCACGATAAGTTGGTGCGACCAGGCGATGCTTTCCGCTCCTTGTATGCTGTGCGTTCAGGTTCGTTAAAATCCTTCGTCAACAATCAGGATGGCGAAGAACAAATTGTTGGTTTCCATTTTCCTGGTGATATTATTGGTTTTGATGCATTGCGGGAAAGTCAACATCAAAGCTTTACGCAGGCTTTAGAAACGGCAATGGTATGCGAATTACCTTATGAGACGCTGGATAAAATGGCAATCCAGTTTCACAAACTTCGTCACCAACTAATGAGCTTTATGAGCGCGGAAATTAAGCAACATCACGATATGATGATGCTACTTAACAAGCGTACAGCGGAAGAACGTTTACTTTATTTTTTGGCTCACCTTTCCAAGCGTTTCGAAGAGAGAGGATTTTCTCACCGTCAGTTCAATCTTAGTATGACGCGTAACGAAATTGGTAACTATCTCGGTCTGACGGTGGAAACGATTAGCCGCCTCCTTACCCGCTTCCAAAAAGAAGGCATTATTGAAGTTGAGGGCAAACTGATATCTATAATGAATTTTGCCGCTTTGGATAACAAGCTGCAATCCATGACCATTTCCAGTCACTGTGGTTAGGCTGCCGTTTTCTGTTTCTGTTGATCTAAAACAACGCTTTTGTGCCTGAAGCGTATACACTTACACTGATGAGACTTCACACTAATACTAATCCTCATCGATGTGGATTAGTATAAACAGCGACCAGGAGAAAGGAGGTGCATCATGATCAACTATAATCAACTATTGGTGGTTATTGACCCGGAACGTGATAGGCAACCTGCCCTTTCCAGAGCGCTGGAGGTGGCTGATAAAACAGGGGCAGCTATCACGGCGATATTGGTGGTTTATGATTTTTCTTATGACATGACTACCATGTTATCTGGTGAAGAACGCGAAGCTATGCGCGACGCAGTGGTTAAAGATAAAGCCGAATGGCTAAAGAACATCCTTGCCAACCATACATCTCAACCTATTGATGTTGTCGTGGAATGGCATAATCGCGCTCACGAAGCCATCACCCACTATGTGACTGACAATCATGTCGATATGGTAATTAAAGCCACTAAACGTCACGATGATTTTGCTTCAATTTTGTTTACCCCCACCGACTGGCATCTGCTTAGAAGGTGTCCTTGTCCTGTTTTGCTGGTAAAAGATCATGCATGGCCAGCGCAGGGCAACATTCTTGCCGCGTTGAATGTGGGCACAGAAGATCGTGAGCACGCACAGCTTAATGAAAAATTAACCTCTATTGCTCAGGATTACGCGAACTTACTCATTGCCAATGTCCATCTGGTAAACTCATATCCCGGTACACCTTTAAATGTCTCCATTGAAGTGCCTGAGTTCGATTCGGCTACTTATAACAATTCGGTGCGTAATCACCACATTGAAGAAATGGAAGCCCACGCGAAGAAGTTTAAAATAGACTTCAAAAACTGCCATGTTATAGAAGGGATGCCCGAAAAAGTTGTTCCTCAGGTGGCGAAAAAAATTGATTGTGAATTGGTGATAATCGGTACGGTGGGAAGAGTAGGTATTTCCGCAGCACTTATAGGCAATACTGCTGAACACGTTATTGATGAACTAGAGTGTGATGTACTTGCAGTAAAACCGGATGGATTTAGTTCGCGTCGCTAAGTCTGGCCTGCCAACTTAAAGTCGTGCCAAAGCGCCGTTATTGAGCGGCGCGGCTTATTCCGAGTGGGGGTTAAATAGTGATAATGTAAATCATCTACCGCTGTAACATGCCCTCGTCGACAGTTCGGCAGCTCTATTTTTTGTGTTACCAAATTTCAAAATCCCTTCTCACTGTTCAGGCAACAGGCCGTTAGCTAAGACTTATTTAATTCTCGATGAATTATCAATTACCAGTATCAATTGGTATAAGAGGTGACGGCAGGGCCACGGCTTTTGTATAATGTTAACTTTACCAGCAATAGCAGTAACAAAAATGAATCAGCAAGCCGCCAGTGCCAGCCCGCAGTCTATCCATAGTTCGAAAAGCAAACAGAAATACAGCTTTAACAAGCTTCAAAAACGATTACGAAGAAATGTGGGGAAAGCCATTGAGGATTTCGGCATGATCGCCGACGGCGATAAAGTCATGGTTTGCCTGTCTGGCGGCAAAGATAGTTATACAATGCTGGATATATTGCTGTTTTTAAAGAATATCGCGCCAATTCATTTTGATATTGTTGCGGTCAATCTCGATCAAAAGCAGCCTGGATTTCCTGAACACGTGCTGCCTGAATACCTGCAGAACCTTGGTGTCGACTACAAAATAGTAGAGGAAGATACTTACTCAATAGTGCTGGATAAAGTGCCTGAAGGTAAAACAACCTGCTCGTTGTGCAGTCGCTTGCGTAGAGGCATTTTATATCGCACAGCAAAAGAGATTGGAGCAACGAAAATCGCCCTCGGCCATCACCGCGACGATATGTTAGAAACCCTGTTTTTGAATATGTTTCATGGCGGCAAACTTAAATCTATGCCACCGAAGCTCGTCAGTGATGACGGTCAGAATATTGTTATCCGACCCCTCGCCTACTGTAGCGAAAAAGATATTGAGAAATATTCAAACGCTGCTGAGTTTCCTATTATTCCGTGTAACCTCTGTGGCTCTCAGGAGAACCTTCAGCGCCAGAATATCAAGCACATGCTACAGGATTGGAACAAGCGCTTTCCAGGCCGTATTGAATCAATGTTTCGTGCATTACAAAATGTCACTCCCTCTCATTTGGTCGATAAAAATCTATATGATTTTAAGGCCATTGCTACAACAGATGGTCCGGTAGACGATGGCGATATTGCTTTCGATTCGCCGAATTTTACCTCTGCTTCTGGCATTGATGATGAGAATTCAGTGCAAATAGTCAATCTGACGGAATAACTCAACATGAAAATAGGAATAGCGCTTGGCGCCGGTGCAGCTCGGGGCTGGACACATATTGGTATTATTCAGGCGCTGGAAAAGTTGGGCGTTAAAATAGATATTGTAGCGGGCTGTTCAATTGGGGCTTATGTCGGTGCAGCTTACGCCAGCGGAAAACTCGAGGGATTAAAAGATTGGTCGTGTTCATTAACTGAATGGCAAATACTTTCATTAATGGGAGTGGGTATCCGTCGCGGCGGTATTGCCAGCGGCCAAAAAGTGTTTGCGAAACTACAAAACGAATTTTGCGCCCCCACATTCGAAGAAATGGAGAAGCCATTTGCTGTTGTTGCCACTGATCTTTATTCCGGCCGTGAAGTAATGTTCAGCACGGGTGATATTGCAGAGCCAATTCAGGCTTCTTGTGCAATACCCGCGCTTTTTAGCCCTGTGGCCTTTCAGGACCGCTGGCTGGTAGACGGTGCCGTGGTTAATCCTGTGCCCGTGAATCTTTGTCGGCAACTGGGCGCAGACTTTGTTATTGCGGTAAATCTGAATGCCGATTTTCGCCCCCAACGGCTGGAGAAAATCACTGAAGAGCATGAAGAAATCCAACGCAAAACCGACCATTTCTTCACCAAAAGCTCCAATGCGGTTCGTCAATGGTTTTCACCTGAAACCAAAGCCGATAAGCCAAACGCGTCACCGCCAGGAATATTAAGCGTAATGAGCAGCTCGCTGGAAATTTTACAAGCTCGCGTTACGCGCTCAAGATTGGCGGGCGATCCGCCTGATATTCTCATTGAGCCGCAGTTAACGGATATCGGCTTAATGGAATTCCATAAAGCGGCAGCGTTATGTCAGCGCGGTGAAGAAACAGTATCTCGCTTAGCAGAACAAATCCGGTACCAACTTGTGTTGGGCTAACCCTTCGATGCAATAGCCGTAATACGCAGCGGCTTCTCGGGTAACGACAATGATTTTTTCTGTTCTAACCACTGCGTTTTCAGCATCAGCATTCCGCCGTTTATAGCAGGCGTATCTTTTGGCGCGGTGTTTAACGTACCGTTTTCGAAGTGGAACAATAACCCTTCTACAGAAGGCATCATAAAGGAAAGGAAGCTTCCCATTTCGTTAAAAAACGAACGATATTGTTCAAGTAACATATCCAGTTCTTCTGCGGTATATTCCGTCTTCAGATATTCAGGCTTGGTTTCAAGCTGTACAGACATATCGCAAACATTGGCAGCCTCTTCAAGGTCAATACGGACTACTGCTTCTGCCATTTTCAGCACTTTCTCTGAAGGTACGGTAAAGCGGTTTTCTGATGTTACTTCCAGCGGTAGTGTCTGTTTCTGGGTAACAATTTTTGCATCATTTATTTTGCACAGATGCCCTTCCCCAACCCGGACAAACCCGAAAGCAAACTGAAGTGCCTTGGTATCTTCATCATTTAGTTTTCTGACATGACTATAAAATCGACTGTACTCAACATTCAGCACTTCCGCATAACTTGAAAAGGTTAAAAAAGCACAGAGTAAGAAAGTTAGCTTTTTCATTCGGCCAAAAACTCCTGATTAAATCGAATCATTGCCTGTAATTCTTCAACATATGCCACACCACGTTCAGAATAATTTAACAATCCTTCAGCCAGTGCCACACCCGTAACGGGCAGTTGATTTGCCCTTAAAGTTGAGCGAATATTTCGCAGATCCCGGTAAGCGTAATGACGGTTCAAATTACGCATATACGTGTAAGTAGCGCGGGACAAATTCGGAAACTTGGCGACTTCGTGATCCGCGCCCTTCGTTCTGCGAGATGGAACAAAACCACAGCCTCGCTTAAAACACCACAAGCCGAAGAAATTGTACCCTTCCTGAGCGAACCGACTGGTTCCCCACGCGGATTCATTTGCCGCCTGTGCCAGTACCAGTTCGACAGGTAAAATATCAACTTTTTTAAGAAGTGCCGCTATCTGGTCGTCTACATCCAAATCTTCTTCAACGGCATACTCTTCCACCAGCCAGTCTATACGCTCCTTATCATCATCAGAAAGCGCTTCATTACTATTCACTTTCCGTTGTAACGTTTGAATATAATGGCGCAGCGACAACAGGTATTCGTTTTGCTTTTCGACTTCCGGGCGCAAATAATTAAAGAAGGTGGTTTTCTTCTTGCTGACGTTATCAATTGCATTAAAATCGGGAACCGGCTTATCTGATTGCTCAGTTTCAGGTACATCAAGAATATCCGGTTCGCGATTCGTTAATATCCAGGCATTAATGACAATAACAGCGAGAACAGCGACGGTAATTAAGACAATTTTTGTCGTTTCTGTTTTATGCATCAAACGTCGACTCATTTTTTGGTAAATGCGAAGTGGTGAGTACAGATTCTTCACCAAAAAGATCGCAATACAGCACCCCAAGAGTGACATAATACAGCGGCATTACCCAGATCAGCGCGATTCCAAAGGTTAACAAACTGATGATTAACAGCGCCGCAAAGATAAGAAACAGTGTTGCAAAGCCAGCCAGATATTTATTAATCACACGACAGGAAAGCAACATTGCAGAAGTCACTCCCATGCGTTTTTCTGCAATCAGCGGTAACGTAAAGGAAGTGGCGACAAAAACGTACAGGCCCGGC
This sequence comes from Alteromonas pelagimontana, assembly GCF_002499975.2. Taxonomy (NCBI): domain Bacteria; kingdom Pseudomonadati; phylum Pseudomonadota; class Gammaproteobacteria; order Alteromonadales; family Alteromonadaceae; genus Alteromonas; species Alteromonas pelagimontana. Next base: position 4,303,907 of record NZ_CP052766.1, read on the forward strand.
AAAACCAGTAATGCCAAACCTAATTGTACCAGAATAGAAATTACCAACTGAGCCAATGCCAATACAACTGTCATTGATAAATAACGAAAAATATCAAAAGGGGCGACTGAACGTCCTCGAGCGGCATTGACGCCTACCATCATTAAACCAGTGGTAAGTGGTGCCATGACTAAAATAACCACAATATCAATAACCGCTCTTCGGGTTTGGCTAAGCTGCTCTAAGTCACTTACTGAATACTGATGCATCAATATAGATACCATCACAGCGACCACAACGAAGAGCACGGCGCATGCCTGCACCAATTGCCAGATCTGTGCCTTAACAATACGGTTGGCGCGGACAAAAACATCTTTTACGTTAAACGTATAATTGCCTGCCAGCGCATTTTCTAAATTGTTTTGGGGGGAGGAAGAAGGCGGTCTTCCCTGCTCATGATTATTCAACAGCATCTCTAGTTACAACGTAAACCAGATGCCAGTATAACGTAAGTGACCTCAATGCCATACTACAGCCAAACCAATTTTGCCGCGAGCCCTAAAAGTAACACCCCCATCACCCTATCCAGCCAGTATCCTTTTGATCCGATAAGATGTGCAATTTTACTGGAACTTAATAAGTAGGAAAGAAAGCAAAACCATACACCTGTCGCTACTGATAAATAGATTCCGTACATCAATTTAATACTAAAAGGGGTATCAATATTAATGATTGCCGTAAACACCGAAAGGAAAAACAGTGTGGCTTTGGGATTAAGCCCGTTGGTGAGAAATCCCGTCCACAGGGCTTTCCTGTCAGACATTGTCGCTTTATTTTTAGTGTCGACACCCACTACTGCGGGCGAAGATGAAGGCCCGCTTCGCAATGCACCTATCGCCAGATACACCAGATAGGCGGCAGCCAGATAGCTAATTGTGCGAAATAGCCAGGGCGTGGTTTTTATCACCACACTTAATCCGATAAGAGAATAACCGACGTGCAATAAGATACCCAACCCGATACCGATGCTGGTTAGTAATGCGGCCCGGCGGCCATAAGTCACGCTGTGTCTCACCACAACAGCAAAATCCGGCCCCGGACTGGCAACAGCAACTAAGTGAATAATGGCTATGGTAATAAATTCATCGATGTACGGTGTCATTTTAATGTCTCGGATACTGCCACTCTTCCAGTAACTCGCGTAAAAATGCTGGCACAATTTCAGAAGCCAGCCCCTGTTTCGATTCATCAAACAAGGTTATTGTGTCACTGGGTTGCAAATTTAATTCTATGGTTCTTGCTCCGTTGTCTTTTGCCAACTGAACAAATCCTGCTGCAGGATACACTTGTCCTGATGTACCTATAGCAATGAAAATATCGGCGTTGGATAACGCACTTATAATATCTTCCATTCTCAATGGCATCTCGCCAAACCAGACGATGTTTGGTCGAAGCCGCGCTGGCGGTTTGCAACAAGGACAGTGAGTATCAGCGTCAAAGGACGTTTTCCAGACATGACTTTTCCCGCTTTGGCAACATCGGGCAGAAAGAAGTTGACCGTGCATATGAATAACGCACTCACTGCTTGCCCGCTCATGTAAGTCATCCACATTTTGCGTTACCAAAAGAAAATTATCACCTAAGGCCTTTTCACATTCAGCCAGCGCTATATGCGCTGCATTAGGGGCGATTTCCGGTTGCTGTAACTGCTCCCGTCGAGCGTTATAAAAACGGTAAACTAAAGCAGGATTTGTGGCAAACGCTTCAGGCGTTGCGACTTCTTCAACGCGATGTTGTTCCCACAGGCCGTTATTATCCCGAAACGTCTTTAAACCCGACTCTGCTGACACACCCGCACCGGTGAGTACAACTATCCTTGGCAATTCTCTCACTTTATACCTCCACCGGATATTGCGTATTTGCCCCCCACTCTGCCCATGAACCATCGTACACGCTCACCACTGTCGCGCCGCTCAGTAAAGCGGCAACGCCAGCAATGCAGGCTGTAACACCCGAACCACAACTGCAGATAATTGGCTTACTTAAGTCCACGCCCGCTTGTGCAAAAGCGTCTTTAAGCGTCCTCACCTTTTTAAACCGCTGATTTTTCAATAATTCCGTAAACGGCACATTGTACGAACCCGGTATGTGCCCTCGACGAACGCCAGCCCTCGGTTCCGGTACTTTTCCACTGAACCTGTCACGACTACGCGCATCCACAATCTGTGTGGCTGAGCCTAATGACGCTTCCACTTCGCCAGCGCCAACAAACCAGTCAGCTTCAGGCTGAGGTTCGTAAAAACGATTGTGTCCCGGCACTGCAGAGCCCGGATTAATGGGTAACGCAGCGGCCTTCCACGCCGGTAAACCGCCATCAAGAATCTTCACATTTTTATGACCCAGCGCTTTCAACAACCACCACACGCGGGGCGCTGAATAAATACCGTGGTTATCGTAAACCACTACGGGTGTATCGATGCTTAAGCCAATGTGCCCCAGATGAAGCGCCAGCGTGTCAACGCCGGGGAAAGTATGAGGTAAAGACGATGAGGGATCGCTTCCTTCACTATCAATATCAAAATTAAATGTATTAGGCAAAAAATCGGATTGATGATTGTCAGCGGTACCATTAATCGGATCTTTCATCAATGCACGAAGTATCATCAGCGGTTCCTGCACTAACGCCTGCTGTAATTCAGCCACTGAAATTAATGCGGTTTTCATAGCGATAACCTTACGTAAGGTGGGATATATGTAGTTAAAAGCCAATAATATTGCCAATCCATAGCGATGAGTTCTGACTATGGATTGGTATAATACGAAGATTCGGTGAAAAAATATAGCCAGTCTTTTTTTGTGTACGCACTGCTCCCGTCCCTCGTTTACTCATCGTCAGTTGGCGTACGGGATTTTAATCTTTGTTTAAGGGTAAAGTAGGCAAAGCGCTCAAGTCTGAGCGCCTTATTCCTGTTATTTGCTCAGCACATCAAAGGCGATGTGGCTGGGAAACTCGGTATTATGATAAACCTTATGTTGCGCACGCACATAATCTTTAGGCGTGGCATTAAAAATGTTATCAACATAATTTTGCGGGTTTCTGTCCAGAAACGGAAAAATACTGCTTTGGATTTGAATCTGCAACTTATGACCGCGTTTGAAATTATGCAGCAGATCATACAGCTCAAATTTAACCAGCGTCGGCTTATTTGGGGTAAAGGGTTCAGGCGCACTGAAGCTGTTTCTGAACCGACCACGCATTATACCCCAGCGAACCAACTCATGACGATTACCCGTTTTAGCATCCATTTCATTGGAGTTTTCATCGACACCTGGAAATACATCAATAATTTTGACCACAAAATCAGCAGCCGATTGATCAGTAGATACCCACAGCGATGCCTCTACCGGCCCCGCGATGGTCATGTCTTCTTCCATTTCAGGTGAGTTAAATACCAATACGTCTGGGCGACGCGCGGTAAAGCGCTGATCTTCTGCCATATAAGGACGATCCCAGCCACGGCTAATATTGGCCGAATGAGGAACGGGCTTGTTAGGATCGCTTACATAATCAGAAAACCCTTCTTTGACCATTGGTTTACTGTTACCTAATTTTTCTTCGCCCTGGAAGTATAAGGTTTCATTGTGGGTATTTTTTGGCGGCCACTGTGCAAAGGTACGCCAGCGATTCGCTCCGGTTTCAAATACGGTAGCTTTGGCGTTATAGCTATCATTGGCAGATTCACGAAGGTGTTGCTCAAAGAAAGGTAACAACACGTTGTCCTGAAACCAGATACTGGTTTCAAAGCCAAACTGTGCCTCACCCAGGTTTGTTCCCTTATCCCGAATCCATTGACCGTGGTACCAGGGCCCCATTACGATTTGGACATTCTTTTTCTTGTTGCCATCAGACATTTTTTGATAAGTAGCAAGTGGACCGTACAGATCTTCGGTATCATACCAGCCGCCCACAATCATCACTGCGGGTTTAATATCGTTCAGGTGTTGTAATACATTGCGTGCCTGCCAATAATCATCGTAATTGGGATGCTGCGTCAGCTCGTTCCAGAACGGCCGTTCACCCTTAAAGTACTTTTTATCTACATTAGAATGCGGCCCCAGGTTTTTGAAAAAATCATAGCCGTCAGGCGTCTGCAATTCGTTTTCTCCCTTGGCGCGAAAAGGAAACACGCCCTCGCGAGGTTTATCAAAAGAATCAAAGAATAAAAAAGCCATGGGCGTAGAGAATGCGCCATTGCGATGAAAGTCATCAAAGAACCAATCGGCAATGGGCGCCTGCGGTGAAATGGCTTTCAGCGCCTTATGGCTGTTGATAGCCGACACCGAAGTGTAATAGCCAGGGTAGGAAATGCCCCACATCCCTACTTTACCATTGTTGCCGGGTACGTTTTTCACCAGCCAATCAATAGTGTCATAAGTGTCGGTGGCATCATCAACCGCATCCTTGCCGCGTGTGTAGGCGTCCTGGGGACGCATATTCACAAACTCCCCTTCCGACATTTGCTTTCCACGCACGTCCTGAAAAACAAAAATGTAGCCTTTTTCCTCAAACTTTTGGCTTGGCCCCAGGCGGGTTTTGTAATCCGAAGTTCCGTAAGGCGCGACGCGATAAGGCGTGCGCTGCATCAACATCGGGTATTTTTTTGAACTGTCGTAGGGAATGTACACTGAGGTAAACAGCTTTTTGCCGTCACGCATGGGAATGTGGTATTCGTATTTAGCATAATGTGAGCGGATATATTCGGCCCGTTTATCTTGGCTCTCTGCCGCCGCACTAAAAGCGCTTAGCGTAATTATTGCAAAAGCTAGCAGCCACTGCCCCGCAATTTTAACTTGAAGTCGTCGCATGAGTTTTTCCTTATTATTTTATAAAAGCCGACGCTTTACCGTGGAATATGAGCAAAATCAGGTTGTCGCCAATACGCACGTCAGGATAAAAAAGCCTCGGTAAGACTGAACCTACCATTTCGCTATCGCTGACTCAATTTGTCGTGTGCTCACTCGTTGAATTCTTAGGTTAAAACGCGCTTCTACCTCAATTTAAACAAAGCGCTCACTTTCTTACAGTTAATGATCTTAATTCCTTTAATTGCCGTTTTGGGTTTCTGATCAGCAACATTAACTTTTACCAGCAGTCGCTAAGCTTTTCTTATGTGAGGAGCCTTCCAGAGCTGCTTGCAAAACAACACGGAATTTATGAAGTATAGAAGCGAAATAGATGGCTTGAGAGCCCTCGCCATTCTCCCGGTAGTCTGGATGCATGCGGGTCTACCTGGGGTAAGCGGCGGCTATCTTGGTGTGGATGTATTTTTTGTAATCAGCGGCTTTTTGATTACCTCTATCATCACCACTGAAATTCAGCAAAATAGCTTCTCATTACTTACATTCTATGAGCGTCGGGCGCGCAGAATTCTGCCGGCGTTAGTCGCAGTTATTTTCGCGACGTCAGCGGTTATTCCTGTCATTACTGTTGCCCCGAAAACGCTGCTCGATTACGGTGCCAGCGTCGTCAGTGTGGTGGTATTTGCCTCCAACTTTTTCTTTTGGCAAACATCAGGTTATTTTGGTTCTGCGTCTGAGCTCTCGCCGATGCTTCATACCTGGAGCCTGGCGGTCGAAGAGCAGTATTATATTTTCTTCCCGTTACTTGCCATGTTAGTCCTGCCCCAGGGAAAGCGTTTATTCATTGCGTTACTGATTGTAATTTTACTGGTAAGTATTACTTTAGCCCAAATCATGGCTGTTACCGCGCCTATTCCAAATTTTTACTTGCTTCCCAGCAGAGCGTGGGAACTTATGGCGGGCGCTTTAGCCAGTTTTCTCATAACCAGCAATGGTGTGAAGAACGTTAAACCTCTTCTTGCAAACCTACTAGCGCTGGCAGGTATGCTGATGGTAATGCTGAGCTATCTTACATTTACCCCAAACACACCGCACCCATCCATGCTGACAGCCGTTCCTGTTGCAGGGGTAGTATTGATGTTGTTATTCGCCAGACAATATAACCTTGCCGCGACGATATTATCCGTTAAAGCATTTACCTTTATCGGGCTGATGAGTTATAGCCTATACCTGTGGCACCAACCCGTTCTTGCGCTTGCCAAAATTTATTACGGCGAGCATTTATCCACTTCAGCTAAAGTTGGGTTAATTGTCCTTACTTTTGGGGTTAGCGCCCTCTGCTGGAAATACGTAGAATCGCCTTTTAGAAACAAGCAGGTCTACTCACGTCGGCGTATATTTTCTCTCAGTGCAGTGTCTTTATCCGTGGTGCTACTTGCCGGGCTGCTCTATCAGCAAAATGTGTCCGTGCGGAAGCTTTTTCAACCACACGATATGTACCGCTATGAACTGCTACAGGTGGCTGGCGAGTCCCACAGTCATCAGGATATGTATGAACAGGCGTGCAAATTCTGGTCGCCTGAATTTTCTCCCGCTTTCATAGCCCGATTTAAAGAATGTGCAAAACGCTTCGACCAAGGGATAATGATACTTGGCGGTAGCCATGGTATGGATCTTTACAACGCTGTGGCGAGAAACAGCGAAAACCCGTTTGTGGTCAGCGTTTCCCGAGGCTCCTGTCGCGCTCACAAATACAATGGTAATCCCAAAGATATTCCTCATTGTCAGTACGAAGATTTTAAAACCTTTGCACAGGAATACGCGGAAAACTTGTCAACGGTGGTGTACACCCAAACCCCCGATCGCCTGTTTGCCCATAATGACATGTTCAGTTCAAATTCTACTGAGGTCTTAGGCGAATACATCGACCAGATCGTGAGTTATCTTGATACCCTACAAAAAAGTTATGATCTTAACGTCATTATGATTGGAATGTTACCGCCAATAAAAGTACCTCCCTTCTACTGGGATTACAACGTGCCGCTTGAGCAGCAAGCTAAAAGTAATGTTTCTGCAAATGCGGTGGCGTTAGTTAAAACAGTAGATACTTTATTGCGTAGCAAACTCGCTGCAAAAGACATTACTTACGTGACTAAGATGGATGCTTTTGCGCTGAATCTGCCAGACGATCTTATTATTGATGGCAACATTACGTATTCCGATAACCGTCATCTCAGCACGAAAGGAGAGGAAATATTCGGTAAGCGGCTGATGACGCATCTATATAAAAAGGGATTTGCGGATTTTAAGCCGGTTAGCCAATAAGGATAATCCAGTTGAGCCAGCAGCTTTGCCATAAGCAGCTGGCGAATAAATCGTCTCTCAACCGCATTTTTGCCAAAAGGAATCTTTTTTCACCACCTGGAACTTCGCCCATGCACGAAACTCCTCAACATTGCATGTTTCTATATTGCCGATAGTCGTGCCGGCTACCCGTTGAAAAGTGACTTGTCCAGCGTGTTTAGCAGTGGCTTTTGTGCGGTGCAACACTTCACGAACAGACCAGTCTTTTCCCAACTGTCCGTTGCTGTAAAAAGCATTTACCTTAATCTCTTTGGGATGAATCACTTCTTTTTCTGCGTTGAGTTTAGCCAGTTCAAAAAGCTCTACCCAGCTCTCTTCAGTAATATCAATGTAGGAATCATGTTGATTAACTGCGGCGATAAAATCTTCAAGGGTTATCTCTGATTTCCGTTGGCTAGGTTCCACACGCTGTACAGTGTGCGTTAAGTGAAAAAGGTGTACGGGATACAAGCGCCACTTGAAAGGATAATTCAGAATAATTGCCAGTAACACCATGATCACCGCACTGAACAACACAGGAAAAAGAATGAATAGATACCCTAAATGCTTTACGCCATCCCCACCAAGTACCGCAGTGAGTGCGGTGGCCCCCCCAGGAGGGTGAATGCACTTAAAATAGTTCATAAAGAAAATTGCGCCGCCAACAGCCATGCTGGCAGCCAGCAGCGGCGAGTGGATATAGTTACTACACACCACACCGACCAGCGCACTCACGACGTTGCCACCAATGACCGGCCACGGTTGGGAAAGCGCACCATGAGGTACGGAAAAAAGTAGAACCGCGGTGGCAGCAATGGGAATAAGAACAAAACAGTCGGCAAAGATATAGGCATTTTGCCCAAAACTTAGTCCTGCAAAATATATCAGGCCAATGGCTACCATGCCTGTCGCACCAGCCACAGCTTTTTCTTTGGCTGAAGTCGTTCCGCGTCCCAGTCCCATATAGTGTTTAAGTTCGGTAAACATAACCTGTTAGTCTTTCCGCAATTTTGAGAGATTCTTATGTATGTGAATTAGAGCCTGACGTTATCGGATCAACGCCTTTTAGCAGCCGCGGCAGTGTAGCAGGCCTTCTAAATGAGGAATAATGAATATTAATGCTTTATAATATTCGATATTTTGATATTAAAAGACATAATTGTTATGGATATTCATCTTGCGCAAACTTTTATTGCAGTTGCCCAATCCGGTAGTCTGATTGCCGCCGCTAAGGCACTGCATGTCTCCCAAACTACTGTCACCGCGCGGATAAAAAATCTGGAAACACAGCTTCGGTGTACGTTACTGATCCGCAACCGAAGTGGCGCCCACTTGACCGAAAATGGCCAACGTTTACTCCCCTATGCCCATCAAATGATACAAATATGGGAGGCAAGCAAGCGAGATGTGCCTGCGCCCTCTGAAACATCAGAGGTACTGACCATTGGCTGCGAGCAAAGCCTGTGGAATCCTTTATTATCAGCATGGGTGAGCGTTATCTGTCGGTCTTTTCCAGATATTGCGCTGCGCACTATTGTGGCAGAATCTGATCGGCTCAATCGCGATATTAAAGCCGGATTCATCGATATCGCGCTGGTTCATTTGCCAGCGTACGCCACTAATGTGTGTGTTGAGCACCTTTTGGATGAAAAGCTGATCATGGTGACATCGCGGTCTGCCAGGACGCGGTCTGCCAGGATGCGGTCTGCCAGGCTACCTGCAGACGAATATGTTTACGTTGATTGGGGGCAGGAATTTGCGGAGCAACACGACGCTGCATTTCCTGAGCTCATCCAAAGTCGCATTTACTTTAATTTCGGTCCCGCTGCGCTTCAATATATTCTGAAAGAAGGCGGAAGAGGCTATTTCAGAACGCGCGTGGTAAATCGCCATCTGAATTCCCAGGATCTTCACCGGGTAGTGGATACGCCTGAATTTTCCTATCCTGTCTATATTCTTCACCGCAAAGCGCCGACAGAGACGGTAATACTGTGTGTTGAGAAACTGCGCAATCTCGCCAAATCGGAAAGTAATTGGTTCTAGGGTGGATAAATTCGTTAGAAGGAAAAAGCCATCATGTAAAGCATCTTTTACGGAAGCGAACACGGAAAAACATTCAACGGTTCTAAAGTTTAAAGCGTGCAAGAACGATAACGTCATACTGTCGCACTTTTCATCTTAATCTCTTTTGGCATATTTCAAAACCTTAGCTATTTATTATATTAGAACTGTCTTACCTGATTTGGCAGTAGCTTTTTTACAGGATACCCAATGAAATTTCTGTTAAAACTTTCAGTCGCTAAAAAAATCTTTCTCATTCCTATTATCGGAGCAGCAAGTTTCGTCGTTTTTATCGTAATTAACAGCTACATTTCTACCCAAAATGCAAAACAGCTTAAGGTTGCAAAGAATATTGACTTTCCTGCGTTGCAGTTAAGTTCAACAGCATTAGCGAGTATGGAAGAAATCCGTGATCTTCTTGCTGCCGCTGTCACCACTGGAGATACCGAAGCATTAGCGCAAGCTCAGGCTTCTGCCGAAGCCACCCTACAAAGTCTGAGGGAGATCGAGAACATAGATCCAGAGTTAAGTGGTGAGGTAAGCGCCGTATTAAACGAATTTAACGCCTATTTTAGTCTTGCGCTGCCCATTACTGAATCTATGTTAAACAACACCACTGACTTCAGCACACTGAACGAGCAGCTAGAAGAAATGAATGCCAGTTATACAACTGTTACCGAACACCTGCTGCGTTTTAAGCAAGCCCGTGCTGAAGCATTTGATACGGCATTTTCTGATTACAATGAAGCTCAGCAGTTCTTATTGATGCTGGGCATTGTGATGGGCGTGCTTACCATCATCATTTTGTTTGCAACAGCCTGGCCCATTGTTTCAGAAATCAGAGGAAACCTGAATCGCGTGGTGCAATCGTTACGAAATATCGCCGAGGAAAATGGTGATCTGACTATTCGCATTCCCTCTAACTCGAAAGATGAAGTCGGTGAGCTGGTAACGTATTTCAACCGCTTTATGGAGCGGCTACAGAATATCGTGAAAGACATTGTAGAGACAACGCTGCCGTTGTCGTCGCTGGCACAAAG